>JBGAUU010000020.1:0-49317 GCA_044228465.1 Cyclobacteriaceae bacterium
ACCGGAAATGTGAATGTAAATGCGGAAGACATCATCATCAATATTCACCAACCCAAAGGTCGTTTTGTGACAACACTGTTCGAACCCACTTCCAAACTAACCGATTCACTTACGTACGACATCACCGCGTGGAATTTGATCTACGCCTACGATTTGAAGGCTGCCGCTCTTACCGAGAAAATGGCCATCGGCAAACCCTATCAACCAAAAGCCGTGGCACAAGAACCAATTTCGGCAAAACCGTATGCTTATCTTTTTACCTATCAAACCATAGCTGATGTTGAATTTTTAGGAGCGCTGATAAAGAAAGGGGTGAAGGTGAGAAAAGCGATGTTGTCCTTTACATCCAATGGAAACAAATTTGAACCGGGCACACTCATCGTTACACGCAGAAATAACGAAAGCATTGAAGATTTCGATTTGGTGATACAAACCACCGCCAAAAATTTAGGTCGTAAAATTTATACAGCTACTTCCGGGCTTGTTGAAAAAGGCGCTGATTTTGGATCATCTGATGTGAGCTACATTCGCGCACCGCGTGTTGCCTTGTTAGGTGGTGATCAAACATCTTCATTGGATCATGGACAGGTATGGCACTTTTTCGAACAACAAATTCACTATCCGGTCACCATCCTCGGCACCGACTACTTCCGTAATGTGGATCTTTGGAAATACGATGTGTTGGTCATTCCCGATGGCAATTATCGCCTGTTTGATGAAGGCACGGTTTCTATGATTGATCGGTGGGTAGGCGATGGCGGTCGTTTGATTTTGATAGCGGGCGCCACTTCTTTCTTTGCAGAAAAGAAAGGCTTCGGATTGAAAGAATTTGCCAACGATGACCTGAAAAGCAAAGCCGAAAAAGAAGAGAAGGAACTTCGTGAAAAAGAAGGACCTATCAAATTTGGAGAGGCAGAACGAAAAGAATTGAGCAACTCGATATTTGGTGCGATCTACAAGGTATCGATGGATAAATCACACCCACTCGCTTTCGGATTAAATGATACGTACTATTCACTTCGCACTTCGGGATTGCACTACAGCTATTTATCGAAGGGCTGGAACGTGGGCATTTTGAAAGGAAAGCAAAAGCCATTGATGGGATTTGCCGGAACGAAAATCAACAAGAAGCTGGAGAACACACTCGTATTTGGTGTGGAGGATAAAGGAAAAGGCCAGGTAGTTTATCTGGTAGACAATCCGTTGTTCCGCAATTTCTGGGAGAATGGCAAAATGATTTTCTCCAATGCCGTGTTTATGGTAGGGCGCTAATCAGAAAAATTTGGGGTGAAGATTTCAATCAGGCTTCGTTCCGGAAGCCTGTATCACAACTGGGTGGTTGCTTTTTAAGCGGCTAACTGTAGCCCCTTTTTACCCTTGCGCAGTGCCTGGCGGATTTCTTTCATCGCCTCTTTTTTGAAAGCGCTGTAATCCGGTTCAGGCTGATGGAGGATGGTTTTGATGTAATTCAAAACTTCTTCCATTTGCATCTTGTCCATCGCATCCAAACTTTGGAGGATGGCCAACTTCGGAGATTGTTTCATAGGACAATTAGTGGTTGTCTGGTACAAAGAACGCAAATAAGACTGGTTGGTTATTGTCAGAAAGATGCTATTCACGAAAACTTAATGTAGAAGTAATTTTTATTAGTAAATCGAAGAAAAATAGAAGCATTTTTGCGCCATTTCTTCTTATTGTGAGAGTATTACTATTGCATCAACACTTTAAAACACCGGTTTCCGGGGGCGCGATCCGATCGTATTACTTGGCGAAGGCACTGATTGAGCACAACGCGGAGGTTTTTGTTATTACATCCACGAATCAAAAAAAGCCTTATTCAGAGATTTTTGAAGGAATTACGATCCACTACCTTCCAATTCCTTACGATAATAGATATGGGTTTTTTCAACGAATAGCATCATTTCTGCGATTCATGCTGGCCTCCATATCAAAGTCAAGTAAGCTGGGCAAAATCGACTACTGTTATGCCATTTCAGTGCCCTTAACCGTGGGTATCGCTGCCATGTGGATAAAAAGGCGAAGTCATGTACCTTTTATTTTCGAAGTAGGCGATTTGTGGCCGGAGGCACCCATCCAGATGGGTTTCATCAAGAATTACTTTTTAAAACAATTTCTCTATTGGGTAGAAAAACAGATCTATCAATCGGCACATGCCATCGTAGGGTTATCACCGGCTATTCAATCTTCCATTCAAAAAATCGTGCCGCAGAAGAAGGTTTATAACATTCCCAACTTTGCTGATTGTGATTTTTATAAGCCGATTTATTCCGAAGGCAAACAGAAACTAGTGGTGTCTTATATCGGAGCAATTGGATTGGCGAATGGACTTGATTACCTGATTGAGTGTGCCAACAATTGCCGCAAAGCAAATTTGCCCATTCAGTTTGTGATTTGTGGTGAAGGCGCTTTGCGCGAACGTTTAGAAAACAATGCCAAACACCTGCAATTGCAAAATCTTACGTTCATCGACTTTCAAGATCGAGCGGGCGTGTTGAAAGTAATGGATGCTACCGATGTGTGTTTTGTTTCGTACAAACGATTGCCGGTGTTAGAGACAGGTTCACCTAACAAATTCTTTGATGGCTTGGCCGCAGGTAAACTCATCGTTACCAATTTTGGTGGATGGATTGCACGTGAAATTGAAGAAGCGCGCTGTGGTTTTTCGGTTGACCCGAATAATCCATTGGATTTCGTTGTGAAGATCAAACCTTTCCTGGCCGATGAAAAAATGTTGCAGCAATATCAACAAGCTGCGCGCGGCTTGGCCGAGCGAAAATTCTCCCGTAAAATGTTATCCGAACAATTCGTTAACTTGTTTGCATGGAAGAAGGAGAATTGAAAGACAAGACATCCAAAAAGAAGGAATCGAAATCGGAGCCGGACAATAAAATTCAACCGAAACCTTCGGAAGAACCGGAAAAGCCATTTGACTTTGGCGGACTACCTCAACGCGATCTGAAAAAGAATTTAGGTTGCGGCTAGATGCTTTCAGCAAAGAATACGCGCTTTACGCGCTCGCTCGTGTTGGTGAGAATTTCGTACGGAATGGTTTGAATACGCTGCGCCACTTCCTGCAATGGCAAATCAGGTCCAAATAAAATCACTTCATCGCCTTCTTGGGCATCCGTTCCCGTTACATCAATCATCGTCATGTCCATGCACACATTGCCTACCACCGGCACTTTTTTGCCACGCACCAACACAAGCCCTTTTCCCTGACTAAAACTGCGACTAAAGCCATCGGCATAACCAATCGCAATGGTGGCCATCTTCATTTCAGTGGAGGCTTTTCCTTTTCGGCCATAGCCAATGGTTTCGCCTGCTTTGATGGATTTGATTTGTGAGATGATCGTTTTCAACGTGGCTACCGGCACGAGTTGATTGAATTCTTGTTCAGTCGGATTAACACCATACAGCCCGATGCCCAATCGCACCATGTCCAATTGAAAATCCGGAAAACGTAAAATGCCGGGCGAGTTGAGAATATGCCGCAACGGACGAATGTTCAACGCTTGCGAAAGTCCCTCGTAAAAGCGTATAAATTTTTCGAACTGCTCTTTCGAGAATCCATCATGTACCGATTCATCGGCCCCAGCCAAATGAGAAAATACGCTGGCAATTTTTAGCTGGGGATTGGTGCGCAGCAACGAAATGATGGCAGGTAAATCCGACTCATCGAATCCTAACCGATGCATGCCGGTATCTACCTCAATATGAATGCTCGCTTGTTTGCCTTCGGTAAAATGGCAAAAGGCCGTGAGCATTTTTAAATTGTAGATGGCGGGTTCCAGTGAGAACGCCAGCAACGAATGAAAATTTTCTTCAGCCGGATTCATCACCATGATTGGCAACGAAATATTATTCTTGCGCAGATCTACACCTTCATCGGTATAGGCTACGCCCAAATAATCCACCTGATGAAACTGCAAGAGATTGGCTACCTCTTCGCTGCCGCTGCCATAGGCAAACGCCTTCACCATCGCCATCAGTTTTACGCCATGGTGCAACTGCGATTTGAAATAATTCAGGTTGTTCACCATTTTGTTCAAATCGATTTCCATCACCGTGCCATGAATCTTTCGCTGCAAGCGACTGACAATTTTTTCAAATTGAAAGGCACGTGCGCCTTTTACCAAAATCAGTTCATCTTCGAATTGAGCCGTATCTAAGTTTTGAAGGAAAGCTTCGGTAGATGGATAAAAGTGATTTTTACCACTCAGCGAAAGTTGCTTTTGGTGTGCGGATAAAACGGGCCCGATTCCAATGAATTGGTACATTGGATAACTCTTCAATAGTAACGAAACCTGATTGATCAACTCACTTTCGGTTAATCCGGATTGCAGAATATCAGATAGGATGACGGTTTTCTTTTTCTTTTGTTGACCATTCAAAAAGTCTAAGCTGATTTTTAAACCTGCTACATCGTTGTTGTAGGTATCATCAATGAGTTGGCAACGATTCACACCTTGTTTTAATTCCAACCTCATGGGGATGGCCCGCAATAAATTTACTTTTTGCTGAATGACCGAAGCGGCATAACCTAAATGCAACAACAAGCTGATGCAATGAAAACAGTTTTCGACAGAGGCTTTGTCATCAAACGGAAGGGTGATGGTAAATGAATTTCCTTTGTACTGAATAGAATAGGTGGAAAGATTCTTTTCAATTTTGATATCCGCAGCCGAGTGAAATCCCCAACAAAGCGATGGAATTTTTTGTTGCTGAACATGTTTGGAAACATCTGTATGATCGGCACAATAAATCAAGGTTGAGACATGGCGGAAGAGCTTTAGCTTTTCTTCGATCTTCTCGGTTTGATTTACGAATCCTTCATTGTGAGCGGTGCCGATATTTGTAAAAATGCCAATGGTGGGCTGAATGATTTTTTCCAGCCGCTCCATCTCGCCACGAATTGAAATGCCCGCTTCAAAAATGCCCAATTGATGGTGCGGTGCGATGGCCCACACCGACAAAGGCACACCGATTTGCGAATTGTAGCTGCCCGGGTTTTTGACAATGCTTCGGTCGCTCTCCAGCAATTGATACAACCATTCTTTAATAATTGTTTTTCCGTTGCTGCCGGTAATACCTACCACCGGAATGGAGAATGCCGATCGATGATTTGCCACCATGTTTTGCAAAGCCGAAAGAGTGGAGGGCACTTGGCAAATGTTGGCCAGTGGAAAACGCGAAGCTTCTATCGGTTTCTCTACGATAAACTGACGGATGCCCAAATCATATAAATTCTGAATGTAGAGATGACCGTCATGTCGTTCTCCCGCAAGGGCAAAAAACACAGATTCTTCCGCCACCATCGGTTTTCGGCTGTCGGTAATCAAATACGAAATTTTGCGATCCAGCGAAAGCTGAAGGACCTTACCGGAAGTGATAGATTCGAGTTGCGAGAATTGCATGGACTTGGGTTAGTGCGCCAATTGATTAAAATAATCTTGCTCCATTGGGTACTTGTTTGTCAAGTGTCGTAAGCACCACATGTCCGTTTTCGTTGGGAAAACCAGTTACTAAAACCTCTGAGATAAAGGTGGCAATTTGCTTAGGCGGAAAATTGACAACACAGACCACCTGCTTTCCAATCAGCTCTGCAGGTTGATAAAGGCGAGTAATTTGAGCACTTGATTTTTTAGTACCCAGTTCCGGACCCAAGTCAATCCACAACTTGATCGCAGGCTTTTTAACCCCTTCAAATGGCTCCGCTTTGATGATCGTGCCGGCCCGAAGGTCTACTTTTGAAAAATCATCCCATGAAATGCTCATCAGGTTAAAAGGTATTAATTGGTTGCAATCGGTATACACAATCAGTTTCCGTGACTCCGAATGATGGAATAACCGTTTTTTTTTCTACTTTGCGTATCCGAAACCAAAAGTACTCAAGGTTCGTAAGGAAAAGAGCGGTTTATGAATCAAAAATTCACACATCTGTTTTTTACGGTCTTCGCATTCGGTGCGATGTTGGTTTTTTCTGCTCAGGCGCAGGAACATTCCCCCGTTACTGATCCTACGGAAGTAGAGATCAGAGAGCTTAACAGCCACCCCGAACTCAACTTGAACGAGGATAAGACCTTGTTGTTAGAATCTTCTGAACATCAGCAGCGCCCTCACGGAGCAGTGGTGAATCGTGAGACTGTAGTTGCTAAGCCAGCCAAACCAAAATCTGAAAAAGTAGTAGAAAAGCAAGAAGAGGAAGACGCCCTGTCATTTAACTTCTTGTACTACATCATATCCAAGTTTAAGTACTCGGATATTGTCGACTAAAGCGGCCAGGGGTCGTTCCAATTATTCTTTTGCTTAGATGCTTCCCATTCACTTATGCTTACCAGGCATGATGAAAGTTCTTCTTCGATTACATCCCGCTTTAGGTCCGTTCCAATAATCACCAACTCATTGATGCGATCGCCAAAATCGCGATCCCATTTTTTCATAATCTCTTCCTGGTTTTCGAGGTAATCGGCACTGGCTGCCCGCTGCGCCATGCTGGTAGAGGCCCACCATTTTCCATACAGCTCTGCTTTGGATGAGCCGCCCGCCTGGCTCCACAGGATAGCCTCATTCGGCCGTGAGGCCAGCCAGAAAATGCCTTTGCTGCGAAGTACATTTCCCGGCCAACGGGTTTGAATGTAATTCCAGAATCGTTCGGGGTGAAAGGGCCTGCGTTGACGAAATACAAATGACCCGATGCCATACTCTTCCGTTTCCGGTGTGAGTTTGTTATTCAATTCTTGAATCCATCCGGCTGATTGTTGCGCCCGCTCGTAGTCAAACTTTTTGGTATGAATGATTTCTTTGAGCGCTACTTTGCCATAGCTGGAAGGAATGAGTGTGGCCTCCGGATTAAGTTTGCGCAACACACCTTCCAGAAACGCGCGTTGCTCGGTAGTAATCAAATCAATTTTGTTGAGGATAATTACATTAGCAAACTCGATTTGATCGGTTAGTAAGTTTACGATCGTACGATCATCTTCTGGCATATCAGTCAGTTTACGATCCAGCAAACGGTCGGCAGATCCAAAGTCGCGGAAAAAGTTAAACGCATCCACTACCGTCACCATCGTATCTAATTCCGCATAGCGTGTCAGGTCCAACAGTTCATCGCCTGTGGCAAAACTAAAAGTTTGAGCAATGGGCAATGGTTCGGAAATACCGGTGCTTTCAATCAGCAGGTAGTCAAACTTTTTCTGCTTCGCGAGTTTCTCTACTTCAATCATCAAATCTTCGCGCAGGGTGCAGCAGATACAGCCATTGCTCATTTCTACCAGCTTCTCTTCGGTGCGCGACAAACGCACTTCGTTTTTTACCAATTGCGCATCAATGTTTACTTCGCTCATGTCATTGACAATCACGGCCACTTTGAGCCCTTCGCGATTGTTGAGCACGTGATTGAGCAAACTGGTTTTTCCGGCACCCAGAAATCCGCTCAGCACAGTTACCGGTAACTTTTTAGTTTTAAGAAAGGGCATCATAGTGTATTTTTTAAATTTTTAATCCGTGTGCGGATCGATTCCAGTTGTGACTGAAAGACTTTTTGCAGCTCGAGCATTTGTTGTGCTGTAAGTTCTACTGCCGTGTGGGATGAATGATTGTGTGTATGTTCGGACAATTCGTAGCCGGGGACTTCCACTTGGTTGGATCGCCACGTTTCAAAGTCGGCAGCAATGACTTGGACTGAATCTTGAATGAGGTTCATTCTTTTCAGTTCGGCCAGATCGATTTCAATTTCTTTTGACATGAGATAGGACATATGATGCAGCACCGCAGCTTCCTTCCACATTTCATTTTCTTTGGAGGTGTTACACGCCATCGCTATCAGCGAGATTCCCAGTATCGTTGCTTTCCAATTCATGGTTGTATCAATTCAGCATCTTTTAAAATGAAATTGAGGTGACTGATGTCGGTACTGTTGAGTTGCAGCTTGCCGCGAACGGAGATTACCTGATCGGGCTTTAGTTTTGGCTTTTTATTTTTGAATTGAACTTCCGCCACAGACTCCGGCCCCGCTCCACCACAGAAGAAGCAAGCCGCATACGGAAACTTTGACAATACAATATTATTGCCATCCATATCCATGGGAATGAAATGACCGCGCAGTTCCATTTCCTTTCCTTCCTGCGCCCGCAGTTCTTTCGTGAAGGTGGGCACTAAGAAATACTCATTGATTTCTTTAAAGTACGTTGACTTAAAAGGAACGCGCGCGAACATCTGCCATCCATCGCTAGCGGTAGAAAAACCGCAGGTTAGACAGACAAACAGTAACCAGAATGCTCTCCTTAGTAAATGCAACATTGTTGCAAATATATAATTCTGTTGACTTATTCCTATTAGATTTACCTATATTCGCAACTTTGTTGCAAGATGAGGCTCGCGTTTCTTTTATTGATTTTGATGCCACTAGCCGGTTGGGCTCAGCCTTGCACGTTTAGCGTTGCTGGTAAAGTGGAAGATGAACGGGGCATGCCGCTCGCAGGAGCCACACTCGTTTTGATCAAAGAGAAAAAGGGCGCGATAGCGGATGAGTCTGGTAAGTTTGAGTTTACCCAACTATGCGCTGGCAAATATGAGGTAGAGATTCGCTACGTTGGCTACCAAACCATTACGACCAATCTTAAGGTCCCATTCAATAAACCCTGGACAATCACCATGCAAAGTGATAGCACCTCATTAAATGAAGTGGTGATTGAAGATAAACATACGAACGTAGCGGTCACTTCTACCTACAGTTCCCTTTCCGGAAAGTTATTAGAAGAAACCATGGGCAAATCACTGGGCGAGTCGATGCGTGAGATTCCGGGCGTCAACAGCATTCAAACAGGCCCGGCTATTTTTAAACCAGTGATCCATGGTGTGCATAGCCAGCGCGTGCTGATTTTGAACAATGGCATTCGGCAGGAAGGACAAAACTGGGGAGTAGAACATGCTCCGGAAGTGGATCAGTTTATCGCCTCGAATATTATTGTGATCAAAGATGCAGCCGCCATTAAGTACGGAGCTGATGCGTTAGGAGGTGTCGTACTTGTTAACCCGGCCAAGCTACCAACGGAGGCGGGCGTGGGAGGGCAACTACATACCATCTTTGCCTCCAACAATGGCTCGGGAGTAATCTCCGGGTTTTTAGAGGGCGGGTCTAAAAAATGGCCGGGCTTAGGTTGGCGCACACAAGGCACCATCAAAAAAGCAGGCGATGCCCGGGCCGCAAACTATGTCTTATCTAATACCGGCTTTGAAGAGCAAAACTTTTCGTTGTCTACGGCCTACCATACGGAGAAAAGCGGTATCGATATTTTTTACAGTCACTTCAATACTTCCATTGGAATTTTACGAGGCACTGCCGTTTCCACTGCGGAAGATTTGGCGATCGCCCTCGAGCGCGATGTGCCGCAATACACCACGGCATTTACTTACGACATTAAACAACCTCGCCAATCGGTGCAACATGATTTGGTGAAGATCAATGCCCATTTCGAACGAGGAAAAAATGAGTTTCGATTGCAATATGGTCTGCAGCGCAATCGCAGAACGGAGTATGATTTTCGCTTGGGAGCTCTTACCGAAATTCCGGCACTCGGTTTTCAACTGTTTACGCAAACACTCGATGCCGAGTGGCAACGCACTCATTCGTCTCGTTGGCAAAGTAGTTGGGGCATCAACGCACTCTATCAAACTAATAGCAAGGACGATGGTACCCAAACTATACCGTTCATTCCAAATTTCGACCACCTTACGATAGGTGCTTTTTTGGTTGAAAAGATTACACTTCATCGGTGGATGTTAGAATTAGGTTTGCGTTACGATGCGAAAAAGTATGACGTAGCTGGATTTGACTTTAAGAATAAACTGTACCGCTCCGCTATTGATTTTCAAAATGCCAGTGGAACAGTTTCAGTAAAGCGAAAATTAAATGGCAGCTCTACATTCACCAGCTCACTCAGCAGTGCCTGGCGTCCGCCAAACATGGCAGAGTTATACAGCATAGGAACTCACCAAAGTGCTGCGTCCATTGAATACGGTTTGTTGTTGAATGAAATCACATCTGAAGTAAAGCCTTATGAAAAATCTGGAGTGAAAGTTGAGAAAGCTCTGAAATGGGTGGTTGGCTATAAAGTGGATCGGCCCCGCTTTACAACAGAAATAACTGGGTATGTCAATTATATTTTCGATTTCATCTACCTCAAACCACGCGGAGTAACACAAGGCTTACGCGGCATTTTTCCATACTTCCGCTACACACAAACGGATGCTTCTTTTGTGGGTATTGATTTATTCTCCAACTACCAATTCAATTCATTTTGGACCCTCACGGGAAAAGTTTCCTACCTACGCGCTACAGACGAAACGCAGAACGACTATCTGGTTTTTATTCCGGCTAATCGGCTCGACCTCGGAATCCGGTATGAATCTAACCCGGAAAAAGGATGGAGTTGGAGAGCTGAATCAAAACTTCGATGGGTGGCTAACCAATCGCGTGCGACCCAGGTAATTACACCCCGTCAAATTATTGATGCCCAAGCTCAGGGGGTTGATTTGGTTGCGCAGCGTCCGGGCAATTTCGACTTTAAGGCTGCACCGGACGGCTATGCTTTGGTTTCTCTTTCTGTAGCAGTGACCCGCAAACTGAAGTTCTCCAAATGCGAATTCCGTATCGCTGCTGATAATTTGACCAATCAAGCCTTTCGGGAATACACCAATCGACTGCGCTACTTCGCGGATGATGTAGGCCGAAACATCACTTTGGGCGTTCATTACAGTTTTTAATTTGCACAATTCAGATTTAGGGTATATTATTGCAACATTGTTGCATTTAATAAAAAACTATTTATGAAACGCCTTCGATTTATTTTTTTGGTTGTGATGTCTGGCTCGTTAGTTTTTCTAGCAGGCTGTTCAAAAGATGATCCTAAGCCGGAGAACATTCCGGAAGCAATTACGAAAGCAACACTCACTTTTACCCCTACCACCGGAAGCCCGGTTGTCGTAACCGCGACTGACTCCGATGGGGATGGCCCGAATGCTCGTGTATTGAGCGGCCCGATCAACTTGGCGAAAAACATGCCCTATACGCTTACGATTACTTTGATCAATGAATTGGCAGCCACCACTGCACCGGAATATAATGTGACTGCCGAAGTGGAGGAGGAGGCAGATGAGCACTTGTTCTTCTTTGCATGGACCAACAATACCTTTTCAAACCCGACCGGTAATGGAAATATTGATGCGCGGGTAGATGCGGTTAATTACAATGATAAAGACACCAAAAATTTGCCACTAGGGTTAAGCACAGCCTGGACAGCTAGCAGCACAGCTAGCAGTGGTAAATTTAGAGTAGTGTTGAAACACCAGCCTGATTTAAAGTCAGCGACAAGCACATCCGCTGATGGCGAAAGCGATTTGGATGTAGAATTTGATCTGACAGTGAACTAAAGAAATAGATGTCGGTTAGGTAAATGCCCGGTAGCGAAAGTTATCGGGTATTTTTTTTGGTACCATTCCAATTTACCTTTCGGAATGAACCATCCGGAGGCAACCGAGCATTTGCATCGGTTTGTAAGTACAATTCATCCACTTACCACTGTAGAGTGGCAACGCTTTTCAGCCATCTGGCAACCGGGCGAGGCCAAACGCAAAACGATTCTTACAGCCAAAGGCGAAACCGAACGCACCTTATATTTTATCACCTATGGTGTGCAGCGTGCTTATTACCTCACGAAAGAAGATAAAGAAGCGACCATAGTCTTTACGTATCCATTTTCGTTTTCCGGTGTAGCCGATTCATTTTTAACCCAAACGCCTTCCAATTATTTTTTTGAAACACTTACGCAGAGCGCATTCTTAAAAACGACTTATACACAGGTAAATGCACTTTGTTTAGAGTTTCCCAATTTTGCGCGCATGCTCAGTATAGCAACAGCTCACGCATTGAAAGGAGCCTTGCAACGTCAAATCGAACTGCAAACCTTTAGTGCCGAAGAAAAATTTACCACGCTTTTGAAGCGTAGCCCACAAGTATTGCGATTGATACCACACAAATACCTGGCCTCCTATTTAGGAATCGATGCGGCCACATTTAGTAAAATGCTGGCAACCGTAAGAGTGTAAAATCTTTGCCTACACCAAGATTTATGAAACAGATTGGCTGCTATTTGCTTCAAAATTAAAAATCATGAGCACTTATCGACAGCAGCAGTTAATATCTGAACTCGAAACGCAGGTGGAGCATTTGTTAACCAAAGCGATTGGAGAATGGCAACTAGTGCCACACTCTCAATTCGGATTAAAACCCTCAGCAAATAGTTGGAGTGCTAATGAGTGTCTCCAGCATTTGAACAGCTATGGCCGCTATTATTTACCGGCTATTCAAAAGGCAATGGACAAAGCCACAACGGGCTCACCTGAAAACTTCCATTCCGGCTGGCTCGGAAATTATTTTACAAAAATAATGATGCCGAGAGAAAACGGTTCCCTTGCGGCTAAAATGAAATCGCCCAAAGATCATGCACCTACAAAAATTTTAGAGAGCCATCAGGTAATTGCAGATTTTATTGATCAACAAGAACGACTCTTGAAATTATTGCGAGATGCTAAACAGGTTGACCTCAACAAAGTGAAAGTGGGAATTTCTCTTGCTCCTTTTATCAAACTAAAATTAGGAGACGTTTTTATGTTCCTGATAGCGCATTTAATTCGCCACGGTCAACAGGCAGACCGCGCACTAACGAAAAACGGAAATGTATTGCAGCCTTGGCCGGTTATTTCTTTTACGAAAGCGTGATGAGTAGAAGATTACTTCACCAAAAATGGTTTGAGATCTTCTAATTTTAGAATGCCTTCGTAGTAGGCTTTGCCAAAGATGACGGCAAATACACCCATATCATTGAGACGTTTGATGTCATCAGCACCGCGCACGCCACCGCTGGCGAGCACTTTGAGATCAGGAAACTTATCAAGTATCTCTTGGTAGAAAGAAAACGCTGGCCCTTCTAAAACGCCATCGCGCGAGATATCGGTGCACTTGGCGTATTTCAAACCTTTGTCGTAAAAATATTGAAGGTGATCGAATAGATTGATATCCGACTTATTTTGCCAGCCTCGGAATGAAACTTTTTTGGATTGGATGTCGGTAACATCGGCACCCAGCGTCATTTTTTCTCGACCGTAGGATACAATCCATGATGCAAACAATTCTGGCTTTGCAATAGCAATACTAGACGCAGTAATATAGTCCGCTCCATAGTTGTATGCATTCCCAATATCTCCATCGGTATTGATGCCTCCGGTGAAATCAAGTTTAAGATCTGTATAGCCAGCGATCTGCTCTAATACGTGTAGATTTTTTGGGGCACCGGTTTCGGCACCATCCAGATCGACCAAGTGCAATACTTCAATTCCATGATCTTCAAATCGCTTGGCGAGGTCAACCGGATTTTCGTCATACGCTTTTTCGCTGGCCGGATCGCCTTTGCGCATCTTTACTACTTTGCCTTTACGAATGGCGATGGATGGAATAACTTGTATCATTCTAGCTCAAAATTATTACTTCTTAATTTTTTGATGAAAAAGGAGCTGCAACCAATGTTTTATCCCAAATGAAAAGAAGCTCCATTTCTTCGCCTGCTTTTTCTACAGATATGGTAAACTGCTCAAATTCTTTTTCTTGTGTAACGGAGGGGACTTCGATTATAAGCGCATCCGTTTCAGGATTTCGCTGAGCCTGTCCATCGAAGCCAACGCCCCATCCGGGAATTTCCTTGTTAAAGATGATTTTCCATGATTGCTCACCCGGAATTGTCCATAGGCTATATTCACCTGCCTCCAACATTTTTCCACCGAAATCCAGTGTTTGGTTTGTCTTAAAAACGCTGGCTTCGTTGGCACCTGTTCTCCATACCTTCCCAAAAGGTACCAGACCGTCTTTAGCAAAGATTACGCGCCCTTTTTTGGACGGTCGGTTATAATAAACACCAATTTTAAGGCTGCCATTTTCAAAGGCGATTTCACCCTCCGGGCTAAATGATTTGGTATAGAAAAAACGAACATATACCAAGACAGCAGTGATGATCAGAGCTACAATTCCAAGAACCAAAAATAATTTCTTCATGATTAAAGCGCGTTGAACCTTCTAGTTAATATTTAACCTCCAATTTGCAAATATTTAATGTTATACATTTACTTTTGGCAAAATAAACGCTTTTTAATTATGGTAGTTTTTGGAATTGTAATTGCGCTTTTCGTTTTGGCAATTGTTTCTATCTGGCTTTTCCCCAATAGCAAAGTCAGCAATAATGAGCATGATGTAAAGCACTAATCGGCTGATGAATATCTGCGTTTTTTGCGGATCATCGACCGGATCAGAACCTATCTATAAAGAGGCTGCCCTTGAATTGGGAACGCTGATAGGATTCAACCGCAACACTTTGGTCTATGGCGGAGGCAATGTAGGCCTGATGGGTGTAGTGGCCGATGCAACTTTGGCGGCTGGTGGTAAAGTAATCGGTGTTATTCCCGAATTTTTACAGCGAAGAGAGGTAGCACATAATGGACTTACCCAACTGGAGGTGGTTGATACCATGCACCAGCGCAAGCACCGGATGGCGGAAATGACAGATGCATTTATTGCAATGCCCGGGGGCTGGGGCACACTAGATGAACTGGCCGAAATTTTAACTTGGCGTCAATTAGGACTGATTCAAAGTTCTATTGGAATCTTAAATACGAATAACTTTTTTGATCACTTGCTCGCACAAATGAATTTGATGACGCAGCATGGCTTTCTGGGCGGCAACAGCTTGGAAATATTGAATGTGGCTAAGCAACCACATCAGCTTCTAACCCAACTTGGGGTATTTTCCGTACAAGCCGGTTAGGTTCTGCAAAAAAGCAGTAGCTTTAACCTTGCTCGTTGCTATGAGGCAAATTCTATTAGCAGTTTTTATTCTTACAGCGCTCCCCAGCTATAGCCAACAAACTTTAGGATTTAGCTTGCCGGAAGGAGTACATCGGGTTGAAATCCCTATAGAAATTCACAATAACCTCATTGTGGTTCCGGTTATTTTGAACAACCAATTACCGTTAAAATTTATTATTGATACGGGTGTTCGCACTGCCATTTTAACACAAAAGGTGTACAGCGACATTTTGAACTTATCATACACCCGCAAATACACGCTTTCAGGCCCCGGGGGACAAAAATTAGTGGATGCTTTCATCACTTCGAATGTCACTTTTGATATGCCGGGCATACATGGTCAAGGCCACTCTATGCTTGTGCTTCAAGAAGATTACCTCGAGCTCAAAAACTCAATGGGAACAGACGTGCATGGAATTTTAGGGTATGAATTATTTAGTCGTTTTGTAGTGAAGATTGATTATGAATCGAAAAAGATGACCATTATTCACCCCGACTTTTTTAAACCCAAGAAAAGCTATCAAAAATTACCCATTCAAATAGAAGATACCAAGCCATTTGTTGAATTGAAAATTAATGTGCGAGATTCATCTGAGATGCCAGCCAAATTTTTAATTGATACCGGAGCAAGTCATGGTCTGTTGATCGAAGAAGATTCAGATTCTCGCTTACGTATGCCCACCAAAAATATTTCCAGTATTCTGGGTAGGGGAATTGCAGGAGTAATTACCGGAAAAATTGCTCGCACGAAGTCGCTGAAAATTGGCAAATACGAGTTGAATAATCTTATTACCAGCTTCCCGGATGATTATGCTTATCGCGATTCTGTTGGCAGCGAAGGATATTCTCCACGAAATGGTTCCATTGGAGGCGATTTGCTAAGTCGCTTTACTGTGATTTTTAATTTTCCCGGTGAAGCGATGTATATTAAAAAGAACGGGTCTTTTAAAAAGAAATTTTACTATAACCTTAGTGGCCTGACTTTGCGTGCCAAGGGTAATAATTTAAGAGAATATGAGATTTCGGATGTACGCGCCAACACAACGGCAGAGAAAGCCGGCCTTAAAATAGGAGACAAAATATTGGAAGTAAACGGAGTGCGTGTAGAAGACTACGAACTAAGTTACGTTAACAATTTTTTCAACTCAAAACCAGGGCGCAAAATCAGAGTGGAGATAATCCGCGATGGAGTGAAGATGAAAAAAGAATTCCTGCTCGAAAATCAAATTTGATTTTAGAGATGAAGTAATCGCGCAAGCTGACTTTTTCTTTTTCTGAAAGCTTCCTGAAGATACTCTTGAGCTTGCTTGTATTTGAGCGAATGCCCCAGCGATTTATATAAAGAATCGGGGGAAAGATTTGATTTCAAAACATAATTTAAAATTCCCTCTGTCACTGTTTCCTGATAATTGGAATTTTTTAAAACAGTAATAGGGATGTTTCGTGTTTTACGAAAAGATTGAAGTTTATTCACTGAAAGCTTAAGTTCCTCTTTTCCAATGTTATCATCAATAATAATATGTGAGGGTGAAAAATACGCCAAACATTGCAGACTGCTTTTCCAATCAAACGCAAATTCGGTGTTTATTTTCCCACCCCGGTTTTGATTGAGGCGATCTAAGATGGAACTAAGTTCGATGGGATTATTACCAACCATCAACACGTTCAATGTTTCTGAATTCTTAACTTGGGGAATCATAACCTTATAGACGTTGGATTGATGAATAAGTTTAACACTAGGTAACCATTTATCATTGAATTGATCGAAAAACGGCATTATTAATTTTAGGAAAAGATTTTGAAAAAGGTAGTTGTAGTTGGAGGTGGATTGGCAGGGCTGATTTCTGCTTATATTCTGGCGGGAAAAAATGTGCCTGTAGTGTTAATCGAAAAGAAAGAATATCCCTTTCACCGGGTTTGTGGCGAGTATATTTCGAATGAAACGGTGCCTTTTTTAAAGTCACATGATCTTTTTCCCACCGAGTTTGAGCCACCCCATATCGATCAGCTTCAATTAACATCTGTGAGTGGGCGCGAGGCAGTTATTCCTTTGGACCTTGGAGGATTTGGGATAAGCCGCTACGCCTTTGATCACTTTCTGTACAATCGATGCGTGCAGGCGGGTGTGCAGTGTTATATCAACACGGAGGTTGAAGCAATACAATTTCAGAGCAACCAATTTGAAGTCAAGACGAATCGTCAAACGCACTCGGCAGATGTTGTTATCGGATCATTTGGCAAACGAACTAAACTCGATGCACAGATGCAACGCGGTTTTTTGAAAAAGCGATCGCCTTATGTAGGAGTGAAGTATCACATTCGCACCGAACATCCGCCTAATCGAATATCACTCCACAATTTTAAAGATGGTTATTGTGGCATCAGCAATGTGGAAGATGGTAAAAGCACGTTGTGCTATTTAACGCATCGCGATAACGTAAAGCGATTTGGTAATCTGCCCGAAATGGAGAGACAAATTCTATATCGCAATCCGTATTTGAAAAAGCTGTTTACCGAATCAGAATTTTTGTGGGAACGCCCCGAAGTAATCAACGAAATCTCTTTCGCTACGAAAGCTCCTGTGGAAAACCATCTATTAATGTGTGGCGATGCTGCGGGTATGATCACACCCTTGTGTGGCAATGGTATGGCCATAGCAATTCATGCGGCTAAAATCGTATCAGATGCTGTGGCTGACTTTTGCGAAGAAAAAATTTTACGCGAAACAATGGAAGCAACATATCATCAACAATGGAATGAACATTTTGCCACGCGACTGTGGGCGGGGCGGCAAATTCAACAATTATTTGGAAGTGAGTGGACGTCCAATCTGGCAGTGGATTTGGCGCGCTATGTAAAACCTGTGGCAAACTATCTGGTGAAAAGTACGCATGGTCAACCATTTTGATAAGTGGTGTTGTCGTTTGTATTTTGTTCATTAACTTTCTTTTCAAAACCGACACTATGAATTATACCAACCGGAGAGAATTTATTAAAAACCTTGGCTTGCTTGGTGGCTACGGATTGACAGCCGGACTACTCACGGCATGTACATCTAAAACAACTCAGGAATCAACCGCAGATTCTACTTCTGCAGATGCAAAGACTTCCACCAACTTGTTCTTTAAAATTTCTTTAGCAGAATGGTCGCTGCATCGCGCACTCTACGATAAGAAAATGGATAACCTTGATTTTCCTGCTAAGGCAAAAAATGATTTTGGAATTTCGGCTGTGGAGTATGTCAATCAGTTTTTTAAGGATAAAGCAAAAGACGCAGCTTATTTGGCTGAATTGAAAAAGCGCTGCGATGATAATGGAGTGACCAGCGTATTGATTATGTGTGATGGTGAAGGAGCCATGGCCGATTTGGATTCGAAGAAGCGAAAAGAAGCAGTTGAAAATCATTACAAATGGGTGGAAGCAGCTAAATTTTTAGGGTGCCATTCCATTCGAGTAAACTGTTACGGTGAAGGAACGGCAGAGGAAGTTTCCAAGGCAGGAATGGATGGATTACATGCGCTGAGTGAGTTTGCGGCTCAATCAAATATCAATGTGATAGTTGAAAATCATGGTGGTTTTTCTTCAAATGGCGAGTGGCTAAGCAAAGTGATTGCAGGAGTGAATCTTCCTAACTGCGGCACTTTACCCGACTTTGGAAATTTTTGTTTGAAGCGCGAAAAAGATACTTGCGTAGATAGCTACGATCGGTATAAAGGAGTTACAGAAATGATGCCATTCGCCAAAGGTGTGAGCGCCAAGAGTTATGATTTTGATGAGAATGGTAATTGTATTGAAACGGATTATGCAAAGATGTTGCCCATTGTGAAAGCAGCAGGTTACACCGGCCATATTGGTATTGAATATGAAGGCGGAAAACTCTCGGAAGAGGAAGGAATACGAGCTACCAAAAAATTACTAGAACGCCTAGGAGGAATTTAAATCGAATAACCGAAATGAAGAAGTTACTATGGATAGCCATTTTAGCAGTGGCTTGCAGCAAGGCACCATCTGAAAAAGTATTGGCTCCCGCAGAATTTGAAACGAATTACAAGAGCACAACCAATGCTATTCTCTTGGACGTACGCACCGAAGAAGAGGTAGCCAATGGAAAAATAATGGACCCGAAAAATATTGTGTACGATGATACATTTGCCACGAAACTAGACTCACTGCCACATCAGCCGTTGTTTGTTTATTGTGGTAGTGGCATACGCAGTGCAAAGGCCGCGGCTATTTTGCGCGAAAAGGGCTACGAGGTTTTTGAATTAGAAGGAGGCATTAAGAATTGGAAGGCTGCCGGTAAGCCCGTCAATTAGGCCCAAACCACTTTGCCACTTTTTCCAAATCAACATTTCCACCTGAAAGAATTATTCCTACGCGCTTGCCAAGAAATTTTGGTTTACTCTTTAGCACGGCCGCGAAAGGAACTGCGCACGAACTCTCAACGATGATTTTTAACCGCTCCCAGATTAATCGCATGGCAGCAATAATTTCTTCATCTGTTACCGTGATGATTTCTTTTACGCCTTCTTGAATAATCGGAAAAGTTTTGTCGCCTAATTTTGTGAGCAAGCCATCGGCAATGGTGTTGGATTGAGCTTCTTCAATTTTTCCGCTTTGCAACGAACGAAACGCATCGTCCGAGCCAGCGGGTTCGGTACCGATCACCATTGTTTTTGGCGAGAAAAAACTGGCGGCTAATGCGGTGCCGCTTAACAAACCACCTCCACCTACCGGAGCAAGTACATAATCCAGCGGGCTCACAGCTTCGATTAGCTCTTTAGTTGCTGTTGCCTGCCCTTCCATTACTTTGTAATTGTTGAATGGGTGAATTTCCGTTGCGCCCGTTTTCGCGATTACCTCAGCCAACGTTGCTTCGCGGGCTTGCAGCGTGGGTTCGCATTCAAATATTTCGCCACCATAAGCACGAACGCCACGCTTTTTTATTTCCGGAGCAGTGCGCGGCATGACGATATATGATTTTGTTCCGAGAATTTTTGCTGCGCGCGCCAGCGCCTGTGCGTGATTTCCGGAAGAGTGCGTTGCTAATCCTTTCATGCGCTCGTCTTCTGAGAGAGATAATGAAGCGTTCATTGCACCTCTGGCTTTAAAGGCGCCCACTTTTTGAAAGTTTTCGCATTTAAAGAAAATCCGACAGCCAGCGAGTTCATCTATACTTTCACTGGTGAGTACAGGCGTTTGGTGAATATATGGTTTGATTCGTTCGTGCGCAGCGCTGATGCTTTCTTTTGTAATCATAAAATCAGTTCGATAAGATTAATTTTTCAAAAATGAATTGACTATTCCTGAATAGCTTCTTCAAGAGCATCCATCTTAGCTTCAGAGAATGCGCCAGAGGTTGCATACACAATTTTACCTTCGGTATCTAAAACAAAGAAGTAAGGGATGTCACGTTTTTCAAAATCGAGTGCTTCCTTGTACTTTTTCAATTCACCCCGATAAAACAAAATGTAAGGCAACAATTGGGGGTCTGTGTTTTTCAGCGCCTTCTTTTTGGCTGTGCCTGTGGCCGCAGCATTTACACCTGTAAACATCGGCACAAAATATACATTTACATCGTAGGCAAAACTGGCCATCATGCCTTCTTGCTTACGGATAAACTTGTTGAATATCGGATTGAACCAGCTATTCAACTCGTCTTCTGATTTTTTGGAGTAAGCTAATCCAAGCAAAGTGTATTTCCCTTTGGTATCGTTGGGAAGAACCACCTCTTTATCGGCAACGGTTTCGGTTTTCATTTCGGGAAACATCTTTCCGACCACTTGCGCTTGGCTTGTTGATAGCATCGCTATTGAAAAGATGAGTGCAAAGGAGATTTTCATGTGCATTTTATTGAATTGTTAAAATTAATGAATTTGAATCGACCGGAATTTAAAGTTGCTACTTATCTTTGATCCCTTTCCACAATTACAATCCATGCAACTTGCCGCTCGATTATTATCTAAAACGATATTAGCGCTTTCTATTGTATTGCCGTTGGTAGCTTTGAACAGTTACGGACAAAAAATGAGCGATGCAGCGCTTCAGGAAGCTGCAATTCTGAAAAAGACATTTGATAAAGATGAAGTAGCAGCAGTGCGATCGGTAGTAAGCTATGAATATTTTATTACACCCGCTGGCTATTTGCAAGCACGGGAAAAAAACAAAAATCAGTACATCGCATTGAAACCTAACCCTTCATTGGTATTGCGAAATTATTCGAATAACCATGTCAGCATAGAAAGTTATTCCATCAAAACGGAGAAAGACAAAAATCAACCTCACGATAAATATTGTGGCAGTTCAGTAAGTGATGATATTTTCTACTCAGATGGTCAAATGTGTGCCTATCGCACCAATTTGAGTCAGGTGGGACAAGTAGTGAATTATGAATCGAGCATTTTGTATAAAGATCCGAAGTATGTGACGCAGGTATTTTTTCACGAAGAAACACCCAGCAAATGGCGCGAGATTAGTTTCATGGTACCGGATGGAGTAGAGCTAGAGTTCGTAGAGCGAAACTTTGCCAATTATAAAATTGAAAAGAGAATAACGCCTTTTGCAAAAGGAAAAGTTTACTCTTATACCATTCAAAATTTAGAAGCGATGCCGAAGGAAGAACATCAACCGGGCTATCTTCACTTTGTTCCACATCTGCTCATTCTTTGTAAGTCCTACCAATCGCCCAAAGGCGAGCGAGTGGCAGTACTGTCGTCCACTCAAGATTTGTACAAATGGTATGCGTCTTTAACTGCTCAACTCAATACCAATTATGATGCTATCAAGCCCATGGTGCAAAACCTGATAAAAAACTTAAAAACGGACGAAGAAAAAATTCGGACTATTTATTATTGGGTGCAGGACAATATTAAATACATCGCTTTTGAAGATGGTATCGCGGCATTCAAGCCGGAAGATGCCAGTGAGGTATTTTATAAGCGCTATGGCGATTGTAAAGGAATGGCCAACCTTACAAAAGCTATGCTTACCATTGCCGGATACGATGCCCGTCTCACCTGGATAGGTACCAACAAAATTCCGTACACGTATAATTTACCAACCTTGGCTGTCGATAATCATATGATCTGCACGGTGATGTTGAAAGACAAACAATTGATTTTGGATGCAACTGAGAAACAAAATTCGATGGGCGAACATGCCGAGCGCATTCAGGGGAAAGAAATTTTGATTGAGAATGGAGCCAACTTCGTGCTCAGTAAAGTTCCGGAAGAACCGATTGATTTATATCTCGAAGATGCGACTTGGCAATTTTCGATTGCTGACAATGGGTTGAAGGGAGCGGGAGTAACTTTCTTGAACGGAGAAACCAAAAAGAACATGCTTTATTATTGGAACACGATCAAGGCCGATGATCGTGTAAATTTTATGAAGCGTTACTTATCCGGCAAAGCCAACCCGGATGAGTTCGAAAAACCTGTGGTGAGTGGATTGAAGCGAGATTCGGTTATGACGATTCGTTGTGGTGTTGTTTTAAAAAATCAATTATACAAAAACAATCAAGAGCTGTATGTCGACTTGGACTTTGAAGATGACTTTGCCAATGCGCAGGTGAAAAAGGATCGTAAGGTGCCATACAAATTCAATTCACGCTCATTTAAAAAGGTAAAGATGGAATTGACTATTCCGAATGGTTACGAAATTAGCTATTTGCCGGAGCCATTAACTATTAAAAACCCGCATTACGAATTTGATATGCGCTATCAATTGGTTGGGAACAAGATCGTCTATACACGGCAGATTAAAATTTTGAAAAACACATTGCCTACTTCTGAATTTGAAAAATGGAATAGCACCATACAGGAAGTGAAAGGCTTTTACAACAACCAAATTACATTAAAACAGAAGTAATCTATTCAAATGAAAAAATACAGTTTAGCGATTGTTGCTAGTTTGCTATTCGTTGGCAGTAACTGGGCGCAGGGAATCAACAAGGATAAGAAGCGATCAGACGAGGTAAAGGTACTGATGTGGGGCAGCAATGATAAAGATTTTCAGACAACTCAAATTCCCGATAAATGGAAAGATGAACAAGCTGTTATTCTTGCCAAATCGAACGTGCTTTATTTTCGGAAAGATCCGATCATATCCAATTTGAATTACGATCGCTACACGCATGTTCGCGTGAAGCTACTTTCCTCCAAAGCGATTGAGGAATACGCGCAGTTTAAGTTAGAGAGTAGTGTTTTTCAAGGCGCCAGCCGTTTGGATTCCTATGCAGGCTTTAAAATTATTAAACCGGATGGATCGCAAGTAGAAGTACCAATGTCAGAAGCAGTGAAGGAAAAAGAGACCTACAATGGCATGCAGCAGGACATCTATAAGTTGGCCATTCCAAATTTATCTGTTGGAGATATTTTGGATTACTACATAGCGAAAGAAGAAAACATCTCGCTGATGGGGGCAAAGTATTATTCATTTGATCCGGTGTTATTTCAATTGCACACAGAATATCCCATTGTAAAACAAAAGATATCATTTGAAGTGCTAAGAAGATGCTACATCAATTTAAAATCACTCAATGGAGCACCGGGATTTAAATTGACACAAGGGCAAGATGATCGGAGTTTTTACGCCTTAGAAGATTCAAACCGCGAGAGCGTGAAAGAAATTCGTTGGTTGTTGCCTTATCGGGAATTACCAACCATTAAATTTAAAGTTACCTATGCATCGCCCATGATGGCTGGTCGACTACCATTATTTATTGGAGAACCCGGAGTTTTAAAATCTCATGTTGACACGGAAGAGATTAAGGAACTGGTGAGTAGTTATTATAATTACATTACCCTTTATGGAGCGAGCACTTCCTTCTCCCATATCAGAACTTACTTAAACAAGAAATTTAAAAACGTAAGAGATAAAGATGTGTTGGCTCGCGAGGCATTCTATGCTTTGCGCAATTACGAATATGCCGAAGGCGTAGAAGAACGAGTGTTAAACGATTTTACACCATCACCTGCGCTCAATAAAAACATCATTTTATTATCCAATTTTTACAAATCAAAAGATATTCCACACGAGTTTATTATTGGAATACCGCGAGAGGTCTCTCCGCTCAGCGATTTGATTTTTGAGAATGAGATGTCATTTATGCTGAAAGTGAATACACCCAATCCTTTCTATGTAGGACGCTTTGATCCAAATTCAATCATTGGAGAGATTGACTCTGATCTACAAGGTGAAACGGTGTATTCTGGATTGGGCAGCGCAAATCCAAAGAACTGGTATTTGAGAGAAATTACGGTGCCCGTGGTGGAAGCAAAAGTTAACAAGTTGGTAACTACTTACACTTTAGAGTTTACAGAACTCAGCGAGGGCACGGCAAAGATCCAAGCTAGAAAATCGGCTGAGGGCGTTAATCGAATTTACTATCAAAATTTTCTCACAGACTTTTATAGCTATTCGCCTGAAGAAAAGATAAAGTACGACATGAAAGAGCCCAAAAATTTCGAGAAGAAATTAGGCAAGAAACGGAGCGACTTTTTGGCGGCACGCCCCGAGAAGTTTAAAACCCGTTTGAAAGAAAGTATGGAAGGTGAATTTGATTTGCCCATCGATGATATTGGCGAACCGAAGGTGGTGCAACTCGGCCGCTGGCACGATAAGCCGGAGTTTATTTTTGATTACGACTTCACCATGAAAAATTTAACCAAGCGTGCCGGACCAAATTACTTGGTTAGTGTTGGTAAGCTAATTGAAAATCAAGTGAACATTGCCGAAGAAGAGAAGGAACGAAAATATAATGTATATCTGCCTTCGGCTCGCGATCTGGAGTATGTAGTGAAAATCAAAATTCCAACCGGCTATAAAGTGACGGGTCTGGAGAAATTAAATACAAAAGTAGATAATCAATATGGCCTCTTCAGTAGTACTGCTGTTGTGGAGAGTGATCAACTGATCGTTCAGGCATCAAAAATTTACAAAACCAATTTCGTGAAGAAAGAAGATTGGAAACTGTTGGTTGACTTTGTTCAAGCCGCCTACGAGTTTACCAACCTGCAAGTAGTGTTTGAAAAGCAGTAGAATTTACTGCTCTTTCAAACGGCTGCTTCCTTTAGTTACAATAAATCGTTTAGCAAGCGATTGATTTGACACTGGCTTTCTTAAGGTTTCTACAAAATACCACTCGGCTTTAGTTTGGTTGGGATAGAGCGTAAGCAATAGATAGCCATGATCGCGATGATTATTATACTTGATGTGCGGATTTCGCTTCAACAATGCTTGCTCCATCAACTTTACCGTGTCAGCGGGCTTGCGTTCATCTAAGTTGCCGGAGGAAATACTCGTCACGCCAAACTCAACCGCAAATGGTTGATAGTTTTTTGTGATATCCACAGCTGCTTCAAATGCCCAAGAAGCATGCGTATCTCCTGAAGTGATAACGATGTTTTCAATTTTATTAGCACGAATAAAATCAACGAGCTTTTTCTTTTCGGAAGGAAAGCCATCCCACGAGTCGAGGTTTCGCTCCATTTTCGGGTAAATATCCTTTATGAACACATCCGAAAAAATCACCTGATTGCCGATTACTTTCCAGGTAGCTTTCGAAGATTGAAGGGTATTTTCAAACCACTGCAGTTGTGTGGCGCCCAGCATCGAGCGCTCTTCACTTTTCAAAGATGGATTGTTAATGTCAGTAATTTCAGGATCGCGACCGGCCAACCGCTCGTCTAGCATAATCACATCCGCCAAGGGACCAAAAGAGAAAGATCGATATAGTTCTTTGCTTTCGCGGATAGGCATCCACTCATAATAGGTTTGCTTAGCAGCTGCCTTTCTTTTTTCGTAGTCACCATCTTCCGGTTGATGATTTTGTGCTCCGGTTACGGTGGAGTTATTAGCAATTTCATGATCATCCCATATCGCAATGAATGGATGTAATTGATGAACCCTGCGTAATCCGTTGTCCAGCCTATAAAGCGAATAGCGCGTGCGATAGTCTTGTAAGCTCACAATTTCATATGGAGGAATATTGATTCGCCCGAGAGTAGTATCTCCATAGCGTCCCACACCGTATTCGTAAATATAATCGCCTAAATGAAGGACAGCATCCAACACAGGTTGGTTAGCCATTTTATCATACGCAGAAAAATAACCAAACTCCCAATTGGCACAACTGGCAATGGCAAATCGCAGACTATCTTTTGCAGCTACCGGAGCGGTTTTGGTTCTTCCGACAATCGATGTTTTGCCTAAAGCTATAAATCGATAGTAGTAAGTGCGATCTGGTTTAAGGGCATCCACGTCTACCTTGACCGTGTAATCGCGCAAAGCCGATGCAGAAGTTGTGTCTGATTGATAAATCGATGAAAAATTTTCATCTTCGGCAACTTCCCACTTCACCTGCACGGTGCTCACCGAATCGTCCGGAGTAACCCGCGTCCAGATGATAACGCGATCGGGCAATGGATCGCCAGATGCCACACCATGATAAAAAGGTTTCAAAGAAGCATCAAAGTGCATAGCAACCGCCTGTTTGAGTGGAGGAGAGGTCGGTTTTTCAGGGGCGCAGCTTATCGCAACGATTATGACAAGAAGCAGGATGAGTTTATTCATAGATCCAGGTACGGTTGACAAAAGCGAAAGTAAACAGTTAATTTTTGTCTGATGTGATCATGGTGTTAAATTATTTAAGTAATTGAGGCTAAAATCTTTTGCATTCAGACAACCCAAGTAGCCTGTTTTCAGTCTTAGAAAGAAAACTAAACAAACGTATGAACCGATTTTTTCTTTTTACAGCTCTGTTGTGGATTTCTGCAGTACTGGCTATGGCGCAACCAAAGATTGAACAGGCCAAAGCACTGTACGAGCAAGGCAAATTGGAACAAGTAAAAAAATTGTTGAGTCCTGTTGGTGAAAAGGAAGTGGATTTTGCTGCGGCTCGCTATTACCTAGGACGAGTTGCCTTTGACGAGAAAAAGTATGATGATGCCTCGGATTATTTTGAAGAAGCCATTGAAGCCAACGACAAAGTAGCGGACTACCACAATTGGCTCGGTAATACTTATGGTACGATTGCGCAAAATGCCAATGTATTTAAGCAAGGTATGCTGGCGCCTAAAATGAAAAAGGCTTGGGAGAATGCGATTGCCTTAGACGCGAAAAATCTGGATGCACGTACTTCGCTGATTCAATATTATTTGCAAGCTCCCGGTTTTATGGGAGGAAGTGTTGAAAAGGCCAAAGAAGTAGCTGCGCAAATTATTAAGCTAAAGCCGGCAGAAGGCCATCGCCAAATGGGAAATGTTTACATGCACGAAAAGAATACGACCGAAGCAGAGAAAGAATTTATTGAAATGGCAAGAGTTGATCCTACCTATGTTTCGGGGCTTGCTAATTTTTATACAGGTCAAAAACAATACGACAAAGCTTTTACACTTTTTGAGGAGGCACTTAAAAAGAATCCCGAGGACTACCTTTCTATTTATCAAATCGGAAAAACGAGCGCACTCAGTGGACAAAAACTTGATCGTGGCGAGGAGTGTTTAAAAAAATATCTTACCTACTCGCCTAAACAAAACGAACCATCGCATGCCGGAGCAAACATGCGCCTTGCGCAGATCAAAGAAAAGAAAGGCAGTAAAACGGAAGCAAAGAAATTATATGAGACAGCCTTAAAAATGGATAATAACTTGAAAGAAGCAAAAGAAGGTTTAGAGCGAGTATCGAAATAAAAACTGACTTTTATAATCTATGGCCGACCGTCAGGAGAGAATTGAAATTATTGATGTACTGAGAGGATTCACGCTGCTGGGAATTATTCTTGCACATTTTACAGAACAATATTATGCCGGGCAACCACCGAAAATTCATGAAAACTACGGCATGCACAATCTAGCTGACACCATCGTGCAAGTGATCATCGGCATTTTTATCTCAGGCAAGTTTTTTATGATCTTCTCCTTTTTGTTTGGGCTCAGCTTTTTTATTCAACTAAATAAAAGTGATGGCTCTACCACTTTTTTTGCTCGATTTGGCTGGCGGTTGATTTGTTTGTTTTTGATAGGCATGTTGCACCATTTGCATTATCGTGGGGACATTCTAACCATTTATGCTTTGCTGGGATTTGGATTGTTGCTATTTCATAAACTTCCTGATAAAGTATTACTCGTTGTTGCCTTACTATTGGTCTTCAACATTCCTTCTGTAGCCATTCGTTTGTATGATGTGGTAGCAGGAGTTACACCCAGTGGTATGAGCGAGACGGATCAGAAACCATTAGAGATTTACTATAACACACTAAAGTCAGGTAGCTATCTAGAAATAATAAAAGCTAATTGGTACGAACTCAAGGGTAAATTTGAGTTTCAGGTAATGTTTGGGAGAATATATATCACCATGGGTCTATTTTTATTGGGCCTGTATGCCGGAAGAAAGCGATGGTTTGATGAAGTAGTAATTTTTAAGAAGTTAATTCGCTTTGGATTATGGTCACTACTGGGTTGCGTGGTTGTTGCTGGCATAATGAGCCTCATTGTATTTGTCGCGAAAATAGAAATGACACAATCACTGCAATTTTTAATAGGAGGATTTCTTTACGATATTTTTAATGCGTCTTTGGCTTCGATCTATGTAGGATTAATTGTGGTGGCGTTTCAAAAGGAAAGGAGACGTAAATTGCTGATGAATTTTTATGAAGTAGGCAGAATGGGATTAACCACGTATCTGATGCAAGCGCTCGTGGGTACATTGCTGTTATTTTCATTTGGTTTTGGCTTGTTAGGAGATTATGGTGCAGCCCCCTGGTCAGTCTTAGCCATTCTTGTTTTTGGACTTCAAATAGTTTTTAGCAAATGGTGGTTGGCAAACTTTTATTACGGACCTGCCGAATGGCTGTGGAGAAGTATGACCTACTTAAAGCTACAGCCCTTAAAAAAGTAGCGCACAAAAAAATTTGATTGGTGCGGTAACCGAATATAAGACCTGTCAGTCTAAGCGAGAAAATTCAAACCCAATGAAGCTTAGAAGGACATTACTTATTTTTTTCACTCTCATTATTTTCTCAGCATTTACACCAACTGAGTGGAAAGCGGAAAAACATTCAGGCTATGTGGTGCGATATACGCAACCAGATGAGTTAAATCGAGCCGCGTACATTTCAATTTTTGATCAAGGGAAAAAAGAAACACAAAACTTTTTTAATAAATCCTACCGTTCTGATTTTGAAGTGAAAATTCACCCCAATCGGCAGTCGATGGATACGCAATGGCAAACCGATTGGAAGATGCCTGATTTTAAATCAGAGTGTTGGATGGTGGCAAGCGGAGTAGCTACAAAACTGGATTTACTTTCGCCTGCACGATGGAAGGAAGAAGCATGTGAGCACTCGTATGAGGACAAAGAGAAAACACAAAAACTGATAACCCACGAAATGGTGCATGTCTTCCACGGTCAATGGAATAAGAGCCCGGATTTCAGTGAGGTGGAACAATTGGATTGGTGGGTTGAAGGATTGGCTACGTATGCTTCCGGCCAATGCGATCAACAGCGAATAGGTGAAGTGAAGAAGGCGCTAACTGAAAACAAAGTGCCCGTTACACTAGATAAATTTTGGAATGGTAAAAATAGATATGGCTTATCAGGATCTGTTGTGATGTACATCGATCAGAAATATGGTCGAGCAAAACTGATCGAGTTATTGCCGCTGACGAAGAAAACAGAATTACTGGATGTATTGAAAACATCAGAGGACCAACTCTTAGCCGATTGGAAAAAGTTTGTTTTGGCTATGGCCAATTAAATCCGGAAATTACTTCTTATCTACTCCCAATTTATAAACAAAAAACACATTGATGCTCGGTAAATAACCATAGCTGGAGTAATCTGATTTTAATTCCGTATCGATCAATTCACTTAGCTTTTCCAATGACCGTTGCGGAGACTCTACGTAACTGGACGATGCCAGCGTTTTAGCAAAACTGAATTCGGTGTGCAATTCAATGCGCGGGTTTTTAAATGTAAACCTGCGACCGTACAAAATCCCTGCATTATACAAATCAGATGATAAGGTGAGCGTAATCGGTGATTGCGCGTTTTGCCGTGGCCTTACAGGATAGGACGCCAGGTTTACATTAAACGCAGTCTGAATAGCACTGATGGGCGTATCGGCCGCTTGCAAGTGAATCCACGATCCGGTAACACCCACATAATTTTTTCCAAAATGATAATTGGTTCCCACCTGACTGATCATACCAAAATTGAATGCGTTGGTCAACACATTCACTATAGATTGATCGACCCCGAAGGCTTTGAGTACATCCAGAATAACTTGATCGTATGGTTTGGTAAGAACGCCTATTTGTGCATTTGCCGACCAATGTTTATTCCATTGGTAATCGTACTGGACCGCATATTGAAGAGGAATTTGCGTACCTATTTTTAATGTGTGTTGCGCGTTTGCACAATAAATAGGAGCGAAAAATAAGAGTAAGAAGCTAAAAATTCGCATCGAACAATAGACTTCCGTAGGCAGAAAAAGTTTAATCACGAACAATTAAGTTTAGTTGAAAGTAGTGAATTAAGTTCTAATATTGAATCATCAAATGATCACTATGAAAAAAATCACCTTTTACACACTTTTTTTTGTTGGTTTTGTGGCGGCATGCAGCATTGTGCGGAAAGAAAAACTTGACAAAGATGCCGAGCAATTCTTAACGGAGTTTAAAAGTGTGTTGACTAAAACCGATGCAGAGATATTGGCTATGTTTTTTTCGGGTCAATCCGAAGAAGAGATTTTGAAAGGAATAGCTGTTTTGCAAAATAAGGATTCCGCTGTTTCTACCCGTATTCGTTATTGGGAAGCCATAGCGAAATGGGAGGATGGCTACCTATTGATTGATTTGCCGGTGGAGATTGTTGCCGAAGGCGAAGAAAAGGTAGTGAAGCACCTTGCATTAAAATTGGTGCAAAAGAAAGTTGGAAAATTTTATATTAATCGTTTTGGGGCCGATGAAGTATATACAACTTATCAGTCATTAAAATATCAAGTAGAAAACAGAGACCTCCTAGCCAAGCGAATGCAAGAACTGAAAGTCTATTACGATCGCGCCATGCAATTGCAAAAAAATTATGACTCGGTAGTTTGGTACACACAATACAAAGACACTACTTATTACTTTGCTGTGAACGGAACATTTGTACTCGATTCATTGAATGGAAATTCTCCTACAACTTTCAAAATGGGATTGGTACACGAAAATGGCAAAGTGGTTATACCGGTTGAATATGACCTGATCGGTAACCCGAGCATCAACATTGCTGATGCGGTAGAAGTAAAGCGTGATGGTAAAGTTGGGTATTTTGATTTGACAGGAAAGATGCTGGTGCCTGCCGAGTATACTTGGGTTGTCCCTTACGAGGAAGGAGAATCTAAAGCATTGGTAAAAAAAGATACAGTGTTTGGATGGCTGGACGCCTACTATCAATTCCATGAAAACTTTCCTTCACAAAAAGCAGAAAAATACATTCGAGAGTTTACGTATTTGACAGAGAAGAAATTTGTTTTTGGAGGGGATCACCAACAACTTATTGTTAATCTTGCTCAGAATGAGCGGTACAACTACGAATCACGTGGAATAATTATAGTTCCGGGATTTTTGGTTAATAATAGCATCTTCGATTGGGTACTAACTGATTTTATAACCTTGAAATCGAATGAGGATAAGATTTTTTCTTTTGGAAATGCATATAAAGAAAACAGCAATCAATTTTCATTTAACCTAACGGAATCATTCGACTTATTGTTGAACAGCATCGAAACAAGATATATTGGTGGACGAGGGGAGTTTTATACAACATCTAAAATTAATGTAGTCGACAAAAACCAACGCTTTATTAGTTCTTTCAATATTTGGGGTAATGAAGGATTTTCATTCAAACGAATTGACGAAAATCTCTATCAGACATCATGTTTACCAAACTATGAAGATGGACCCTCGCCTACATTTAAGGAAGTAAACATTCCTGCCTATTCTTTCTTTAAGTTTGAAGACGGTAAGCTCGAGCGAGTTGCCAATAATCGTTTGTTCGGCTTTACCAAATATGTAAAGATGGATAGCAGTTATATCACCGGCAATTTTAAAATCTATGACTATACCCTTCCAGAGAATCAGCGTCAAGGAACTTCTACAATGCTAAGCAGGGAAACATTGGAGTACATGCGTTTAGAAATACTTGCCAATTATGGATACCTTATCACCAATGAAGTTTATCTCGAAAACTATCAAATGGCAGGCAATTCAGATGATCCAAATAATTATCCCAGAACACTCGATTACAAAACCCATTACTCGAGAGCCTCCGAAATCGATAAATACAACCTTGATTTTCTGGCGAAGATTTTAGGGCCGATCGCAAAGCCTATCTGATAATCGTGAAAAAATTTACGTGGGGATTTTTGTTCTTGTTGGGAGCTGCGCTCACGATCAACGCGCTTACTTATCTCAATTTTGATCCCAGCTATGGCTTTTTGAAAATCAAAGCTGAAGCCGTAGCCTCCGGTTATTATCTGCCTTTCTATTACATACATGTCATTATTGGCGGCCTCATCCTCGTAGTAGGTTTTATTCAAGTGTCAGCATGGTTTCGTAACAAGTGGATTCGCCTACATCGGGCGCTGGGTAAATTTTATGTGTTTGGTATTTTATTTTTTGCCGCACCCGGTGGATTGGTGATGAGTTTTTTTGTTGACCGTGGTGTGGCCGTCCTCGTCAGCTTTCTCTTGCAAACCGCATTATGGTTTTATTTCACCGGCGTAGCCGTTATTAAAATCAAACAAGGAAATGTAGCCGAGCATGAAGTGTGGATGTGGCGCAGTTTAGCACTTACCTTAGCGGCTATTGCATTACGACTATACATTTTCTTCGCTTCGTACTTTTTCGATTTAAGCCAGCCCATTGCATACGCCATCATTGCGTGGGCAAGTTGGGTACCCAATTGGCTGGCTGTTGAATTTTACTTTCGCGACAGAGGTATCTTGCGTACTAAACAAGGGTTATAATTAGCCCACCACACGTTTGTCTTTCGCCACAAATTTTGCGAAAGCGAACAAGGCACCGATTACCATGATGTTGCGGAAGAAGTTGACCATCTCTAATTCCTTTTCGCGAGCAAGGTCGGCAGCCATCATTTCGGCACCCAATTCATAACCCATCGCACGTGGCAAATGCACGAGAAGTGCCATTAACAAAACATACAATGCCATCAGCGTGTAAGCAAGTTTATCATATCGAGCACTGAGCGCACTGACAATAAATAAAATGATGCATACGGCTGTGAAGTAATTCCAGAAATAAGGAAACGGAAGATAGTCGGGTACGAAAGCTGCGCCTACATCGGGCTTGCCAAAATGCAAACCTACATACATAATAAACGAAGCAGGGAAAATCCATCTTCCCAGATTTAATAATTTGTCCATGGTTAAATTGTTTTAATTGTTCGAGTGTAAACCGATCACATTTCCTTCTGTATCCACAAAAAATGCCATGTTACCCCAGGGGCCGATGGAAGTTTTTGGCAGCACAATTTTTCCTCCATTTAATTCTACCTGATCTAAAACCGTAGAAAGATTTGGGTTGGCATTCAGATAAATTTTGCTTCCATCGATGCTGGGTTTATGAAAGGGGCCTTGCGCCAGTGCACCACTTACCTTACCACTGTGATTAGCAGAAGGAAAGAAAGCCATGAGGCTTCCGGCCAATTGAGATTCTTCCATTTTTACGTTAAAAATGGATTCATAAAATTTTTTCGCCCGAAGCATTTCAGCTACTGAAATCTCGAACCAATTTAAACTGTTGTCAGTTGTGTTCATTTTTCTGTGTTTTTGTTGACACAAAGGTGCGGGCCTTTTAATCCGTGAAGGCATGGGAAATGAGACAACCTGATGGGGTAAAACTGACAGGTTAGAGATTTTCTACTAAAACATTGTGATATTTGATTTAATAAAATCAACCATCATTAGTGAATGAAAGTAATTGTACCGGTTATCTCGAGTAACGTGCCCACTTCGGTGCTGGGCATTATGGACATTTTGAACTACTCAAAAGCTTTTCGCGATCAGTTGATGCCGCAAAATGCACATCAAAAAACGTTTGAGGTAATCTTAGCTTCAGCTGAACCATCTCTGTCTGTAAACTGCAATGGGTATGAATTGATTTGTCATACCCAACTCGATCAGGTTGAAAAAGCAGATTTGATTGTGGTGCCGGCTGCGGTCGGTAACATGGCTGCGCTGGTAGCAAGTTATCCGAACCTTATTAATTGGATCAAGCAGCAACATGAATTAGGCGCTGCCATTTGCAGTACTTGCACCGGAGCCTTTTTTGTGGCGGCTACCGGTTTGCTGGATGGCAAAGAAGCCACCACATCGTGGTTTGCATCGGAGTATTTCAAACAGATGTTTCCAGCTGTAAAACTCCTGGACGAGAAGATCATTGTGGACAATGGAAACATCGTGACAGGCGGTGCAACACTCTCTTTCATGAATATCTGCATCTATTTAATTGAGAAATATTACGGATCTGTTTTAGGTAACTATTGCGCAAAAATGTTTTTAGTGGATAAAGGCAAAAGTTCACAGCAATCGTACTCTATTTTTTCTGTACAAAAAGTCCATCAAGACGAAGACATTCTAAAGGCGCAGTCTTTTATCGAGAAAAACGTGACCGATAAGTTAAGTGTCAGTCAAGTGTCGGAAGTAGTCCTACTAAGTGAACGTACTTTTATTCGCAGATTTAAAGCCGCTACCGGCAATCTTCCATCCGAGTACATTCAACGGGTGAAAGTTGAACACGCCAAAAAATTGCTAGAGGGTGGTAATGAAAATATCAAAGAAATATCCTACAGCACCGGGTACGAAGACATCAACTATTTCCGCGATGTGTTTAAAAAGTATACGGGGCTCACGCCACAGCAGTACAAAAAAATGTATTCGTTTTCTTTAGATTAAGATCACACATAAAAAAAGCTCTATCACTTACGCAACAGAGCTTTTTCTTACTACAGCTTTAAACTAGAATGTATAGCGCACGTAAGGCACGGGGAAGAACCCTTGCTGGTATTGATTAGCAATAGAGTTGGTGCGGGTGTTATACGTTTGAGAAAAAATGTTTTGATTGCCCGTTACATTTTGGAAGTCGATGGCCATTTCGAGTGTACTCTTTTTATATTCTTTGCGATAGGCAATTCTGAAGTCGGTGCGGAAATACGGACTCTGCTTTTCGCTGAAAGCGCGCGCACGATCGTACACTGCCTGTCCTTGCGTGGCCGATGCCGTTACATTGAGTGGAGTAAGGTAGCGACCGCCAATGGTTGTCACCTTTAAATTAAAGCTGAGAAAATTCCGGTTTTTACCTACGCGAAATTCTTTACCCACCAATCCATTCACTACATACTGAGTGTTGTAGGCTGTGTTGCGCTCAATGCCATCGCTGCCTTTGTATTTTGAATCAAACAGGGAAGTAGTGACTAAGAAGTAGTAGCCTTTACTGAAGAACCTCTCTAGTGTAAATTCTACTCCGTAGTTTCTTCCACTGCCTTTGCTCACTAAGTTCACCTCATTATCCGGGCCAAAGCTAATGCCCGTGTTAACCGAAGAGAAGGCTGATGATTTTTGTTCTACCGGCAGATTACTTAACTCTTGATAGTACGCCTCGGCTTTAAAGCGCAAGGTTTCGTTGATGTTCCAATCATACGTAACAACGTAATGTTGACTCGCCACAAAATCTAAACTTTTGTTAGGAAAAGAGGCGCCTGCATTGGTGGTGAGTTGTGCATACGAGGTGGTAATGAGTGGTGCCTGATGGTGAAGGCCATAGCCCAAGCTCAACGAGTGCTTCGCATCCATTTGGTAGCTTACACTGGCACGAGGTTCTACTACCGTTTTATTGTTTAAACTATAATGCTGCAAATGGGCACCGGCTATAAACGAAAACTGACTATTGAATCGGTGCCTCCATTGCGAGTAAGCCTGGGTAAGCCAGTTGCTGTCCTTTGCATTCAGACGCACAGTATCTTTGTTTACATTAGCAAAGAGCTCGCGATTGAAAAGCTCGAAATTCAGATAATCAATATATAAGCCTGATGTAAGGGAATTTTTTGAATTGAACTTGGTGCGTGTATAAACCACCAATGATGTTTTGCGTGTTGTGAATTCTGCGTCTGTGTGTCTGAATCTTCCAACCACATCTAAATTGGCATTGCGCGTAAGGGAGTCGTTGTAAAACGTTTCATTCGTAGAGCTGTAACCAAGCGTTGCTTTCAAAAAGCTTTTCTTCGATAAGTTCTTTTCATAGCTTGCTCCGGTAATGTTCGTAGTGTAGCGTGGAAAGGCATCGAGGTTTTCATCGCCATACAAGTCGTTTGATTTTTTCTTCAGATCCACTTTACTTCCCAACAAATCGATCGAACTGTTGCCGGCAATACCAAACACAGTGAATTTTCCATTGTTGCCGGATGGAAATGTAAACTTATAGTTCACATCCTGATAATTAGGCGTGTTACCTCCAGTGCCAAACTCAATTCCCAACTTTTGAAAAACGCCTAATGTGGAATAGCGATAGTTGATGATGAACGAACTTCTTTTGTTTTTTGATAACGGACCTTCCGCACCTAATTCAAAACCGTTGAAGCCGATCTGTGCTACTTTCTCTAATTTTTGATTATTGCCATCTTTCAACTTAATGTCAAACACCCCGGCTACGGCATTTCCATATTGTGCCGGAAAGGCACTGGTCATAAAATCGGATTTGTCGAGGTTATTGTTATTCAGCATGCTCACAGGACCACCTGTGCTTACCAATGCACCAAAGTGATTGGGGTTGGGAATGTTGAGTCCTTCCAATTGCCAAAGCATTCCAGTTGGTGAGTTTCCGCGAACGACAATATCGTTTCGTGAATCGTTGCCACCCACTACACCAGCAAAGTTGGCCGCCATGCGCGAAGGATCACCCAGTGCACCGGCATAGCGTTTAGTGTCATCGATGTTGAAAGAACGAGAGCTCACCACAGCCAAGTCATTGTTGGTAGCGGTTTTATCTTCTTTTGTATTGGCGGTAATCACCACTTCATTGAGTTGATTGGCACTTTCAGTAAGTGATAAATTCATCACCACTTCTTTTCCGGCAGTGACGATGATATTAGGTATGAGTTGTTCTTCATAGCCGATGTAACTTACTTTAATGGTTTGACGGCCCAGTGGCACGTTGGTGATTCGGTAGTCGCCATTCTCATCGCTTGACGCGCCAAGTAAAGTTCCACCATCAGATACAATAACGACATTCACTCCAATCAGTGGAGTCTTACTTACTTCGTCTGTTACTTTGCCACGAATGGTTTGTGTGGTTTGTGCCCACAGCGCGGTAGTGAGCATTAAGATTGCGGATAGTAAAATTGTTCGCTTCATTTTCTTTTCAATTTTTTTGTGTGCAAATATGTGTGTGTAGTCATACGAATCGGATTGATTCGGGTTAAGAAGAAACACGGAGTTTGCGTTTTCTTAACTTAGATCAATAAAAACAGTAGAGACAGGCGGAGATTAGGAAACGATGATCACTTTTTAGATTCACTCAAACGTTTACGGATACGGCTGAGCGATTCGGGTTGTATGCCCAGATAGGAAGCAATGTAATGCTGCGGAATTTTTTCAAATACCTTAGGTCGCGATTTCATCAGGTTGAGGTATTGTTCTTCGGGACTTAAAAACAACATCGCCCGGTTACGTTCTGCAATGCGAACCAATATGAATTCAGCAATAAGCCTTCCAAACTTTTCCCACACCGGGATCTGTTGATAAGTGCACTGCATCTTTTCGTACGATACCAATAACACTTCCGAATCGACCAGCGCCTGATGGTATTCCAGAGAAGGTTGGCGGGTAAGAAAACTGGGATAGTCGGTATAGAAGTTACCTTCAAACGAAAAGTTGTAGGTCACTTCTTCCTGATTGATGACACAAAAAGTTCTGAAATGCCCTTTATTGATAAAGGCTACATAATCGCATACCTGGCCGGCTTCCATCAAGCAAGTTCCTTTTGGCACTAGCTTCTTTTCCATCGTTTGCAAAAAGGCATCTAGCTGTTCATCGTTGAATGAAACAAACCGACTGATGTACTCTTTTACTTTTTCTAAATCTTCCGGACTGGGGATCAACTCGCTTATAATTATGCTACGTCTTTCGTTAACAAGTTCCTCTCCTGAAAGTTATCAGGAGAGGATTACAAGCTTACGAATTTTAGACGAATTCGGCATGATTACTTCGAGGCAACCTGATCACTTCCTACAGTAACTTTTAAAATGGAACCCTTGCGCTTGGTGTTGAGTGTGGCGCTTAACACGATATTATATGTGCCGGGGGTAGCATCGGATGCAACCGAGATTAAAGCTTTGCTATTTTCAAAATCGCCTTCTTTAGGTTCGTAGGTGAGGGTGACACCTTGAGGCAGCGCACTTTGTAAGCCAAGCGTGGCTTTCTCTTTCGCAAAATACTTAGAGCGAACAATGGATACAGTTACCTGTTTGCTTTCGCCTGGTTTGATGGATACACTACTTTCTGAAAGATCGATCGTAAAGTCTTTGGTTTGGGCAAATGTTACAACAGACGCCAGAAGAAAAAGGGAAGTAATGAATGTTTTCATAAAAGGTTGTTTAATTTTTTACATCACAACGGGTTAATGTGAGCAAAAGGCAACGTTTTACATCGTTTGGGGCGATGTGCGCTGCATTTGATGTAAACGAATCAGTGTTGGGGCAAGTGGAAAGGATGCTGGGGCGAATGGATTAGCTCACTTCCATCATATTGCGAAGCTGGCTGATTTTTTCCATCACTTCTTTTCCTTTGGGACGAGACACGGGTATGTAAAAATCAGACCCGTTCATTTTAAGTTTATATCCATTGGTGTTTCCGGTGATGGCGCTGATGGCATTTACATTAACGATGTACGAGCGATGGCACCGCAATGTGAAGGAATTGTTAAGCTGCGTTTCTAGATTTTTGAGATTCACACGCAGTAACTTTTTCTGAATGGCAGAATCTTCCTTCCAGTGCACTGTGGAATAATTATCATCGGCTTCAATAAAAAGTAAATCAGGTAAATTAAACGTGAGGCTTTCGCTGGTATCGGAGTACAACGTTACAACCGTAGCCGTTTTAACGGCTTCTTTGGATTCCCTTTTTAATGTTTGAATTTTCTTAAGCTCCTGATTGGTTTTGATGGCTTCGTGCAAATTCTGCTGAAGCATTTGTGCTTTTAAAAACAAGGTGCAAAGCGCGATGGGTATCACTCCCTTGATAGCCACCTGTACGACTGTATGAGCCGCCACATCGGCCCAGCCCATGTTAAACGGACAGAAAAAGAGTTTTTCCAAGACGGTGGCCAGTAACCAGATCAGTACGAGATGCAAAAAATTTAGATAGATGTATTTTTTGATAGTCCAGTTGGTGGGATCCATTTGGGCCGGAAAAATGCGAGGCAATACCAACACATTAAATATTAAAACGACCAGAGTAATGAGGCCATGGAGCCATTCCAGTTGGTTGGCAAATTCCAGTTCTGATTCGGTTTTAAATAGATAGAGAAATCCGGTTACAAAACCGCTGATAAACAAGGCCAACAGAAAGTTTTTGCGCTCATCGTTCAGGTAAAACGGAAAAGGGGCGTTGAGCCAATCGGATAGCCGTTTCGATAACGTGCGTTCTTCCATATTCACGGCCGGGGAATTGATTGCCTGATATTGATCCATACACCACAAACTTAAAAACAAGGCTCAAAGTTGCCAATGGCTGCTATTTGCGGGGCGAAAGGCTGCGATTTTGGGGTGAAGTGAAAGCGAAAATTCATTTCACAGCTACCGCAATTTTAGAATCGGCTGTGCCAAAGTATAAAAACCATTGGCCTCGAAAATGGACTAAGCCTTCAACAAAACAAACCTGATTGATTTGTCCGGTGATTTCGTATGGCTTATTCGGGCGCAAAAAGTTTTTTTCGAGGCGGTCAATCAATCGCGTTGGATCTTGGGCATCAAACAAAGCCTGACCGGCACAATAAGCTCCACTCGCCAGTGTACTGTCGCCACCTTGTTCTAAATTCATTCCGTTGTACATCAACACAATTCCTTTTTCAGTCAGCAATGCAAAAGCACCACTTTCTACGAGTCGGCTATCAAAGTAACCTTTACGCGGTTGAAGCACTGACAGAAGTTTTCCTTTTGATTCCACCGGTTGCCAGTGAATCAAATCATCGGATGTGGCCATGAACAAATCAGTATCTCCAAAGTACATCCAAAACTTTCCGTTGATCTTTTGAGCCACCATGCGCTCACCCACTTGCTTTGCAACAATCGCTCCCGACTTACTCCACGTATCGGTGTATTTGCCTTGCAACACCAGCCCTTCTTTTTTCCAATGCTGCAAATCGGGCGAGGTTGCTAAACACAAACGCGCTAACTTACCATCGTAGGCAGTGTAGGTCATGATGTACAATCCATCTTCACTTTCTACAATTCGAGGGTCTTCAACTCCACCTTCCCACTCATAAATTTTCATCGCATCTTCTCGCGGATAAAAAACCGGTTCCGCTTGGCGCGAAAAGTGAACTCCATCGGTGCTGGTCGCCAACCCCAACCTTGAAGTGCCCGCATATTTTCCGATAACATCTTCGGCACGGTAAATCAGGAACACAGTATCATGGCGCACTACAGCAGCCGGATTAAAAACATCTTTCTCTTCCCAACTCACTTCTTTTTTTAGAATGGGGCATATAAATTTTCCTGAACCTGCAGAAAGAATCGGATTGACACTATCAACTTTTTGAAAAGGCAACAATGCCCAGGTAGTGTCACGGGTTTCGGTGCGTGTGGATGGGCTTGAACAGCCCATCCATACAAGAACAGCTAACAACAATATGCTCTTTGTGATGGAAGCGGAATGTTTCATAGCTTCCAATATACCGAATAGAATTAAATGATGAAGACTCTCAAGAACCTTCTTTCAGTTTTTTCAATCTTTCTTGAATCCCCATGTTGGTTGGATCGAGATGTTGAGCAACTTCATACGCCTGAATGGCTTTGTCGGTTAATCCGGCTTTGGCATACGCTTCTCCAAGGCTATCGTAGCAATTAGCTGATTGCGGATATAGGTTAGCGTTCATACGAAATACGGTAATCGCTTCTTTCATTTCGCCATTAGCCATCATCACGTAGCCACACGCATTCAATTCTGATTCACTTGAAACGTTTCCTTTAATCTTCATAGCCAAACCTCGCGCACTGATATTTTCATCTGTAAGCAACCCTTCTTTTTTCCATAGTTGGATTTGGTGATAAGCTGAGTAGTTAGGTTGATACGCTTGACGCGAAAGGATTTTTAACAAATCGCGCTCAAGTGTTTCAACCGGATATTCCACGATGCGTGACACTTCGCTTTTGCCTTCGTAAATAATAAATGTTGGCACGCGATAAATATTCAAGCCTGCTTCCAATCGTTTGGGTGATTGTTTGTACACTTCCGTGGAATCGTCTACACCAATCAACGTAATATTCTTCTCCGCAAAATTTATTTCCTTCAACAAATGCATCATGCGCGGCAGTTCGCGCTTGCTGTCTCCGCACCACGATCCAAAATAAATTTTTATTGAGTAGTTCGATACCTTCTGTTTCTTTAATACATCGACTATTGTTGTATTGGGGCGGTACGATTCAAAATTTGAAGTGTACCAAGAATTATAAGGGGCTTGTTGAAGTTGCGAGGGATCAATTTCATTCAACAGTTTTTTCTCATGCGATTGAGCAATTGAAGAAATAACAAAACAGAAAAAGACAAGAGTGGGTAGGTATTTCATAACATGTTGGTTTAAGTGTGCTCAAAAGTAGCTGCACACTCTTCCGCACGATGTTAATTCGATCCTAATGAATTGCTAACAGGATGTTAAATCCACATTACCCAATGGTAGTGCTGATCTCGCGCACGTGAAGATCAATTTTGCGGGCCAGCGATTTTAACTTGATGAGTTGCTCGGGTGAGTATTTATCCGGTTCTTTTTCCATCAAGTGAATTAGCCCAATCATTCGGCAAAGAGGCCCGCGCAACATGTGCGCATTGATAAAAGCATACTCAGCCAGATCTTGATTTTTTGTTTCGGCTTCCATCGTTCGCTCAGCTACTAGCGCCTCCAGGTTTTCATTGATGGCACGTGTCTCTTCCTGTCGTGTGGCCAACTCCTGATTCTGCTGATGCAATGTTTTAGAAATCTGATCGAGTTGACGATACTTTTCAGATACCTGATGTCGATAGAAAACGAACTTGCGTTTCATGTAGAGAATGAACGCAATCAATAGCGCGCTCATGATCAGGTAATCAATTCCTTGTTGAACGCTATTTATTTTTTCAGGCTCCCACACGGACTTCATTCCTAAAAAGGAAGAAAAAACCAAGTACAAACAAATAACTCCACTAAGTGAAGCCATAAAAAACCAACGCCAGTAACCGCTGGAACACACAATGATAAAGGCAGTATAAATACACAAGAAGCTGGGCACCGTGCCTGCCAGCCCTCCAAAGCTTACCCAGAAAAAAGTAAATCCTCCTAATGCTAATCCATGCACCGCCAGTAACACAGCCGGATGTGCACCAACACGCTGCGCCAGTAAATACAAAAAGATCAACATCATGGTCACAAACAAATTGAACATGACCATTTCTGCTAAAAAAACGGGAACCATACTCATGAACACCATGAATAATTGATAAGCAACCGCTACCAGTATGCCATACTGCAACAGGTCACGCTCCAGCTTTGGGCGGTCGTTAAATTTTAGTGCGGTTGAGCTCTTCATTGGCTTTGAGAGTGGCCGTTATATTTTTCAACACTTCGTTCAGTTCTGCGTGCGAGGCAACTAGCATCGAATCCATCATATTGGTTCCGCGAAAGCGACTCATTTCTTGATTCAGCTCGTAAATGGGATCGTGGATGACTTCCGTGTTGAGCCGAATATATTTTTCGATAGCATGTTGCTGATCTTGCAACAGTCTTGATTTCTTCTTGACCTCTTCTTCCAGATGCGCCTGCGCTTTTATCAATTCTTTACCTTGTGCTACCAATTCATGATTCAATTCTTTTGCATGCGCCACTTGTTCATTGAGCTGACTGGAAAGTTGTTGCCATCGGCCGATTTCATTCTCCGTTATAGTTTTCAAATAAAACGACAACGCGCCCAACGCAATCAGAATAAAAACGAAATCTGTAAAGTCCGAATCATTCGATACGAATAACATCGTCCTTCCGCCTTCATTCAAAACAGTTATTACAGTGAGTATAATTAAAAAAAGGCATTGAAAAATTAAGAGTGCTATCTGGGTGCGACCTTGGTAGAGCAAGATCACAAAGAAAAAACCGCCATAATAATTGAACCGCGAGTTGCCTTGCACACCACCAAACTCCATAAAATTGAGTCCAAGCAAAACAATAATGATGACACCAAACAGCGGATGCACTTTGGTAAAATTGGCTTTGTTGAATGCAAGCCAAGCAATGGCCAAGAATACGATCAGAATAGTTGTATCGGTCATTACCTCACCCCATCGAACAGACTCACGTAGAAAGTCGATCAACAAGGCTACCACCAACCTAAAAATAGCCACGATCGAAATCAACAAGACAAGTTGCGTTTCGTAAGGCCGCTTGGCAAAAGCTTCTAATCGGTTCAACGTGGGGGGAGCTTAACTAATGAAATTTAATGAATAGATAGTTCAAATAAAAAGGCAAATTGATTCAGGGGCTCATAACTATTTCGCGTGACGCCTTATCTTTGACAATTACTTGACTTAGAAAAATGGCAGGAGCAAGCGCAATGGACACCCCGTTAATGAAGCAATACAACGCCATCAAGGCGAAGTACCCCGGTGCTTTGTTGCTTTTTCGGGTAGGCGATTTTTATGAGACCTTTGGCGAAGATGCAATCAAAGCCAGCAAAGCACTAGACATTACTCTCACCAAGCGCGGCAACGGCTCTGCCTCTGAAATTGAATTGGCCGGATTTCCACATCACGCGCTGGACAACTACTTGCCCAAATTAGTTCGGGCAGGCAACCGCGTAGCCATTTGTGATCAATTGGAAGATCCTCGCTTTGTGAAGGGAATTGTGAAGCGTGGTGTGACTGAATTGGTAACTCCCGGTGTTTCCTTCAATGACAATGTGCTGGAGAAAAAACAGAATAATTTTCTCGCATCGGTCCACGTCACTAAAACGAGCTGGGGTGTTTCATTTTTAGACATCAGCACAGGTGATTTTTATACCGCCCAAGGCACCGAAGTGTATATCAACAAACTCATTCAAAGTTTTAGTCCGGCAGAAATTCTCTTTTCGAAAACACATCGCGAAAAGTTGGAAAACCAATTTGCCGAAGGTTACGCTACGTTTGCGTTGGATGAATGGGTCTATGCTTTTGACTTTGCACACGAGCGGCTCATCAATCAGTTTAAAACCAATTCGCTCAAGGGCTTTGGTATTGATGGCATGAACGAAGCCATCATTGCTGCCGGAGCCATCTTGCATTATCTCGAAGCAACCGAACACAAGGAGACGAATCACATCGCGACCATTTCCCGCATTGATGAAGAAAAATACGTATGGCTCGATCGCTTCACCATTCGCAACTTAGAAATCGTACATTCTTCCAATGAAGGTGGTGTGCCCTTGCTACAGGTGCTCGATCAAACCATCACACCGATGGGCTCGCGCCAATTGCGCCAGTGGATGTTGTTGCCTCTGAAAGAAAAAGTAGCTATCGATGAGCGCTTACAAACCGTGTCGCACTTTTATAACTCAACGGAGCTGGCAGAAAGTGTAAGTGAACATCTGCATCAGATTGCCGATTTGGAACGGCTTATTTCGAAAGTGGCCGTGGGTCGTATCAACCCGCGCGAGTTGCAGCAATTGAAACGTTCGTTGCAAGCGATTCTTCCTATTAAAGACATATTAGCCAAAGCGGGCAAACTCGAACTTACTAAGCTGAGCGACCAACTGCACCGCTGTGAATTTCTGTTGGAGAAAATTGAAAAAGAATTGAAGGAAGATGCACCGATGCTCGTTCACATGGGTGGAATTATCAAAGAAGGCGTGAATGCCGAATTGGATGAGTTGCGTAGTATCGCTTTCGCGGGAAAAGATTATTTGCTGCAAGTTCAGAAGCGTGAAGTTGAACGCACGGGTATCAATTCGCTCAAAGTGTCGTACAATAAAGTGTTTGGATATTACTTGGAGGTGAGCAATGCGAATAAAGACAAAGTGCCGGCCGACTGGATTCGCAAGCAGACGTTGGTGAATGCCGAGCGCTACATCACCGAAGAGTTGAAAGTGTACGAAGAGAAAATTCTGACAGCCGAGGAAAAACTAGGTGCGATTGAGCAGAAACTCTTTTTGGAATTAGTTCAGCACACAGCCGATTACATTTCGCAGATTCAGCAAAACACGAAGGTGATTGCCGTGCTAGATTGTTTGCTCTCTTTTGCGCTTACCGCGAAAGTGAATAAGTATGCTCAACCCGAGATAGGTGAGTCAACTCGTTTAGCCATCAAAGCCGGTCGACATCCGGTGATTGAAAAGCAATTGCCCGTAGGCGAAAGCTATGTGCCCAACGATATTTATCTGGATACTGAAACGCAACAGATTCTGATCATCACCGGACCGAACATGGCGGGTAAATCTGCATTGCTGCGCCAAACCGCACTGATTGTTTTGATGGCACAGATGGGAAGTTTTGTTCCGGCCGAAGCAGCTACCATCGGCATTGTCGATAAAATTTTTACGCGCGTAGGTGCCAGCGATAACCTCTCTCGAGGCGAGTCGACTTTCATGGTCGAGATGACTGAAACGGCCAGCATCTTAAATAACCTGAGCGACCGCAGTTTGATTTTGATGGACGAAATCGGGCGCGGCACGTCTACATACGATGGCGTTTCGATTGCCTGGGCAATTGTGGAGTACCTGCATCAGCACAAAGAGTTCAAACCAAAAACATTGTTTGCCACACACTACCACGAACTCAATCAACTGGCAGAAGATTTTGTGCGTGTGAAAAATTTCAACGTCAGTGTAAAAGAGATTGGCGACAAAATCATTTTCATGCGCAAGCTGAAGGAAGGGGGCAGCGAGCATAGCTTTGGTATTCACGTGGCCCAAATTGCCGGCATGCCCAACAAGGTGGTGCTGCGCGCGAATGAAATTTTACAGTTCCTTGAAAAAGATAAGCACAAAGACAAGCAAATTTTTGCACAAAGCCAAGCAAATTTGTTTGAACGATCGATCCCAAAGTCAAAGGCCATTTGCAAAATCGTCAGTGTAAAATGAAGTGTTGGCGACAAAATCATTTTCATGCGCAAGTGAAGGAAGGGGCAGCGATGGTATCTCCTCCGATAGTATTGCAAAAGATGATTTCTTAAACCGTAAGCAATTTGCCTCTGAGATTTCCAAGAACATTAAATCTTACTTGGAGAATAGCAATGAAAGTTTAGTGATAGGAATTAATGGAGCATGGGGTAGTGGAAAATCCACACTACTTGAGATGATTAAACAAGAATTGATTAGTTATAAAGTTGAGAACCTAAATCTACTTGAGTTTAATCCATGGTCATATTCAGGTAAAAAAGAACTTCATACAGCATTCTTAGATGAATTTGCTGTTTCATTAGGAAATAGAAAACAGGCTATTAGGAAAATATTGCATGGTATCTCTGATATTTTGAGCTCAATAGAAGACCCCGTAGGGTTAGCTAAAACAGCGGGTAAGATCGGAAAGAAGGGATTTGATACATCTTTAACTGATAAGAAAATTCAATTGAATAAAATCCTTCAGAAAAGTAACCTAAAAATATTGGTGATCATTGATGATATCGATAGGTTAACTCCTAAATGTGCTCAGCATTGGTGATCGACATTGGTATCTACAGTCGTGGAGGCACTGCTCGTAATGGCGATCATGAGTTAAACAACAGCACGCTTCGCAGTGAAAATCCTCCCTTGAGGTGTCTATCATTGTGCTGACAACTATTAACCGAGGTTGAATCTGGCCCATCTTCTTCATTATATAAACACATTTTTCAATCAAAGTATGATAGAAATTCAAAGCTCCAATATCGGGTATCTGATACTGAGTTTTTTGACCGATATTTTTCCTTAAGCCTACCTAAAAAGGATTTACGAGAAGAAGAGGTTGAACACTTTCTCATGATTAATGAAAACAGATCTGAATTTTTAATGAGCTTAATTCAAGGTGGCAAGGTTAGCTTTTTGCTTAGAAGACTTTCTGTTTTAGATAAGTCTTTCTCAACTGAGGACATAAGTGAGATTTTGAATTCGCTTTTAAATGGTTGGAATAGCTATGAGCAAGAATTTGCTGACAACTGGAGAAACTTTGTTGATGCAATTAAAAACTTAATTAAGCTTTATGGCGAAGAAAAGAAAGCTTTTCACACTTTAATTGATAAGCTAATTGTTTCTGACTCAAACTTTAATCCTGCCAAATTTATGTATTCGTGGTTGCTGCTAATTTCATTGGAAAAGGACGTGGATATTGATAGAGACTTGTAAAGGGGTGGTAAACCGCGTTATGAAAGACGAAGAGTTTTCTTCTGGATCAGCGGAACGTTTGTGACATTCATAGTTAATAAAATCAGTTATTGAGCAGAAAAGTAGAGGTAATTAAACTAATGATGAGAATCAAAGAATTCGCATTTGATGCAGACTAAATTGTTGTTGTGGGTAAACCTATTGCTTAATAGCCTAAAATCAATTGCTACACTCATTATGCAGAGACAATTCGATACTTTCGAGCTATTTTGAAGAAACCGCACAATCATAGATTCTTTATGAAAAAATCCTCCCTCAAACCTGATCTGATCATTGCGCTGATGGCATTGGTGATTGGTATTGGTACAAGATCGTGTATGTGTATCAGGCGCGGATCAGGCAAACAACAACGCTTCTGTATGGCCGTTTTTGGAAGTGTCTATAAAGGACAACTGGGCACTTATATTAGTGAGGAAATAAGGTGTTGGTCCGGAATAAAGTCAACGAAGATTGAAGTGGATAGCCTTGCGTATCAGGAAAATCAGATGAATCATTCTCAAAATGGTGGGTAAACCGTTGGCTCATCATTAACCACGGTGGCTAACCGCGTTATGAAATCCGGTGAGGTGATGATTTCACATAGAAAATCTGCTTTGTTGGATAGTGCTATGACATCATGCTTCGTATTAAGCAATTGCTCCATTTATGATGAATGTTGGACTGTATCGAAATAAACCTTTGCCTGGCTGTGAGGAGTGGGCACATCATGAATCCGATAGGGTTGCTGTTTAGCTTTTCAGCGAATAATTTCTATCATTTAACATCTTCTCTACAAGTTACGCGTCATGACTACTTTTTACAACTCGTGACAAACCATTGGGTTACGTTTGTGTTCTTCCTGACGAACAAAAACATAACCATCTATGAACCAAAAAATCTTTATTCTTTTCGCGCTCCTCGTTTTCTTCTCATCGTGCCGATCCCTCCACTCAGTTACCAACATTGGAGCTAATGACATTTTTGTATTGGGAAACAATCGACATGGATATTTTAATGTCAAGCTCAAAAATCTCTCAGCGCATTCCATCAAGGTCTATCAAAAAACGCTTACCGATAGCGTCCATTCATTTTCGGTAATCAAGCCGAAAGAAACGGTGCACGTCTATGCCGATAAAAACACAGCACTGATTATTGAAAATAAATCCGAGGAGCAGGCAAGTGTAAAACTGGATGTGGGTGGCGATGTAAATCTTTCGATGGGTTACAAAAAATAGAAGTAGAGTGAGCCAAAGTTCAAGCTGAATTACTTTAAGCTCTAATCCCCAATAATCGAAAGGGCAACATCAGAATAGTGCCAATCAATTTAAACACCGCTTCAAGCGTAAAACCAACTATTCGGAAAGGTAAGAGAACAAGCCAAATCAACGGAAAGAAAATTAGAATGAAAAGCGCCAGTGGCCAACAAAGCACAAACAACAGACACCAAAGCACAAGCGTAAGTAGCGTTTTCATGGGTTTCAATTTTTAAATAACGGGTCAGGCACACGAGCCTGATACCTTTCTCAACTACCTGCAAAATTGTTGCCAACAATAAAATCCTTCATTTAAGAGCACAGTGCCTATTTTCTTTTCAGAGGTGTTGCAATTTTGAACAGTGCCATGCACATAATAGAACATCCTGAAGGTGCGGTCAGGATTCTTCGCGTCTCTGATAAAATTGTCGGAATGATATTTTTGGAATTAACTTGCTTTCGTTAATAGTGACAGATATTTCAAAATGTCCTTACACTTAAATGGCAATACCTATGTAC
>JBGAUU010000021.1:0-49482 GCA_044228465.1 Cyclobacteriaceae bacterium
AATTGGCAAATCGTATTGAATGGCCCATCGCACCTGAATGTGAAAAGCTTCTTTCTGTTGTTCCCAAAAGGTTTTATCCCAATACAAATCCGTTCCCATTTCACCCACGGCTGCAAACTTTCTTTTCGATAGCCAGGCCTCCACCTGATACAACTCCTTTTCAAAATCTTTTTTGACCGAACATGGGTGCAAGCCCATCATCGGAATACAAAAATCCGGGTGCTTGGCTTCCATCTCCAGCATGCCATCAATCGAAGCGTGATCGACATTGGGCATGTAGATAGCCGAAAGGCCAGCATCCTTTGCACGGACGATGGTATCTTCGCGATCTGCCTTAAATTCTTCATTATAAATATGAGCGTGTGTGTCGATCCAATGATTCATCTTAGAGAAATAAATAATGTGCAAAAATAAGAAGACCGATTACGATCGAAAAGAACGAAGCGAGCGTGACAGCACCTGCTGCAATATCTTTGATTCGACCGGCCTTTTCGCTCCACTCCGGGTGAACCAGATTGACTAACTCTTCAATGGAGGTATTGATCAACTCAAACCCCATCACCAAGGCGATACAAAACAAAAGTATGCACCATTCAATCACGCTTACGCGGAAGATGGAGGCTGCGATAATCACCATTGCACCTACAAAGAGTTGAATGCGGATGTTACGTTGCGAATGAAAAGCGTACTTGATTCCACTCCACGCTGCTTGAAGGCTTTTTAAAAATTTACCCATGACGAATAGCGTTTATTAAGTCATCCAGCACAACTTGAAGAAGTAGCTGTTGTGCAGGCAAAACAAAGCCTTTACGGGAAATCACTTCTTGCATGGCCTTCTTTAAATTGAATTCATTTTGTGTGACAGAAAAAACAAGTCCCTCTGCATACAATTTGTCAGACAAATATTCTTGCTCCGGTTGTCCGGGTGTGGGTACCAAGATACAGTTTTGTTGGCCTAAGGTAGCCAAATCCATAACCGAACTATAACCTGATCGGCAAACCACAAACTCTGCTGACTCGAGCGCATCCTGAAGTTGAGTGGCATTTAAATGATTGACTTCGTGTAGAAATTCGTTTGTTTGGGTGATCGTGGAATCACCTGGCAGGCCTTTAACAAGCAGTGCTGATTCATTTATTTCCATCAACTGATTTCGCAAGATTGTTTCAAACAAACTTCGCTGTGGTTCGGGACCGGAAACAACCGCAAGAACTTTCCACTTCTTTTTGTCAAGATTCGAGGCTTCCCTTTTTTCGAACCGAGATAAAACTCCCACCATTCGGCATTTTTCATTAAGCGGTTTACTCAACTCACCCGAAAGTATATTTCCCGGTAAATCAGGAATCCAGCATTGATCAAACCGGTTGATCATAAACCGGTTCAATTGATTGGCAACTCCGGCCAACCGTCCAAAACGGGAAGTCAATAGAATTGATCGCTGATGTGTAATAAAAATGCTTTTGACGGATCGGTGATAGCATCCATATCGATTGTCAGAAATGATCGCATCAATCCGATTTTCGCGGATGATTTTTTTCATCTGTTGCTTTTCTATTCGAATTGCCTTATAAAATTTAGGAATCTGCGTAAGCAAACTTTGAATGAGCGAACCTGACTCCACATACTTTGGCTGGTACGATGCCAGCTCAAAAAAGGTGAGTTGCGGAAATTCTTCCTGGAGCAATTGACGCGGATAACCACACGTTGCAATGGAAACCCTGCAATTACGAGCGAGCAATTCCCGAATAATCGGAATACAGCGTGTGGCATGACCTAAGCCCCAATCCAACGGTGTTACCAATACATGAATTTGCTTTTGCTCCACACGGACAAAGATCGGAAGTAATTACGGACTATCGCTACTCAAAATTTCTCTTGAGTTCAAACTGACCGGAAGTGCTTTAAACTGGTATCCAAGTTTGGAAAAATGATCGAGGTAGTGAGGAAGTACGAATGACATGTTTCGTTCCGCTTTCAGGCTATCGTGAAATACTACAATCGAACCCGGCCGGCTGGCACGAATGGAACCTTTCAGACAATCTTGCGGTGAAAGTGATGGCGAATAATCAGAGGTCAAAACATCCCACATGATGATTTGGTAGTCGTCTTTCAAATGCTGGATTTGCTTACCGCGAATTCGGCCATACGGAGGTCGAAAGAGTGACTGATGATCCGGTAGATGTTTTGTCATTTCTAAAGCACATTGCTTCACATTATCGACATACTTCTCGGTAGATGTACCCCATCCACGTAAGTGATGAAACGTATGATTGCCTACACCGTGACCCGCTTCTAAAACTTCTTGAAACACATCGGGATGTTTGCGGATGTTATCGCCAATGCAAAAAAAAGTGGCTTTCGCCTGATATTGAGCTAATGTGTTTAAAACAAATTCCGTTGGACCGGGTATCGGGCCATCATCAAATGTTAGATATAACTCCTTCTGCTGTGTTTGTATGCGCCAGATTAGTTTTGGAAACAACCACGGCAGTATGAATGGAGTGCGGAACAAATTCAACTTTGAATTTATGATTTTAAATTATCTGTTACTCTACACGACAGGTTAACAAGGTAATGTCATCGCGGTAGCCATTTCTTCCTTTGAATCCATCAAGGCGCACAATAATATCCTGATGAATGGTGCTCAGATCTTTAGCGTGATTTTGTTCAAAGTACTCCGCTAATGCATTTGGGCCAAATTCCTCTTCCTGCTCGTTGGCCGTTTCGGTGAGGCCATCGGTATAAGCTAAAAGCGTAAACTCTTCCAAATCAGTAATAAAGCCCTCGTTAATAAAAGGCAGCGGATGCATGGCTCCTAAAACGGTAGAACCTTCTTCAAGCATGCGCAACCCATGCTTACGATCGTAAAGCAAAGGAGGATTATGACCGGCATTGACGTACACCATCGTGCGCAGGTTGATATCATAAATCGCCCCAAAGAAAGTGATGAACTTCTCCCCTTTTGTATTATCGAGAACTTGAAAGTTAAGTGCCTCGACAATCTCTGTGAGGTTGGGTGTTTGCCGAAGCAGCGTATGCAACGAAGCTTGAAAGTTGGACATCATAAGGGCCGCGGGAATTCCCTTACCACTTACATCGGCTACGCAAATCAAAAATTGATTTTTGTTGATCGGAATATAATCGTAATAATCACCGCCAATAATATCGTGGGGCAAATAGCTTGCTTCAATTTTGAGATGCTCGGTATTGGGCAATTTTTTGGGGAACAAAAACTGTTGCACATCGCTGGCAATTTCCAATTCCTTGCGAAAAGCTTCTTGTTGAAGTTGCTTGCGAGCTAATTTTTTGTTTTCGATCGCAACGGTAATGATGTTACTGAGTGCCTGAATAAATTTAAGGCCTTCATCGTGCTCATGGTTCACGTGATCGTTGCTCAGTCCGCCTACAAAAACCAACGCGAGCGTGTCGCCTTTGTGCGAAACGGGTATCACCAAATCAAATTCATGGAAGTCGCATTCTTCAAACTCAGACAGTTGATGGATGCGCTTGATGAGCTTGAACCGATCGTCCAGTTTGTTCTTCATGAAATTCTTTACCGTTCCGAAGTTTACTTTGCAATTCCAGATTTCATCGTAAACAAACAGGGCCAGTTTTTTGATGTCGAGGTTGGAGCGAAGTGTGAAATTAAAAATCTTGTAGAGCGATTCCTCCGGCACATTACTGTTGATGGATTGCGTAATCTCCAACAAAGCGTTGAGCTCCAGTTCTTTCTTCTCTATTAATTTCCGTAAGGCTTGCTCAGACATACATGGTAAATTGTAAAAATAACAAATCTGATCATACCTTCGAATGCAGGTATCAAATCTCCCGTCCCTTCCACCTAACCGACTGAATTTGAGCGAGTAAAGCAACACTTATCACATAAAACGGATAAACTACCTGTAGAATCAGAAAGGGAATCCATCGCCAGCGGATTTGCAAAAAGAAAGAGACAGGGTATAGAAGCATGAATTCAAGTGCAAACTTCACTACCATCAGAAAATAGACCCGTTCGGGCGACATCCAATGAAACCAACCTGCAACGGGAAGCAGCACATAACTGAGCTGAAACATAAAAACAAAAGCAGCCAGCAGCTTGGTGCCAAATGATGAGTTGTATTTCCACTTTGCTGCCCACCGAATGCGCTGATCGATAAACGATTTTATAGATGAACTAGGCTGCGTTGTTACTACCGATTTCTGATCTGACATAAAGACGATACCTCCTCGAAAGCGAGCGTGCACCTTGCGCATCAGAAATTCATCATCGCCCGAGGCGATTTCATAATTGCCATCATAGCCGCCTACTTCCAGAAAAGCTTTCTTACGAAAAGCGAGGTTGGCCCCGTTACACATCGTTGGCTGCTGGTAAAATAAGGTAGAGGCAGTGGTGGCTATCAGGCTGGCAAATTCAAGTGCCTGTATTTTTGCGAACAAGCCGGAACTCGAATCGATCCGAACTCCGCCCACCGCCATAACTATTTCATTCGGATTAAAACATTGTGCGATAGATAATATCCACTCTGGATTATGAACACAATCGGCATCAGTGGTAACAATTAATTCATGCGATGCAGCTTGTATGCCCCTTGCCAACGCTTTCTTTTTACCGGATTCTGACTCATCTAATCTTAGAATCTTAAGCGCTGTAAAACGATCGGCCATAGCCTCAGCAATAGTCACTGAACCATCGGTAGAATGATCGTCCACCAAAATAATTTCCAGACCCTCTTTCGGATAATTCTGCGCCAAGAGGGATTTGAGTAGTGCATTTAAATTGGTTCGCTCATTGCGAAAGGGAATAACGACAGATACCGCGGGCGTTGCTGTTGTTTTTTTTGAATCCGATTTTTCGAAAGCCAATTGCCATCCAACCCACCATGCGATGAGGATAGAAAAATAAACACCAAAGACGAGAAAAAAGTAGATGGTCATTCGCGCAATGTAGGTTAACTTGCAAGGCAAAATGGAGAAAAAAGCAGTCAAAGAAAAGATAATTTTAGGTCTCGACCCCGGTACGAACATCATGGGGTATGGCCTGCTTCACACCAAGGGCAACAAGTTGACGCTTTTACAGTTTGGTGTCATCAACATGGGGAAGTACGGAGCCCACGAATTAAAATTAAAAAAGATATTTGAGCGTGTACTCGCGATTGTGGATGAATACCATCCGGATGAAGTAGCGTTGGAGGCTCCATTCTTTGGAAAGAACATTCAGTCGATGTTGAAGCTGGGGCGAGCGCAAGGTGTAGCGATGGCAGCCGCATTGTACCGCGAAGTACCCATTACCGAATACGCTCCGAAAAAGGTAAAGCAGTCGGTAACCGGAAATGGAAATGCCAGCAAAGAGCAAGTAGCGCGTATGTTGATGCAACTTTTCGCTATTAAGGAATTACCCAAACTATTAGATGCAACAGATGCATTGGCAGTAGCCGTTTGTCACCACTACCAGAATGGAGCCACAAAGAGCAAATCAAAATCATGGGAAGTATTTTTGAATGAGAATCCGAAGCGGAAGATTAGCGTATGATAGTGAGACTCGTATTTGAAACCTTTCCTATCATTGTAAGGCTTTAAACACACCAACTAAATTGCATGAATACAAGAGTTTAGATCACTATTTTCATTGAAGGTAAAAATAAAATAATTTACCTCCCAGCTTACACAACAGAACTATTAATTTTACGGTAACATGAAATCAATTCTTATCCTGTCATTCAGTTCTATTCAACACGATGCACGAGTTACCCGGCAAATTGAATTCTTACGTAAAGAATATAGTCTTACTATTGGGGCTTTTAGCAACCCTCAAGATTCCACTTTAGAATTTATCGAACTTGATAAGCCTAAATTAGATTTATTCAGAAAGATAATCACTGCCTTTTTCCTTTTGTTTAGAATTCATAAGATATCTTATCCTTTATTGTTTGGACAGAAAACACTCAAGAAAAAATTGAATAGCCGCAAATTTGATTTAGTAATAGCGAATGATGTAGATATTCTTCCTCTTGCATTTCAAATCAGTGTAAGTGATAAAGTATTTCTGGATGCACATGAATATTCTCCGAGGCAATTTGAAGATAAACTAATGTGGCGCATTCTTTTTCAGCCACTCATGTATCATATCTGTAAAAAATTTATTCCTAAAACCGTTGGTATGACCACCATTGGCAGAGGAATCGCCAACGAGTATAAAAAGCAATTTAAATGCAATCCAGTTGTAATTAACAATGCAACTTGGTACAACCCGATAGCCCCAACTGAAATAACCTCAGATAAAATTCGGCTGATTCATCATGGTGGGGCTACCGTTAGTCGCCAGCTAGAAATTATGATCGAGATGATGTCTTTATTGGACAATCGATTTACCTTAGATTTAATGCTCATTGTTCCTGACACTGCATCCGCTAAAACCAAGGGTTACATTGATTACTTAAAAGAATTGGCCAAGGGAGACAACCGAATAAACTTTGTGCCAGCCGTGAAAAGTAAAGATGTGATTCCATTTATTAATCGATATGATATGGGCGTGATATTAGTTCCTCCAATAAATTTCAACTATGCAAATGGGCTTCCTAATAAGCTGTTTGAGTTTATTCAGGCCAAGCTTGCGGTTGCCATCGGTCCAATTCCCGAAATTGCAGAAGTAGTAAATCAATTCGATTTAGGGTATGTGAGTGAAGAATTCACTGCTCAAAGCCTCGCATCGAAACTTAAAAATATTTCCAAAGAAGATTTGATTCGATTTAAGCAAAATGCTTGTCAGGCAGCCATCGAACTAAGCGCTGACAAAAATTCAAAGTTATTAAACGAACTTGTATCAAGTTCAATCAACTAAACTTTCTATCATGATTCGCATTGATTCGATATTAAAAAAAGTTTCTCATCAGCAATTTGTGGGAAATCCAAACGAGCTGATAAGCAAACCATCCATCTTGGATGTTGATAATCGTGATTCAAGCCTCCTGATGTGGGTGTCCAATAAAAATATTGATAAGCTGGAACAGATTAATTGTGGCACGATCATTTGTAGTAGCTTATTCAAAAACTATAAGGCAGGATGCAATTACATTCTAACGGAAAATCCACGCCTAACATTTCAGGAAATACTATCTGCCTTCTTTTTAGAAAAGCCAACGCCAGTGATCAGCTCAACAGCAGCAATTGATCCCTCTGTAGTGATTGGTAAAAATGCCTTCATAGGCCATCATGTTGTAATCGAGAAGGGATGCATTATAGGTGATGATGCAGAAATCGGTCATCATACTGTTTTAATGCGCGATACAATTATTCATAATCATGTTAAGATTGGTAGCAATTGTACAATTGGTGGCGTTGGATTTGGGTATGAGCAAAACGAATCCAAAGAGTATGTTCTCATTCCACATTTAGGCAATGTAGTACTGAAAGACTATGTAGAGATCGGAAATAATACATGCATCGATCGGGCTGTGTTAGGAAGCACTATCCTTCAAGAGAATTCAAAAGTTGATAATCTGGTGCACATCGCTCATGGTGTGACTATTGGAAGAAATTCTTTGATCATTGCCAACTCCATGATTGCCGGATCGACCATCATTGGGGATAACGTGTGGGTTGCACCATCTGCCTCTGTACTGAATAAGAAAACTGTTGGACACAACAGCGTAATTGGTATGGGTGCAGTTGTTATTAAAGACGTGAAGGACAACGAAACGATTATTGGAAATCCAGGAAAGGCTTTGGTGAAATCAGAAAATAAATCGTAGTACATCAAACACTTCAGCATACTTCTCATTCACTTGCACACCGCGTACGCGAGCTAAAGACCGAATGAATTCTTCGTTGGCATAACTTCGGTGCGCTTGCGATTTATACTCATTGAGCGCATCAATTTTCTTTTGAATATGAATTTCAGAAACTACTGAGAAGCAGGTAGTATTAAACGACAAGTTATTCCAGGGAACTTCGTAACATAGTATATTACTGAATTTAAAAGCTCGCAATCCTTCTTGCGCAATGGTTGCATGATCTTGGTGTACATCCCCCAATGCTGGCATAAAGATTAAATCAGGTTTAACTTGTGCTCGCAGCTTAACTAAATCTTCTAAAATCTCTTGCCTGCGAAAATTAAATGTACGCACCTCATAATTATGCAAGATCAGGTTTGATGGTTGAATATCGATCTTTTTAGTAGCTGACTTTACTTCACTGATAAGGATATCTTTTGGGAATTGTGGCAACACTGATTGTTCACAAGCCGAAAATGCAACATAATAAACTTCAGCCCCGGATTCAATCAACTTTGAAATAGTGGCACCGCATCCAAACTCGCCATCATCCGTATGAGGCGCTAAAACAATCACTCGTTTAAAACTTGATAAGTTCATTTAATTGGGTTTAGTTCTTACAATAATACAAATCAAAATCACAAATCATCTCATTCTTCCACAGCTTCCTTCAGTGCTTGCAAATAACCCCTTCCAAATTTTAAATCCGGTTCCATATAATTGCCTTCTGCCCATTCATTCCATGATTTTAGAAATATGATTCGATGTTCAGGTTCTTTATCCTTCACCGTTTGTAGAACCTGCTGCACATGTTTCTTAAATGCTTGTGGATTGGAGTTAATGAAAATATTGCCTCTCCTGCCCGATCTTGGAGAATGATCCCAGTTGGGTATTATTGTTGGATACCAGTTTTCTTGCTTGTCCCTTTCGCTCGAGAAATAGGGTGAGAGTTTTTCATAATCAAATATTCCACCAAATTTCAACCACACTCTCTTCATCTTCATAAATGCCCGCTCGGGCAACGAATATTTGTATTTATGAAAATGATACAGTCGTACGATATTGATGGCATCAAAACCCTTATCTAAAATTGCCTGATGATCTTCTTCAATCAAAGTGTGACCCACAAAGTGAATACCTGCCAATCCATTTTTCTTGGCCTCCGCTTGCCAGCATTGAATGAACGTTGTTACATCCAAAAACTTAAGTGGCAAATAAATTTGAAAAATAGGTTTGTCATCCACCCGGATATAACGCTTATCTTGAAATGCCGGCAATAAAGCATAAAAGTGTGCCAAGTAATCTTCAACTCCCGGATAAAGTTGCTCGATCAACATTCGCTCGGTGCCTTCTTTACTGAATTGTTTATCTTGCCAGCTATGATTAGCCCAACTTAAACAAAATGGAAAATCAGGCTTACCCGAAGCCAGCACTTCGTTGAAAGGGCGCTCCAATAATCTCTTTCCATTTCCAAACCAATAATGCCAATAGCAAAATCCTTCGATGCCATGCTCGCGCGCGAGGTCGGCTTGTTGTTGCCTCACTTCGGGCAAGCGTAAATCATAATAACCTAAGTCGGCTGGAACTCTCGGCTGATAATGTCCTTTAAACAAAGGTTTTGCTTTGCCTACATTCGTCCACTCTGTGAATCCTTTTCCCCACCACTCATCATTCTCCGGAATAGGATGAAACTGCGGTAGGTAAGTTGCCAAGATTCGAACCCGCTGGTTGCTCATACTTTTGTGTTTGGATAAGAATCAAATAAAGCTTTCAACTGAAGAGCGTCAGCTTCACTCTCGATTTTCTGATATATGGATTGAATATTTTCTTTTATCCATTGTGTTGAATAGTTACTCATACGAATTGGCATCAATACCTGAATTATTTCCTTAGAGAAACGATAGCGAATTAATCTTGCGGGGTTTCCTCCAACAATCGCATACGGCTCAACGTTTTTCGTTACAAGCGCACCGGCCGCTACAATGGCTCCTTTACCAATCGTGACACCAGAAAATATTTTTGCACCGGTTCCAATCCAAACCTCATCATCTACAAAAATTGGGCCTTTACTCAATGCATCGATGGAAGATCGTTGTATAAGTTTTGTATAAAACGGAAACGTAGTGAGGGTATCGGTGGGGTGATTTACACCTAACAAAAAAATTACATCCGGTGCTATGGAAACATAATTACCGATAATTAATTTTTCATTGGGAGTAACATACAAACTTTGCACTTGTATAGTTCCGTAAGTGCCTTTACCTACTTCAACAACTTCCTTGGAAAATTGACGACCCGCAACTTTCGTTTCATTGTGCGAATTTCGCTTTCTCCAATCGCGTTGAAATTTTCTCTCCTTCCAAAGTCGGTGTAGAAATCGCAAGACCGGGATTTTATCGATCATACCTAAATTAATTTCTTCCTCTGATAATTCCCTTGCTCACTCGCTTGTTCCAATACATCAAACCTTGGGTAAATTCGGTCGCATATCCATAATCGATCAGGAGTTGATTCATATACTCTGGATCACCCGGTCTGTGGTAGGTGCAAATAGCTAGTTGCAAATTTTTAGATTTACTCAGAGTAGTTAAAGCTCCTTGCAACGCCATGCGCTCAGCACCTTCTATATCCATTTTAATAAACAGATTTTCCGCTGCCTTATCCTTCAAATAATCATCTATGGTAACAAATACACCAGACGTTTTATCTCCAATGTATTTTTTTACTACAGTCACCTTATCGCGCCATGGCTCAAAGGTTGCTTGCAATGGCTTTTGCCAATGTTCTTCACATTCAAATAAGATCACCTGCTTTGTCAACTCAATGGTATCTAATGAAAAGATACCTTCTGCTGCACCAACATCCAGTAATGTTCGATTGGCTAGTTCATCATAGGCTCGCACATAACGATGAGCTGCGCGTTCGTCCTGCTCGATGAGTAATGCCCGATAATCTTTCTTTACTTTTTCTTCATTATAAAAGTGAGGAAAATAAAGTTTCTTTCCCTGATGAATAACATAAGGCAATTGCTTTTCCACATCATTCAAAACTTCAATTCTCTTTTTCTGATACTCGAGCGAGTATTCATCTGGATAGGATGTCAATCCGTGCTTGCCCATAAACGCGAATGCCTTGTTATGTTCGGTTTTGGGTAAAAGAAAATAAAACCAATAAACCAATTTACTCTTAACGATCACACCGAAGTGGCGAAAGAAGAAAATGATTTTACCCAAAAATGCATCATAGATGCGCTGCCTTAACGTGAGAGGTAAAAGTTTTCTATAAATGGCAGAGATCATGGCAATCGACTAAAGATGTTTGGATGAATAACGGGTAAGTCGCGATTATTTATTTTGGCAAAAGTACGATTGTTTTTTAAAACAGTAGAGATCTATTTCATTACCGAAGTGTAAAATGCTTTTTTGATATCGTTGAATTCATTTCGATAGGCCCAAAACAAAATAACAATACCGACTACGACATAGCCAGCATGGAGCACCAACGAGTACTCATTTCCCCAAACCGGCTCGAGTGAAAGAATAAATACCGCCAAAAGGACGGGCGCTCCCACTAACTTAAACGCATTTATTTTGAAACTAAATTTACTACGAATCCCTAGGTAGAGCAGCGCGATCTCTGATACATAAGCGATGAGTGAAGAAATCAATGCACCCCATACACCCCACTGCTGTATGAATAGGTACATGATTCCAATTTTGAAGGCTGCTAAAAAAAGATAGTACACCGGAAGCGGCTTAGAATATTTGAGTGCAGCATAAGGCATTGCCACATAAAGGCGCAGGGGTCGCATCAAGTAAATGATCGCTGCCAAAGGAAGCAGCGGAATAGCCGCATGATAATCGCTATTAAAAAATAGACGGATGACAGGAGGAAAAATCAACAGACTACCGGTAACAGCCAAAATCGCAATGGCCGTCATTCCATTGTAGTAGCGATTGATCTCGATGGTACTCGATTTTATTTGCTGATCATTTACTTTGCCAAGAACTTTGGGGTGTATGGTTGAGTTAAGTCCTGTAAGAATAAAATCAATGGCCAGCAAAAACTTCAAGGCCACGTCATAATAAGCAACGGTGGATTTGGAAAGGATGATTGACAATAGCAAGATTCGGTCGTAGTAGTTAATGAACCACTGCTGGATTTGATAGATCAATGACGGTGTGTTGAAACTGAATGTTGTCTTCAACAACTTCCAATCGAAGTGAATTCCAAACTGCCGGTAGATGCTTGCCAAAACCCAAGCTGCGGAAATCAGCACGCCTAATAACTTTCCACCGATTGGTCCCCATAAACTTTCCGGGAAAAGTTTAAGTCCTACTATCGTAAAAATTGCGATGAATGAAAATGAAAAAACGTTGCCCCATAAAAACTGGGTAGGCTTACTTTGTGTCTGCAGCAAGCTGTTGTTGATCTTAAACAAGGCCTGAAAGACTCCCGATCCAACGGATAAAACGCCAAATGGCCAAAACGGAATATTGCCCTCGCCATAAACAGCTTTAAAAATCCAATTGCCACCTACAGCTAGAAAAACTCCAATAGCAAGACTCAATAACAATACAAACACAAAAGCACTACTGATGAATTTGGCTAATTGTTTGGGGTCGTTTTTGTACTCATGAAAGTTGATGTAGATGGATGCATCAAAACTATAAGTAACTAAAATCTGAACGAGCAATGAAAACCCAACATAGATGCTAAACATGCCATACACTTGAGATGGCAATTCACCATAGAAAGGCATTAAGATAATGGCGCTAGCCATCGGCAATGAACCAGCGATGGTATAAATAGCAGAACTCTTAATGAAGTTTTTACTGATCAATGGAACGAATCGTTTAAAAGTTCTATTAGTTGATGTGTTAAGTTACTCCGCGAGTAAATTGCGCTTCGACCGGTACTATTTTTATCGGGCCACTTCGCAAAACTTTCTGCTAGACTGATTTTTATTTCTTCAATCGATTCCCTTTCAAATATTTTCCCTGCTTCAGTTTCTTTCAATACCTGAGCTGCGTCTCCCTCAGTAGGGCCAATGGCTAAAATCGGATTGCCCGAAGCCAGATATTCGAAAAACTTGCCCGGCAAATTACCAGGTGCAATGGCTGTATGTGCTAACACCAACAATTGCAGATCAGTTTCTCCATACAGTTTTAGTAATTCACTATGCGGCATCTGATCAACAAAGCGTGTCACTTTATTCAATTGCTCATCTCCGGCTACATAATTTTTAAATACCGAGTTGACGTTACCGATAAATTCAATGAGAACATTATTGGCAAATTCCAGATTCTCCAGACACAAGGCTTTCACCGCTTCCATCACCGGACGCGGATCGCGAAGTTCATCTACAACACCCACATGCCGGATGGTAAACCGCGAAGTTTTCTTATGAACAATTCCGGCAAAGTCGTCCTCGTCAAATCCATTCGTAATCAGCTGCACTTTTCGACCGCTCAATGCTTCTAATCGGTTAACATGAAATGGTGCTATCGTGATTACCTCATCTGCCATGGTAAGTACTTTCTTCTCCAACGCTTGATGTCTCTTTCTTGCCCATTGGGTCAACGAAAGTGTATCTAACAAATCCCATTCGCTCCAGGGATCTCTGAAATCAGCAATCCAACGCAATGATGGGTCTTTCTTTTTCAGCTCTAAACCAATCAGATGCATGCTGTGGGGCGGCCCGGTGGTGATAATCTTTTTTATTTCGTTGGCTTTCAAAAAATCATGCAGAAAAGTAACGGATGGTCGTACCCAAAACACGCGCGCATCGGGTATAAAAAAATTCCCACGAATGAACGAGCTCACTTTTTGAAAAAAGCTTTTCTTGCCAGTGGCAATCATATCGGTTGGCTTTCCCGTATGACCACCAAAAAAACGAGCCACTTTAAAAAACAAATCGTACGGTTCCCAAATAGGAATTTTGATCACTTCAACAGAATCAGGCACGTCTTTTTGTAAAGACGGATCTTGAATCGTAAACGAGGGATTTTCGGGTGTGTAAACATACGGCTCCCATCCCATCTTGGTCAGATACTTTACAAACTTGAGCCAACGTTGCACTCCGCTGCCGCCACTGGGTGGCCAATAATAGGTAATGATGAGTACTTTATTCAAGTCTTTGGCAATTCAATCGTGCAAACTTATCAATTTGCATCTAAAGTTTCTCAATATAAAGAAGCTGCTCTGGGCTCATCCAACTAATTTCCTCGTCTCGTTTAAACCACGTCAATTGGCGCTTGGCATAATGGCGCGTATTGCGTTTGAGTAACCGAATAGCTTCGTCACGATCGTAATGGCCATCCATGCATCCAAAAAGCTCCTGATAGCCTACAGTTTGCAACGCGTTCAACTCTTTGCGCGCATAAAACTTTTCGGCCTCCTCCACGAGTCCGGAGCGGATCATTTCATCCACCCGGGCATCAATTCGGGCATAGAGTACTTCACGAGGCAATTCCAATCCATATTTCACCACCTGAAACGGCAAGTCCTTTTTGTTTTTCTTCCGAAAGTCTATGACCGACCTACCCGATGCCCGCACAATCTCCAAACCTCGCATCAGTCGTTGTGGATTTTGAATATCTACTTGCGCAAAATATTCAGGATCGGCATTTCGCATTTCTTCTTGCAACCAAACCAAGCCCTTTTCATGGAAATCGTGCGTAATTTCTTCTCGAAGCCCTTCGGGAATATCCGGCATTTCATCAAAACCTTCCAGCAGTGCCTTCACATACAGGCCGGAGCCTCCGCACAATACGAGTGTTTCGTGTTGCTCAAATAGGCGAACAATCAGTTGATAAGCCTCTTCGCCATATGTGGCGGCATCGTAATCTTCTTCAATAGACTTATAATTAATAAAGTGATGCGGCAAAGCAGCCAATTCTTCTAAAGAGGGCTTGGCAGTGCCAATCGTTAACTCTTTGAAGAGCTGGCGCGAATCGGCTGAAATAATTTCTGTTTTCAAACGGGTGGCCAAATGGATGGCGGCAGCCGTTTTGCCCACAGCTGTGGGACCTACAATCACTATGAGCTTATTTTCACGTACCATCAAGCGGCTTTCAAATTACCGAATTTTCAAATTACTGCCTATCTTGCAGGTAAAATTCGCCACTACGAATGATTAAATACACGACTCAATTTCTGACCAAGTTGGAAGACTTGATTTCAGAATCAGATTACATCTTGCGCTATGAAAAAGGAAACTTTAAATCGGGTTATTGCCTGTTGAAAGAGCAGAAGATCATGATTCTGAACAAATTTTTTGCTACAGAAGGCAAAATCAATGCGCTTTTGGACATCCTGAAAAACGTTGAACTCGACACTTCTAAATTCAGTGAAAAGAATTTAAAACTATATGAGGAGCTCACTCAAGCAGAAGTAAAATTGTAAACATGTTAAAGGCAATTGACAATAGACCCCCGAAGACCACGATGGAAGTATTTAAGATGCTTCCAGAAGGTACTCGTTGTGAATTGATTAATGGAACGATCTATATGTCACCTGCACCTACCATTTATCACCAGGATGTAATTCTCACTCTGGGCAGTGAGTTACACAAGTTTGTAAAAACTAAAAAGCTGGGGAAAGTCTGTCTATCTCCTATCGATGTCTATCTCGACAATCGAAAAAATGCCTTCCAACCTGATTTACTATTTGTTGCTTCTGAGAATGAGAACATCATTCGCGAAGACGGAATCTACGGAACACCCGATCTCATCATCGAAATCTTATCGCCAGGCACGAAAAATTTCGATTTAACAAAAAAGAAAAAGATCTACGAAAAGACGGGTGTTAAAGAATATTGGGTTATTGACCCACAAACCAAAGTCTCGATCGGTTTCCAATTAGTGGAAAAGAAGTTTCAGGAGTTCAAAAAAGACAAAAACAAAATCGTGTCTTTACTCCTTCGCCACACCTTCAAATTTTAATTCATTTTGAAAGTAACGCTGCTCGGCACAGGCACATCGCAAGGAGTTCCGGTCATCGGATGCTCGTGCGAAGTCTGTCAGTCGATGGACTACCGAGACAAGCGCTTGCGTGTTTCGGTTCATATCGAATTGGATGAAAAGAGTTTTGTGATTGACACCGGCCCGGATTTTCGCCAGCAAATGTTACGCGAAAACATTTCACGACTCGATGCAGTGCTGCTCACGCACAGCCATAAAGATCACATCGCTGGTTTAGATGACATTCGTGCGTTCAACTTTCTGCAGCAACGCGACATGCCGGTGTACGGAACAACTGCCACACTCCAGCAACTGAAAACTGAGTTTTACTATGCGTTTGAGGAAACCCGATATCCAGGCACACCTCAAATTCAATTAATGACGATCGATGAACAGACTTTCAATGTTCACGATGTTCCGATTATTCCATTGCCAGTTATGCATTTGCGAATGCCAGTTCTAGGTTTTCGCATAGGCGGATTCAGCTACATTACAGATGCAAACTATATTAGCCCCGAAACCATGAATCGGTTGACTGGCACCGAGGTTTTAGTTCTGAATGCCCTGCAAAAAGAACCGCACATTTCGCACTTCACTTTACAAGAAGCAATTGACGTTGCAAAAAAAGTGGGCGCTCGTCAAACTTATTTTACACACATCAGCCATAAGCTGGGATTACACAAAGGAATCGAAAAAGAATTGCCCAATTCCCTAGCTTTGGGATTCGATGGCCTAAGCTTCGAACTTTAAGTTTTGCATAACAACTATTACGTAATCAAACCACTGAGCGAGCAATTGCACTCGCTACTAAAGGGATTTAGTCTAGTATCATGCTTCAGCCAAAATAAAGACGAACTCGTATTAGAGTTTAATAATGCTCATTATTCATTCTTTCTGAAAGCAAGCCTACAGCCTTCGTTATGCTGCTTGTCTTTTCCTTCCTCATTCCATCGAGCCAAAAAGAATAGCATCGACTTGTTTTACGAGATCATTCTCAAAAAAGTAATAAGTGTGAACTCTTTTTCGAATGAGCGGAGCTTTGCTATTCAACTAGAGGATGACTGGAGTCTGCTCTTCAAAATGCATGGCTATCAATCTAATGTGATTGCTCTTCATCAAAACAAAGCAGTTAAAATTTTTAAGAATCAATTCAGCGATGACCTGACTATTCAACCGGAACAACTTCAGCGTACGATCACCCATAACAAAGAAATTTTTGAAGCGAACCTGAGTGATTTAAGTAAGCACTATATCACACTTGGCAAAGAGGTGATTTCGTATTTAAACAAACATTTCAATAAACTTTCCGGCACTTATGAAAAGTGGTTATTCTTTCAAAAGACCATTACTGAATTAGAAAATCCTGTTTTTAGGATTATCGAATCCAAAGGTAAAATTCAACTTACCCTCCTGCCCACTGAAAAGGTAATCTCAACACACAATACCCCACTCGAAGCACTCAACGAATTTTATCACCTCCATACCTCTGCCGATTCATTCCAACATGAAAAGCATCAACTACTCAAATCATACAACGATTCGCTCAAGCGGATGGAAAGCTATATCGCTAAGAATCAAATTAAGCTAAACGAGATTGTAAACGACAAACACTATCAAGTGTGGGCGGACCTAGTGATGGCGCATATGCATCAGATTAAAATGGGCACTGACAAAATCACTTTAGAGAATTTTTACACCGGCCAGCCGGAAGAAATCAAGCTGAAGAAAGAGTTGAACCCACAGCAGAACGCGGAAGTATTTTACCGAAAAGCAAAAAATCAGCAAATCGAAATCAATCAACTTTCTCAATCAATCGAAACGAAGAAAAAAGAAATTGAGAAAACAAAAGCTTTGATTGATCATATCACGGAAGCACCGGATTTAAAATCACTGCGCCCTTTCATCAAATCAAAACCGGTCGCCAAAGCACAACAAGAATCCGTTTCCCTCCCCTATCATGAATTTACCTTCAAAGGTTTTCGGATTTGGGTTGGAAAAAATGCCGAAGCAAATGACGAGTTGACCTTGAAGTTTGCTTTCAAGGAAGACTTGTGGCTACACGCCAAAGATGTGCCGGGTTCGCATGTGTTAATTAAACATCAATCCGGGAAACCATTTCCAAAAGATGTGATTGAACGCGCTGCCGAATTAGCCGCGTACAATTCCAAACGAAAAACCGATAGTCTTTGTCCGGTGGCTTGTACACCCAAGAAGTTTGTTCGCAAACGAAAAGGAGATCCTGCCGGGGCTGTAGTGGTTGAAAAAGAAACAGTCATTCTCGTTCAGCCCAAACTAAGTTAAAGGTTATCAGTTAACAGTTAATTGTCTATCGATAACGATTTACAATTAACCATTAACTAACAACTAATGTTTTATTGTACTTCGTGTACTTTAATCATGTTCGAGCGACCGCGCTCTTGGATTGGCATACTCGCCAGAATGATAAACACATCTCCCTTCTTCACATGACCATCACGTTTCAAAATTGCTTCTACATCGGCAATCGTTTCATCGGTCGATGACGCTTTATCGTAGTGGTACGCGCGGGTAGCCCACACCAAATTCATCGTGTTAATGATTGCCGCATTGCTGGTGAACGCAAAAATATTTGCATTCGGGCGATGTGATGAAGCCTTGTAAGCACTGTAGCCCATTTGCGTCATACCTACTATCGCTTTAGCATTCACATCTTTTGCCAACTTACAAGCGGTCAAAATCAAGCTGTCTGTAAAATAGTTAGGCGATTTTGGATCAACATCCTGAAACTTATAAAAAATACGTCCTTGCTTTTCTACCGATCCAATAGTACGCACCATGCTTCGAATTACTTCGATTGGATATTTACCCGCAGCCGTCTCCGCAGAAAGCATCAATGCATCGGCACCATCAATCACTGCATTCGCCACATCGTTTGTCTCCGCGCGTGTGGGGCGAGGATTTTCGATCATGCTCTCCATCATTTGAGTCGCAACGATCACCGGCTTCGAAGCACGGTTACATTTTTCGACCAACATCTTCTGTACCATCGGTACTTCTTCCATCCAGATTTCTACTCCGAGGTCTCCACGAGCCACCATCACGGCATCAGTAGCCGCAATAATTGCATCAATATTTTCAAGCGCTTCGGGCTTTTCAATTTTAGCTACAATGCGCGTATTTGATTTATGACGGTTAATAATGTCGCGTAAGATTTCTATGTCAGCAGCTTTGCGCACGAACGAAAGTGCTACCCAATCTACTTGGTTCTTCAATCCAAATTCTAAGTCCGCCAAATCCTTTTCCGTCAATGAAGGTGCCGATACTTTGGAGAAAGGAAGATTAATTCCCTTGCGTGGTTTGAGTGGTCCGCCATAAATCACTTTACACACTACATCAATATCACGTACCTCAACAACTTTCAATTCGATCTTACCATCGTCAATCAAAATCATGTCACCGCGTTTTACATCGCGAGGCAAACCTTCATAGGAAGTACTTACCAATTCATTATTACCCAGCACTTCGCGTGTGGTAATAACCAATTCTTGTCCGGCCACAATCTCAATACCCGGCTGCATTTCGTTGACACGGATTTTAGGGCCTTGCAAATCTTGCAATAGAGCCACGTTGGTGCCCATCTCTTTGTTGAGTTCGCGCACATAGTTGATCACCTTGAGATGGTCTTCATGTTTGCCGTGCGAAAAATTTAATCTGAATACATCTACTCCCTCTTTGATCAATGCATGAAGCATTTCTTTGTTGTTGGAAGCGGGGCCTACCGTGGCGACAATTTTGGTTTTGTTGTACGAGATACGTTCCATTCGAGAATTTAAGATTTTAGATTTAGGATTTTAGATTTATGCGTAAAGAACAAGCATTAGATTAACTGATTCGATTAAAAAATGAAGTAATCCTTCGATTTTAAAGCGCCCAAAGGTATAAAAGCTACCAATTCAACGGAAGGGATATGACGTAAGACTTCCTGCAAACGATTGCTTTTGCCCGGATCATCACTTTGTGAAAGCAAAATGAAATCATAATGCGGAAATTCGGGTATTAAAACACTTTTTAATTGCTCCGTTTCCACCGGTTTATTTTTAAAAAGTTTCAATACACTTACTTCGTTTTGAAAGCTGAAATAAGAGAAATTCGCTTCCTGTCCGTTTTTGAATGTAATGGATAAATCCTTCTCCTTCACTAGTTTCACTTCCAGTGAGTTATTGATCTCCCAGGCCAGTTTATAACCCTTCAAAGGGGATATAATCCCCAACAGGTCAAAATCGTAGGAATATTCAATGTCAAGCCGCTTTTTCTTCATTTTGAAAAGATTGCCAAAAGTACGGAAGCAGACGATCGCTTTTAAAAGTTTGTCAATATTGCGCTAAATCTCTTTATTTGCACCTGATTTTTGAATCCTTAAACCTTATTATCATGTCTGAAATCGCACAAAAAGTAAAACAAATCATCATCGACAAGTTGGGTGTTGAAGAATCTGAAGTAACACCGGAGGCAAGCTTTACCAATGACTTGGGAGCTGATTCGTTGGATACGGTTGAATTAATCATGGAATTCGAGAAAGAATTCAACATTTCCATCCCGGATGACCAAGCTGAAAACATCGCTACCGTTGGTCAGGCGATCAGCTACTTGGAAGAAAACGCTAAAAAATAAGTTTTCGCTGTTTTACGGTTATTATAAACTATGACTTTTAAAAGAGTTGTTATTACAGGGGCGGGTGCACTTACCCCTATCGGGAATACCCTTCGCGAATTTTGGGATGGTTTATCTCAGGGAAAAAGCGGAGCCGCCCCTATTACTAAATTTGACACTACTCTCTTTAAGACAAAGTTTGCCTGTGAAGTCAAAGGCTTTGATGCCGCTAATTTCATGGACCGTAAAGAAGCCCGTAAACTGGATCCGTTTTCTCAGTATGCTATGGTAGCGGCAGATGAAGCTATCAAAGACTCTAACCTTCCATTGGCCGAACTCAATAACGACCGCGTAGGTGTTATTTGGGGTTCGGGAATTGGTGGACTTTACACCTTTCAGGAAGAAGTTCTGGCCTTTTCAAAAGGTGATGGAACCCCACGTTTCAACCCTTTCTTTATTCCAAAAATGATTCCTGACCTTAGTGCAGGTCATATTTCCATAAAATATGGTTTTCGAGGTCCCAATTTCGTAACCGTATCCGCTTGCGCATCATCAACCAATGCTATTTATGATGCTTATACCTATTTAAAGCTAGGAAAGGCAGACGTCATGGTATCAGGTGGATCGGAAGCAGCAGTTTGTATTGCCGGAGTAGCTGGTTTCAATGCACTTAAGGCTCTATCTGAAAGAAATGATTCTCCGGAAACGGCTTCCCGTCCTTATGACAAAGACCGCGATGGTTTTGTATTAGGCGAAGGTGCCGGTGCATTAATTCTGGAAGAATACGAACACGCGAAAAAACGCGGTGCTAAAATTTACGCTGAAATTATTGGCGGAGGCATGTCATCTGACGCTTATCACATCACTGCGCCACACCCGGAAGGTGCCGGTATTATTAAGGTGATGGAATACGCGCTGGAAGAAGCCGGAATTAAGCCTGAAGAAGTAGATTACATCAACACACACGGAACTTCCACTCCGCTGGGTGATATTGGTGAAATCAAAGCCATTCAAAAAGTATTTGGCGAACACGCCTATAAGCTGAACATCAGCTCTACCAAATCAATGACCGGGCACTTATTAGGTGCTGCCGGAGCCATCGAAACGATTGCCTGTTTGTTGGCCATCAACGAAGGCATAATACCTCCTACCATCAACCACTTTATGGATGATGATGAGCTCGATTCTCGTTTGAATTTAACTTTCAACAAGGCACAGAAGCGGGAAGTGAAAGTGGCACTCAGCAATACCTTCGGGTTTGGAGGTCACAATTTCTCGGTGCTCTTGAAAAAATTTGAGTAAGCACTAATTTGTGTGGAACTTACTCACCTTACCCAAACGAAACTCTCAAGAAGATAAAAAGCTGATTACGGCTATAAAAACGATAGCCGGATTTGCCCCGTCTAATTTAGCGCTGTACAAATTGGCTACTTTGCATAGCTCCAAATCGAAAGAGATGGATGGCTATCGCGAATCCAATGAACGACTGGAGTATTTGGGTGATGCCATTCTGGGGGCAGCCGTTGCGGATTATCTTTTTAAAAAATATCCATTCAAAGACGAAGGGTTCCTTACGGAGATTCGGTCGCGAATTGTGAATCGCGAGTCGTTAAATAATCTGGCGCGCAAAGTGGGTATCGGTTCGATTGTGCGCTTCGATCAGAAAAACACCCAGCTCAAGCATGTAATCTTAGGAAACACTCTCGAAGCATTGATTGGCGCCATTTACCTGGATAAAGGATACTTGCGCACCAAAAAGTTTGTGATCGATAAACTTATTCAACCCTATTTTGATTTAGAAGTAGTGGTAAGTTCCAACACCAACCACAAAAGCAAATTGATTGAGTGGGCGCAGCGCGAAGGCAAAGACGTGCGCTTTGAATTGGTGATGGCCAAACCAGCCGGCAGCAACAGCAAAGAATTTGCCATTCAGGTTTTTGTGAATGACGAGCCGTATGGATTGGGGCACGGCTTCAACAAGAAAAAAGCAGAACAAAGTGCGGCCGAAAAAACGTGTGTCGCATTAGAGATATAAGGAAACAGATGAAGGGGATTGTAAAGATTGGGGGCGCCACTGTAAATCAAACTCCGTTTGACTGGAACAATAATGTCAAAAATATAAGCGAAGCGATACGACAAGCGCAGCAGCAAGGTGTGGTCATTCTTTGTTTACCCGAGCTTTGCCTGACCGGCTACGGCTGCGAAGATCTCTTCTTAAGTGATTGGCTGGCTGCCAAAGCCTGGAAACATTTGCAAGAAATTATTCCGCTTTGCGAAAACATCACCGTGAGTGTGGGCTTGCCTATCCGCATAAAAGGAATCACCTACAACGGTGCGTGTGTTATCTCCAACCAAAAAATACTGGGAATTACGCTGAAGCAAAACCTTGCCAAAGATGGTGTTCATTACGAGCCACGTTGGTTTGAAGCATGGCCAAGAGGAACTACTATGCAAATCGATATCGAAGGACAAAGTGTTTCGGTAGGCGATTTGATGTATGAAGTGCAAGGCATTCGTTTTGGATTTGAAATATGCGAAGATGCGTGGCGTAAAGATAAGCGTCCGGGTTATCAACTCTTTGCACGCGGTGTCGATTTGATTATGAATCCAAGTGCCAGCCATTTTGCGATGGGGAAAAGCACACTCCGCGAAAGCGAAGTAGTGATTGGCGGCTCTGAAAAATTCAAGTGTGCCTATGTCTTCACCAACTTATTGGGCAACGAAGCTGGCCGCATGATTTACGATGGCGACATCATCTTTGCACAGAACGGAAGATTGCTAAAACTCAACAATCGGTTATCCTTTCAATCGGTCAATTTACAGGTATGCGAAATTAATTTCGATCAGCCGGAACTGACCCAAAATCATCCGCTCACCGATAACAAAGAACGCAACCGCGAAATGGCCGATGCCGCTTCACTGGCGCTATTCGACTATGTGCGCAAGAGTAAAGCTAAAGGATTTGTGCTGAGTCTTAGTGGCGGTGCCGACTCTTCATTGTGTGCCGTGCTGGTGGCAGAGATGGTGAATAAAGGCGTGCGCGAATTGGGCTACCAAAAATTCTGTGAGATGGCAAGCATCGCGCCTTCAAAAGATGCAAGAGAAATCGTAGGTAAGTTATTGACATGCGCGTATCAAGGCACCATCAATTCATCCGATAAAACATTACAAGCTGCAAAAGAACTTGCAATTTCCATCGGTGCTGAATTTCACCACTGGTTGATTGATGCGCAAGTCAATCACTACGAGCGCTCCATTGAGTCTGTAATCGGCAGGCCATTGACATGGGAACAAGATGATATTGCCCGGCAAAATATTCAGGCACGCACACGCTCACCTATCATTTGGATGCTGGCGAATGTAAAAAGAGCGGTTTTGCTTACCACCTCCAACCGCAGCGAAGGAGACGTAGGCTACGCCACCATGGATGGAGACACGAGCGGCAGCCTTGCTCCTATTGCCGGATTGGATAAACCATTTATCATTCAATGGTTGATGTGGGCTGAAAAAGAATTGGGATACAACGGTCTGCGTTACGTAAACAACCTACAGCCAACCGCAGAGTTGCGCCCACAAGAGCGTGCCCAGACGGATGAAAAAGATTTGATGCCCTACACTCTGTTGGTGGAGATCGAGCGCCTCGCTATTTCTGAAAGGAAGTCGCCTGTTGAAGTTTACAGTGCAATATCCAAAGGTAAAGCCGAGCCCGCTTTAAAAGAGTATGTCAAGAAATTCTTTCGGCTCTGGTCTGCCAACCAATGGAAACGCGAGCGACTGGCGCCCTCTTTTCATTTGGATGATCTGAATGTCGATCCACGTAGTTGGTGTCGATTTCCCATTCTCTCCGGCAGTTTTGCGGAAGAGTTGGAGGAGTTGGACAACATACGCTAAGCGCAATTCTATCGTTGGAATAGTGCCCGTTTCTTTAGCCAATAGAAACCTAGAGGAATGGTGGTAATCGCGTATCTTTACCACTCATATGTTAGCGTTTAATTTTTTACAACGATCAATTTGACCTATGCTTAGCTACATCATTTGGAACGGTAGTCCCGAGATTTTATCAATTGGATTCTTTTCGTTGCGGTATTACGGACTATTGTTCGCGCTCGGCTTCTTAATTAGCCAGCAGATTCTCTACTACATTCACAAACAAGAAGGCAAGCCTGAAAAAGACGTAGATACGCTTACGGTTTACATGATTGTGGCAACCATTGCTGGTGCCCGATTAGGTCATGTTATTTTTTACGAGCCCTCCATGTTGTGGAATGATCCACTCGGTGTTTTTCTACCATTCAAGTTATCTCCTTTCCGGTTTACGGGCTTGCAAGGTTTAGCAAGTCATGGGGCAGCCGTTGGTATTTTGTTTGGATTATGGTTGTATAGTCGCAAAAAATACGTTAACCAGAATTATCTGCAAATATTGGATCGCATTGTCATATTAGTTTGTTTAACAGGCTGCCTGATCCGATTAGGTAATTTTTTCAACAGTGAAATCATTGGCAAGCCAACGAATAGCCCATTGGGTGTTGTTTTTATTAACTCGGTGATGAGCGAAATTACCAATGATTCAAAAGAAAACCCTCTAGAGTCTTACAAACTGGTAAAAGATAGCGCAAATGTTGTGAGTGAAAACGGACGGACACCGATGTCACTTTATCTTTTCTTTAAAGCCGGCACCTCAGAGGCAACTGCCAATGAATTTGTAAATACAACTGCTTATAAGGCTTTCTCCAATAAAGGAGACTTTGTTGAATTTGTGGGCAATAACTTTGATGCCAAAGTAACTACCGAACCTTCCGGCACTTACGCTGGCAAAATACATTTCCTTGGAATTGTTCGCCATCCGGCACAGTTGTATGAATCCATTTCATGTTTACTCTTGTTTGCGCTGCTGCTTTGGTACTGGAACAAGCATAAATTGAATCTGCCGGAGGGGCGCATCTTCGGCATCTTCCTGATTGCATTATGGAGTTTGCGCTTTGCGTATGAGTTCCTGAAAGAAAACCAGGTTCGGTTTGAAGATGAACTCTCTTTCAACATGGGACAAATTCTTAGCATTCCTTTGGTGCTGGTAGGTGTGTGGGTGTTGATTCGTTCTTTCAAAAAGCAATCGACTACACCACAAGTTTGAGTTTGCTCTGATAGGTAATTTGCTGCAATGACACTGTTGATCTTTGGATTTTTTCTTGGTTTTCAAGAAGTAACACCTTTAGCTGATACAGTTGCTCGGCCTATGTATGAAGCCATAGCTCCGGCTGCCGACACCACGCTGCTTACCGTTAATCGGGTTTTGATTATCGGCAACAAGCGCACACGCGATCAGATTATTTCACGTGAACTATCACTTAAAACAGGTGATACAATTCGGGTGAGTAAGCTGGCCGAAACTCTTTTATGGGATCAGCGTAAAATCTACAACCTGCGACTATTCAACGTAGTGAACATTCGAAGTTTGCAAATTACGCCTACCGTCATCGATTTGTTGGTAGATGTACAAGAGCGTTGGTACACATGGCCCGCTCCGATCTTTGAGTTATCCGATCGCAACTTCACCGAATGGTGGCAAAACTACAACCATGATTTCGGACGGGTTAATTTCGGGTTGCGGCTCGATCAATTCAATGTGCGTGGACGAAATGAAACACTGCGGCTAGTAGCTCAATTTGGGTTTAGCCAGCGATTTGAGTTAAGTTATACCATTCCATACCTGGACAAAAAACAAAAGCAGGGCCTTATTCTCAATTTCGATTATAGTAACCCAAAGAATGTTGCCGCACTCACCGAAGATCATAAGTTGGTTTTTGTGCGCGGCAGTAAACCGTTGCGCATTTCCATCGGGGCACAGGTAAGCTACACATATCGCAAATCCTTTTTCGAAACTCACATTGTAAGCCTGGGGTTTCGCAACACAGAAGCAGCCGACACCCTTCTTCGCAAGAACGCCAATTACTTTTCGGGCAATTCGTTAACCCAAAACTATGGCATCCTCTCCTACACGTTTCGCTCCGAACACCGCGATGTAATTATGTATCCGCTAAAAGGGTATCAATTCTCGGCTTCCATTCAACGAAATGGTTTTGGATTTGAAGGCAATGTGAGTCAATGGGTGGCAAACCTCACATATGCGTATCATGTGCCGCTGAAGAAGAACTATTACCTTTCAAATTTTACGGCAGCCTACATCAGCGATCCCACCAATCAACCTTACACGCTCTATGGCGCCATGGGCTACCAACGGCAAATTTTGCGCGGCTATGATGTGTATGTAATTGAAGGCTCGCGGTTTTTTGTGAACAAGACTACGTTCAAGAAAAAAATCTTCTCGCGCGTATGGCGGTATGAAAATATGCCTTTGGAACAGTTCCGGCACTTGCCGCTCGCCATTTACCTGAAAAGTTTTGTCGATATCGGCTATGCTGAAAACTATGATTACTATAAGGAAAATCCCCAGTTTCTAAACAACCGACTTAGTAGCTTGTTGCTTGCCGGCTACGGGGGTGGCCTTGACGTGGTGGCACCTTACGATGTCGTCTTCCGCTTTGAATATGCCTTTACCAAAGAAGGAACCAGCGGTTTTTTCTTTAATATCAAAAAGGAATTTTAAAGTTTCTACTATCTTCGGGCAGCAGAACCCCCCGCTGCAACGCTGATCCTTGCCTCTCCACCTGATCGGCACTTTTAACTAACTCATTTTATCAAATTGAAAAAGTTACTGGCAGCTTTGATCAGTATTAGTCTGACTGTAAAGGCAAACGGGCAAAGCGTCAATACGCAAATGGGAGCGCGGCAGATGGCCATGGCAGGAGCTTCAGCAACTCTCAGCGACACGTGGGCAATTTTTAATAATGTAGCGGGACTCGCTCAACAAAAGTCAGCTTGTGGCTTTGCTTATGACGCAAATCCACAACTCACCGGTGCCAATCGTATGGCAGCCCACCTGCAAGTGCCCGTTGGTTCGTTTGCCAGCGGTATTGGTTTCTTTCGCTTTGGCGATGCATTGTACAATGAACAAATGATATCCATTGGCATCGCGAATCGGATTGGTATTACTTCGCTGGGCGCGAAAGTAAATTACCATCAATATCGTGCCGATGGTTTTGGGGTGTTGTCTGCCATCAGCATCGACATGGGTGGCATTACACAACTCACACCAACGCTGCGGGTGGCTGCGTATATCGCTAATCTCACACAAGCTTCGCTGAACAGCGGCAGCGGAGAGCGCTTGCCTACGCGTATGGTGCTGGGTGTTGGATTTCAGTTTAGCAAAAAAGTGACGGCCACTACCGAAGTTGAAAAAGATCCGGACTATCAGCTCACATGGCGCACCGGCTTTGAAATGGATGTGTATAAAAATCTCTTCTTTCGCACCGGCTACCAGCTTCAACCCAATGCATTTTATTTTGGCCTTGGCGGAAAACGGAAGCGCTTGAGTATCGACTATGCGCTTCGCTATCATCTTCTGTTGGGTGCATCGCATCAGGCATCGGCCACATTTCAACTCAGTCGATCTGCTCTGTGAAACCGATTTTAACATTGATCTGGTTTAGTTTGTACTGCGCGTATGCTGTAGCACAAGACTATCCGCGCCAAGCGATCGACCCCAGCCAATGGGTGGATGAGCTTTTTGCCAACCAAACGGATAACTTAAACTACGCAGACTTGTATGAAAACTATTTGCAATTGCTGGCACATCCGCTCGATTTGAATAAGGCTACTGCCGAGCAACTTTACTCGCTGCAAGTGCTTACTCCCGCACAAGTAAACGCGCTGCTGGATTACCGCGAAGCGGTTGGACAATTGTATTCCATCTACGAGTTGCAAACCATCGATGCCATCAGCAAAGAAGTATTTTTGAAACTCGCGCCCTTCGTGCGCGTAGCGGACGAGCAAACGAGTGGCGGCTATCGCTCGCTGTGGAGACGTCTTATATCTGAAGACAATAACTATCTGGTGTTGCGCTATTCACAAACTTTGGAACCCCAGAAAGGTTATTTAAATAGCAGCAGTTCCAGCGCACGCTATCTGGGCACACCCGAAGATTTATATGTGCGCTTGCGTGTGAGTCGCCCGGGCGATTTTAGCACCGGCTTTACGTTGAAGAAAGATGCCGGAGAAAAATTAACATGGAGTCCGGCAGAGCGCTACTACGGCTTCGATTATGTATCCGTGCATGCACAAGTACAAAACAAACGAGCCATCAAGAATCTGATCATTGGAGATTATCAGGCGCAGTTTGGGCAGGGATTGATGCTTGGCTCCATATTTGGCATGGGCAAAAATGGCGAAACAATTACTAGCATTCGCAGAAGCAATGTTGGTTTTCTTCCTTACACATCGCAATACGATGGCGGATACATGCGCGGAGTAGCTCTCTCCTTCCAGTTACATAAGAACATTTTAGTTCACACGTTGCTATCTGCACGCAACCGCGATGGAAATCTGACACAAGACTCCACACAAAGCGCTGTCTCTTCTTTCAATTACAGCGGCTTGCATCGCACGCTTCACGAAATCAGCAACCGCCACACACTGCAAGAGCAAAATGCAGCGGTGATACTTCAATTCAAACAGCGCCAAGTAGATATCGGGTTGATACTGCATCGCACCGAATTCGATAAGTCGTTGATACGAAACGCTACTCTCTACAATTCCTTTGCTTTTGAGGGGAACACCAATACCAATGCAGGCGCCTATGCGAATATCTCATTGGGCTTTGTTACGCTGTTCAGCGAAGTGGCGCATTCGCTTGGCCATGGCTGGGGCGGAGTAGCCGGTGTGCTGGCGGGCGTTACACCTCAACTTGAGTTTTCGCTGCTGGCGCGCCACTATCAGCGCGACTTTTACAGCTTCTACACCAATGCGTTGTCAGAAAATTCAATTCCGCAAAACGAAAGCGGCATCTATTGGGGATGGAAATACCGATTCTCCAAACGAAGTACGCTGGCGGGATACATGGATTTTTTTGAATTTCCCTGGCTGAAATACCGGAGCTATCGCCCTACGCTGGGTAGCGATTGGCTGTTGCGTTATCAATACAAAGCATCACGATCGATTACTTTCTTTGCACAAGTAAAAGAAGAAACCAAAGCACGCAACCTCACCGATGAAAGCAATCTCTATAAACTAGCCGCAGGCACGCGCAGGAATGTTACGGTGCAAGCCGATTATGTCGCTACACGTCAACTCCAGCTTAAAAGCAGGATTCAATTTTCGTCTTACCAATCCAACGGAAATGCCACACGAGGTTTACTGCTGGCGCAAGATGCCACGTATGAAACCATGCGCTTCTCCATTACGGCACGCTACGCGCTGTTTGACACCGATGACTACGACAATCGCATTTACATCTACGAGCCCGATACGTGGCTCGCATTTTCGTTTCCGGCTTACAACGGCAAAGGCGTGCGTCAACTGCTGGTTTTGCGTTACAACCTCACCAAAAAAATCAACTGCTGGCTGCGGTGGGCACAAACCCGCTACCTGAATCAAGAGACTATTGGCAGTGGCGGAGAAACAATTGTGGGAAATAGCCAAAATGATGTTAGATTTCAGGTGAGAATTCAATTCTAACCAATCTCATGCACGCAGTTAAGTTAATCACACCGGGTATTTTATTCATGCTGGCATTCGGCATGCTTGTTTTCATCATTGTGTTTCGCAGCATCTTCAACAAAAAGAAGTAAACGCTACGGCACGAAAGCATCTACCGCTTGCTTACGCGAAATCACATGCTGCTTGAGCGTGGCGAGCTCGCTCGTGAATGCACTTGAGCTGCTCAAGTGCGTGTATTTGCTGATTTCCGTTTCTTCTGGTCCGATTACGTAAGGCGAAATCATGGAGTGGTACTTTGTAAAAAGTGCGTCCATTTTCGCGGAGGTAAATACATCATCTGTAAAGGAGCGAACATAAGTTTTGTACTTGGCATAGTAGGCCGCGTCATCGGCTACATAGCGAATCAGCGGCCACCCGGTGCCCACGGTTGAGAGGGGCAGCGAAACTGAACCACCACCCGGCCCTGTGCGGCTGGACAACGCCTCATTATTATCCCAAGGGATCCAAGTCAATTTGTTTGAAGTGTGATTATAGAAATAATAGTTGTGCGCCATGGTGCCATAGGTATCCCAATTGACTAAGGTGGTATTTACCGCCAGCCATTTCACAAAATGATCTACATTAAAAGTCTGCTCCAAATTGGCGCGCCATTGCGCGGGGTTGCTGGTGCGCACGCTGCTATTCAGGGCGCTTACAAACGCTTGCACATCGGTAAAGTCATTGGCCGTTTCATTATTTTTCTTTTCAAACAACGTAGCGCTGAATGTTTGCAATGTAGACTCGGGTTTGTAGATATTGCCGCTCTCTTCGCCAAATTGTGTTTTGATCATCGTATCGTCTACTACTTCGGTAAGTGTATAGATGCCACAATATTTTAGGCCACTGCCAAAATCGATATACACTTTGTAAAAGGCTGTTTGCGCTGCGGGGATGCCGGCCATCCGAAAAATATCTGCCGTCACCTTCTCACGAATGAGCGAGTTGTCTTTAAACCCGGGCGAAAGGCTAAACTCCTTGAAGCCGAAGAAACGTTGATTTTTGATTTGTGGATAGTCGTCTTCGAACTTATCAAAATTAAGGCGAAAGGGAAGTTTGTAAATGCCCGAGCCCCACGTGGATGAAAGCGAAGAGTTGCCTTTGAGGCGAAAGCCCACTTTGTACCACTCTTTGTCGTTGAACTTGAGCGACACTGCTACATAGTCCGTTTCTTGCGAAGGAAATCCTCCACCGTTTTGTGTGCGCTCGCCAAAGCCGTAGCCAAACAATGCTTTCATGTTCGTTTGAATAGCGGTCCAATTAGCGGCCGTCATGGTGATTTTAAGTGTATTCACCTTGTCTTGTGGAAAGGCGGTGGCATAATCAGGCGCCACATCGTTGCTGTGGCTGGCGGTGGTCCAATCGGCAACAGCAAAATTCTTGTCTTCGGTGGTGGTAGGTGTAACGGCATCTGCCGATGAGTCTTTGCACGAAAGCAGCGAAGCAATTAGAAGAATCGCAAGGAATGATAATGACTTCAACAAATGAGAGATCATAGGTTATTGAGTAGTTTATAATTCGGCCAACGGATTTTTCTTCTTCAATATTGCAGATGTTTTTGAATATCTCATCGTATGATGAAGGAAAGTGTATAAAAACATTCAGCAGTCAAAAAACCATCTACAGATCAGACGAAATGGTAGACACAATAGCTATTGCTAATTGAAACAAAAAAAACAACATGAGCCTTTAACCGAAAAGAACGCAGAATATCGCCAAGCATTCAACTCGCTTTGAATCGCTTGCTTGATGCATCTCGGTGTCGCTATCTTTACCCATTACAACTCAGCATATTTTGAAATTTATCAAAGGACTTATTCAATCTAACATTTATATTTCACTGGCAGCCGTATTGCTCACCGTTGAAACACAAATACAATTAGAGTTAGTGCCGCAATGGCGTCCCTACTTATTCATCATCTTCTTCGCTACACTGTTTGAATATAACTTGCACCGGTTAGTGACGTTGCTGCTCGTGAAAGATGCCATTCACTCGGAAAAACACGCTTGGGTGCGCGAAAATAAAGAAGCATTTTTTTTATTGGTCATCATTTCTGCCATTGCATTTATAATCGTGTTGTGGATAGCCAAAACAAAAGTGCTGCTTGCGCTTGCACCGATTGCATTGCTGACCCTCTTTTATTCCATACCCTTGGCACGAAGCAAAAGCTATATTTTTCGCTTACGCGAAGTGCCATATTTAAAATTATTTCTCATTGCATTTGTGTGGGCGGCTGTCACTATTTTGTTGCCGGTAGTGCATGCCGAGGTAACTTTCGGACGCACTCACGTGGCGGTTATCTTTTTAGAGCGATTTTTATTTGTGTTGGCAATCGCACTTCCATTTGACATTCGCGACATGGAAACGGACCGACAAGCGAATTTGAAAACGATTCCCTTGCTGTTGAATGAAAAACGCGCCATGCGCTTATCGTATATTGCGCTGCTGGCGTTCGCAGTGGTCGTGGCGTTTCACTATTCATGGCAACAAGCTTGGTCGATTCTTTTGCCGCTACAAATTACAGCTCTCATTACTTTCTATTTGCTCCAATCATTGCGTATGCGAAGCAAACCTTTTTATCATCACGGCTACCTAGATGGCACGATGCTTTTGCAAGGATTGCTGGTGATGCTGTTTTATTATTTGAATTTATTTCACCTTTAAGAAAGGAACTCGTAGCTAAGCCTAGAAATCTACCGGGTCGGTTTCCTATAAAACCGAATGCTATCCAAACGTTTTGTAATAAATTGGCCTCTGCTATCTATGGAAGTGCTAAAAGTAAGCGAATCAAACACAAGGTGACCTGATACTTTTGATTCAGCCATTCGAGTTTCATAAGTTATCAAGGTGCTACCATTGATTCGGTTTTTTCTGACAGGACAAAAAATCACAGTTGAATCATTCTCCATGGGGCCCTCGCAATTTTTCCCCTCAAGGTAGAATACACTGACAGGATCACAATTTTCATTCAGAAGCAAAAGCCACAAAGTGAGATAGTCGGTGCCAACAACTCGAAGCGTAATAGGTTGTAGATTATTTATAGGTGATAGCTTTGCGACAAGTTGCGCCCTGTATTCGATGGCCGGAAATGCTTCAACAAACGGTCTTATCCATTTCTCTTTTTGCTGGCTATCTAATTCTGTTAATTTTTTTTCGCCATAAAAGTAATTGCCTTTGCTATCAAAATTAAAATCATTTAGTGAAATGAGATCCGCAAGCTGGAAGCTGGCAAAGAGTTCGTTGGGTAAGCAATCCTTTATAGCGGATGGTTTTTTTTGCGATAAGATGGTTACATAAGATTCCTTGTCTGAACTCTTTTGGCTATTTAATAATATCACAACAAAAATTATAGTGGGAATTGGCGTAGCAGTGATCACACCAATCTTATCCAAAATGGAATTAGCTTCTAACTTTCTTCGAATCAATAAATAAAGTAGTGTAGTGCCCGCAGCTATCCAGAAAATCAAAATAAAAAACCCATAACCCAGAGAGCTACTGGCATCTTGCCGTCCCAGAAAAATAAACCAAAGGGTGATGGCATAATAAATCGCATTAAATAATAGAATTCGCTTGTTCATTTGTATGAATTCAAATTGCAATCTACAAGAATTGCAGATTTTTATCTTCTCGCTTACTTACGGGACACCTAAAGTTTATTTCGATACAGGAATTCAACCCACCACAGCCGCACTTTGGCGGTGGATTTGCATCTTCACCGAAACCTGTAAGGCTGCGCTGATTTTGTTTTCCACTTTTCTAGGAACAAATCCCCTATCCCCATGAATCGTTTACGAATTTCCGCACTGTGTGCAGCTACACTGGTGGTGCTTTGCGCTTTTTCTGCAATGAGCCAAACCACCAAAAAAACGCTTGAGCTTCCTGAATTCAAAAGCATCTATGTCAACTCCAACTACACGGTTTACCTGAAGCAAACCAACAAACAAGAGGTAACGGTAGAGGCGCTGACCGAGATTTTTGAGCTCTCTACCTTCAAAGTAGAAAACGGTGTATTGATGATTAATGTGGAGCGCAAGCCGGATAATCCCAACAAAAGTATTTGGGCTAAAATTGACGACATTAAGCTTAAGCCGAATATGAAGTTGATGGTGAGCATGAAAAATATTTCCGAACTGCAAGTAAACGGCAATGGTAAAATCATTTCTGAAAATTCTATTTCTTCCGATAATCTGTCGCTGAGTGTGGCCGGCAATGGCTCGATTGACTTAGACATAAAAGGAAATTATTTAAAGACAGAGGTGAGTGGCTCCGGGTCGATCGCACTCAAAGGTTACGCCTCGATGAATGACGTGGTGATGAGTGGCAGCGGAAACATCAACGCCTTTTTGTGCGAAATTGAAAAAGCAAAAGTGAAGATGAGCGGATCGGGTGTGTGCGAACTAAACGTAACGGGAAACCTCGAAGCACTCGTGGTTGGCAGCGGCTCGCTGAAGCACAAAGGCAATACAAAAGAGGTATCCAAAAAAGTGTACGGATCGGGCGTAGTCGACCGAGCTTATTAGCAACTATCGAAGTGCAAAACATCTACCTTCGGATGCCGGCCTGACCGCGGATGAGCATCTAAATTCAGCGATTTCGCTAAAGTTAAATGCAGGGCGAAAAAACATGCCGCACCTTGCAGGAAGGCAATGTCAGTTGACAATTGGTCCCCGCACGGTGCAGGAAGCAAATGTCAGCTGACAATAGGCGCTGCACCTTGCAGGAAGCGAATGTCAGCTGGCAAAAGGGCGCTGCAGCGTGCATAAGGGCATTGTCACGCGACATTTGGTCCCTGCAAATTCGCTGGCCAAAAATCAGATAAAAAAGGGGTCGCTGCACATTGCAGGGGCTAAATCCATGTGAAAATTGCGTGCCGCAAGCTTACGGCACGGGTTTGCGCGGTATTTTTTGGTGTCGCACAGTTGCAGGGCGATTTTTGCATTGCGCAATCAAAATACGCCATCGAGGGCTTTTTCGAGTAAATTCGTAGCGATGGATTAGCTTGAAGGTAATGTGAGTTTAAGAATGAGCAACCCCACCATTTCTTTTCGAACAACATAAGAATGGATAAACTATGAAGACCAAAAAGAGGAAAAAGGCATTTAATGCTGTGGAAATGATGAGAGAAATTCAGAGCAAAATTAGCGATGAAACACAGGCAATGACTTTGGATCAATTAAAAAAGTACATTGCAGACAGATTAAAGAATTCACATTTAAAGACAATCGGTCGCTAGCACTCCGTTATAAACACACTCGAGTTTGATAATAATTTTTACTAAGCTCGTTTGTCAGAGACATTTTGGAAATCAGCAAAGTCAAAATTGTACACCACGGGTTGCGCAACGGTTTTGTGTTGCGATGTTGAGGCCAGCAAATATAAAGAGCCACCTGTGCATCGCTCAACCAAAAAGTGAATTCATGCTTGCTTTCAGAATAAGCCGTTTCTCGGCTTGTTGAACTTTATAAACCCGAAGATCAAACCATGAAACCCAACTATTCCTTTTGCTTTTGGTAAGGATTGGTGAGATTTGTAGACAGAACAAAAAAGATAAAAATTGATTGCATCTTACTTACCGAGTTTAATAAGTGATTGGCACAATAAATTAGTTAACAAATGGCTTATTTCTTTTTTATAGATGAAAGTGGAACTGACAGACAAGATTCTCTGTATGAGGTGCTATGTGGTGTTGCCATTAAAGATAGTGACTTATGGAACATTATAACTCAATTAAAAGGTTTTGAAGAGCAGCTTCTAGGCACTCGATATACCGGACATGAACGAGAAATTAAAGGTCGAAAATTCTTAAAAAAGAAAGTATTTAAACTAGCTTCTCTTACAGCTCCAATTCCGGAATTAGAAAGAACTCAGCTTGCAAAAGAATGTATTGAAAATGGCGCACAGGCAACTTTAAGGCACATGGCCGCACTATCGCAGGCAAAAATCGAATACGTCAGAAAACTATTGGAACTCTGTGCGCAATTCAGAGTCAGAATATTCGCTTCTATTTCGTCAGAACCCATTCGCGAAACAGACGAGGGTGGAGACGGATTCCTTAGGCGTGACTATGTTTACGCATTCGAGAGGATGTACTATTACTTGGAAGACAAGAAAAGCGATGATCAGGGAATAATCGTATTTGATGAGCTTGAGAAATCAAAAAGTCATATTCTGGTTTCGCAATTAGAAAACTATTTTAAACGTACTCTAAAAGGTCGCCAGCGATCGGGATTAGTAATACCAGAACCATTCTTCGTTCACAGCGACCTAACAACAGGTATTCAAATTGCAGACCTAATTGCTTACATCATTTCTTGGTCGTTGAGGCTAAAGGGCATGACAGAGCCAGTAAGGCAAGAACTGATCGAGTTTGCGGAACTCATTAAACCATTAAGATATACAACAACTCGGGAAATTGGGGATATTGCTGAAATGAAGATATGGAGCGTAACTTATGTAAAATAAAAAAGGCAATGCCGATTTCTCAACAAAGCCTCCACTACAAATGTACAGCAAAACGCTTAGAATACAAATGTGATGATGCTAATATTTGTTCAAGCAAGAATCAATAGTCCATTATTCTCATCAGTAACCATCAAATTATGCCCGAAATCAACTCCATCAACATCATGCAAAAGTTCTCGCTGTTTGAAAAACAGTGGACACCACATATCATTGGCGAACTAAACGGGCAATATGTGAAGCTCTGCAAACTCAAAGACGACTTTGTATGGCACAGCCACGAAAACGAAGATGAATTATTTATGGTGTTTAAGGGCACTCTGCTCATGGACTTCCGCGATGGCCGAACCGTAGAAGTAAAGGAAGGCGAAATACTGATTGTACCCAAAGGCGTAGAGCATCGTCCGCACACCAATGGCGAAATTGTTTTCAATTTATTGTTCGAACCCAAAGCCACACAGCACACCGGCACGGTGGAAAGTGAAATGACCGTGAAAGAATTGGGGTGGATATAATCACCGCCTGATTGAAAGCATTCATTTATACTTAACGGGGTTGCTTCGTGTCATTAACTTCATGCAAACGCACTCTATGTAAATTCGCATCTATATTCGTTTCAACTTTATATACATGGATCATTCCGTATGAAATCACAAATGAACGTCAGAACAAAAGTCTTGATTGCGTTAGAAATTGCGACATCGACTACTACCTGAAAGTAAATCGCCCGTGAATTCCCTCCCGCAGCTGGTTTTCACGGGTGGGCTGCTATTCATACAAAGTAGTATCTTCGTATTCTAGTAATTAGAAACTTAAACCAACCAAATACAATGCAACGCAAAACGATTTTAGCAGCAATGGCCTTGTGTGTGATTAGCACGGTAGCATTTTCTCAAGACGTTCAAGTCCCCACCAATTTTCAACCCAAAAACGAAAGCGATTATGCCAAATACGAAAGTGATGTATTGAAGTGCATCCAGTGGGTGATGCAAACACCCGCTAATGAGCAAACCGGAAAACAAAAAGAGGTCAACGCATTTTTGCTAATGTGGATGTCGGGTACTTCCAGCGTTCACATTGAAGTGAAACAGGAAATTGTAACGTTTATGGATACACCGGAATTGCTGATGATTTTCATGGGCGGTTGGACCAAATACACACTTGAGACAAAAGATGCCGACAACAAAGTGAACTGCTCGATGGCTGGAGTAGAAGCGGTGATAGAATATTATACCAAGAACCGAGCCCTGTTATCTAAAAACAAAGGCGTGGAGAAGTATCTCAAGATGAAAGAAAAAGGCACGTTGAAAGAATACATTCAGAAGAACGCGTAGTCTTATAATACCATCGCCCATCTATAAAATTTCCATCTTGCGATTCATCTATGATTTGTCGCAAGATGGAAATTGTTAGAAGTAATTAGGCAACACTACCACCCAATTCCATAATCCTCTCCATGATTGCTGCTGCCGCCCCAGAAGCTGCCGTGTTGCCAATCAAAATAGATCGCGTTGATCGGGCCGCTGGTTCGATCTTGATAGGTAAGCTTGTATCCCATGCGCGATAAATCTTTGCGCACCCACGCGGGCATGGCGCTGTTCAGCGTTAAGCCACCCGGCACTTTTTCATGATCGCCAAAACTGGAATACATCTGCAAGGTTTTAAAGCTCGGAGCTTCGCACGCCTCTTGCACGGTCATCCCAAACTCCACCACATTCAAAAAGAATTGAATCAACAACTGATCTTGTTCATCGCCTGCTTGCTTCGCAAATGACAAAAATGGTTTACCATCTTTCAATGCCAATGTAGGTGTAAGTGTTACACGTGGACGTTTGCCCGGCTCCACTACGTTGAAGGGATTCTCTTTCGGATCTAACACAAAAGATTGCATGCGCTGACTCATGCCAATGCCTGTGTTGCCCGCAATACAGGCAGGCACCCATCCGCCACTTGGCGTGATGGAAACCACCCAACCTTCTTTGTCGGCCGCTTCCACAGAAGTGGTTCCCGCAGTAAATGACTCCAAATATTTTTCATCCAGCGGATTCACCGGTTTGAAATTATCCGCCCGACTTGTGCCCCACTTTTGCAGAATATCGAGATACGGATTTTGCTTTCCTTCGAATGGATACGGATCGCCCGGTGCAATTTTTGGGTCGTTCATTTCCGGATTAATCAACTTGAATCGTTCACGCGCGTATTCTTTAGAGAGCAATCCTTTGATGGGCTCTTCAGGCGCAAAAGCCGGATCTCCATAATAGAAATCACGATCCGCGAAAGCGAGATTCATAGCTTGATACACCGTGTGAATGTATTTGGTAGAGTTGTAGCCCATGCTTTTCAGATCAAAATTTTCGAGGATGTTGAGTGTTTGCAACATCGCAGGGCCTTGTGTCCATGGTTGCAACTTGTACACATCAATCCCACGATAGTTCGTAACAGTGGGCTCCTCAATTTTCACTTTCCAATTGGCCAGATCTGCTTCGGTAAACAAGCCGCCTTGCTCCTGACTGCCGCGTACAATCTCTTTCGCGATATCGCCTTTGTAAAAACGATCATACGCTGCGTAGATCGCTGCCTTGCGATCTTTGCCTTTCTTTAACGCTTGTTGCTCGGCATCCACTAACTTCTGCAATGTGGCGAGCAAATCTTTTTGCACAAAAATTTCTCCTGCATCAGGTGCTTCGCGCTTCTCACCCAAGTGTGTTAAGAATACTTTCTTAGAATAAGGCCACTTTTTTATTTCTTCTTTGCCGCGCTCAATGGAAAATGCGGTTTGCGCTTCGATGGGATAGCCCTCTGCTAATTGCATGGCAGGCGCGAGCACTTCTTTCAAACTCATGGTGCCGTATTCAGCCAGCATCGTCATCAAACCTCCTGCCGTGCCAGGCGTAACTGCGGCCAGCGGGCCAAACTCAGGCGGGTACTTCATGCCTTTGTTTTTAAAGAAGTCGGCCGTAGCCCCGGTTGGCGCTACACCCAACGCGTTGATGGCAATTACTTTTTTTGTTTTAGGATTGTAAATGAGCGCTTGTGTTTCACCACCCCAACTGAGCACATCCCACATGGTGCAGGTAGCGGCTAGCATTGCGCACGAGGCATCGACCGCATTTCCGCCTTTATTAAAGATCATTGCACCCGCGGTGGCGGCTAGCGGCTTGCCCGTGATGGCCATCCAATGTCTGCCATGCAGCGGTGGCTTTTGAGTATTGACGGGCAGGTTATTGAAGGATTGCGCGGTGGCTTGTAAGCAGCACACGGTGGCAAAGAAAAGATGGCTGAGCTTCATATAGATTGATTATCTTTAAATCGGTTTCCTGTTAAACTGTTTTCTAAGGTAATCAAATAATAAAGGATTAGCGCACCAAATTTGCCAACGGGCAAACATCTCCATCAAAGGAAAATTTATGAATACACATCAACAACTGATTGAAAAATTCTACGCAGCTTTTCAGGAAAAAGATTGGCAAACCATGCAGTCGTGTTACCACGATGAAGTGGAGTTCAGCGATCCGGCATTTGTGCACTTGAAAGGAAAAGAAGCCAAAGCAATGTGGCACATGCTTGCCACCAACGCGCGGGATTTTTCGCTTACCTTTAGTCAGGTGAAAGCCGATGGCAACAAAGGCAGCTGTCATTGGGAAGCTGCTTATACTTTCTCGCGCACGGGCAAGCGTGTGTTAAACAAAATCGATGCCTCGTTTGAATTTAAAGACGGATTGATCTATCGGCACACCGATCATTTCGATTTTTGGAAGTGGACACAGATGGCGCTGGGCACCTCGGGGTTGCTTTTAGGATGGACCACTTTCTTGCAAAATAAGGTGCGCGCCACCGCCATGGGCGGATTAAAAAAGTTTATGAAAGACAACCCGCAGTATTCTTAAAATCGGCTGAAAAAGGGTCTAAAATAGCCTAAAGACCCTCAAATTCAGCGATTTGCATTTACGAGGAATTAATACCTATATTTGAGAGTTAATGAAAGTAAATCCCATCTGAAAGTATCCCCACCTCGTGAGTTTATTGTCGGTACGGTTTTAATGAATTAGCAAGAACATTTTATCACTTAATTTTTAAAACACAAATGAACATTTATGTAGCCAACATTCCCTGGAAAGCAACCGAGGAACAATTGAAGCAGTTATTCTCCGAATACGGTGAAGTAAGCTCTGCGAAGATCATCATGGACAAAGTAACGCAGCGTAGCCGTGGCTTTGGTTTTGTAGAAATGGCTGATGATGCAGCCGGTAAGAGTGCTATCGATCAATTGAACGGTGCTGACTTCCTTGGAAAGAACTTGGTAGTGAACGAGGCTCGCCCACGCGAAGAAGGTAGCGGTGGCGGTCGCGGCAACCGAGGCGGTGGAGGCGGTGGCTTCCGCAGAGGCGATTTCAACAGAGATTATTAATCGGTTTGAAATAGAGACTTTACATGCCACGCCAAAAGCGTGGCATTTTTTATTAATGCCCGCCCCACCCGCTCTCCTTTTTTTCAAGCTCTCGCTTTCTATTTTTACAGCATGACTTCATCTCACGCATCCAACCGACTCACTCACGCAACCTCTCCCTACCTATTGCAGCACGCAAACAATCCGGTGGATTGGTTTGAGTGGGGCCACGAAGCATTAACGAAAGCTAGGCAAGAAGATAAACCCATCTTGCTGAGCATCGGCTATTCTTCATGCCACTGGTGCCACGTGATGGCGCACGAGAGTTTTGAGAACGAAGACATCGCGCAATTGATGAATGAGTATTTTGTGTGCATCAAACTCGATCGCGAAGAGCGCCCCGACATCGATCAGATTTACATGGAGGCCGTACAGGCAATGGGGCAAAACGGTGGCTGGCCGCTGAATGTATTTCTAACGCCTGATCAAAAGCCATTTTTTGGCGGCACGTATTTTCCACCGAGGAATTGGGCACAACTACTGGTTCAGATAAACAAAGCTTTTCGCGAAAAGCGAAATGAAATTAACGAATCAGCCAACGACCTCGGCAAACATCTGGCGATTTCTGATTTGCAACGTTTCAAAAATGTGCCGCCTACCAATGGTTTAACCCATACCGCTCTCGATACGATGCATCAAGTAATTGTATCGAGATTTGATTTTAGCGAAGGCGGACTGGACAAAGCACCTAAATTTGTTATGCCCTCCATCTGGCTTTTTTTGCTTCGCTATTTTCATTTGCGCAAAAATGAAAAAGCGTTGGAGATGCTCCATCTTACCTTGAAGAAGATTGCAGCAGGAGGAATCTATGATCAGATCGGTGGCGGCTTTGCACGCTACTCAGTGGATGGACAATGGTTTGCTCCGCACTTCGAAAAAATGTTGTACGACAATGGCCAATTACTCAGTCTCTATGCCGAAGCGTATCGGCTTACGAAAGAGCCTACTTACGCTCGCGTAATACGCGAAACGGTGACGTGGCTCGAGCGCGAAATGACTTCGCCAGAAGGAGGCTTCTATTCAGCATTGGATGCTGACAGTGAAGGAGAAGAGGGAAAGTTTTACACGTGGCAATTCGATGAATTCAAAGAACTGACTGTTGAAGAAATTCAACTGCTCACGGATTTTTATCATGTAACGCCTGTAGGAAACTGGGAGCACGGTAAAAACATTCTCTTCCGCGAAAGCGATACAGAACCCACACCTGCCCTGCTGCAACTCAACCAAAAATTACTAGCCATTCGGAATAAAAAAGTTAAGCCGGGCTTAGATGATAAAATCCTTACGGGATGGAACGCCATGACAATTCAAGGGCTTGTGGACGCGTATCGTAGTCTGGGTGAAGATTACTATTTAGAATTGGCAGAACGTGCCATTCAATTTATTGAACAAAATTTGGTCGTAGATGGTAAACTGCATCGTTCTTTCAAGGGAACGCATTCAACTACCACCGCATTTATAGATGATCACGCCTTTCTGATTCAAGCGTATACTTCTTTGTATCAGGCCACTCACAAAGAAGATTACATGATTGCAGCAAAGCAATGGTGCGCGGAAACCATTCGATTGTTCTATGACGAAACCGAAGGCTTTTTCTACTTCAACAGTCATGAAGCTGAATCGTTGATTGCTCGAAAGAAAGAAGTGTTTGATAATGTGATTCCGTCTTCCAATTCGGTGATGGCTCGGAACTTATTTCATCTTGGTATTTTGTGGGATGATGAAAATTGGAAGACCATGGCGCGCGAAATGATGGAACGAATGATTTCGTTAACACAATCAGAACCCGTTTACATGTGCCATTGGGCATTGCTCGCAACTGAGATGACGACAAACATGGCGGAGGTAGTGATAACTGGCGATGGGAGCGTGAATCGACAAAAAGAATTTGATCTGTCGTATTTGCCGTTCGCATTATTTATGGGTGCTCATAATGCTAGCCAATTGCCATTGGTAACTGACAAGTTAACTGAGCAACGCGAAGCTATTTTTGTTTGCTTCAATAAAACCTGTCAATTGCCGGTATCGCGCGTGACCGATGCCATTCCACAAATTATGTCCTCACAAAAATAGAAGCTATGCTGGGTGTTGACCGCTTCATTCAATCAACCGATGTAATTAAAAAATCGCGAGCAGCGCTACTGACCAATCACGCTACACTGGCGGGCTCAGGGTTACCGGTTGCTCTTGAGTTAAAAAGAAGTGGCGTAAACCTGATCAAATTATTTTCACCGGAGCATGGAATTCATTCGCAGGATGAAGACGGAAAAGCGCAAACCAATCAAATCGATCCCCTCACGGGTTTGCCGGTAATCAGTTTGTATGGTGCTACAATGGCTCCACATAAAAATGATTTGGATGACATTGATTATGTATTGATTGATCTGCCTTCCATCGGATGTCGGTTTTATACTTATTTGTGGTCGATGACTTATATGTTGGAAGCTGCGGGACGTGCGCATAAAAAAGTGATTCTGCTTGACTGTCCCAATCTCGCTCAACGATTAACCTCGCAATGCGAAGGCCCATTGCTGGATGAGAACAGCTGCGCATCATTTATTGGGCGCTGGAGTATGCCGATCACGTTTCCATTTTCAGCCGGTGAGATGATGCGCTGGTTTATCCACGAACGCAACATCGATGTGGAACTCGATGTGATTTCACATAAGCCCAACACGATAAATAATTTTGTGCCGCCTTCTCCGGCTATGAGCGATCACCAAACTATTTTGATTTATCCGTTCAGTGGTTTATTGGAAGGCATCAACGTAAGTCATGGAAGGGGAACTTCTTATCCGTTTCGTGTAGTAGGCGCTCCATGGATCGATGCGATTGCATTTCACGAAGAATTCAGTCGTCAAAATTTTGCGGGGATCAAGGCTGTGCCGCATTTCTTTCAGCCGATGTGGAGTCGGTATGGAAAAGTATTTTGTCATGGATTGTATTTTACTGTAACCGATCCTACCTTGTTTCGCCCGGTAGCATTGGCATGCTGGGTGATGCACTATTTGGCAACCCACTATCCGCAACAACTACAACCTGCCACCTATCCTACAGCAGCCAACCCAACAGGTGACTGCCATCTCGATTTACTAACAGGACTCCCTGATTCGTTTTCTATTCTTTGTAATTCCTCAATCACTTCAAGTGAGATCGCGAAACTTAGCGACTGTCAAGTATGGTTTGAAAAAGTAAACCATTTCTTGCCAGATAAATCCTAACTTTGTAATTATCTCAATTTGGCTATGCATCCGGAATTAGATTTTGATTCATCTACGCTCTTTGCCGAGTTGATTATTCCGGTGCCCATTCCTCAGTTATTTACGTATCGCGTTCCACAGTTGATGACTGATCGTATTCGTGCGGGGCAACGGGTGATTGTTCCTTTTGGAAAAAAAAAGATTGTAACAGGAATTGTTCACAGTCTCCATCAGCAACCACCCAAGGAATACGAGGCGAAAATGATTTTAGAGTTGATTGATGAAATGGAAGTAGTCTATGGAGCGCAATTCAAGTTGTATCAATGGATGGCCGAGTATTACATGTGTACATTGGGCGAAGTAATGATTGCAGCACTTCCTGCTGGACTAAAACTTTCGAGTGAATCGATGGTGCAACTCGATCCTCGCTTTGATTTTGAAAACACCACGTTTGATTTTTCTGAAAAAGAAAAAATCCTTTTAGATCGTTTGAAAACGGACACCCTCACTTACACTGAAGTTTCAAACTTATTGAATGCTAAAAACATTTATTCGATTCTGCGTTCGCTACAGAGCAAAGAAGCAATTATTTTATTTGAACAGATAAAAGAAAAGTATAAACCCAAGACCGAAAAGAGAATCCGTCTTAACGAAAACTTCGTTTCTAAAAAACATCTGGAGGCGTTATTCGAAAAACTCTCTCAAAATCCAAAACAAGAATCCATTGTACTGAAATACTTGCAAGAAGTTCCCGTATTCTCTCATCCGGAACTTAATACTTCCGGATACCCAAAAAATAAATTACTAGGCGATGAACTATCTTCCTCTTCATTAAACACCCTCATCAAAAACAAAATACTGGAAGAATATGATGTAGTAGTGCCAAGATTTGGTTTTGATGAGCCTACCATCGTACATCCCATTCTCTTAAGCGAGCAACAAGAGAAAGCACGTAATCTTATTTTGGCGGAGCTTGAAACAAAAAGCGCTGCATTGCTGCACGGAGTGACCGGCAGTGGTAAAACCGAAATCTACATCGATTTGATTAAGCGCGCACTTGATGGCGGCAATCAAGTATTGTATCTACTTCCGGAGATCGCACTCACTACACAAATCGTTTTTCGTTTGAAAAAACTATTTGGCAGTGAGATGGGTATCTATCACTCAAAGTTTTCGGACAACGAGCGGGTGGAAGTTTGGAATGGTGTGCTCACCGGCAAGTTGCGATTTATTGTTGGCGTCCGATCTTCGGTGTTTCTGCCTTTTGATAATTTAGGATTGATTATTGTCGATGAAGAGCATGATCCCTCGTATAAACAACATGAGCCTGCACCTCGCTATCATGCGCGTGACACTGCGCTGATGATGGGACACATTCATGGAGCTAAAGTCATCCTCGGTAGCGCCACCCCGTCTTTAGAATCATATTACCATGCTCACACCAATCGATATGGATATATTGAATTGAAAGAACGGTTTGGAGATGCACAACTACCGGATATTGTTTTTGCAGATCTTAGCCAAGAGAAAAAGCGCAAAACAATGAAGGGTGAATTCTCCTCGCTGCTACTCAGAGAAATTCAACAGTCGCTGGGTAATAAAGAACAAGTGATTCTCTTTCAAAATCGCAGAGGTTACTCGCCTATGATCGAGTGTCAAGACTGCGGCTGGGTGCCCAAGTGTATTAATTGCGCAGTGAGCCTGACCTATCATCAATATCGCCATGCTATGATTTGTCACTATTGTGGTTACAAAGAAGATATGCCGGCCAAGTGTCCTACCTGTTCATCTTCGCGGATACAAACGCTCGGTTATGGCACCGAAAAACTGGAAGAAGAATTAAAACTCCATTTTGCGGAAGCCCAAACACAGCGCATGGATCTGGACACCACGCGCACAAAATCAGGATACGAGAACATCATTCAAGGTTTCGAAAGTGGAAATACTGACATTCTTGTTGGCACACAGATGGTAACAAAAGGTTTGGATTTTGATAAAGTTAATTTGGTGGGTGTATTCGATGCAGACCGAATGATGCACTTCCCCGATTTTCGATCGTATGAGCGTGCCTTTCAATTGATCATGCAAGTGAGTGGCCGCTCGGGGCGAAGAGCGAAAAAAGGTAAAGTCGTCATCCAGACTTCCAGTCCAGCGCATCGCCTATTCACATTCGTGCGACAACATAATGTAAATGGATTTATAGATGAGCAATTAAAAGATCGACAAGAACATGGCTACCCTCCATTTACTCGACTGATTGAAGTTTATCTGAAGCATATCGATAAGAAAATTGTGAATCAGGCAGCGGCCATTCTTTCCGATCAAATTAAAAAATCCATTCCGATGGTTCGACTGGTGGGACCGGGAGAGCCTATGATCGGAAAAATCCGCAATGAATTTCTCATGACTATGTTACTCAAGATTGGCCGAGATCAAGGTAAGCTGGCAGAAATTAAAGCATTACTACTAAAATTATCACAACAACTTCTTTCAGAAAAAGAATACCGAAATGTGAAGATGGTCTTTGATGTTGATCCGGCTTGATTAGATTCATCACATAGAACTGTGAGGCTTTCTACTACTTTATTTTTTTCTTTTACAAAAAATAAAGCACCCAAAACCGTTTGTGTTTTGGGCGCTTACTGGATATAAGTCTCTTATTGTAATGTAAAAGTCAGCTTTGCAAACAGGAACCGGCCATTAAATCCAAATTGAGAAACATTTCTGCTATACAAAAAGCGTCCGTTTGAAGTATTATCGCGATTAGTCGTATAGGCATTTCCGCTAGCCGCTGAAGCCAGATTATTCTCGTTGTTTCTGGGATCAATGTAGGCTGGATCAGGATACACATCAAAAAGATTGTTTGCACCTACCGTAAGATTGAGCGATGGAATAAATTTGTAGCTAAAAGAAATGTCCGTAATCCATTTAGCTGAAAAATTCTGATCAATTTGTAAAGGCAAATTGCTAGCCGGGATATTTGGGTCTACTGCATTCAAATAACCCACCTCACCAAATTGAACTGAGCGCAGTAAAATTGCCCATTTGGAAGTTGTGTAATTTACACTCAAATTAATTTTATTTCTTGGCACTGCCATTTCATAACGAGAGCGCTCCAATCGGTCAAATAGTTTGGCTTTTAATGAAGGGTCGCTTTCAATCACAGTAGAACCATTAATGCTTTGCACTTTAGTCTCATTAAAGTTAGCCGCTGCGGTAACAATCAATTTGTTACCCTTTGTACCTACGTCAAACTTGTCGCTCAAAACGATGTCTAATCCTCTCGTCTGTGTGGATATGGCGTTGGTAAAAAATTGTACGCTGCTAATAGATCCCGAGGGGTCCACTGTGTTAAGTACTTGATTTACCTTTCCCGTTGGTATCTGATTACCCGCTGCATCGCGCTCACGAGTGTATTGACTTGAAAATACGATTCGATCTTTGATATCAATTTGATATGCATCAATAGTAAAAGTAAGGTCACCTACAATTTTTCCTGTTAAACCAATACTGGTTGAAGTTGATACTTCTGGTGTTAAAGAACCAACTCCGAATTGCCGAACCACAGTATTGTCATTATTAACAGTCAGCACTTGGGTTGGCTGGCCTTGCACAAACTGTGTACTTTCATTATTAAAGTATCGCTGGTGTAATGAAGGCGCTCTAAATCCAGTGGAATAACCACCGCGAATAGCATAATCTTTGTAAATTTTCCAGCGAGTTGTAGTTTTATACGAAAAGTTAGAACCAAAATCGCTGTAGTTTTCATATCGCCCAGCTGCACTTAGCAAAAAATTAGGGCCGAATTCAGCTTCATAGTCGGCATACAATCCTAAATTACTTCTTGTTTTATCGAGTGCATTTGATGGGCGGAAGCCAGGAAAAACCTGTGCACCAGCGGCCTTACCAGTAACACCTGCAATACTCTTAGAAGGTTGACCAAAAGACCATGATAACTCTTCACCGGCCTGTATCTGATAATTATCCCATCTAAATTCAGCTCCGTAAGCCATATTGAAGGAAGATAACGCTCCACTCAAATCAAACTTTCTTGATACATCAATGTTAGTTGTGCTTTGTTGAAATATTAATTTACCAGCATCAAACTCTTTTGGGCTTGTGCCACTAGGTAGCGAAGCATTGAGTGTATTCGTAATGCGAAATGTAATATCATTTCTTCCTAGCGCGCTACTTATATCGTAATTCCATTTTCCCATTTCACCCTTCACTCCTGCATTAAATGAAAAGTCATTAATGTTTGTATTAATAAAAGGAAGAAAGCCATTCGGATAAAGAGCTAAGTCAACTTGACTGGTCTGTGTAGGTAATCGATAAAATCCGGCAGCCTTGCCTGTTTTATTAGTATATCCGGCCACCGCGTAAAGGGTGGTTGCCGGAGATAAGGCATATTCGCCATTTAGAAAAAAACCAGCATTCCTAGAATCAGAATTTCCTACCCGCATGTTATTTCTATCTAATCCTCCTACTTTAGCAAGCGCATCGTCAGTAGCCTTGATTTGCGCATATCTTGCGATGAAATCATTTTCCGTTTCATTAGCACTCTTTGTTGGGGTAGGGGTGTATAATAGTGGACGGGTATCTAGTCCTCCTCGATTTGTATATCCACGATCAAGAAATTGTCCGGAGAAATTAACATATCCCTTATCTCCTAACTTAAAACCTTTACTTATATCAAATTGAAAAGTTCCTCCATCCGAAAAACTTCTTCCCAATGTATTGGAATTAATCTGCCCATACGTTGTTGACATCGTAAGCGGAGTGTTCTTCTTTAAAACCAAATTAATAACACCCGCAATCGCATCCGAACCGTATTGAGCTGCCGCACCATCGCGTAATACTTCAACACGTTCAATAGCAGCAACCGGTATCGAATTCATATCCGTTCCTACGGTTCCTCTTCCAAATGTTCCATTAATATTTACCAATGCTGTAGTGTGTCTTCTCTTTCCATTAACTAAAACCAATACCTGATCGGGACCCAATCCGCGTAAAGAAGCCGGGTCAATATGATCTGTGCCATCCGCCACTGTTTGCCGATTGGAGTTAAACGATGGCGCTACATAGTTCAGAATTTGTGTAATATCATTCTGCGCAAATGACTTGATCTCTTTTGTTTGAATAACATCAACGGGAACCGGTTTATCAATATTCGTTCGAGACGTTGTGGATCGGGATCCAAGCACAATCACTTCTCCTAAGGATTCGATAGATTCCTTTAAGACAAAATCAAGGTTTACGTTTTCATTGCCAATGGTAATCGGTTGGACAAGCGATTCATAGCCAATAAAACTAATGTTAAGCGTATAGTTTCCCGGAGCTAAAGTCAATTCATAATGTCCATCTGCATCCGTCACGGTACCTTGTGTAGTGCCAGCTACCGCAATGGTGACCCCTGCTAGTATTTCA
>JBGAUU010000147.1:0-7551 GCA_044228465.1 Cyclobacteriaceae bacterium
GGTATTCCAGCTTTTCACCTGTGGAGATGGCAGATTGGCTTTTTAAAGCTGAGTCGTCTTGATTGAAGGCAAGGCTAGCAAAAGCCAGAATAATCAAACCGATGAAGTAGCGCATAAAACAAATTTAATAGTTCTGGTACATTAAGACAAAGCCCGTGCCATACTATACAGAAACCCCATTTTCGCGTAAAGCGTCATTCAATGAAGTCTTTTTGTCCGTACTTTCCTTACGTGTGCCAATGATCAGTGCACAAGGCACCTGATATTCACCGGCAGCAAATTTTTTGGGAATAGTACCCGGTATTACTACTGATCTGGGTGGCACATAACTTTTGTATTCTACTGGTGTAAAACCGGTTACATCAATTATTTTCGAACTGGCTGTGAGCACTACATTGGCACCCAAAACTGCCTCTTTTCCGATTCGCACTCCTTCTACAATAATGCAACGGGAGCCAATAAACGCATTGTCTTCGATGATCACTGGTGCTGCCTGAACGGGCTCAAGCACTCCGCCTAAACCAACACCCCCACTCAAATGAACATGCTTGCCCACCTGCGCGCAACTTCCCACAGTAGCCCATGTATCTACCATGGTGCCCTCATCCACATAAGCCCCGATATTAACATACGATGGCATCATGATCACACCTTTACTGAGGTAAGATCCGTAACGCGCGATGGCATGGGGAACCACCCTGACCCCCAACTTTTGGTAGTCCTTTTTGAGGGCAATTTTATCGTGAAATTCGAACGGACCTACTTCAATGGTCTGCATCTGTTGGATGGGAAAATAGAGTATCACGGCCTTCTTAATCCACTCGTTTACTTTCCATCCATCCCCGGCCGGTTCGGCCACCCGCAGCACACCTTTGTCCAGTTGACTCACCACCTCCCGAATGGCTTCTTGCGTATCCACCTCTTTCAATAATTCCCGGTTCGTCCAAGCCAATTCGATTTGTTCCTGTAGTTGCATTTTATGTTCTAATTTTAAAGTTCGATGCAAGAAATAAAAAAACGGAGAATAGTCATCGCTTCGGTGCTCAAACCGGTGGACGATACCCGCATGTTTGAGAAGTTGGGGAGGTCGCTGGCAGGCACTCAAAAATTCGAAGTTTTTATCATCGGTTTCCCGAGTCGCTTGGCAGTGCCTAAAGAAGAAGGAATCACCCTTTTGCCACTCCCATTTTTCAGCCGACTGAGTTTGACAAGGGTGCTGATTCCGTTCAAAATACTGCAAAAGTGTATTCAAGTAAAGCCTGACATGGTGATAGTTAATTCCCATGAATTACTGATAGTTGGTATTCTGAACAGAATATTCTTTGGGAGTCGGATTATCTACGACATCCGGGAGAATTACTACCGAAATATTCTTTTGACTGATGCCTTTCCAAAGCTTTTCCGGTTGCCATTGGCGTTCTTTGTTCGGTTAAAAGAACGGCTCTTTTCGCCCTTTTTTCAACATCTTTTTTTGGCTGAAAAAGGATACTTGAACGAGCTCACTTTCGTGAAAAATAATTGCACGGTGCTCGAAAATAAAGTTCGGGTGCCCCCCTCCTATCAGCGTGCTCCAAAGCCAGGAAGAATCCGGCTGGTGTTCACAGGAACCATGGCCGAGAGCACCGGGGTATTTCAGGCCATCGAACTGGCACAGCAGCTCCACCAAAAAAATGAGGCAATCGAGCTGGTGATTGTGGGCTATTGTGCCCAACCTGAAACGTTCCAGCGGCTGGTTCAAGTCATCAAAAACCAACCCTTTATTCACTTAAAAGGAGGACAGGAATTGGTGCCCCATTCTCAGATTTTTGAAGCTATTTCGGAAGCCGATTTTGGCATCGTCTACTACCCTCCTTCCCCCCACACGGCCAACTCGATTCCGACCAAATTGTATGAGTATTTGGGCTGCCGGCTTCCCATCCTTTTACAGGATTACCAACCCTGGGTGGAGTTGTGCAAACCCTATCAAGCTGCGGTAAAAGTTAACTTTTCCCAACCCGACTTAGCGAATATTCTAAGGTCGATGAAAGAGGTTCAGTTTTATGATCAGGCACCTGCCGGAGTGATCTGGGCCAATGAGGAACCTAGACTTCTGGAGGTGGTTGAGAAGCTCCTCAAATAATCAATTAGGTCTAAATATTTTTTTAGGTAAGTCTAAATTTGTAGCTTTGGGCATCAACGATTTCGTATGCTTAGTCTAGCCGAAGAGAACTACCTCAAGTCGATTTACCACCTTTCGGATGCCGGTGAAAAAGCCGTTCTAACCAACGAACTGGCCGAGGCGCTGAACACCAAAGCGGCCTCCGTCACCGACATGGTGAAGAAACTTTCGACCAAAGAATTCATCAGTTATGAGAAATATTATGGTGTAAAAATCACCGGCAAGGGCAAGTCCGTAGCGCTGGCCGTTATCCGTAAACACCGTCTTTGGGAGACCTTTCTGGTTCAAACCTTGGGCTTCAAATGGGACGAAGTGCACGAGGTGGCCGAGCAATTGGAGCACATCAAGTCCACCTTATTGATCGAAAAGATCGATGAGTTTTTGGGCTACCCGCAGGTTGATCCCCATGGAGACCCTATCCCCAACGCACAAGGCAAAATCAAAAAGCTGGAAAAAACAGCCCTCAAAAACCTAACTGCCGGCAGCGAAAGCACCATCGTAGCGGTGAAAGATTCTGACTCCAACCTCCTTAAATACCTGGAAAAGATTGGCGCAAAACCCGGTAAGAAACTAATGGTTATCTCCAAAGAAGAATACGATGGAAGCCTGCAAGTAGCCATTGAATCACAACATTACTTTATCTCGAAAGAAGTCTCTGAAAACATTCTAGTTACCCTATGAACTCCCCTTCCCGCAAATCACTTAGTGAAGTAAACGCCTCGGTCGATGCCACCAATCGCAAAGGCATCCGCAAGTTATTGGCCTTTTTAGGGCCGGCCTATCTGGTGAGTGTTGGCTATATGGACCCCGGAAACTGGGCCACCGACATAGCCGGGGGTAGCAAATTTGGGTATGCCCTGATTTGGGTATTATTAATGTCGAATCTGATGGCCTTGTTACTGCAAAGTCTCAGTGCCCGGCTTGGGGTTGTACGCCAACTCGACTTGGCACAAGCCTCGCGCAGTTCGTATCACCCGATCGTCAATTTTTGTTTGTGGATCTTAGCTGAGATAGCCATTGCCGCCTGCGATTTGGCCGAAGTCTTGGGTATGGCTATTGGCTTGCAATTGCTTTTTGGCTTGCCGCTGATTTGGGGGGTTTCGTTAACCGTACTCGATACACTACTATTATTAGTGTTGCAAAGCTACGGAATGCGCAAGATTGAGGCATTTATCATTGCCTTGGTCGCCATTATTGGAGTTTCTTTTTTAATGGAGATGATTTGGGCCAAGCCCGACATGGGGGAACTGGCGAAAGGGTTTATTCCTGCCATCCCATCCGATGAAGCCTTGTACATCGCGATCGGTATTATTGGTGCAACGGTGATGCCGCACAATCTTTACCTGCACTCCTCGCTGGTGCAAACACGCAGAATCGATTCTTCGGAAAAAGGAATCTGGTCCGCCATTAAATATAATTTTATTGATTCGGCCATTGCCTTAAATGCGGCCTTCTTCGTCAACGCGGCTATTCTCATTCTGGCCGCCTCTACATTTTTTCGAGCTGGTATGTTTGAAGTTTCGGATATTCAGGATTCATATAAATTCTTGGCGCCACTCACCGGCACGAAGTGGGCCTCTATTTTATTTGGTGTGGCACTGGTGGCAGCCGGACAAAGCTCCACCATCACAGGAACACTGGCAGGACAAGTGGTGATGGAAGGATATTTGAATTTGCGAATTGCTCCGTGGCTCCGCAGATTGATCACCCGCTTGATCGCTATTGTACCAGCTTATGTGGTAATTCTTATGTATGGCGAAGGCAAAACTGGTGAGCTGCTCGTATTCAGTCAGGTGGTGTTGAGTTTACAACTCGGCTTTGCAGTAATTCCACTAATCCACTTCACCAGCGACAAGGAAAAAATGGGCGTATTTGCCATTAAGCCTTGGGTGAAAATTGCTGCGTGGATTATTGCGTTCATCATTGTATCACTTAATGTAAAACTCGTCCTGCAGGAAATTCAAGGTTGGCTGGCCAATGCCGGTGAAAACGAATGGATGATCTGGATGTTGGTCATTCCAATTTGTACGGGAACAGGCGTGCTCCTGCTTTATATCACGTTCAAACCACTGTTTGACCAGCGTAGACTGGAGAAAAATGCTCGAGCTCCACATGGTACGGCTTCGGTGCTGGAGCCACTTATCAGACCGAACTATCAGCGTGTGGCAATTACCATCGACTTCAGTAAGGTGGATTCGGTGTCCATCAGCAATGCGGTCGCGCAAGGCGGCAAAGAAGCAACTTACCTACTCGTACACATTGTAGAAACCGCTGGCGCCATTTGGTACGGCAGTGAAATTGCGGACCGCGAATCGGATGACGATAAAGCAGCTTTGAAGAACTATGCGGAGCAACTGCAGCAACAAGGATATCATGTGCAGTTTGAAATCGGTTATGGCAATCCCAAGCAGATCATTCCGGAAATCGTTACACGCTTCAACTCCGACTTGCTTGTGATGGGAGCGCATGGGCACAAATGGGCCAAAGATTTGATCTTCGGAACTACGGTTGACACAGTACGACATCGGGTTGATATTCCGGTTTTGATTGTGCGGTAGTCGTTCGTATCAAACAAAGTAGATTCTCTACCTTTGCGAAAACTACTTTGTATTGAATTCCATAGACGATACCATCATTGCACTTGCTACGCCTCCGGGCATCAGTGCGCTCGCAGTCATACGCTTATCCGGCAAAAATGCCATTGAAATAACCCAGCGGGTTTTTAAGGGAAAAAACTTATTGCAACAACCCACTCACACGGTGCACTTAGGCGGATTGGGTGAAAAAGGTAGAACCATTGATGAGGTGATGGTGGCGATTTTCAAAGAGCCACACTCGTTTACCAAAGAAAACTCCGTGGAGATTTCGTGTCATGGTTCTCCGGTAATCGTCAAAGAAATTATCAAGTTATTGATGGCACAGGGCGCGCGGTTGGCGAAGCCGGGAGAGTTTACACAACGTGCTTTTTTTAACGGACGCTTTGATCTGGCACAAGCCGAAGCGGTAGCAGATTTGATTCACGCAGAAAATGACAATGCACGACAAGCGGCACTCAATCAAATGCGCGGTGGCTTCTCGAAAGAGATACAGCACTTGCGCGAAGAGTTAATTCACTTTGCTTCGCTCATTGAATTGGAGTTGGACTTTGGCGAAGAAGATGTTGAGTTTGCGAAGCGCGAAGACCTCAAGAAGTTAATTCAGCAGATACAAGTTTATTTGCAATCGCTGATACAGTCATTTGATCAGGGCAACGTAATTAAAAATGGAGTGCCGACCGTCATTGCAGGAAAACCCAATGCTGGTAAATCTACTCTGTTGAATGCTTTGCTCAACGAAGAGAAGGCTATTGTTTCGGATATTCCTGGCACCACACGCGATGTCATTGAAGATGAAATGGTGATTGGTGGGGTTAACTTCCGTTTTATGGATACGGCCGGCTTGCGCGAAACAGCGGATGTAGTGGAATCCATTGGCGTAGAGCGCACGCGCGAACGTATGAAAAATGCCTCTCTTATTTTATATCTGTTCGATCTCGCACAGACATCTATCGAAGAAATACAAGGGCAGGAAAAAGAACTACAATCGTTGGGTATCCCCTACTTGAAAATCGGGAATAAGCTCGATCAGGCGAAGAAAGAAGTGATCGAACAATTAACGAATGATTTTATCTTGATCTCAGCTTCCGCGAAAACCAATCTGTCTCAACTCAAAGAAAAGATTGTGTCTTTTTTTCAAATCAAAGAAATCAAACAAGGAGATGTGGTAGTAACCAACATGCGCCATTTCCAGAACTTGATTCAAACCAACGATGCGCTTGATCGTGTTCTGCACGGAATGGATCATGGCGTGACCGGTGATTTTTTAGCGATGGACATCCGACAAGCCTTACATTATCTCGGAGAGATCACGGGACAAATCACAAGCGATGATTTACTCGCGAATATTTTTTCGAAGTTCTGTATCGGAAAGTAAACCTAACAATCATTTCAGTTAAGTCTATTTTATTGAAATTGCCATTTTCTCCAAGTCATCAGCAATAGCATTATAACCGAAAAAATTCGTTGGAGTCTCCCATAAACCTTCTGACTCAACTAAAGATTGATAATGTTTTGGAAGTCTAATTCTTAGTTGATCGCGCAAAATAATTGCTCGAATTTTAAATCTCTGGTTGTATTCATAAGTCGTATTTTCTGAATGTTGCTTTATTCTGTTACTATGTTCATCCCATCGTTCATCTTCATCTTTTATATTATTATTTGGATTCAGAGTAATGCTTTCAATTTTTCTTCGATTAATGAATTCGCGGAATGACTTTACAAAATCAAAGGTTTGAATCTTTAAGTCTTCATTTGATAGTTGCATCTCCTGGCTTACATCTTTAGGGAAAAACCTATTTCTTATCGGTTCTAAAAAAAATAACACGACAATTGCCACTATAATTCCTCCTAAAATTGTAATTCCTAGCGGAGTGCTAACAATTTCTCTAAGTCTGGTTATTTTCGATTTTTTTTTGTAATCCGATTGGCGTTCAATTTTCCGTTTCTTCTTCGCATTACTTCCCATAAATCAGGTATCTTAAAAAAGTATTACAAAGATATTTGAAAACATATTATTACTTCTAACCAATACTATATTTTGAAAATGATCCTCCTGTGACTAAGTTCCGAGTATTATTCCGCAAAATATGGTGATTGAATTAAAAGAGGCTCATCTCGCCCAAACACTTAACTATCTGAAAGCTTACAAACTCGAAGTAGGGATTACTCATTAACTTCGGCTCAAAAAGCCTCACCTTCAAAAGAGTGGTCTTAACTCAAAAGTAGTTACCATCAAGCAATCCGCGTAGTCCTAAAATCCTGCTAATCCGCGAGTTTGGTTTTAAAGAATTCCACCGTCCGTTGCCAAGCTAGTTCTGCAGCCGGTTTGTCGTAGCGCGGAGTGCTATCATTGTGAAAGCCATGATTCACATCCGGATAAATGTAAGCCGTGAATTCTTTGTTGTTTTCTTTCAATGCTTTTTCATACGCAGGCCAGCCTTCGTTGACGCGTGTATCTAAACCCGCATAGTGCAACAACAACGGGGCTTTAATCTTCAAGACATCATCACCGGTAGGTTGACCACCATAAAATGGGATGGCTGCTCCTAAGTCAGGCAAACGCACCGCCATCATATTGGAAATCCATCCGCCAAAACAAAAACCGACTACACCTACTTTTCCATTGCAATCCGGATGTGACTTGAGATAATTGAACGCTGCAATAAAATCTTCTAACATTTCAGCGCGATCGCGTTTGCTTTGCAGTTCGCGACCCTTGTCATCGTTACCGGGATAACCTCCGAGTGGAGTTAATGCATCGGGCGCTAGTGATATGAATCCGGCTAGGGCTGTTCT
>JBGAUU010000148.1:0-7635 GCA_044228465.1 Cyclobacteriaceae bacterium
CAGCACACCGATGCCGAGGTGCTGATGGCGCTCTGTTTGCGATTGGCGAAATACAAGAAAGAGAACAAGGAACTATTAGGCTATTTGCTTTTTGAATCGCAGAATGAAACCAGCTATGTTCGCCAGATCAAGGAAGACATCGACACGCAGTTTGTCGAGCTGAGAGGCAAAAATTCCTACCTCCAGAAAAAGATGTTGCGGAAGATATTACGATTTACGAACCGCCACATCAAGTATTCCCAAGTAGCAGAAACGGATTTGGAGTTGCGTATCTATTTTTGTCAGAAGGTGAAAGATGCCCACGTGCCGTTGAAGAGCAGTCCTACGTTGTACAACCTCTATCACGGACAGTTGAAGAAAATCGAGGCCACACTCGCCAAACTCCCCGAAGACATCCAGGGTGACTACACGAGAGCGATACAAACTATTTTATGATTCGACAGCACGCTCATTTTCAAATTTTCAAATTGATTTATTTTCAAATTGAGTTATGACCTACGACTACATCATCATCGGTGCCGGCTCTGCCGGATGCATTTTGGCGAATCGCTTGTCTGAAGACCCGTCTAAAACGGTATTGCTGATCGAGGCTGGCGGCAAGGACACCAAACCCGAAATTCATATTCCGCAAGCGTATTTAAAATTGCATCACAGCAATGTAGACTGGAATTGCTATTACACCACACCGCAAAAATATCTTAACAATCGTCAGATCTATCATCCGCGAGGCAAGGTGATTGGTGGCTCAAGCTCCACTAATGCGATGGCCTATATTCGCGGTCAACGCGAAGACTATGACAGCTGGAAAGCATTGGGAAACGAAGGTTGGGGATATGAGGAAGTGTTGCCCTATTTTAAAAAATCGGAGCACAATGAGCAGTTTGAAAATGAATTTCACGCCAAGGGCGGCCCGCTCAATGTAACACAAGCTTATTGGTATCATACGCCCATGGGACAAGCTTTTATCAAGGCGTGTGCAGAAAAAGGAATCCCTGAAAACAATGATGTGAACGGAGACACGCAGGAGGGAGCAGGCTGGTTTCAGTACACGATGAAGAACAGCCGGAGATGGAGTGCTGCACGTGCATTTTTATTGCCGGCTATGAACCGCACCAACTTGAGCATTGTACGCGGAGCTTTATGCAAGAAAATTATTTTGGAAGGCGAGATGGCGCGAGGCGTAGAGTTTATGACCGGAAGCAGCAGCACGATGGTAGCGCGTGCAAAGAAAGAAGTGATTGTTTGTGCGGGCGCCTTTGAGTCGCCAAAGTTACTGATGCTCTCCGGTATCGGAGCGAAAGAAGAGTTGCAACACCACGGCATCGAAGCGAAAAAAGATTTGCCGGGTGTAGGTAAAAATTTACACGACCACATTTTTTATCCGGTCAGTAGTTTGGCAAACATCAAATCGAATAACTACTACTTGCCATGGTATCGACAGGCGGCAGCGCTGGTGGAATATCTCTTTACTAAAAGTGGCCCAATGTCCATTGGACCCTTAGAAGCGGTAGCGTTTGTAAAATCATCTCCGGAAAAATCCCGTCCCGATATCCAGTTTCAGTTTACACCCACCAATGCGGGCATGGATAAAGTAGCCGATATGTATGATATGAGTTCGTTCCCTTCCGCAGATGGCTACTCGATTTTTCCGGCACAAGTACGACCCGAAAGTCGAGGTACGATTGCACTGCAGTCGGCAGATTTTTCCGCACCACCATTGATTGATCCGAACTATTTGCATCAGGAAGAAGATCAAAAAATTCAGGTGGCCGGAGGCCGAAAAGCACTGGAGGTTTTAGAGGCCGATGCGTTTGCATCGATCCGAATCAAGAATCACATTCCGAAGCAGCGCGATTCAGATGAGGCTTGGCTGGCACACATTCGTGAGACCGCTGAGTGTATTTATCATCCGGTGGGCACGTGCAAAATGGGTGTAGATGAGATGGCGGTGGTTGATCCGCAGTTGCGAGTGAAAGGATTTTACAATCTGCGTGTGATCGATGCCTCGGTGATGCCGATCATCAGCAGTGGCAACACCAACGCACCTACTATGATGATAGCGGAGAAAGGTGCTGATTTAATTAAGGCGGTATATCAATAAAGATTTCTACTGATAAAATTTTTAAACTTAGTGTCTTGGTGTCTTAGTGGTAAAATGTAAATACCCGAAAATGATCTCAATATTTCTTTCACACTCCTATAAAAAATTCACCCGATCAGTGTCATTTGAAAAGGAACTGGCGAAGGGAATTTTTATGGGGTTGCTCGCAATAATGGTTGTTGGCTATTCGCTGGCGCTCGGTTTTGCTCTCGAAGGTATTATTACGAATCAATTGCATCAACCTGATAGCCTCGCGTTTGTGAATCGGTTGATGCTCTACTATTTCGTAGCTGAATTTGTCATGCGTTACTTCATGCAAAATGTGCCCGCTCTGGATGTGCAACCCTACCTTCATCTTCCCATCAAGCGATCGAGTATTGCACATTACTTATTGTCAAAATCAATTCTACATGTCTTCAATGCCTCGGTGCTTTTGATCTTTACGCCCTTCGCACTGACGGTAGTTGCTAAACAATGGGGTACCGGTGGCGCCTTCAGTTGGCTTGCCTCACTTGCCTTGTTAAGTTTCAGCTTACATTATTTGGTCATTTATTACAAAAAGAAATTAGATGACAGTCTGCTGGGGATGGCAGCGCTTATTCTTGTTTTTGGATCGTTCGCAGCGGCTGATTATTACCAGTGGTTTAAGTTTTCAGATGTTTCATCTTTCATTTTCAATCGAAGTGCCAGCTCTTTTATTTTAGTTATTCTAGCAATCGTACTTTTTGCTTTTTTATATTATCTCAACTATGGTGTGATTGTCAATGGCATGTATGCCGAAGACTGGAGTTCTGAAAAAGACAGCGCCACCGAATGGGGTAAGTACAGCGACTGGCAATTTTTACGGGGCTTCGGAACGTATGGCGAATGGATCAGCCTCGAATTGAAATTGATTTTGCGCAACAAGCGCCCACGCTCATTCATTTTAATCAGCGCCATATTTCTCCTTTACGGATTAATTTTCTATCGAAGCGATGAAATGGAAAAAATGCCCGGCTTCATTTTGTTTACCGGCACATTCATTACTGGTGCGTTCATGATCAACTACGGACAGTTACTCTATAGTTGGCAAGGCGGGCATTTCGATTTTACATTTACACGCCCCATTTCTGTGCGGCAATACATGGAATCGAAATACTGGTTGCTTAGCGCAGTAACAATCATCGCATTTTTACTTTGCCTGCCTTACGTTTATTTTGGGTGGCATATCATCATCGGGCATGCGGTCATGCTGCTGTTTAATATGGGCGTCAATATTTTTATCATCATGAACATGGCTATGTGGGGGCCCAAAAAAATTGATTTAGCCAAAGGATCCACCTTTAACTACGAAGGAGTGGGCGCAGCTCAATGGATTATGGCGATTCCCATCATGCTGGCCCCTTATGTAATCTACCTTCCATTTAAATTGCTCTTCTCAACACAAGTGGGATTGCTGGCAGTAGGTGTTACCGGATTGATTGGCATTGCACTAAGACCCTATCTCATCACACTCACCACCACACGCTTCACCAATAAAAAATATGAAATAGCTGCGGGCTTCCGCAAAGAATAAACAAATAAACCTATGATCGAAATTCAATCGCTCACCAAAAGATATAAAGACGCTACGGTTGTAAACATTGAACAACTTTCCATTGGCAGTAATGAAAGCTTTGGACTGGTAGGAAACAACGGTGCCGGCAAGACCACGCTGTTTCGAATGATATTAGATTTGGTCAAAGCAACTTCGGGCACAATTACCATCAACAGCAAAAATGTGCAAGGCAATGATGAATGGAAAAAATTTGTGGGCTCATTTTTAGATGAGGGCTTCTTAATCCCTTACCTCACGCCCGATGAATACTTTCGGTTTGTTGGCAACCTGCACGGGTACAATGCTGCGGATCTCAAATCCTTTTTGGAAAAATTTGAAGTGCTCTTTCACGGTGAAATCACGGGTAAGAATAAATACATTGGCGACCTCTCGAAGGGCAACTTAAAAAAAGTAGGCATCGCGGCCTCGTTTATTGGCAACCCACAAATCATTATGCTGGACGAGCCTTTTGAAAACCTTGATCCCACTTCACAAATTCGCTTGAAGGAGTTGCTGCAAGCCGAACGAAAACTGAGGCAAGTTACGTACCTGATTTCCAGCCACGACCTCAACCACGTTACAGAAATCTGCGAACGCATAGTACTTCTGGAGAGGGGACAGGTGATTAAAGATTTACGCGGAGAATCTACACTGGCTGAGCTGGAAGCCTATTTTAAGGCATAATGAACCCTTTTTAAAAAAATTTTGAAATCGCGTAGGGGTAAAGCCAGGGCGGGGTGTCTGTATATCAAACGCAGACATTATGAAAACACACTACCGCCCCTTTTTAGCTATAGCCGCCTTTGTTTTTTGTGGCTTTGGATTTGCGCCCGGCCAGGAAATCAAGCGCTCACTTCCTTTCTTCGATAAGATTGTCATTTCACCCAAGATTAATGTAGTTCTTGTAAAAGGTGACAAAGAGAGTGTGCGGATCGTTTATGCAAAAGTAAGCGAACAAAAAATCCACGCCCATGTATCGGGCAAAACATTGCAACTCTATTTAGACGGTGCGCGTCTCATTGAAAAGAATCACTACGTGGCGGAAGATAATTATCAGCATAAAGTGGCCATGTACCGCGATGCTTCTGTAACCGCTTATGTTACCTACACTTCATTGCGGAAGTTAGTAGTGCGTGGTGAAGAAGCTGTTTTGTGCAATAGCATGATCAGTGGCGATGAGTTTATTCTGCGTGCCTATGGCGAATCAAAAATCACGCTGGACAGTTTGAATGTAAATGATTTTGTGATTGCTATGTATGGCGAAAACAAGCTGCGCGTATCCCACGGCAGCGTGCAGCAGCAGACCTATCGCCTTTATGGCGAAAACCGAATTGACAATAGCGGATTAAATAGTGAAACCGTTTTCACCTCAATTTATGGCGAAGCGAAACTACGACTGTATGCTACCAATCAGGTGCGAATTACCTCGTTTGGCGAACCTCAAATTGAAATTTCCGGTTCAGCCGATGTTCGCAAGGGGTTGATGGTAGGCAGAGCAAATGTTACTCATGTAGCCGATAGTAACTAAAATTTAAACTTAGCCGTACATTGCGCTATCATTTTTTAATGGCGGATAGCGACTTGATATACGACAGCGAGCTGGTGCAAGGAAATGAACTGGCGTTTGAAAAGATTTTTAAAATCTATTACAAACCCTTGTGCCATTATGCCTATTCATTTTTGAACGATGGAGCCGAAGCAGAAGAAGTAGTGCAGAATACATTTGTGAAAATATGGGAACGCAGAACAACCATTCAAGTGCAAACTTCGGTGAAGGCTTATCTCTACAGCATGGTGCGCAATAGTTGTCTCAACGTAATCAAACATGAGAAAGTGAAACAGGAATTTGCACAAGATCATCAATATGTAAGTGAGAAGGCCCGCCCCGTGGTGGAGGAGAAAATGATTTCCAATGATTTGGAATCAAAGATTTATGAAGCCTTGCGCGCGTTGCCGGAACAATGCCGATTGGTGTTTCAGTTGAGCCGCTTTGAAGAACTCAAGTATCAGGAGATTGCCGATCAATTGGAAATTTCAGTGAAGACGGTCGAGAATCAAATGGGCAAGGCATTAAAAACGATGCGCTTGCATTTGAAGGAATACCTTGTGTTGGTTTTACTATTCATACAAACGAGTAACTAGTAGTGGAAAAAAATTTCAACGATATCGATACGCTGATTGCCAATGTGCTTGCCGGAGAAGCAACGGCAACCGAGCAGCAGGAGGTGGAACAATGGATCTCGCAAAGTGAGGGAAACCGAATTTACTATAATAATATCAAGCTGATTTTTGATTCAGCAGCCAAAGCAACGGTAAGTGAGAAATTCGATGAAGATGCGGCCTGGCTAAAAGTAAAATCGAAACTGAATCACCAACAACCTGCCGCCAAAAGCCGCACACTTTATTTCGATTGGCGAATAGCGGCAGCCATTGCCATGATTGTGGGTGTGAGTGGTTTGTTTTACCTGGTTAGTGAGAAGGAAAACCAAGTTGTTACCATTGCTTCAACCATCGGTACACAAAACGATACACTGCCTGATGGATCGAGAATTTTCCTGAACAAAAAATCCGAACTGAGTTTTTCGTTTCATTCCGGCTCCGGCCAGCGAAAGGTGAAACTAAAAGGTGAAGCATTTTTCTCGGTAAAACATGAAGAGGAAAAACCCTTTATCATCGAAGCCGATGAAATACTTGTACGGGATATAGGCACTGAGTTCAACTTGAAAGCCTACCCCGATAAGGACACCATTGAAATTGTTGTGACCGAGGGCGAAGTACAATTTTATACATTAAAAAATGCAGGTTTGAATTTGAAGGCAGGTGAGAGTGCACTCTATCTTAAATCCCGAAAGGAGTTTCAGCGCTTGCTAAAAGCCGACACCAATGTGTTGGCGTACAAAACAAAAGTATTCAACTTCCGAAATACCGAATTGAAATCAGTAGTGAAACTATTGAATGAAATCTACCAGACACGGATTGCCCTTTCACCGGCTATTATGGAATGTCAACTGACAGCTCACTTTTTTGAAGATGATCCCAACACAATTATTGAGGTAATTGCTGAAACCATGGGGCTTACTATCAGCCGCAGCACTATACTCTTGTGTTTCATTTTATTTCCGGCAGCGGCACAGAACTCGCTTTTGGAGAAGAGAATTAGCATCAGCCTAGTGGAAGTAACTTTGCCGGAGGCATTGAATAAAATTGGCAAGGCCGGCAATTGTTCGTTTACCTACAACAGTTCGCTCATCTCTGATCAACAGTTGGTAACACTCTATGCTATTGATCGCACGATCGGAGCTATTCTTACCGATCTATTTAAAGGAACCGTCAGCTTCAAAGCAAAAGAACGATACATCATTTTGAAAAAGGTAGCACTCACTCCAAAGCCATCGCAGTTTATTTTGGCAGGATTTGTTGAAGACGAAAGCACTGGTGAAAAACTGAAAGATGCGAGTGTGTACGACAAAGACCTCATCAACTCGGTGCTCACGGATGAGTGGGGATACTTTCACATGAAGTTTAATAAACAAACCGACTCCGTTCGCTTGTCGGTGAGCAAAGGCGGTTACGTGGATACGTTGATGATCTTGCCACCGCAAAGCCGTACCTCAATGAAAGTAAAACTACATACCAAACCAGTAGTAACTGCAGCGATAGTCGATACGGCTAAGCAGGAAGAACCACTGCAACTTCCGTATGAATCGAATCCCAACGTGCAAAACATTAGCGACACCATTTACCGCGACATTCAACTTTCTTTTCTTCCCTACATCGGTACCAACAAAGGATTAAGCGGAAATACGATCAACGATTATTCCATCAACTTTTTAGGCGGCTATTCGCTGGGTACACGCGAAATTGAATTGGGATTTTTCTTCAATATCGATAGAGGTGATGTGGGTTGGCTGCAAGTGGCCGGTGTGGCGAACTTGGTAGGACGTAATGTCGATGGTAT
>JBGAUU010000022.1:0-49401 GCA_044228465.1 Cyclobacteriaceae bacterium
CAAGATAGAATAAACGCTTAATTTTCTTGAAAGATAAATCAGTAGTAGGGTCAGTCTTAAATGTAGTAGTCAGTTGCAAAGCTTCGACCCACTGCGGCATCCTTCTTTCCAAACTATAATTCTGCGCACTTTGAAATGCCTCCTCTGAATATTCTTTTCGCTTAGCTGTATTTTCTAAAAAAAGAAATGCATTAACCCAATCTTCATCTGTTTCACAAATAATTACACCTTGGCTTGTTTCGGCCACAGCCTGATACGATAAAATGGGTGAACAAATAGTTGGAATTGAAAGAGCCATCGACTGTAACAAGCGATTGGCTGATTTTGCTGAGCTAACTTCATCTAGGTTAACCACAGGTAATGCAACTACATCTGCTTGTTTAAATATCGTATTCAAATAATCCGGCTGCCAGGCGATGGTGGCTTCGGTGTGATTAGAGATTGTGATCAGTTTCCATCGCGACAAGCGCGTATCTTGAAACAACACTTTTAGTTTTTGAACATCCTTCCAACGTTGGCCGGTACCATCGCCAAACCAAACACAAGTAAGCTTCTCTTTATCCGGAAATAACTTTCTTTCTTCAAATTGCTCGGGTGCGTCTTCAATAAAAAAAGATCGCACATTTATCTTTTCATACGCTGCACGCAACAACTCAGATGAGCAAATTACCCGATCTACCGCTTTGCTAATTTTTTCAGCTACCGGCAAATCACAATCGATCAGTATGATAGTTGCGCCAAGTTTTTTGAAAAGCTGAATGATTGGAAGATTGCGCTCATATTTACACTTCTGCAGAATGATAATATCTCCACGGTTTAACAAATGTGAAAGTCCCTTTTCAATAACAGCCGAGAAAGGAATTGTAGCCTCAAATGACGTTGGAATGTAAGCTATAGCGGATGCATAGCCTTGTTTTTTTAATTGGTTATGGACAGCCCGGCCTTGCAACCGCGCGCTGGCTGTGTAGGTTGGGTTTGCCCATAGAAACCAAAGAATTTTATTTGCTCCCATTGCATGCAGTGGCAAGTCAAAAATAAGCAATGGGTGGTAGTAATTTACAGTGCGAGGGCGCTAAATAAAATGATGCCAACGCTGATAAGTAGAACTATTAACCAAAAGTTTGATAAGCGTTGTACCTCGTCTCGATTAAACATAAAAATTGGCTAGCAGTAACTACGGATGTGTTGCAATCAGAATGAGCGACAAGCCGATGCTTAATGAAAAGAATAGTGACCAAAGTCGGTTGATCCATTTGTCGGGAGTAGCGCTGATAAGATTTTTCATGTTTATTGGATTTATTGTTTTGAATAAAGTAGAGGAAGTCTTCACCTCCTCTACTTGAATCAAGGGATTAGTCTTTTAAGCAACGAATTGCCAAGCCAGTATTTCGGGGACGGTTATATTGATCTACGCCATCGTATGTACTGTACACAAGAAAAGTGCTCACATCTGTTGCATTGAATGCTGTTGATGCCCACATTTCACCATAAGTTTTTAAGAAACCGAATGTACCCACCTGATCTCGCATACCCGCGCCAACGGCTGCAAATCCATAAATATTTGTTCCTGCAACGCCCCAATAATTAGTTGAAGCTTCTCTCAATTTCAGTCCAGGGTTCAATCCCAACGCGCTTTGTAAAGCTACCCACTCATTTTTAGAAGGTACATGCCAGCCTGTTGGGCAAACATTTCTTACATCGGTAGCTACAGCACCTGAATAGAGATATCCAAATGAATTTATATTAGAACTGTTTCCATCGGGCGCCCAGCGATATACTGGACTTGATTCACCCGTAATGTTCTGTGTAGGAGTTGAGGTAGTAGGTATCGCATCGCCATTGCTGAACTTAGTTACGCGCAAATTTTTATCCATCCAAATCTGTGTGCCAATCAATACAGAACCATATACATTTCCGTCTGCATCGGTAGCATTAGGAAGTACCAAAGTGGTAGCTTCAACTACATTACTATAAGCTGTACCTTGATTGTTAGCTGCAAAAGCACGTACATAGTACTTCGTTCCTGTTGTTAAGTCAGGAATCTTTTTTTCAACAAAGGTGGCACTTGTATTAAAAGATGTAAACACATCTGTGCCTGTTACAGGCAATGCATTCGCAGTACTGATTACCCAACCGGAAAGAGAAACAGCCGATGCACCTTGTGCTGTTACTGTCCAGCTTGCCGTAAGTTCTTTATAGCTTATGTTGCTAACGGCAAGTGTTACAGTGGGCAGGCCAGCACCTGTTGTAAACGAAAACTCTTCGCCATAGCCGGTGCCGGCACTATTTGTAGCATATGCACGCGCAAAGTATTTCGTATTGGGAGTCAAATTTTTAAGCAGCGAAGTAAAATTCTGCGAGCCGCTGCCTTGATTGGTAGTATCACTTTTAACGGTAGGTGCTGCCGAGGTAGCAAAGCAAATTCCTTTAGCTGTAATCTCTGCACCGCCATTTGATTTAATTGTGCCGCCCATGTTGGCGCTATTAAAAGTAATGTTAGCGGCATTTACTGTAGTAACCTGAGGCGCGATAGCAACCTCGTCTTTCTTACAACTTTGAAAAAGTAAAGTGGCTGCCAGCACTACGATGCTGATCGTTCTGATGAGTAAATAGGGGGAATGTGTTTTCATTTTTTAATATTTTATTTTTTGAAATCTTACGCAAGATTAGACTGAATGGTCTACGCGATACGGATTTAGTAAGTATTTGACCGATTAACTTAGTAATCGGCAACTGGCGTTAGTTACTAACCTACTTCTCCAAAACCTCAAAGAATTGAAAGGTTTTTCCTGCTTCTCTAAAGGAGTGTTAATCACTCAATGGAGATGTCATTTACTCAAAAGGGCCTAACTCGTTAGAAGTAAAAGCGGTATTTTGTAAACAAAGAGTGGTATGGAAAATCTAACGACCGGCCAAGTGGCAGCCCTAAAAAAGTCACTTCGGCTATTGGATACAGAGAAAGTGGCGAGTGAATTTTACATGACTTTGTTTATGCGCTATCCGCACATAAAACATATGTTCCCTTCGGATACTAAAGAGTTGGGCATTAAACTTATGAGTGTATTCGAGCTAGTCATTTATAGTTTTGAAGAAAAAAGTCACAACCAATTTAGTTTACAAGACACTTTACGAAGGCCTTTGCAAGAATTAGGAAAGTTACATGAAGCGAAAGGTGTTTTGCCGGTACATTATGCAATTGCGAATGATTTACTGCTTGAAATTTTGACAAAGCAAAACAAAGACACCTTTACACCCGAGGTAGAAGCAAGCTGGAAACTCGCACTAGAGCATTTAACAATAGCAATGTTGATACGAAGCGAGAATACTATGTCTGGCGTTCATGCCGAAACTTCGCTGCGTGATACCTTTCAGTTGATTATGAAAAAAGTATTAAGAAAGTAGATCGTCCTAAAAGAATGAAAAAGCTGTTTGCCGTAAAGTCCTATTTTCTAACATTGCTTTTTCTAAGTGTGTGCTCACTAGCCATGGCAAGTGCATCTGAATTATCCGCATCATTTTCGCCCGACAGCTTGGATGAAATCTCCTTAAATGCTCCTTTTTGGAAAGAGAAATGGTTTAAAGCGTTGCTAATATTGGCAGGACTTAGTGGCATTTATTCGGTTTATCATATTCGGCTAAGGCAAATTAAACATCAGGAATTACTCAAGCGAGAATTTTCGCAAAAGCTAGCAGATATGGAAATGAAAGTACTGAAGGCGCAAATGAACCCACATTTCATCTTCAACTCACTCAATGCTATTAATTGGTACATCCTCAAAGCTGAAACCGAAAAGGCTTCTTTCTACCTTACCAAATTTTCAAAATTAATTCGACTCATTCTTGATAACTCCAATCATAAAACCATTTCATTGGATCAGGAATTAGCCGCTCTTAAGCTATATTTAGAAATGGAATCGCTGCGCTTCAATGAAAAATTTAGTTACGTCATTTCAGTTGATAAAGAAGTAAACCCATTATCTATCGGAGTGCCTCCTCTCGTCATTCAACCTTTTGTTGAAAACGCCATCTGGCAAGGGTTGCTTCATAAAGAAAAAGATTGCAAAATTGATATTCAGGTAAACCGGATGCCCGGAGGTCTTAAATATGTGATTACCGACAATGGTATCGGGCGAAAAAAATCGAGCGAGCTAAAAAATATCGCGGCAGATGAAAATAAAGACAATGGCGTAAAACTGAATAGTGATCGCTTGGCTATGCTCAATCGCGAATCAACCATTACCAGTGTGGAAACAATCGATTTGGGATCTCCACAAGGGGAGCCACTCGGCACCCAGGTAATTATCAAAATGTTATCAGTAGAAATAGAACCGGAATTCTAAAATGAAAACTTGACAACCAAAGTTTGTACTTTTAAAGTCTTTTCTCCCCCCCATGCGCAAGGTCATTCTAGCATTTGCTTTACTCCTATTTTATCCAGGTAACACATCCGCACAAAAAACGCTGGCCGACAGCTTGGAACAAAAATTACCTTTCACAAAAGACACTGCACGTGTTATACTATTAAATAAAATCTCACTCCTCATCGCTTCTTCTGATTCGAAGAAATCCTTAGCCATGAGCAAGGAGGCATTAAATCTTGCGCAAGAATTAAACTTCAAAAATGGCATCGCGCAGTCTTATCGCACACTGGGTATTTCCTGGCTTTACAACAACGACCACCCGCAAGCCATAGAAAATTTACAACTCAGTGGCGAATTGGCAGCTGCAAACAAACAATGGGAATTGGCCATTCAAAATTATCTTAATTTGGGTGGCATGTATTGCAGTGTGTATGGCAACTATGTGAAGGGTATGGAATTTTACACCAAAGCACTGAGTGTGTGCGAATCTCAAAATCTTACATTCAAAATTTATGATGCCTATATGGGCATTGCTTACATCTATCATCATCAGCACGAAAATGAAAAGGCTCTTGACTATTACATGAAAGCGCTGGTGTACTTAGAAAAAATCAACGATCACAATTCATTAGGAATTCTGTATCAAAATATTGGAGAACATTATGTGGAAATTCGGCAACCTAATGAAGCCGTTTCGTACTTCGTGAAAAGTCTGGAGGCATTTAAACGCGGAGGCAGCAAAGGCGGCACCATTACTACCTTAGCGATGCTGAGTGACGTTTATCGGCAAGTTGGTTTGATCGATAAGGCATTAGCCGGTGATCTTGAAGCTTTGGCCATAAGCAAAACCATAACTTATGAACGAGCCAAATACTACGCGTTCAATTCTCTAGGAAAAACTTACTACGTCAAAAAGGAATACGCAAAAAGCAAAAGTTCATTAGAGCAAGCCATTGCAATTGCCGAAAAAATAAAAATGAACGAAGAGATGCGCGATACCTACTTATCGTTGGCTCAAGTATCCGATAAGTTATCTAATCATATAGAAGCCTACCGCTACCAACAGTTGCACACCGCTTATGCAGACTCCGTTCGATCGAAAGAACGGACTTCTCAATTAGCCGAAATGGAAGTTCGTTTTGAATCCGAGCGAAAAGAAAAAGAAAATCAACTCCTGAAGAAAGACAACGACCTCAATAAACTCTACATCAGTGTAATCACGATCAGTTTCGTATCGGTAGTGATCATTGGATTCCTTTTTTTCAATCGTCAGCGTTTAAAAATAAAAAGCACAAAAGCGCTTGTGGAAAGTGAGAAAAAACTACTAGAGGCAGAATCGAAAAACGCTCAACTAAAGCAAGCCGAAAAATTACAAAGAGAATTCAACAAGCAATTGGCGGATGTGGAAATGAAAGCTTTAAAAGCGCAAATGAACCCTCACTTTATTTTCAATTCGCTTAACTCCATCAACTGGTATATTATTAAGTCTGAATCTGAAAAAGCTTCCCTTTACCTCACCAAGTTTTCAAAATTGATTCGCCTGATTCTTGACAACTCAAACCACAAAATTATTTCACTGGATCAGGAAATGTCGGCACTTCGATTATATCTGGATCTGGAAGTGTTACGCTTCAACGAAAAGTTTACCTATAGCATTTCGATTCAGCCAAGTTTAAATCCACTCACCATCGGTGTGCCGCCTATGATCATTCAGCCTTTTGTAGAAAATGCTATCTGGCACGGATTACTTCACAAAGAGTCGGTAGGCAAACTAGAAATTCAAATTGAACCGATGCCCGGAGGTATTCAATGCGTCATCACTGATAATGGAATTGGACGGAAAAAAGCATCTGAACTAAAGAGCAAAGCGGCCGATAAAGAAAAATCGTATGGCATGAACATTACCCGCGATCGGTTAGATATGCTGAATCGCGAATCGACTGTGGCGAGTATCGAAATCATTGACCTTGAAGATGAGCACAGCCAGCCGCTTGGCACGAAAGTGATTGTAAAAATAGTATCAGCAGAATTGGAGCCTGAATTTTAATTAAAAACTATGCGAGCAATTTTAATTGATGACGAAAGTAATGCGCTGGACATGTTGGAATGGATTCTCCAAAAACATTGTCCGCAAGTACAAATCATTGCAAAATGCGATTCGCCTTTGGTTGGCTTGGAAGAAATCAGAAAACACAAACCAGATCTGATTTTTTTAGATATTGAAATGCCTCAACTAAATGGTTTCGATTTACTCGAACGGCTTGGTCCGCACAATTCAGATGTTATCTTCACCACGGCTTATAATCAATTTGCGATTCGTGCTTTCAAAATCTGCGCGCTCGATTATTTACTAAAACCAATCGACCCGGATGATTTAAAGGCAGCTGTACAAAAAGCGGAAAACAAGAAAAGTAAAGTAAGCACCGATCAATTGGATATGTTACTCAGCTATATGAAGCAAGAGAAACCTAAGTCCAAACGCATCGCGCTAACAGCGAGCGACCATCTCGTTTTTGTGGAAACAGAGAAAATTGTGTACTGCGAAAGTGATAGCAACTACACCATTTTCTTCCTGACCAACGGAGAAAAGGTGATGGTATCAAAAACATTAAAAGATGTAGAAGAAATTTTGGAAGGAATGGATTTTTTTCGGGTTCATGCATCTTATCTGATCAATATGAAACATGTAAGCAAATTTACCCGAGGAGATGGTGGCTATGTAGTGATGAGCAACAACCAACACATCACCGTTTCCCGAAAAAAGAAAGATGAATTTTTTGAGATGTTCTCTAAAATTTAAGTGACCCGCTTTCGCAGGTTGGGTTAGTCAAAGTTTCGTAATTTTAACTCCACTATTTTTGCTCCCCATGTGCAAACGCATTCTTGTTTGGTTCATTCTATCCGTAGGTTGGCATGTATTGCATGCTCAAAAATCCGAAATGGATAGCCTTCAACTTCAATTGCCCTTTACAAAAGATACAGCACGGGTTAATCTGCTGAATAAACTAGTGGCGCTTAACGCGCGATCCAATCCAAAAAAATCTTTGGAGTTGAGTCAGGAATCGCTGAAGCTGGCACTTGAAATAAATTTTAAAAATGGAATCGCCACCTCCTACCGCATGGTGGGGCTTTCGTGGTTTTATAACAACGATCATAACCAAGCGCTAGAAAATTTACTAAAAAGTGCAGAGGCCGCTACCGCAAACAAACAATGGTCATTGGCCATCCAAAATTATCTCAATATGGCAGGCACGTATTCCAGTGTGTACGGAAACTACGTGAAAGCCATGGAGTTTTATACCAAAGCCTTGCATGTGTGCGAATCGCAAAACCTCACATACAAAATTTATGATGCCTACAGCGGCATTGCAGGTGTATATCTTCATCAGAAAGAAAATGAAAAAGCATTGGAATATTATATGAAAGCCTTGCTTTTTCTAGAGAAGGCAAACGACAAAAACTCCTTGAGTATTCTTTATCAAAATATAGGACAATATTATTCTGCCATTCAACAAATTGATCAGGCTGAGTTATACTATGAAAAAAGTCTGCAAGCTTTTCGGGAAGCCGGAAGCAAAGGCGGAATTATCACTACACTGGTGATGTTAAGTGATATTTATCGGCAGCGCGGTCAACTCGATAAGGCACTGGAAAAAGACATGGAAGCTATGGCGCTTAGTCAAACCGTATCTTATGAGCGTGCCAAATTTTATGCCTACAACTCTCTTGGAAGAACCTACTACGAAAAGAAAGAGTATGGTAAAAGTAAAGGTTGGCTTGAAAGTGCCGCTGCTATAGCGTGGAAGATTAAAATGAATGAAGAATTACGCGACACCTATATGTATCTGGCACAAGTGTCAAACAAAATGATGAACGACAGTGCAGCCTATCGCTACCAAAAATTACATACCGCTTTTGCCGATTCGGTTCGATCGAAAGAAAGAACCTCACAACTGGCTGAAATGGAGGTGCGTTTTGAATCGGAACGAAAGGAAAAAGAAAATCAGTTACTTAAAAAAGACAACGACCTAAACAAACTTTATGCAGCCGTTGCGTCCATTAGCTTTCTTTCGGTGGTTATTATTGGCGTGCTCTTCTTCAATCGGCAACGCCTAAAAATAAAAAGTACCAAGGCCATTGTGGAAAGTGAGAAGAAACTTTTGGAGGCAGAACTCAAAAACGCACAACTCAATCAGCTTCAACTGCGCAAGGAAATCGATTTTAAGAACAAAGAACTGACTACTTATGCGCTCACCATGGTGCAGAAAAACGAAATCCTGGAAGAAGTGCGCGTAAGCATTGAACAAATCTTAAAAAACACCGATTCGTTGGATGAACCGCTCAAAAAATTAAGCAAAGTGGTCGATTACAGCTTTCACCTGGATAAAGACTGGGAAGAGTTTAAAATTTTCTTTGAAAGCGTTCACAACGATTTTTTTGTGAAACTCAAGGCACAGTTTCCCGACCTGAGCGGCACCGACATGAAACTTTGCGCCCTCATCCGCCTAAACCTTAGTATCAAACAATCTTCTGCCATCCTGCGGATATCACCAGATAGCGTAAAAATTGCCCGCCATCGCCTCCGCAAAAAATTCAACATGCAGACAGAAGATAACCTGAACAGTTTTATCATGAGTCTTTAAAATTAGGCTGATTTGGCGTTTTGGCCATTTTATGTAACCTAATGTTTACCTCAAAACGGAAGACGTTAACGTATTGCTAACCCCAAAAAGTGTCCGAAGACGGTTGTTAGCCGTTCCTTTGCCTAACCAAAATTTGGGCATGAACGAAAAACAAATTCACCTAATTCAATCCAGTTGGAGCCATCTGGCAAATCGGCAGGAAGACCTTTCTGACCATTTTTATAAGAATCTAACGAATTATCTGCCCGAGCGTAAAGCCGATCTGAAGAAGATAAAGCAAGACAGAGGTTTTGATAAGGTGATTGAAGCAATTCATCATCTGGTTTCCAATCTGCCCGAATTTAGTCGCGTTGAAAGCGAATTTTCTAGTCTGGTCGATCAATTTATAGTGAACGGTATTTCCAAAACTGACTATGCCACTGCGCTCGTTGCTTTTTTAAATACGCTGGAAGAGAAACTAAAAAAAATATGGACTCCCGAGCTGGCCGAGTGTTGGATTTTCACATTCGCCTCTTTTCATCAGCATCTAAGCCGCAAACTAGGAGATCAAAAATTAAAAGCTGTGATTTAATCGTAACTCAATAAGAGAGTTTATGTAACCGATATTACCAGTCTTTTCGCAAGCAGGTTTACTTACGTGGGGTGGGTACGACTTGCTTGCAAAAGGCGGTAAACTATCCAATCTTCTTCAAGCGTGTGAGTAAGGCGTCTTTATAAGTGGTGCCGATGGGCAACACGACCGAACCCAATTGCAATTCTTGCCGATCCAAATTTAGCTGTGTAATTTTTGTGGCATCCACTACCACCGAGCGGTGCGTGCGCACAAATGTATCCGGCAATTTGGTAAGCAGGTCGTTGAGCGAAATGCGAATTACAAACTTTTTATCGCTGGTGCAGAGCGTACAATATTTGTCCTCAGCTTCTATGTACACAATCGAAGTGATCGGCACTTTGATCAGGCTGTTCTTTTCTTTGATAAAAAAACTATCCTTTACAATTACATCGCGCTCCGTCATCACATTCTTTGCCTCTCCGGCAAATTGAGATATGGCCAGATCGATGGTGTTTTGTAGCATCAAACTATCAAATGGCTTTAAAATAAAAGCCAATGGTCTAGTGCTCTTTGCCCTTTCAAACACCTCTCGTTCACGCAAGGAGGTAATAAAAATCACCGGAGTGTGTGCTGCCACACGCTCCGCTAATTCAATGCCCGTGAGTGCACCTGCAATGTGAATGTCCAGCAAGAGCAAATCGGGTTTAATTGCTTTGATCGCTAGTAAAGCCTCTTCACCATTCGAAAACTGACCGGCCAGTTCATAACCGGCTTGCTCCACAATCATCTGAATGGTTTCCGCGTAAATCGGATCGTCCTCCACCGAAACTATTCGAATATTAGCCATGACTCATTTCGTGCTTTAACACTTGCAACTCTGTGGGTTGAAAAGAAGGTGTTGAAAATGAAAACACTGTTCCTTTGCCAACTTCGCTTGATACTTTAATGGAGCCTTTATTGAGTGTAACATATTCTGCACACAGCATTAAACCAAGACCGGTGCCTTTTTCTCCGGATGTGCCGCTGGTTGTTTTGTTTTCAGAAAGCGCAAACAGTGTTGCCATTTTCTCTGCGGGCATTCCCACTCCGGTATCTTTCACATTCATCCAAACTAAATCTCCTATAAGATTGGCTTCTAATGTAATTGTTCCATTCAGCGGTGTAAATTTAATTGCATTCGAAATCAAATTGCGCAATACTGTGGAAAGTGCATTCTTATCGGCAAATACAAACAGATCATCGGTGGTTAAGTCACTCCATTGAATCTGCTTTAATTCCAGTGAATGCTGAAAAAATCCATAACACTCTTGTGTGAGTTGCCGCAGCTGAATAGGTTCCGGTCTATAAGGAACTGCATGGGTTTGCGACATCGCCCAACTCAACAAGTTATTCAGTAAGGTATCCAATTGCCTGGCGGATTGCGTGATCTTACTTCCAAATGCTTTTACCTTCTCCATATCATTTTTGGATATGTGCCAATTCAATAAGTCATTGATTCCCGAGAATGAAGTAATGGGGCCGCGCAAGTCATGGCCGACAATAGCAAAAAAACGATCTTTCGTTTGATTGAGCTTGCGTAATTCTTCATTTTTCTCCTCCAGCATTTTCCGGTTTTTCTTCAGTGCAACAAAAGCAAATGCGCCTATCACTAAAACAAGCGTCACCAAACCTAAGCCGACAATCAGCAACGTAGCCTTCGTTTCTTCTTGCCCGAGTTGCGCATCCGCTGCCAATTTTTGCGCTCGCACCAGTGCCAGTTCTTTCTCTTTCTTATCATTTTCGTAAAGTGCCTCCATGTTGGCCACTTGCTTGATCTTTTCTTCGTTGTTGATGGAGTCTTTGAGTGTGTTCAATTGCCGGCTATAATCGTACGCTTCAGCGAATTCTTTTTTTGCTTCATAAATAGAAGTCTGTAATTCCAGAAACCCACGCTGCAACTCTTTCGCATTGATTGATTTAGCGAGCAACCTTCCCTCCAAACAATGCTCCAAGGCTACCTCGTTTTGATGAAGTTGATATTCGATTTGCGCCAGCAGCAAAATCGATTCGGCTATCCCAAACTTTTCGCCCCCCATCCGATGTAATTGAATCGCTTTCTCCGCTTCTTCCTTGGCCAGATTCCACTTGGAAATATTTTTATAATGTAACCCGAAAAAGTAATGATCTTGAGCAATTCCATTTTGATGTTGCGCCCTTTCATTAATACGCAAGGCACGGGTGAGATAATAAATAGCAGAGTCCGATTTACCGGCTGAAGAATAGAGGTTTCCCAAATCTTCGTTTACGTAAGCCACTCCGGTATTATCCAATTCATCATCTTGATCATACAACTTTAACGCAATCAGCAGGTAATACTTGGCCTTCACCATTTCGCCCATACTGATATAGGTTTTACCAATATTCTGCGCAGCCCTGGGTGTAGGTGTTATTTGATACGACTGAAAAAAATATTTTAGCGCAAGCGGGTAGTTCCCTATTTCGCGATAGACTGTGGCGATATTATTATTTCTATTGGCGATGCCGATTTTTTCATTCAGTTTGATAAAAATATTCAGCGACTTAAAATAGTAATACAGTGCGCTATCCGTTTTGCTTTTGTAATTGGTGATCACACCCAATAGATTATAGGCAAGCGCTTTCTCTTTGATAACAAATCGGCTGCTATCCGTTGGCAATTGCCTGATGGCTTGATGAAGGTACGAGGTAGCCAAATCATACTCACCCTTTACAACCAATATAATAGCGATGTATCGCAGCGAACGCGGAAGCAAGCGGGCGATTTTTTTTTGATCTACCAAGCTTTTCGCTTGTTCCGCAAAAATCATAGCGGTATCAGCATTTACCTCACAGTAAAAATCGGCCAACTGAATAAGCGCCTCCACGCGTGTGGTGTCAGCAATCTTTTTATTCGCCAACAGGCGTTGCAAACTATCCGCCCGATTCATCTGCGCCTGAATTGTTTGCGTAAGGATCGTCATCAAACACACCGCAACAACTAAAACTCTACGCATGATGGGGCTCATATCTTAAAAATATCCTTTTTTTCACATTATCGAAAAGGATTTGCCCTCAATGAGCCAGATTCGCTTCGCCTCTTTTTTTGAATCCGGTAAATTCACACCATCTCAACACCTATTCACGACCAGATTTGCCGCATTGGCAGACATTGTTCCATTTGAATGGGTAGAACTCAGTATCATTATTTAAAAAATGATAGTCGCAAACCCCCACGCTTCTATGAGAAAGATTTATGTAAAAGTGGATACTTTTATCAAAAGGGAATGGTTCTTGTTAATCACTTTGAGCGCCATCACAATCATTGTGTTGTTGTTCGAAGTATTTTAAGCCGAATCCAAATCTTTAGCCCCCTAGTAGGAAACACAGCCTTACAAGTGTTTTCTCAAACCATTGCATACTCACGCTGATCGCAACATTTTAAGTTCGTCACTTTATTTATCCATTCCAGACTATATCTTTACGCCCTTCAAAAAAAAGGATACGATATGTTGGTTGTAAAATTTGGCGGAACTTCTGTAGGGAAGCCCGAGCGCATGAAAAAAATTGCCGAACTGGTTTTATCCATGCCCGGCAAAAAGGTGGTTGTTCTTTCGGCATTGAGCGGCACAACCAATGCTCTTGTGCGTATTGGCGATCATTTGTTAGCGCAGCAATATTCTGGCGCGCAAAACGAAATTGCCGAACTGGAAAAACACTACCTGCAATTCAGCAAGGAGCTTTATAGCTCAGAAGCCTATCAAGCCATCGGTCAGGAAATTGTGAGTCGTTACTTCAGCCTTTTCCGTTTGCTGGCTGCCGGCAAATTTGACGATCGCAGCTACCGCGAATTGCTGGCACAAGGTGAATTGATTTCCACTGAGTTCTTCTACCATCACCTGCAAGAGCGTAAAATCAGCTCGCGACTGTTACCTGCCCTGCACTTCATGACGATTGATGAAAATCACGAGCCTGAATTAGAAAAAATCAGCGAACGCTTAAAACCGATCCTTGAATCGGTGAACGTGGATATTCTGGTTACGCAAGGCTACATCTGCCGCAATCATAAAAACGAAATCGATAATTTGAAACGGGGCGGTAGTGATTACACCGCTTCATTAATCGGTGCGGCCATTCGTGCCGAAGAGATTCAAATCTGGACGGACATTGACGGCATGCATAACAACGATCCGCGTGTGGTGAAAAAAACCATGCCCATTGCCGAATTAACTTTCGATGAAGCTTCGGAGTTGGCCTACTTTGGCGCCAAAATTCTGCACCCTTCTACGATTGTACCTGCACAGAAATACGGTGTTCCAGTGCGTCTAAAGAACACAATGGACGAAAAAGCGCCCGGAACGATCATCAGCGACAAAGGATCGAAGCATCAATTCAAAGCCATTGCAGCAAAAGATGGTATCATTGCTATTAATATTAAGTCATCGCGCATGCTGCTGGCGTATGGCTTTTTACGCAAAGTGTTTGAAGTGTTTGAGAAACATAAAACTTCCATCGACATGATCTCCACGTCAGAAGTGGCGGTATCAGTAACAATCGATGATAGCACTCGCCTTTCGGAAATTGTGGCCGATCTGGAGAAGCTAGGCACCATTGAAGTAGATAAAAATCAGACAATTATCTGTATTGTAGGCAATGCGCTGGCAGAAAAAGAAGCCGTGTTACAAGAAGTATTCAGTGCATTGGGCGCCATCAAAACGCGCATGGTTTCGTTTGGCGGCAGCCACAACAATATCTCTATTTTGGTAGACACTACTCAAAAAGATAAGGCTCTTAATTTATTGAACGAAGGGCTTTTTAATCTCAAGTAACAGCGTTTCCGCTTCCTTTCTGTTAATTAGCGTGATAAGTGCAAAACTTATCACGCTATATTACCTTACGTTGAATTTTTCAGTTGGCGCGCTTGAGTTTTGATTTTTCAACTTATATTTACCTTAGACCAAACCAACGCCTATGGAACTGTACGTCATACTTGTCTTCGTAGTGGGCTATATCGCCATCGCTATGGAGCACCCCATCAAAATCAACAAAACAGCATCGGCATTACTAACAGGTGTTATCTGCTGGACGCTCTATGCGGTGTCTGCGAATGATGCTACCAAAGTAGGTGGAGAATTATCACATCATTTGGCCAGCGTTTCTGAAATTCTATTTTTCCTCATGGGTGCCATGACGATTGTTGAACTCGTAGATGCTTACCAAGGATTTCGTTTGATTACCGATCGCATCAATACAAAAAATCCAAAAGTATTGTTGTGGTTAATCTGTTTCGTTACGTTTTTTCTTTCCTCCATTTTAGATAACCTTACTACCTCTATTGTAATGGTATCACTCATTCGCAAATTGATTCCGAATAAAGAAATGCGGATGTTTTTTGCCGGTATGATCATCATTGCTGCCAATGCCGGTGGCGCCTGGACTCCGATTGGTGATGTGACAACTACCATGCTTTGGATTGGTGGACAAATTTCCACATTCGCCATCATGAAAGGTTTGTTCATTCCAAGTGTGTTATGCTTATTGGTTCCTCTGATCTATCTAAGCTTTACGCTGAAAGGTGATTTGGGTGAATACCAACACACAGCACACATGCACACACATGGCGAGGAGGGCCCTGTAAAAGGAAGTACTGTGATGTTATGTTTAGGTATCGGTGCGCTGATCTTTGTTCCAATTTTTAAAACTATCACCCATTTGCCTCCTTACATTGGTATGCTAATGGGGCTTGGTGCATTGTGGGTAGTCTCTGAATTGATCAATCCACATGCCGATGAAGCAGCCCGCAGACCATTTACTGCTGCTGGTGCGCTTTCTCGAATCGACTCATCGAGCGTTTTATTTTTCTTGGGAATATTATTGGCCGTAGGTGCGCTGGAGTCCATGCACATCTTACAACATTTCGCGGCTTCGCTGGATTCTGCGCTGGGCGATAATCGCGTGATCGTTACATTCATTGGTTTGCTTTCGGCCATCGTTGATAACGTACCGCTGGTAGCAGCCAGTATGGGTATGTATAGTATAGAGGCATATCCAATGGACTCGATGATTTGGGAATACCTAGCGTATTGTGCCGGCACCGGTGGAAGTATTTTAATTATCGGATCAGCAGCCGGAGTGGCCGTAATGGGTATGGAAAAAATCGATTTTATCTGGTACCTGAAAAAAATAAGCCTGATTGCGCTACTCGGTTATTTTGCCGGAGCGCTGAGCTATCTCGCTATCGAGCAGTTTATGTAAATTCAATCAGAACAAAAAAAAGAGGCTGACCTGTTTACGCAAGTCAGCCTCTTTTCATTTAACTTATTATTTCACCAACTCCTTCAAAGCAATCTCAAATGAAGTTTGAGCAATGTGCGTTTTGCCCGGGTTCAGCTTTCGGGTTTTCTCCATGGCGGTGCGAATGGTTTTGGAAATATCATTGAAGATGGCCGCGTCATCCATAGATACTTCGCTTTCCATAAAATAAGCAAACACACGAGCCATTCCACAGTTGGCAATAAAATCGGGAATCACCGAAAATTTCTCATCGGCATACAATCCGGTGGAGCCAAAGAAAATTTCAGGATCGGCAAACGGCACATTCGCACCACATGAAAACACTTCTACTTTCGAGGCAATCATACGATCTACCTGATCTTTTGTCACTAATCGCGAGGCAGCAGCAGGAATAAAGACTTCAAACTCTAAATCCCAGATTTTTTCATTCACCGTTTCAAACGACAACAAATCATCCGTTACTAACCGATTGCCTTGGCGGTTCACCACCAACTGACAAATTTCTTCGTGCGAAATTCCTTTTTGATTGATTAATCCGCCTTCGCGCGTAAGAATGCCTACTACCACCGCACCCATCTGCGACAAATAAAATCCGGCAGCAGCCCCCACATTTCCCCACCCCTGCACCACTACGCGTTTTCCCTTCAGTCGCCCATCTTTTCCATTGGCAGTTTGGCTATTTGCCGACCACAATTCATAATAGTGTCGCACTGCTTCTGCTACTCCATATCCGGTACACATATCCGCAATAGTGTATTTCTTTGACAGAGCAGGTGTGTACTTAGCGTCTTCAATCACTTTCACCACACCCTGGCGCAATTGACCAATGCGATTCACCTTCTGCGGTTCAGTGGGTTTATAATGCCCGGTAAAAACACCCTCTTGCGGATGCCAGATGCCCACATCTTCGGTATGAGGAATTACTTCGTGAATTTCATCCACATTTAAATCGCCACCGGTTCCATAATAATATTTTAACAAAGGCATCACGGCTGTATACCAGCGATGCAGTACACCTTCCTTACGGGGATCGTTCGGATCAAAGTTGATTCCCGACTTGGCACCGCCAATGGGTGGCCCGCTCACCGTAAACTTTACTTCCATCGTCTTAGCCAACGACTCCACTTCGCGCTTATCAAGCCCTGCACGCATGCGAGTGCCCCCACCGGCAGCACCGCCACGCAACGAGTTAATCACCACCCAGCCCATAGCGTCCGTTTCGGCATCTTTCCATTCAAAAACAATTTCGGGGCGCTTGTTTTCAAACTTTTGTAAGAGTTCTTTCATCAGTATGTAAAGTTTTCGATGCGGTTTTTACTGCCCTTCAGCAGGTTCCGCAAAGGTTTGCAAAATTGAACTAAAGTGTTGAGGTACGCAATGTGTAATTATATTTTTAAGCCATGCGGCAATCAAAAAGAGTGACCCATTTACAATTGCTACTTTTATACCGATGAATTTAGTTATTGATGTAGGCAATACACGGGTAAAAGCGGGAACATTCGAAGAAGATCGAATGGTGGCTTCGTACCAGTTTGAGCATCTCATCGCCTTACGGGAAAAATTGAGTTCACAGGCTTTCGAACATGTATTAATCAGTTCGGTGAATCAACCGAATGCCGATTTTGACTTCATTCAGCCAGCAGGCAAAAAAATTGTTTTATCACCTCTATTGCCATTGCCCATTAAAAATGCCTACGCCACACCTCAAACATTAGGAGTCGACCGGCTTGCGGGAGCATGTGGAGCGTTTGCCCTTTTTCCGGGAAAGGATTGTTTGGTGATTGATGCAGGTACTTGCATTAATTATGAATTTATTGACAAAACCGGCACCTATCATGGAGGTGCCATTTCGCCCGGTATCGATATGCGCTTCAAAGCCATGCATACGTTTACCGCACGGCTGCCGTTAGTTCAACGAGCAGATGTAGGCTTGATTGGCAATAGCACAGAAACGTGCATGCAAAGTGGTGTGATGAACGGAGTGGTTGCCGAATTGGAAAATACGATCGAAAAGTATCGGGAAAAGTACTCAACGCTGGTGGTGCTTCTTTGTGGGGGCGATGCGCCATTTTTTGAAAACAGGCTGAAACCTACCATATTTGCAGCCCCCGATCTGGTTTTGAAGGGATTGAACAGGATTTTACGCTATAATGCTTCATATTAAAAGGTCTTTTCTGCTTTGCTTCGCGGTTTTCGCAGCAAATCTTGCTTCCGGCCAGGTCGCTAACAGTCCATTTTCAACTTTTGGCTTAGGCGATACCTATGGCAATGGAATGGCTCAACATCAAGGGATGGGCGGGGTCGGCATCGGCAACCCCAGTTCTTGGTATATTAATAACCAAAACCCGGCTTTGTTGACTTATAATTATGTCACCACTTTTCAGGCGGGTATGATTTTAGAAAACCGAACCATCAACGATGGGTCGACTTCTTTAAAAACCGGCACAGGTAATCTTAATTATTTGGTATTGGCCTTTCCCGTGAAATCAGGAAAGTGGACAACGTCTTTGGGTTTAACACCATTTTCATCGGCCAATTATAAACTTACCACAGTGGGTAGTGTATTAAATGATGTTAGTGCCAAAGTCACCAGTCAGCAAGTTGGCACCGGTGGATTGAATCAATTTTATTGGGCAAATGGTGTGCGGGTTCATAAAAATGTAGCCGTTGGTTTACGAGCTAATTATCTATTCGGATCACTTGATTCTGAAAAAACAGAAGCCATTACATTTCTTAATCCGAGAGATGCTCGTTTGATCATTTATCAGCCGCTTCTGCTGGATAAGAACTTCGTGAAAAACTTCACTTTCTCTACCGGGGTTTATTTTAGCAAAGATTCACTCACAAAAAAGAATTTCCGAGTTGGAGCCGGTTTTGTGTACGACTTCAGTGCCAAATTAAATAGCAGCCGCACGTTACGAATTGATCAGCGAAGCATTAGAGGTAATATCGTGGATTCAACAACTTTGATTAACAACGAGCCCTCGTCATTTAATTTGCCACAATCATTCGGGTTTGGAATTTCGGCTGGCATTCCGGGCCGATGGTCAGTGGCTGGAGATGTTACCGTCTCAGATTACACCGTTTTCAATGGATTGAATAATGTCCGCGTTCCAACCACCAAAGGAATTAGAGGTGGTTTAGGATTAGAGTATATTCCCAATCAAACCAGCTCTTCCAGCTATTTAAGAAGAATAACCTACCGAACAGGTGTAAGCTACGAACGCTTCCCTTATTTGGTGAATGGTAATGAGGTTAAAGATCTTGGCATTAATTTTGGAGTATCATTGCCAGTAGGGATTTCTACTTTAGATTTGTCCCTCAAAATCGGAAAAAGAGGAAGCATTACTGAAAACACCATTGACGAGAACTATTTTAAACTCTATTTTGGCATGACTTTCAATGACCGATGGTTTATTAAAAGGAAGTTTGATTGAAACGTAAACAACTATGAAAATGAATTTGAAACAGGTAGCACTTGGTTTGGCACTGATTGCCAGTACTTCTCTTTCTGCTGTTGCTCAATGTAAGCAGCAAATCTGGCCCACCGATCCGCCAGCGAGAGCTAAAGCAGAAGAATGTGTAGCCATTTTCGGTGATGCCGTAAGACAAGGTCACTTTAGATCTGCAACAGCTGCTTTGCAATGGATGATGACCAATGCTCCTAAGTGGAACACCAAGCTATACGTAGATGCTGCTACAGCTTATGACGGATTAGCTACTCAGGAAAAAGATCCTGCCAAGAAGAAAGTACTGGTAGATTCATTAATGCTAATCTATGACATGCGCCTAACAAATTGTGGCGATGAGGTGAACGTATTGAATCGTAAAGCTGCTGCTAACGTAAAATTCAACATTAATAATAAAGAGAAAGCTGCGGAATTGTTGACCATGTACGACCGCGTTTATGAAATCAGCAGCAACGCGGTAAATGACAACAATTTGGAAGCCTACATTTCTGTGATTTATGTAAACTTCTTAGTTCAGAAGAATTTGCCTGAAGCACAAAAAACATTGACAGAAGAGCAAATCATGGCGAGATACGATAAGTTGACCGGTGTGCTAGATGCCAAAATTGCCAAGGCGCAGCAAGAAAATAAAACTGCTGATGTCGATAAATACAAGGCCATTAAGGTGAACGTAGATGACAAGTTAGCCAAGATGGTTCCTATCAACTGTGCGTTTGTTAAGAAAAACCTAGAGCCTCGCTTCAGACAAAATCCTTCAGATGTGGCTTTGGCTAAGAAGATCTTCCAATTCATGTTAAATGACAAGTGCACTGATGATCCATTGTGGATTGAAGCTACAGAGGTAGTTCATAAAGCAAGCCCTGATTTTGCTTTGGCAAAAGTGCTAGGTGCCAAATACTTGCAATTAAAGAATTTCGATAAGGCATTGCCTTTATTAAATGAAGCTTTGACCTTAGCCACTACACCGGCTGATAAAGGAGAAATCAACATTTTGTTAGGCGATAGCGAAAACCAAAAAGGAAATAAGCAAGCTGCCAGAGAGTTTTACAGAAAGGCCATTGCGGCTGATCCTGCCAATAAAGATGGTTACGAAAAAATTGGTGACTTGTACTACTTCGCTTTTGCTGAATGCTCTAGAAAGCAAAGCTTAGCAGAAGACAGATTGGTTTACATTGCCGCTTACGACATGTATGCAAAGGCAGGAAAACAAGACAAAATGAAGTCTGCCCGCAGCCAGTTCCCTTCAGTTACAGAGTTGTTCGAATTGAACTGGAAAGAAGGCGAAACCAAGAAAATTGATAAGTGCTGGGTAGGTGAAACCGTAACCTTACGCACACGCGGAAAAGAATAATTCAAGGTATGATCCTTGCAAGAAGGCTGGCTATAGGTCAGCCTTCTTTGTTTTAGATCAATTTAGTTATAACCATGAACGTCAAGCGAATAATCTGGATTTTCAGTTGTGTTGGGGCTGCTTCCCTATGCTTTTCTTCTTGCCGGAATAAGGAAATTACTGCTCCCTTAATTTATGAAGGCCCTTTGCGTGAAGCCGAAGAAGTAGTGATGCACTACACCGAAAACGATCGGGTAAAGGCGCTACTCAAAGCAAAAAAGATCTTCGAATTTCAAAATGGCGATCAGGAATTTCCGGAAGGAATCTATCTGGAGTTTTTTGACAAAACGGGCAAACTCACTTCCACGCTGCGGGCGAATACAGCCTTTTATTTTAAAAGTGAAAGCAAGTGGCGCGGCCGCGGCAAAGTAGAAGTAAAAAATATTCAAAAAAATCAGCAACTAAACTCCGAAGAGCTTTTTTGGTTTCCCGGAAGTCGCAAAATCTCAACCGACAAATTTGTTACCATTACTGATACCCATGATATTCTCTATGGCACTGGTCTGGATGCCATGGAAGATATGTCCAATTACACCATTAAGAACCCTACCGGCTCAATGCTGGTAAAAGATTAGCTACATCGGCTAGTTTCTTCCTAAACAGCGAGTATTTTTTAATATTGTATCTTTGCCCCAGCAATGAAATTAATGGATGTAGTGCTGCTTTCATTAGCAGCCGTTTTTGCAATTATTGGTATCTACGAGGCAATGAAACTCGGCATCGGTCAAGCCTACTGGGCCATCATGATTTCTTTCGGATTTTTATTCTATTATAACTACCGCAAAAAGAAATAAACGATGGATTTAGGGCCGTACATCATGATTGCCATTACATTGGTTTTTTCCTTTTTCTTTTCAGGAATTGAAATCGCATTTCTATCTGCTAACAAGTTACAAATTGAGCTAAAAGGCAAGAATGGAATTGTTTGGGGAAAAATCATGTCGTATTTCATCAAACGACAGTCATGGTTTATCGGAACGACCTTGATCGGAAATACACTTGCCCTCGTATTGTTTGGCATTTACATGGCTCAACTGATTGAACCCTGGTTGGCAGCTAATTTACCCGTCAGCATTAATGACGAAGTATTCGTTTTGGTTTTTCAAACACTCATTTCTACGTTACTCATCCTTTTTACGGCTGAATTTTTGCCGAAGAGTCTTTTCCTGATCAACCCCAATGCCATGCTTGCTGCATTGGCCATTCCATTCCGAATCATCTATATCTTTCTGGCACCGCTCACCTTTTCGATTGTTTATCTCTCCAAACTGGTCATCATTCACGTTTTGCGGATTGAATATTCAGAAGAGAAACCTGCCTTCGGGCTAACCGATTTAAATCACTACTTGAAAAACATGCTCAAGGTGCGGCACGAGGACGAGGATATCGAACTCGACAAAAAAATCTTTCACAATGCGCTCGAATTTAAGACTGTAAAAATTCGCGATTGTATGATTCCACGCACCGAAATCACTTCCATTGATGTGGAAGAAGGCATCGAAAAACTGAAAGAAGTTTTTGTACAAAGCGGCCACTCTAAAATTTTAGTTTACAAAGAAAGCATCGATAATGCCATTGGCTATTGTCATTCTGCCGCCTTGTTTAAAAAGCCAAGCCGGATCGAAGATATTTTAACACCCATCAGCATTGCACAGGAAACCATGTTGGCCAACGACTTGATGGTGCAATTGATAAAAGATCGCAAAAGCATGGCTGTAGTGGTCGATGAATTTGGAGGCACTTCCGGTATTGTGACAATGGAAGATGTAATTGAAGAAATATTTGGGGAAATTGAAGACGAACACGATAACGACAATCTGGTTGAACAAAAGGTAGATCAGAATACTTATTTGGTAAGCGCACGTCTTGAGGTAGACTACCTCAATGATCGATTTAAGTGGCAATTGCCGCTGGGGGAGTATGAAACCTTGGGCGGTTTGATTTTAGCATATACGGAGGACTTTCCTCAGCAAGGAGATTCCATCTCCATACCTCCTTACACATTTACCATACAAAAAGCCGAAAACAAGCGCATTGACACCGTAAAGGTGGTCGTAGATGCCAGCGAACTGGCGGATTAGCCCGCAGTCGATAACAGGTTTATAATACCCTGAAAATCAGGTCATTTATTTACGATAGTACCTTTGTTGAATAAAGATAAGGGACTAAATTTGCCGTTCTTTAAAATGGCGTGGGTTGGCCTTACAGACCATTAACAATTATAAACTTTTACGTATGGCATTGATTGGTACTTTAAGGGAAAAAATGACCAAGTGGGTAGTTGCATTTATTACCTTAGCCTTAGGGGCATTTATTGTGGGAAGTGACTTCATTTCTGGTCCACGTTCCTTTTTTGGTGGTGATGAAAACAAAGTCGGAGAGATTGCCGGCAAGGACATCACTGTTGAACAATATCAAGCTTTCGTACAAGAGCGCGAAAATAATTATATCATGAGCTTTGGTCGCAAGCCGGGCGATCGTGAAAAACCAACCCTTGAGCAACAAGCCTGGGAACTTTTGGTGGTAGAACATGCCATCAAACCTCAGTTTGAGAAAACCGGTATCAAAGTAACTGCTGATGAAGTGTGGGACATGGTGCAGGGAAAAAACATTGATATCAATGTAAAACAATCATTCACCGATTCGTCTGGAAATTTCAACAGACAGCGGTTGATGGATTACCTCAATAGCCTCACCATACCAGCACCTGTAGGCAACGAACAATTGCTTGCGCAATACAATGAGAGCAAGTACCGCTGGAATTTGTTCCAAAAAGAATTGGGATTAGGCCGTGAGCGCATTAAGTATGAGAATTTATTAATCAAATCAAATTATGTTACTGAAGCAGAATCTGAGCGCGACTACCACGCACAGAATGATGTTGCCGAAATAAAATATTTATATGTTCCATTCTTCGCCCTCAGCGACTCAGTTGTAGCACCTACGGATAGCCAACTGCGCGATTATTTTAATAAGAACAAAGAAAAATATAAGGCCAAGCAAACACGCAGCTTAAGTTATGTTGCATTCCCGGTAGTTGCCTCTGCCAGCGATTCTACTGCATTAAGAGAAGAGGCTGCGAAAATTGCCGAAGAGTTTAAGACGGCTGTGGATGACTCCGCCTTTGCAGTTGGCCAATCACAAGGAACTAACGCTTATTCAAAATACACCGTGGCTAATCTACCTGCCACTATCAGTAAAGACAACTTGCAAGTGGGCAATGTAAATGGTCCTTTTTTGGATGAAGGCAATTACAAAATCGTGAAAGTGGTAAAAATCGGAACGGATACTATTTATGCTGCGAAGGCAAGTCATATTTTGATCAAGTGGGAAAATGAGACAGCGGAAGCCAAGAAAACAGCAAAAGAAAAGGCTCGCAAAATTTTGAATGAGATCAAAGGGGGCGCCAAGTTTGCAGACAAGGCACTTGAGCATGGCACCGATGGTACCAAAACAAGAGGAGGCGATTTGGGTTGGTTTACAAGCGGTCAAATGGTGAAACCATTTCAAAATGCAGTATTCGATGCAAAGAAAACCGGTTTGTTGGGCGATGTAGTAGAAACGCAATTTGGGTATCACATCATTGATGTAACCAACACAAAAGATAATACTACCTACACTGTGGCAACGATAGAATTGCCTATTACGCCAAGTGAAGAAACTCAAAACGCAGTCTACTTAAAAGCTCAAAACTTCGTAGCTGCCGCTACTACCGAAAAGGAATTCAGAGAATTAGCGCAAAAAGAAACATTGAATGTGTTTGATGCGAAAGACTTAGGCACTGCCGAAAGAAGAGTTGGAAACTTGGGCGAAGCTCGTCAAATCATAACGTGGTTATTCCGCGAAGGCAAAATCGGCAAGGTATCTGATGTATTTGATTTAAGTGATACGTATGTGGCCGCAGTAATGACTGGCGAAACAAAAGAAGGGTACAAATCTTTTGATCAGGTGAAAGAGGAGATTACTCCCTTGGTTAAGAATGTTTTGAAGGGAGAAAAAATCATTGAAAAGTTAGCCGCTCAAAAAGGAACACTTGAAGAAATGGCAACCGCGTTTGGAAGAGATGCATCAGTTAATACCTCCAGCGATTTGAAATTAAATTCAAATTCACTCCCATCTGTAGGTGTAGATCCGAAAGCAATTGGTGTCGCTTTCTCACTAGAAAGCGGAAAACGTTCAAGACCTTTCGCTGGTGAAAATGGCGTGCTAGTTATTGAGACGATCAATAAGACTATTGCTCCGGCTATTGGCGATTACACCATATTCAAAAATCAATTACTGCAAGGGCTTAACAACCGCTCAAGCTTTGGAATCTCTCAAGCCATCAAAGAAGTTTCAAAAATTGAAGACAATCGATACAAGTTCTTCTAGTATAGCTTTCTCAATGAGATCGGCTTCTCCGGAGGGGGAAGCCGATTTTTTTTTATCGGAACAAAAGAGCAGATGACCGTTCTGAACTAAACGAATAACCCATGAAACCCGACTGGACAACCTCACTGCGCGAAAAACTGGATCAGCATTATGCCTGGCCGGCTTTGTATACTTTCAAGTTTATAGTGCCAAATGGAAAAGAGCAGGAAGTAATTCAATTGTTTCCACAGCACGCTGCTACGCAAAGAGCTTCTAAAAATGGAAAATATAGCAGTATAACATTGCAGATGATGATGCCTTCTAGTGATGCGGTTATTTCTGTATACGAAGCGACCGCCAGTATTGAGGGCATCATTGCTCTATAGTGTTTCCCGTGATAGCATTTTTTTATACCTTAGAAACAAATAGAAAATCATGTGGGTGAATGAGCATAATCGTTTGACACGTACTTTTGTGTTTGCGGATTTTGTGGAGGCATTTGGCTTTATGACACAAGTGGCACTTTTGGCAGAAAAATGCGATCATCATCCTACTTGGACCAACACCTATAACCGCGTAACAATCGAACTATCAACGCACGATGCCGGCAATACGGTAACTGAAAAAGATCATCGTCTCGCCCAGCAAATCGATCAACTTATTCTTCGCATGTCAAAACATTAGCCCATCAACAAATCCAGTGTCAAAAACTTCTCTTTTCCTTGTTCCTACGCCCATCGGTAATTTGGGTGATATGACTATCCGCGGATTAGAAGTTTTGAAATCTGTGGATACCATTTTAGCTGAAGATACGCGAACCTCCGGCACTTTGTTGAAACATTACACTATATCAAAACCACTTCAGAGTTTCCATATTTTTAACGAGCATAAAGCGCTGGCAGGATTAATCAAACGCATGATGGATGGAGAAACGATGGCGTTGATTTCAGATGCGGGCACACCGGGGATATCTGATCCGGGGTTTCTCTTGGTGCGCGAGTGTATTCAGTCCGGATTAAAAGTAGACAGCTTACCCGGAGCAACTGCTTTAATTCCTGCGTTAGTCAAGTCCGGATTTCCGACCGATCGGTTTGTGTTTGAGGGATTCTTACCTCACAAAAAAGGAAAGCAGACTACACTCAAACGCTTGGCCGAAGAAGACAGAACTATTATTGTTTATGAATCACCGCATCGGCTCGTAAAAACATTGGAACAAATGGTTGAATTTTTTGGAGCCGACAGGCGTGTGTCCGTTTCGCGCGAATTGACAAAGCTATATGAAGAAACAGTAACCAGCGCGCTTTCGGAAGTGATTGCTCATTTTAAAAGTAAAGAAGTAAAAGGTGAAATCGTTTTGGTGATCGATGGCAAAAGAGAGTAACATATCACTTCCTCCGTGGGCATTGTTCTTAATCAGTGCAGCATGGTTTGCTGCGGCCTGGCTAATGAAACCATTTCCACTTCCAATCTTCTTCGCCTTTGCACCTTTGTTTGCTATTGCCGACCAGGCTCGCGAAAACGATGACTTCTGGATTAACACAGAATTTATTCTGTTAAGTTTAGTCAGTTGCTTCCTAGCTGCATTCGCTTTCAACTTTTCGCATATTGTAGGAGCTCTTATTCTTGCTATCACTTTTACATTGCCGTTCGTGATCTACACCTTTTGTTTTCAGCAACTGGGAAGCCGACTGGGTAAGTTTACGATTTTGTTTTTCTGGTTGGCTACGGAATATATATTACTGAAACTACCTTGGCGAAACGAAACCATCTTTTTAGCTGACATTCTTATCTTAAAGAAAGAATGGTTAAACTGGACAGGTCACACCGGATATTTGGGAGCTACGCTCTGGGTTTTGCTCACCAACTTGTTTTTATACATGACGATATTCAAAGGTTCGTTTCATAAAGGTTGGCTGGCATTGACCATTGTCACACTTATCACACCGGCTATTGCTTCGTATTTTGTTGAATCAAAGGCAATACCGCGCACAGAGATGATCGCTCTTTACGAATCCGGAAAATCGACTCTTGCCAGCTATGCGAAACAAGGAGAGCTCATTACACGTACTTCTGCGTGGATAGCTGTCGTTATTATTTTACTTGCGTTTGTAAAAAATCAAACTGCCAAAAAATGAATCTCGCTGAATTAGAAAAAAAAGTAATTGCTCTTTGCAAAGAAGTAGGAACTTTCATGCGCAACGAGGTTAAGAATTTTGATCGAAGTAAAATTGAACAGAAAGGAAGTTTCAGCAATCTGGTTTCGTACGTAGACAAAGAAGCTGAAACAAAGTTAGTCCGAGAACTAAGTGCCTTATTACTCGGCTCCGGTTTTTTAGGTGAGGAAGGAACCGATTCAGAAGGTAGCAACGAATACAAGTGGATTATCGATCCGCTCGATGGCACTACTAATTTTTTGCACGGCCTTCCCATTTTTGCCATTAGCATCGGATTGACCAGAAATAATAAGACGATTTTAGGAATTGTGTATGAGGTAAGTCATGACGAATGCTTTCATGCCATTGAAGGCGGTTCAGCATATTGCAATGATCAGGTGATTCACGTCTCACCTATTCGCACATTAAATGAAAGTTTATTGGCAACCGGCTTTCCGTATTATCACACGGATAAAAAAGACAACTACCTTGAAATAATTAAAACATTCCTCGAACAAACACACGGCATCCGGAGACTCGGAAGCGCTGCAATCGATCTTGCGTATGTTGCGTGCGGGCGCATGGAGGGTTTCTTTGAATATAACTTGAAGCCATGGGATGTGGCCGGTGGTGCCTTCATTCTTCAACAAGCAGGAGGTAAAGTCACTGACTTTGCCGGTGGAGACAATTATTTGTTTGGTGGCGAACTTTGTGCTGCCGGTGCAGTGCATGCTGAAATGTTAAAAGTAATTCAGGAGAAGTGGTAAATAACAGCTACTTCGTAGTGAGTTCATATGTAAATGGTTGGATTCCGCAATCGCCCATATAGGCTAAATTCAAATTGCGAATATCTAATAGGTGTATGCCATCCGAAGAAAAACCAATTGTATTATCAGATATATCATAAATGTGATTAAATGGCGAAAAGCCGGATGTCGTACCAACGCCTTCAATCCAAGCTTCTAGAATTACATCGTCAAACAGATAGGCATTTCTAACTGAACCGTTTGAAAACTTTACTTGTCGAATTTCCTTAACTGTATATTCTACTGGAACATTGTTGGAAATACTTCCCCAGCCAGCAGGCGGCTTTTCGTTACTCATAGAACCAACTGGTTGAAAGAAAAATGGATATACACTTACTTTATCTCCAACTCGTTGAATATTAAAATCATAAATAACATACTCTGCACCCGCAGGGTCAGTTCCTATCGTTTGTTGAGGCACTATATAAATTCGTTTGGCCTCCTCTCGGAAAGAAATAAAATAGGATGACGATGATTTATCAAAGTTAAAATTACAGTTGTCGCAACTAGTTCCATATTTCCATTTTGTTTGTGCATATAATTTATGATATGACTTACCATGAATGATGGTATCGCCAAAGATTCCCACTTTTACGAATGCAGTTTTAGGAAAGAAACTAAATTCACAGTGCGTAATTGTCCAGAACGCATTTTTGGTTGGAAAAGGTTGATAACCCAAATTAGTTGAAACTTCTTCCTTACCACATGAATCTATAAGTAACAGCACAATTAGCCAGAATGTTGACCGCTTCATTATTTTTGGCCTTTCCGCAGCTTCTCAATCTCATCCATATAAGCGGCTTTATTAGGCAACTGATTTTCAGGGATATTTTTCAAAGCTATTTCCCAATTTTTAATTGCTTCCTTACTATTCCCAACAGCCGCATACCCGCGTGCCAATCCTACGAAAGTAATAAACTTATCGTCTGCGTTTTTCTGACGATTTAATTTAAAGATTTCGAGTGCTCTGTCATTCTTTCCTTTACTAAGTAGTGATTTGCCATACTGATGAATATCGTTCATTGTTGCTATGGACATAGCATCATTCATGACAGCTTCTGCTTCTGAAGCACGCTTTAATTCATTGAGTAGGTCGGCCTTTATTTGCATTGATGCGAATGTCTTTTGTCCATTGAATCGTTCGCTATTCATAGAAATATCAATCCACTTTAAAGCTTCCGTTAAATTGATTTTGTTGTTCAAACAAAATCGAGCACAACGCACCCAATTGTCGCTGTTAAATCCGGCATAGCTCGTTAGCTCAGCTCTCATCTTATCTACATACAATTGCATTCCATTCGGAACTTCTACTTTGAATGATATTCGCTTATTCTCCCATTGAAGGTACGCCCTGGCGGATAGTAGTTGTCTTTCGTCAAATCCGTATGTCAACCATTCTGTGTATGGGCTTTCTTCCGGAACTGCCTCTACACGCAAAACATCCTCCTCGGGATTATAATAATATACACCCCAACTAGTTGAGTTTTTTGAAAATATCCAAGTCCATGGTTTATCCTTTTCAACAATTAACATCACACCATATGTACCCGCCTTTATGTCCTTGCCATTTAGTTTAACGTCATGTGAAAATGTGACGGTAGTGATTTCATTAGAACCTGCTCTCCATGGTGATGAAACAGAAGTTCCATATCCATCGGGGTCTTTAAAGCCATAGTGAACAAGTTCGCCCCAAATATGACCTTTGCGGTCTTCACCATTAGGGCCATGAACATCTGGACCACGATAAGTAATAGTTACTGAAACCAAACCAATCCATTGCGTAACGCTGGACTGTTGATTGTTTCCATTGGGGGGTGATGTAATAGTAATTGTTTGTGCCTTTAATGTTGAGGCACAAATCAGCATAATTAAAGTGATCTTGATACTTTTCATAGGGTATATTTAAAAGTTGCATCAAACTTACGCATAGGCAAGTTTATTGCGTTAAGTCGGTTGTTGCATTGAGTGATACTCATGTTGCAACCGAGCATCTGATTTATTGATTATGAACCAAATAGTATGGCAAAGGGCAGGTCGAATAATACAACAACCGTTCCTCAAGTAAAAAGAAAAGTATTTCTCTCCTAATTTAGGGATGTTCCCTAAATCAAGGAATAAATAATCAATGCAACCAATGTTATGCCGATTGCATGAGCTGATCCTGTGATGGCTCCAAAAACGAGTGGTTTTTTCATTGTGGGAATGACGGCATTCGTACATGTTACCGCAGCAGCAAAACCAACGCCCAGCACTAAACCCAGAGATAAAGCCGCTGTGAGTGAAGTTGGCTTAATCAGTTGAATCAGAACCGAAACAGAAATAGTAGTTATGAGGCAGGAAATAAATGGAACGACAAAATAAATAGTCTTTTCTTTCCAATTTTCTGTTCGCTGAAAGCCCATGGCTCGTTCCCACATTTTGCCGAACATAAATTGTCGGTGCCACATACCACTAAAAGCACAATAAACAATTGTTGCAATAGCAATGGCGCCCCAATTAAACTCTATTAATAAATTTCCTGCGATCATGTTGATTAAAATTTGGAGTTGGTAAACAATTATAAGATTTGTATGGATTATTAGTTTATAGCAAATTTGACAATGGCCTCACAATGCAATTCAAGGGTATCGATCAATGAGGCTGAGACATCTTGTTGGTTAATAATTAAGGGCAATTCCGTACATCCCAGTATTATTCCCTGAGCTCCATTTTCGAGTAGCTCATTAATAATAGATAGATAAGCATCTTTGGTTTTTGATTTATAAATGCCTTTGCCTAATTCATCGCGTAGTGTTTGTTGAATAAATTCTCTAGTGTTTTCACTCTTCGGTATTATACATTCGATACCTTTTTGCATCAAGCCATCTTTAAAAAAATCCATCTCCATGGTGTACTTCGTGCCCAGTAAGCCAACCTTCGTTAATTGCTTTCCTTCGATAATCCGAGCTGTTTCTGATACGATGTTAATAAAAGGCAATTCTATTTTTGCTTCCAACTGGTCAATGAATTGGTGAGCCGTGTTAGCGCATAGCACTATACACTCTGCACCGCTATTTTTTAAACTTAAGCAAGCCCTATAGAGTAACTCAAAAGAATTATTCCAATTGACTAATTGAATATCGCCAAAGTTGAGTGAGTAAATAATGCATTCGGCAAAATTCAGTCCCCCTATCCGGTCGTTAACACCCTGATTGATCAATCGATAATAATCAACCGTGGAAACCCAACTCATACCACCAACCAATCCAATTTTCTTCATATGAAATTCTTTGGACGAAAGTTTAGAAATAGTGATTTCATGTCAATGACTTACAATTTTGTGTTTGCAAACTACGTTTAAATAAGTCAGTCGAATGACGCATTCTTGTTGCAATAATCAGTATTAATGTCGGCTGTCCTTCGGTAAAAATCACAACTGGCTTTTTTAATACCGTTTAGCATACCCGGCAAAAAGGGTAAAACCAATTCAAAACTTCACTTATTTTCGAACTCGATGAAACAAATGTTGCGTTCAAGGGTAATTTCGTTGCCACAGTTCTGTTTTTAGCGTCAAAATGGTTATTCTCGCATCATACAATACAACTTGCCGACTCAGCCTAAATTCTTTTCAAGGATTTTTTCAAGGGACCTAAAAGTGAAATAGTATATTCATGAAATCCATTTCATCGTTCTTTTTATCTCTTTTCATTTATTGTTCTATAACATGCAATGGTCAATCTAAAATAGATAGCTTACAATCTGTGCTAATCAATGCTACCGATACATTGCGTATCCAGGTATTGACAGAATTGGCGATGGAATATGTCTATACAAATCCTCAAGAAAGTGAAAAACTGGCGGTGGAGGCCGTAGAGCTTTGCAAAACGGTCGATTACTTTAATGGCGCTGCAAAAGCATATCATGTGCTCTGCATTTCATACGATATCCGGGGGGATTACGTAAAAGCAATTGAAAGTGCTACGGCCGGTGTGGAATTCATCAAGTATCATAAGCATATTGATTCGGAACGAGAAGTGTATGCCGGTTTATTAAATGGAATTGGCCTAGCTTATTATCATCAAAGCAAATACAGCGAAGCACTAACCTCTTTTTTTTCCGCGTTAAAAGCGCTTGATCAATCATCACAATATCTTCGTGTTGCCAATGTGTATAACAACATAGGACTTGTATATCACGACCTTGCACAATTGGATAAGGCTCTAGAATATTACTTCAAAAGTTTCGAGTTAGTTAAAAATAAGAAGCATGCCATCCAAGCTGGCAGGTCGGCCAACAACATCGGATTGATATATAATGAAAAGCAGGATTTTATTTCAGCCATCAAGTATTATGAAATATCATTGGCATACAAGCGTGAAATTGCTGATGAAAATGGGATCAGTGCAAGTTATTTAAACTTAGGGATTACCTATAAGCGGCTAAAAGATTACTCAACTGCTTTGCGATACCTCGAGTTGTCAGAATCAATTAAAATAAAAGTAGATGATAAACTAGGACTCTTGAATGTTCAAGATGGCAAAACAGATATTTTAATTCAGCTAAAGCGCTTTAAAGAAGCGGAAGCAATTGCTCTTAGAAGCCTAAAGCTTTTAGATAAGCTACATACCACTGAACCTAAAATTATGGTATACAACCGACTTTACATTTTACATGAGAGTCAGGGGAACTACAAGGAAGCGCTCACATGGTACATCCGCACGACTAAGCTGAAGGATAGTTTGTTTACAGCCGAGAAAAACAAACAAGCATTAGAAATAGAAAGCAAATACGAAACAGACAAAAAAGAGCAAACAATAAAACTGCTTGAAGGCGAAAAGCAAATCCAACTTATTTGGAAATATATACTTGCCGGATCCGTCATTGCAATTGGCATCATTTATCTATTACAAAGGTCGAGAACTCAAAAAGCAAAAGAGTTATTAGCCATACAAAAGGAGTACAACACTAAATTGAAAGAAACCGATTTACTTAAGTCGAGGTTCTTTTCAAACATTTCACATGAATTCAGAACCCCGCTTACACTAATTCTAGCACCTATTGAAGATATTATCAATTCAGGTGCTATTTCAAATAATAGCAAAAATGATCTTCAAATTGTGAAGCGAAATGCCAATCGACTTCTGGAATTAGTGAATCAGCTTATGGATTTAGCAAAGCTAGAAGCAAAAAAAATGGAATTACATTTTGCTTTTGGTAATATGGAGGCTTTTCTTAAAATAATCGCAACTTCATTTGAAACGTTAGCACAACAAAAACACATTTCCTTCAAACAAGATTTTAAATTTGATCATGCAGAGATAAAATTTGATGCTGACAAAATTGAAAAGATCGTCAGCAATCTATTAATGAATTCTTTCAAGTTTACTCCAGCCGGTGGCACGGTAACTTTAACCGCTGTCGAAAGGTGGAATGAAAATTTAATTTTGATCTCAGTGGAGGATACCGGTATTGGAATATCCGATGAAGATAAGCCACATATCTTCTCGCCATTTCATCAAGTTGATGAAGCAAATAATGGCGACATGGGCACTGGACTAGGCTTATCATTGGTAAAAGAGCTGGTGAATCTTCACAATGGTCGGATTGACTTAACGAGCACAGTGAATGATGGCACTAAAATAACTGTGACGCTCCCTATCTTCTATCCTGAAACTAATACATCATCTAGCAACATGCCAGCCGCTACTGCCATCAAATCGAAATTGCCCATTGGGAAGGTGAAAATTCATGAAGAAACTGCTGCGAACAGAAATGATGAAAAATCCACAATGCTAACCGTCTTAATTGTAGAAGACAATCTTGATTTACAAAAATACCTTAAATCAATTCTCGACAAACGTTACGTGGTAGTTATAACAGATAATGGCGAAGAAGGCTTTGAATTAGCCTGTAAACAAATACCCAATCTGATAATATGTGGCATATCGGTATCGACATCAAGAGGCGATAAGTTATTTGATATACTTAAAAAAGACGAACGCACGCTTCATATCCCAATTATGGTGCTTACAACCAAAACAGATTTACAATCCAGTTTGGATGATCTAAAATCAGAAGTTGATGCATATCTCGTTAAGCCATTTGCAGTAGAAGAGTTATTACTACACACTTCGCAGCTATTAAAGCAACAACCGAATATTGAATCCTCTATTAAGGAATCCAATGAAAAGAATGGTAATCTGCCCAATAGAATTAAATGACATAGCGTATAGTTACTACATCACAAAGCCAGTTGTGACTATGAATACAGGAATACAAATTTCGAATTATTAATATATTGCTAAACTATCGATGAACTAGTAAGTAGTTACTAAAAGCTTTTACTTCTACCAATAGTTACCCCGCACGTATGAACAAAATTATTCTGATCGTTACATTTACAATTCTTACGAAAATTGCTTTCGGTCAAATTAGCAAAATTGATAGCGTTGAATCTATTCTAAGGAAACATAGGTCCAATGACACTTTGAAAGTAAAACTATGGAATGAATTAAGCTATCAACATATTGGAATAGATTACTACAAAGCCAGGCAATATGCCATGATCGGTCTAAAACTTGCAGATAGCCTTTCATACAAACTAGGTCTCTCAATTGCTAAAAACAGGCTTGCGCTTTGCTATTGGGTGCTAGGTGATGGCGAATTGGCGATCAAACATGCAATGGATGTCATTCAAATTGTTGAGAACGAAAAACTTGACAAAGGGCTACTTGCTGAAACTTATCGAATATTGGGTGTAACTTATTCAGACCAACTGGAGTTTTCAAAAGCACAGTTCTACTTAAAAAAATCACTAGAAACATGCATTGCTAAAAATAACTGGGGCATGATGTTGCGTGTTTACGTAGGCGCTGGTGCAATTCAGCTAGCCAAAAACAAACCCGACAGTGCACTCAATTTGTTTACCAAAAGTCTCGCTATCGAAAAAGAGCACCCAAATGAATATTATCTTCCAATCATTTACACGAACATAGGATCTGTTTATAGTGGCAAGCACCTTAACAACCCAAAAATTGAAATATCTTATTACGAAAAGGCGTTAGCTCTGTCCGAGAAGGTAGAAAACCGGTACGCAAAATCTCGCGTGCTCTCACAACTTGGGTACACTTATCTGCAAAATAGAAACTTTAAGAAATCAGAAGAGTATCTAAGCGAGTCTCAAAAAATTGCCAGAAGTATCGGCCTTAAAACGGTTGTGAAGGATAATTACTTACTCCTAATGGAGTTAAAATTAGCACAGGGCAATATGCCACAAAGTCTTTTCTATCAAAAAGCCTACTACGATCTTAAAGATAGTTTAAGCAATGAGAAAATCACACGGGAAATAGTTGAACTAGAAACGAGTTACGACAATGAAAAAAAACAAAAAGAGATTCAGCTACTGCTGGAACAGAAGCGTGCAGATCAAATATTACAACTCTCGCTCGTGGTCGGAATTATCTTGCTTGCATTATTTAGCGTAATCGTCTATTTGCTACAGAACCAACGAAATTTAAAAGCAAAACAATTACTGGCATTTCAAAAAACCGTAACTGACAAATTAAAAGAAGCAGATGCGTTGAAGTCACGTTTCTTCACCAACATTTCCCATGAATTTCGCGCACCTCTCTCATTGATCATTGCTCCCATCGAAGAAAAATTAGCATCGCCATCTAAATCGGGCGTTGACTACGAAACCAGCAAAATTGTATTACGAAACGCACAACGACTACTTAATCTGGTAAATCAAATATTAGACTTATCGAAATTAGAAGCCAGAAAAATGGAATTGCAGGCTAAGGTGGATGACCTCAGTTCATTTTTACAATTGCTCACCGAATCATTCGAACCCTTAGCCATTCAAAAGAAAGTTAAATTTTCAAGGGACATACGGCTGTCATCACGGGAATTTTTGTTCGACTCAGATAAGATGGAAAAAATCATCACTAATCTATTGATGAATTCTTTCAAGTTTACGCCACCCGATGGCACCATTTCGCTTCAAGTAACAGATCGAGGTTCTGAAACTGGTATTAAGCTCGTCATAAAAGATACAGGAATTGGTATTCCTGAAGAAGATCAACAGCATCTCTTTTCAGCGTTTTATCAAGTTCGCGAAGGGATCGATGGCGATCATGGAACAGGATTAGGCTTATCATTGGTCAAAGAATTAGTAAAGTTGCATCAAGGTAATATTCATTTGGAAAGCACATTTCATAAAGGAACCATTATTACCGTTACCATTCCACTTCAAAAACCCAAAACAATATCGCTCGCTTCTATTCAAACTATTCTCCCGGTTTCAAATCAAAATGAGATCATCACGCCAGAAGAAGCTTCAGAGCTTTTGGAGGCAATGCTTCCGTCACATGAGGAGTCGCCTGAAGCAAAGCAGACTATTTTGATTGTGGAAGACAACCCTGACTTACAAAATTATTTAGCCTCTATCTTAAGTAAACAATATGTGGTTGCAATTGCTAAGGATGGTGTTGAGGGACTTGAATCTGCCTACGAACAAATACCTGATCTAATTCTCTCGGACATAATGATGCCGCGAATGAATGGAATCGATCTGCTTGAAAAAATCAAACAAAATGAAAGAACGAGTCATATACCAGTTATTCTACTTACGGCAAAGGCAGATCTGGAATCGCGCCTTACAGGCTTAAAAATTGGAGCAGACGATTACCTTGCCAAACCTTTTGTTGTCGAAGAATTATTTATCCGAATAGCAAACTTGCTTAATCTTCGAAAAAAGCTAGCGCTAAAATATATGACGAGTTTATCCGGTCAAGCCTCAACAAAAGTTGCTAGCGAACCAACGCTCGATGAGAAGTTCCTTCAAAAAGCCAAAGCGGTTGTAGAACGCAATATCAGTGATTCACTGTTTAGCGTGGAGAGTCTCGCAGACGAAATGCATTTAAGCAGAGCGCAACTATTCCGAAAATTAAAAGCCATATCCGGCTTGTCTCCCAATGAATTCATTAGTGACATTCGGTTGCTACGCGCTGCCGAAATGATCAAAGGAAAGGTTGATACCCTCACTCAAATTAGTTATTCCGTTGGCTTCAATGAGCAATCTTATTTTGCTAAGAGATTCAAAAAGAAATTTGGAATGACCCCCAGTGAGTACAGTGAAAATGCAAAGTAGCTTTAGATTTAGTTATGATTTTACTTTTTCAAATTTAGTGCATTTCTAATTTCTTCTACTTGCCGCTTCATCTCGGCAAAGTCGGCAAGTTGTTTTTTCAGATCATCAGTTTGAGATTTTAGGTTATCAATGATCTGCTGCTGCTCCTTAATTGCCTCTATTAAAACCGGAACGAGATTTGAATACCCGACTGCAAGATAACCGTCCGGATCTGTTGCAACTACTTCAGGATAGATCTCTTGTACTTCCTGCGCTATTACACCTATTTGATGTTTGGTAGGCAAATTCTTCTTAGCCTCAACGTCATGCCGCCAGTCAAAGCTAACTCCTCTCATGCGCAATACATTTTGAAGTGCATTTTTCAATGGTTCAATATTCCTTTTCAATCGAGCATCCGAAGAGTTTACCCAACTTGAGTTTCCACCATTCTGTGGCGCTTCAGAAAAAATTCCATAACCGGATCCCGTATTTCTAAGGTATAACGTTGCTGGACCCGAACTGGCATTTTGAAACCAAACTCCTACGGCATCTCCAACTTGCTGTACTTCTAATCTGGCCACAGGTGTTGAGTTAAAAGGCAATCCTATTCCAACTCTCCCACCACTTATAGATGCCGTAAGGAGGTTGTTTGAGAAAAGGTGTAGTGATGAAACTGGGCCACTTTGATATCCGATATACATATCTTTATCAAATCCACTTAAACTATTCCTAATCACGCGCAGATCCGCATACTGATCAGTAGACGATAAATCTAAACCGAGCTGCGCTGACGTTCCTGATATCACTAGTTTGGCTGTAGTCGGGTTGGTGGTGCCAATCCCCACCTTTCCATTCATAAAAGAAAAAGTACCCGCTCCTTCAAAATCTGTATAGAAATAATTGGTCATTGAGTTACCACCAACATCGCCAATTTTTATGCCACTCAAATCTGTACCGATGGCTGGGTTTCCTCCTTTACCATAAGCGATGAATTTGTATGTGGCTGCATCGGTTGCATCAAATCCACCAATGCTGATATTGGATCCCATATCGGTAATACTGGAGGCAACCAATCCGGTACCATCACCTTTTGGAATAATATTATTTGTAGAGAAACTTGCCGGAGCTGAAACCCACGAAAGATTACCTGTTGCATCTGTTCGTAAGAAAGTATTATCAACCAATGCAGTAGATGGCCAATTATACGTTTTACTATTGAATGTGGTCGTTCCGCTCACAGCTAAATTGGATACAGTAGCAGAGCCTACCGAAAGCGTGCCAGTCGTTGAAATATTTTGCGTTCCGAAGTTGGGAGTAATTTTAGATCCGGCTATCGCAGCGGTTGCTGATACATCTGCATCAGTAATCGCTCCATCAATAATTTTTGCAGACGTGATAGCATTGTTTGAAATCGTGAGTGCTCCGGTGTTTGCAAGCGATGCATCGCCACTTAGTGGAACACCCGTGGCAATATTACTTCCATTACCTACAAAAATATTGGCAAAAGTAAGCGAATTGGAAAGTCCAGTGCTCGGCACCCATGAAAGTACCCCTGTACCATCATTCTGAAGCACACGTGTGCCAACAGCTTGGGCATTCGGCCAAGTGTAACTCACCGAATTCAAAGAAGTGGATGCGCCAGCTGAAAGCGTTCCGGTCGTTGAAATATTTTGCGTTCCGAAGTTGGGAGTAATTTTAGATCCAGCAATCGCGGCTGTCGCTGATACGTCCGCATCAGTAATCGCTCCATCAATAATTTTTGCAGATGTGATAGCATTATTTGAAATCGTGAGTGCTCCCGTATTAGCAAGTGATGCATCACCACTCAGTGGAACACCCGTGGCAATATTACTTCCATTACCTACAAAAATATTGGCAGAAGTAAGTGAATTGGAAAGTCCTGTGCTCGGCACCCATGAAAGTATTCCTGTACCATCATTCTGAAGTACACGTGTACCAACAGCTTGTGCATTCGGCCAAGTGTAACTCACCGAATTCAAAGAAGTGGATGCACCACTAACTGTCAAACCGGAAACTGTGGCTAGGCCAGAGGCAAGTGTTCCAGTCGTTGAAATATTTTGCCCTCCAAAGTTGGGAGTGATTTTCGATCCGGCTATAGCGGCTGTCGCTGATACATCTGCATCAGTAATCGCTCCATCAATAATTTTTGCAGATGTGATGGCATTGTTTGAAATTGTAAGTGCTCCGCTATTTGCAAGCGATGCATCACCACTCAGCGGAACACCCGTGGCAATATTACTTCCATTACCTACAAAAATATTGGCAGAAGTAAGTGAATTGGAAAGTCCTGTGCTCGGCACCCATGAAAGTATTCCTGTACCATCATTCTGAAGTACACGTGTACCAACAGCTTGTGCATTCGGCCAAGTGTAACTCACCGAATTCAAAGAAGTGAATGTGCCACTAACTGTCAAACCGGATACCGTTGTTAAACCAGATGTAAGTGTTCCAGTCGTTGAAATATTTTGTGTTCCAAAGTTGGGAGTGATTTTCGTTCCGGCTATGGCAGCGGTCGCTGATACATCCGCATCAGTAATCGCTCCATCAATAATTTTTGCAGACGTGATAGCATTATTTGAAATCGTAAGTGCTCCGGTGTTTGCAAGCGATGCATCGCCACTCAGTGGAACACCCGTGGCAATATTACTTCCATTACCTACAAAAATATTAGCAGAATTAAGCAAATTAGAAAGTCCCGTGCTTGGCACCCATGAGAGTACACCCGTACCATCATTCTGAAGTACGCGTGTGCCAACAGCTTGTGAATTTGGCCAAGTGTAGCTCACCGAATTCAAAGATGTGGATGTGCCACTAACTGTCAAACCGGATACTGTTGTCAAACCAGATGTAAGTGTTCCGGTCGTTAAAATATTTTGTGTTCCAAAGTTGGGGGCGATTTTAGATCCGGCTATCGCAGCGGTCGCTGATACATCTGCATCAGTAATCGCTCCATCAGTAATTTTTGCAGACGTGATAGCATTGTTTGAAATCGTGAGTGCTCCGGTGTTTGCAAGCGATGCATCGCCACTTAGTGGAACACCCGTGGCAATATTACTTCCATTACCTACAAAAATATTGGCAGAAGTAAGCGAACTAGAAAGTCCTGTACTCGGCACCCATGAGAGTACCCCTGTACCATCATTCTGAAGTACACGTGTGCCAACTGCTTGTGCATTCGGCCAGGTATAACTCACCGAATTTAAAGAAGTGGATGCGCCAACTGAAAGTGCTCCGGTCGTTAAAATATTTTGCGTTCCAAAGTTGGGGGTGATTTTAGATCCGGCTATCGCAGCGGTCGCTGATACATCTGCGTCAGTAATCGCTCCATCAATAATTTTTGCAGATGTGATGGCATTATTTGAAATCGTGAGTGCTCCTGTATTCGCAAGCGATGCATCGCCACTCAGAGGAACACCCGTGGCAATATTACTTCCATTACCTACAAAAATATTGGCAGAAGTAAGCGAATTGGAAAGTCCAGTGCTCGGCACCCATGAGAGTACCCCTGTACCATCATTCTGAAGTACACGTGTGCCAACAGCTTGTGCATTTGGCCAAGTATAACTCACCGAATTCAAAGAAGTGGATGCTCCAGCTGAAAGCGTTCCGGTCGTTGAAATATTTTGCGTTCCGAAGTTGGGAGTAATTTTAGATCCAGCAATCGCAGCGGTCGCTGATACATCTGCATTTGTTATTACCCCATTTCCAATTTGCAGATTTGAAAAGGGTCCTGTCAAATCTCCACCGGATATTGAAGTTAGTAAAATATCATCGGTTGCGTTCGTATCTCCTGAATTTGAAATTACAGTACCCACTATACTTATTCCTGACCCTGCACTATAAGTAGCCCCTCCCCCAGATCCGCTCCCTAAAGGGCCTTCCCACGCGGTTCCGTTGTAGTAGTAAATTTTTTTATCGCTTTCATCAAAAACAATCATGCCAGCAACTGGGGTAACAGCTGACTTATTGGAAACAACAGGGATGATAAGGCCTTGATTTTTACCTGGTGAATTTAGCCAAAGCACTGCATTGGAATTTGTAGCCGTAGTTCCAATTGAAACCGAGTTTTGAGCTGAGGCGAACTGTATTGAGAAAATGAAAATGATAATTCCAAAGATCGATTTGTTGGTAGTCATAGTTGGCTCCTTATAAATTTCTTTATTTGTGACAGCTGAGTACTTTGGCCACAAATCTCATCCATTCAAAGGCGCATCACTCCAAATTTAGTTGCATTGAATAACAATTATGTTGCGAATTACTAATCGGATCAAACAGGTTAATTAGTTGCAAAAAAAAGAGCTGCCTGATAAGGGCAGCTCTTACTTATAAATTATTACTTAATGATTAATTCATATCCCAAAATATTCTAACACTGGTAAGATCTCCTCCTATTGTATTTGATGCATCACTATACGACTTACCATTTTGAGTTTGTTCACTAACTGGATAAATCAAACGCAGTGGTATTATTAAACCCGTAGGAACACCTGATCCACTTACAGGGGTTAAAACAGGGAAATCTAACCTTCTCCACTCAACCCATGAGTCATAGCCTCTATTATAAAGCGCTATCCATTTTTGTTCACCTATCTTCTGTTTATAGTTTCCTGTAGCAGTAGAATAAGCAACAGATGGTTGTGCTAAATAGGTATTTGCTTCTGCAACAGTACCACCCCAATAAGTAATCGAAGCCGTAATTGCTTCTCTATAAAAATCCCCTGCTACTCCATTAAGAAATCCACGCTCGACAGCCTCCGCTAGCAAAAATTGTACTTCAGCGTAATCCATAAATAGGCCTTCAAATGTAGGCGAGGTTATTTTATCACTAATATGCGAAGTGCTTGCGTACGAGTTAGGAAAACCGTTAACACCTCCTACAAAATTTCCTCCAATTGAAGTAAAGTAGAAAGGTCTTCTGGGATCATTCAACCCATTCATTTTGTTGACAATCGTTTCACTTACTACAAAATCTTGTCGCGTAGTGAATGGCGCTATGGTGTTGTTTGATATTGGATTATTATTTGGTGAAGATGATAAATAGGTATGCCTTGCATTTTCCGCATTGGAAGAAATGAGCTTAGTTAGATCGGATGTTACCTGAGTAACCATTGTTTGTGCTTTAGTCGGGTTTTTGTCAGCAATAATCATTGCTAATCTTAGTTTTAGTGAATTTCCAAACTTAATCCATTTAGTAATGTTACCTCCGTACATTACATCAGATGATGCGGGCATACCAGCAGCTGAAGCATTCAGATTGGCAAGAGCCTCGTCCAATCTGACAAGAATATCGGTATAGATAGTTTCAGCATTATCATACGATGGCAATGTAGTTGCCGTGCTTAGTGCTTTGCTGTACGGTACATTTCCAAATGTATTTACTAAAGAAGACCAAGCAAGCACGCTCATTATTTCTGTTTGAGCCACTTGATTAGCCTTAACCGCTGGCAATAGTGTACCGTCCGCATCAATCAGTCGCCTTGACTCTTTTAAATCAGAAAGGGCATCTCTATAAAACGGAGTCCAAAAATTTTGAGGGATAGTTCTTGATGTTAAATCATATCTTGGCTCTTGAGTATACGTAACTGCCGTCCAATACTGAATGTAAAATCTGAAATTATTCACATTAACATTTGGGGTAGTGAAGTTGTCTATCAGGTCTTTAACCGCATTACTAAATAAAGTTGAGGCAGGAACTGCGGACGCTCTCTTTTTATCAATGTTGTAGTCATCTAACGAATCGACACATGATGCCGTGAGGACCACGGTAAGTCCGAAAATAATTGCTCTTTTCATTTGTTATTGATTTTAGTTTAAAATAAGTGAGTGCTCTACACTGCAATGAGAAGAATGTTGAGCAACTCACACTCTTAAATTATTAAAAATTGAATTTTACGTTAAAGCCGTAGCTTCGTGTTGAAGGATAGGCACCACTTTGATAGCCAGCATTTGCATTACCTGAACTCAAACTTTCTTCAGGATCTGAATACGGTAAATCTTTGATGATTAATAGATTTCTTCCAATCAAAGAAACATCTATTGCTCTAAATACCTTCAGCTTACTTACTATTGAAGGTGGTATTGAATAAGAAATTGCAACTTCTCTCAATTTGACGTAAGAGCCATTAAAAATATATGCTTTGTTTACAGCACCTGCTCCACCGCCTGCAAAATAACCAAATGGACTATTTCCGTTTCCATCAAAATTCTCAGCAAAGATTGTGTTGGGAGTTCCATTTTCTTGTACACCAGGTAACAACACTCCGCCACCTTGTGCTACAGGTAATCTAGATTCAATTCCCCTAGCATTTAAACCTGCTGTATTTGGATATTGCCCAGTGCCTTCTCCGTACCACAAGTCAAGAGAGAATAAATCCCCACCTTGTCTTATATCAAAAAGAAAGTTGAAAGACAAACCTTTATACTTTAAAGTGTTGCTGACACCACCTAGCCAATCTGGGTTGGGATTACCAATTACATCATTTGATTTGGTACCTCTCTTATAATATCCGTTGGCACCAACTGTTCGTTGACCATTTGTGTAAACAAAATCTCTACCACGAATAACTCCGTATGGCAAACCTTTAGCAGCATTGATGGATACACCACCTTGTAGTCCGGCAATTTGAACATTATTAACTTCATTATCGCCTTCACCATATAACTTAACCACTTCATTTCTATTACGAGTAAAGTTCAAATTAATTGTCCAACTAAAATTATCTGTCTTCACTGGGGTCGCAAACATGGATAATTCAATACCCGTGTTTCTTACTTCCCCTGAGTTTACAAACGTTCCAGTGAATCCTGTTGCCGCTGTAATATTTACCGGTAAAACTTGATCAAGTGTACTAGTTTGATAGTATGTAAAATCAAAGCCAACACGATCATTTAAAAAAGCTGCTTCTAATCCAGTTTCAAAGCTCTGGGTTCTTTCCGATTTCAAATTCGGATTATTTCGTGTATTTGGTTGTGAAAATAATGTAGTTGAACCAAATGCAGTTGGTTTAGCGTATACGCTATTTACCGACAAGGGGGGAGCATCTGCGCCCACTTCAGCATAATTGGCTCTTATTTTTCCACTGGACAACCATGTTGGCTTAATTAAACTTGAAAACACAAAAGTACCTGCCACCGATGGATAGAAATAGGTATTGTTCGCTTTTGGAAGAGTGGTTGACTTATCTTGCCTTCCGCTTAATTCAATGTATGCAACATCTTTGTAGCCTAGAGTGGTATTAAGAAATATTCCATCTACTCCCGAAGTAGTATATGTTTCAACTGGCGGTGTCAGTGTGCCCGCTGAGTTTGATAACGAGTATAAGCCTGGAACAACCAATCCGCTACTGGTGGATGCTAATATGCTGGAAAACAAGTTTCTTCTCATATTCCCACCAAGAACTGCTCTGAAACTAATATCTTTTGAAATTGCTTTATTCACATTTAGCATCAAGTCAAAATTCTGTTCGGTTGTGTTGCCGTCAAATCTTGTATAAGAAGATGTTTGAGCGCTTCCAACAGCTATACGTTGCTCTACAAAATCAATACTTTGATCAACTGCTGCACGCCCCATCACAGAAAGCCAGCTATTAATTTTATAATCTAGCATTGCATATCCAAAAATATGGCTTCGTGTATCTGTGTTATAATTTTCATAACGCTCCCAATATGGATTATTGGCAAATATTGGCGCTAATCCTGCCGTGCTGGCCCAGTTCCAAGTAACATTTTTACGATTTCTAAAATAAGCCTCCTTAAGCTGTTGGATATCTACGTTCTGTACCCACCATTGTCTAAACCCTTGATTTGGATTATTGCCCGAATATCCAGTTCCGAATCTACCTAGGCCGGAAATGCTTGAAAGATTCGCGGAAGTTGTAATTTTTAAATTACTAGTCAAATCCATCGTAGCCGTAAAATTGAAAAGGTTTTTTGTCAACTTACTGTTTGGTAAGATGCCGGTTTCATCACTTCGAGTGTATCCAAATTTATAAGTGTTTTTATCAGTACCACCTGATATCAATACGCTTTGGTTGGAATTTACAGATGTTTCATAAAATGTGGATGGGTCATTCTTTGCTGCTACCCAAGGTGTTGCTTTTTTATAGTTAGGAGAAAATGGGTCAAGTGCATCCCATTGGTAAACCAAGAAATTGGGGTCAAACTTATGCCCATATGAAGCATCATCATCAAAACGACTAGCTGGTTTTGTTCCATCATTTCCTGTATAAGTATAAAAGTAATCCTCGTATCCTTGTCCGTACTCTTTTTGGTATGTAGGAAACGTAGATCTATTAATTTGACCCCATGTAATTCCGCTATTTACTGTTACATCGAAGCTCTTCTTCTGTCCTTTTTTTGTAGTAATCATTACAACTCCATTTGCGGCTCTAGATCCATACAATGCCGTAGCGGCTGCACCTTTCAACACGTTAACAGAAGCGATATTATCTGGATTAATATCTGCTGCTGCATTGCCATAGTCGGGTCCGCCACCGCCTGCTGCCTGACCAGCATTTACATTATTGTTAATGTTTCCATTTGATACTGGAACACCATCTACAACAAACAACGCCTGATTATTTCCTGTTATTGACTTCATACCTCGTATCACTACGTTGGTAGATCCCCCCATAGTGTTGTTTGTTTTAATATCAACTCCAGCGAGTCTTCCCGAAAGTGAATTGACAAAATTGACGCTTCGGCTTTGCACGATTTGATCAGATGATACTTGTTGGGCGGCATAAGGAAGTTCATTCTTATTCCGCTCAATACCTAATGCTGTTACCACTACTTCATTGAGTTGTGTTACATCTGGCGACAATTTTATCTCAACCGTAGCTCGATTACCAATTGCTAACTCATCCGACTTAAATCCGATAAAAGAAAATACCAGTACATCATTCGGAGATGGTACTAATATCGAATACTTTCCTTCCGAATCTGTAACCGTTCCATTTGTTGTTCCTTTCACTACTACGTTTACACCCGGCAAGGCTGTTCCATCTTCCGCAGATGTTACCCTTCCGGAAACTACTCGGTCTTGTGCCATTACATGAAATGACAACAACCAAGTGAAGCATACAAGTAAAATCTTCTTCATAAATTTTGGTTTAGTTTTTAAATAACTCCGCTAGGTGTTTATTACACCAATTCGTTATACCAAAACTCACTATTAACTTTTTATGAGAGAATACCTTCAACTACCGTATTTTCATTCGCCATTCACGGATTAAAGAAAAAAGTTTAGTTAGCGAGATACCACATGCCTCTTACGTGAAAAATTCATCTAAATGCCTATGAAACCAAAAAAAAGAGCTCACCGACCAAGTGAACCCTTAACTATAATTAGAGTGAATCTAACCTAACCCTAAAAAGATTAAATATGCTTCTAATTACTTATTCTAACATTGCTACGATTTCTTCAAAGTGCAATTATATTGTCGAACTAGATTAATCTATCATTATTCGCCTTGGCAATTGCTTCGGACTTCGAATTGACTTTTAACTTCACATAAATGTTTCGAATGTGTGTTTTAGAAGTCTCTTTCGAAATATGACACTCCTCCGCTATTTCAGAATAGGTTTTACCAACTGAAATCATCTGCATGATTTGTCTTTCTCTATTTGATAATGGAGAATTTAAATTGACATGATAATTATTTATCACTTTCCGCGCTATCCTACTACTAAGTGGAGCGCCACCTTTTATAAGCTCTTCTAATGCCAAAATCAATTCGACATAATTCAGTGATTTTAAAATATATCCGATGGCACCTGCGCGTAAGGCCTCAAAAATAGTTTCATCGTTCTCGTAATTTGTTACAATGACAACCTCAGTGGCAGGATAACATTCGCGTATGACTCGTGTTCCTTCAATTCCATTAGTTCCTGGTAAGTCTATATCCATTAAAACAATGTCTGGAATAGATTTCTTAAATGACTTAAAAGCCTCATCAAATGTGTTGTAGAGTCCTATTACATTAAACTTGTCGGTTCCGCCAATCACTAAATTAAAAATTTGCAATAAACTGCTGTCCTCCTCAACAATTACCACTCTCTTTTTTAATCCATTCATTTTATTCGCATTTTAATTATATAACTGTCAACAACAGAAAGCATTTGTGCTGCTTTCATGACAAAAGTAAACTGGTTAAACAAAATGAAGTAAAACTCTGCGGTCAAATGATGGTAAATTGGTTGCAGGGTTATTCACCCAAAAAGGTCAGGCAACAAAAGGTTGGAGTAAAAATTCAAACGAGTGAAAAGAGTATAATTAGTGAGAATGGGTATGCGATTGCAACAAAAGCACTACAAGTCGCAACCAAATTTGCATTAAAACAAACAGCATTCAGCTAACTAGTCTATTAAAAAACTATGAAATACTCACCCAAATTGAAATAGAGGCGAGTTGAAGGCTCCATACTCAACTAAAAGCAACTTATAAACCAGATAAATTACTCCGAACGCAATGAATCTACCGGATTGACAGTGGCGGCCTTTAATGATCTGTAACCCACCGTAACAAAAGCTATTATAAACGTAATCAGCAAGCCGATCACGAAGTAAGCAGGCCCAACTGTAATGCGATACTCAAAGTCTTGTAGCCACAGGTTTGAAAAATACCAAGCGAAAGGAGTAGCTACTACAAAGCCAATTACAATTAGAACTAAATATTCTTTAGAGAAGAGAAGTAAAATGCTTTCTACTGAAGCACCTAATACTTTGCGCACACCAATCTCTTTTGTTTTCTGATTCGCCATGAAAGCAGCTAATCCAAACAATCCTAGACATCCAATAAAAATAGAAATAGATGTGAAGATGGTTAGCAGTGTAGACATTTTGGCTTCCTGATCGTAGAACGAACGGATATCTTCTTCTAAAAACTGGTATGAGAAAACAGCTTCGGGATAGGTAGCCTCCCATTTTTGTTGCACTTCTTTTATAGTCTCCTGCACATTCTGTGGATTTACTTTAATTGCCATGGAGCGATAGCGCTGAATTCGGTTGAGCATGATCGTTGCTTCAATTGGCTCATGCAACGACATGGTATGAAAATTTTTAACCACTCCCACTACAGGCAGCGTCTTACCCCACATCTTAATGTTCTTGCCAAGCATATCTTGCGGATTGTTAAATCCGGTCATCGATGCTAACTTTTCATTCACCACAAACCCGCGAGCAGTATCTAAATCTTGTAAATTGCTACCTGCCACAAACTGCAAACCAAATAATTCCGCATAATTACCATCTACTTGTTTCACTTGCGTGCCATAGCGTTGGTCACTTCCTTCTAAAGTAAAATCAGTTGACTGAACACTGCCGGAAGAAGGTGGTGCACTGTTCAAACTTACACCTTCAATTCCTTTCATTCGCAATACTTCTTCGCGCAATGTTTTCATCTTACTTGTGCCATCTTTAAAACCCCAACCTTCGTTTTCGGGTATGGGCATAATGATAATGGCATCTTTCTTAAAACCTAAGTCTTTGTTTCTGAAATAATCCATTTGATTGATCAGAATAATAGTGCCAATGATAAACAGTTGCGAAATTGAAAACTGTAAAATCACCAAACCTCTTCGTAACAAAAAACTAGATGAGTTGCGGTTACTCGCTTGATTCTTAATGGCAAATACCGGATTCAGTTTGGATACAATCAGTGAAGGATACAAGCCAGATAAAATTCCGACAACAGCTGTGATACTAATTAAGAAAATCCACAATCCCGAATCATTCAACAAGTTGAAGGAAAGATTCAATGATAAAAAAGGATTTAAGAACGTAAGTGCTATTTGCGCAAAACCCACTGCCAATATCACCGCAAAAATTGTTACTAAACTAGACTCACCCAAAAATTGCATAACGAGTTGCGTGCGCGAGCTACCCAGTGTCTTGCGGATACCAACTTCTTTCGAGCGCTTGATCGATTCGGCTGTCACCAAGTTGATAAAATTGATGCAAGCAGTGATCACCAAAAAAATTCCGATTATTGCCATGGCCATCAGCATTGGCCGCGTGGTTGTATTGTAGTTGTAATTTCCAAAACGATCGTCAAAATGAATTTCAGACAGTGGTTGCAATTCGTAAGCCACTTTATCTGGATTCTCTCCATGATACTTCTTCGCAAAATCCGGAAGGCGTCTCTCGAGTTCTGTAATATTTGCATCGCTCTTCAATAAAAAGTAACAATGCTCATCGCTCCAAATACCATTCCAACCCACTTCATCTTTTTCTTTCTTAATGGTGGCATACGATACGAT
>JBGAUU010000023.1:0-49345 GCA_044228465.1 Cyclobacteriaceae bacterium
GTGGTGGGCAAAGACCAATTCTTTTCCATGGAAACGAGCGCCAGCAATTATTTGCAAATCGATGAATACATTAAAAACCTGACCATCAAAGGCGACCTGGATAATCAATTGTTTTTTGAAAACCTTCAGTTTATCGGGGCACAGAGTGGTGAAGCGGAGCCTATCATTAAGATATTGAAAGACAGCACGCTGAAAGAAGATCAGAAGAAAGAAGCACGCGAAGCTTTTGCCAAGCTGAACGAAAAGGTGATGAACTACCAAAAGCAGTTAATTGAGAAAAACCCTACCACCGTTACAGCCCGTTTACTAAATGTAACGCGCACGATCGATGTGCCCGCGGCTCCTAAAAAGGCCGATGGCTCCATTGATTCCACCTTTCAGTTAAGATACTACCGCGAACATTTCTTTGATAACATGGATTTGGGCGATGATGCCATGGTTCGTTTACCTCGTCCTTTTTATCAGGAAAAAGTAAAAGAATATCTGGATAAATTATTTGTGCCTGCACCGGACACGATTATGCGTGCGATTACGGGAATTGTGAACAAGGCTAAGAAAAACAAAGAAAACTATAAGTACTTGGTTTATAGTTTGATGGTAATGTATCAGGCACCGGAAATCATGGGACTTGATGAAGTATTTGTCAGCTTAAATGATAAATACTTTGCCTCCGGTGAAATGGATTACTGGGCCAATGCTTCGATTAAAAAGAGTTTGAAAGACCATGCCGATAAAATCCGCATCAGTATGATTGGCCGCGTGGGCGCCAACCTGATCATGCAAGATCAAAACTTGCAGCCCCGTTCTATGTACGACATCAAGAATAAATACACCATCTTATTCATTTTTGATCCTGACTGTGGGCATTGCCGCGAAGAAACGCCCAAACTGGTTGAGTTTTATAATAAGAGCAAAGCCAAATACAACTTTGAGGTATTTGCCGTAGCTTCAGACACCAGCATTGCCAAGATGAAGAAGTTCATCAACGAGTTTAAAACTCCTTGGATTACTGTGAATGGGCCGCGCACCTATATGAAAGAGCATTATTCCAAATACTACCGTTCCGAAACCACCCCTACCATCTATATTTTGGATGATAAGAAGAAAATCATTGCTAAAAAGCTGCCGGTGAAGCAGTTGGATGATTTCTTTACCAAACATGAGCGCTTCGAAAAGCTAAAGAAAACACAGCCTGCCAAGGGTGCTGCGCCCGCAAAAGCGCGTGAACCATCGAATTAATTGTGTGAATTGTGCAACTATTTGACCGTTTGAGAGTATCTAATAAAGTAAAAAAAGAAACCCATGGCATTGTTTGATACCCTCTTCGGCAAGAAAAAGAAAGAATTCAAGGCATCTTGCCAAATTACCAAAGAGCCAATCGAGAAAGGATTCGGTTATTTACTTACCACCGCTCAGGTAGTGACTTCCAAACGCTATTGGGACATGATCATGACTGAGCCCGAAACCATGTCGTACACTATTTCACATTTCAATAATCAGCCAAGCGGCACGCAAATGCGCAACATGATTTTTGAGAAATATGCAGGTATCTCTAAGCCGTGGATTGTTTCGGATTCTATCATCAGTTATTTTGAAATTGATAAAGCTTCCGCCAAAGACAATGCTAAAAAGTGGTGGGACAGCGAAGGAAATTTCATTCCAACTCAAACAGGTCCAGCCGCTGAAAATCTGGATTCTACTTTATTTCAAACAGTGAAAGATTACGCCATTTTAGAGGCCGGTCGTTCAAAAGTAAAAATGGCGAGCTAGTTTCTACGCTCAATAGTAAATTGTACTAACTCGCGCAGCGAAGTGCGGTACGTTGAATCGGGAAATTCGGACAGTAGATTCAGCGCTTCTTGATAATAGCGATCCATCGCTTGCTTTGCATACTCGATGCCTCCCGAATTCTTGACAAACGAAATTACTTCCTGTACTTTTTTCGGTTTTTCGCTTTCGTTTTTTACAATGCCAATGATCTTTCGCTTCTCCAGCCAACTTGCTTTAGATAAAGCATAAATCAGCGGCAGCGTCATTTTCTTTTCTTTAATGTCGATGCCAAGGGGTTTACCGATTTCCTCATCGCCAAAATCAAACAAATCATCTTTGATTTGAAAGGCCATCCCTACCTTCTCGCCAAACAGTTTCATTTTATCGACTTGTTCTTTGGCAGAGCCCACCGAACTGGCACCAATAGAGCAGCAAGAAGCAATGAGCGAAGCTGTTTTTTGTCGGATGATTTCATAATAAATGTCTTCGGTAATATCGAGGCGTCTGGCTTTTTCCATTTGCATCAATTCACCTTCACTCATTTCTTTTACGGCATCGGTACAAATAGAAAGTAAATCGTAGTCTTTGTGCTCTAAAGCTAAAAACAACCCTCGTGTGAGTAGAAAGTCGCCCACTAAAACGGCTATCTTATTTTTCCAAAGGGCATTGACCGAGAAGAAACCCCGTCTGTAGTTGGAATTATCCACCACATCGTCATGAACGAGGCTGGCGGTATGCACTAATTCGATTAAGGAGGCTCCCCGAAAGGTAGATTCATTGATCGTGCCACAGGTTCCGGCACTTAGAAAGACAAACAATGGCCTCATTTGCTTGCCTTTGCGCTTCACAATGTAACTCATTATCTTGTCCAACAGCAAGACACGCGTTTTCATCGAAGCTCGAAACTTGTGCTCGAACTCGTCCATTTCCCGGGCCACCGGGGCTTTTATTTTGTCTAAAGGCGAAGACATTGCTGCAATAATAGTCAATAGTAGATTGAGAGTAATGTTAGATTCTTATTTTAATTGCGATTGGCAAAAACCGAGTTGTATTTACTATTTTCGAGGTTATGATAGGTGTGGACAAACGTTGGGAACAATTCTTCTTCATTATCACCGTGTTGGTGATCATGTTCGTCATTTCTCGGATTCTTCGCTTCGTAGTGGGCCGGTTTATTCGAGGTGCCGCTAAAAAATTAAAGGTAGATCCTACCCGATACAATTTCTTCAAAAATGCGGTGGACTTTATCCTCTTGTTCATCGCCACTGTGGTTATCTTCAGATCCATCCCCTCCTTACGCACCGTTGGCACTACCTTATTAACCGGTGCCGGAGTATTGGCTGCCATCGTGGGTTTTGCATCGCAAGCAGCCTTCTCGAATATTGTCAGTGGTTTCTTTCTGGTGATTTTCAAGCCTTTTAGTGTAGGCGACCGCATTAAAATCGGGCAATTGTATACGGGCGATGTGGAAGATATTAACCTGCGCCATACCACGATAAAAGATTTTGAAAACCGTAGAGTGATTATACCCAATGCAGTCATCAGCAACGAAACCATCATCAACTCGACCATTGTGGATGAAAAGACCTGCATGTTTGTGGAATTGGCGGTGGCGCTGAATACCGATTTAGACAAAGCAATCACCATCATTCAAGAAGAAGCCATGAAGCATCGGTATTATATTGATAACCGAACCGAAATGGAAAAAGAACGCGGTGAACACAGTGTGATGGTGCGTGTAATGACTTTCTTAGATTCAGGCATTCATTTGAGAGCTTATGTTTGGGCCAATAACCCAACCGATGGGTTTGACATCAAATGCGATTTAAATAAATCGATTAAAGAAAGATTTGATGCGGCCGGAATCAGCTTGTCTAATCTGCATCACCTGCTCGTCATGAAAACCTTATAGAATGGCTCGAAAAAAAAGCTTAACACCTGTGAACGACACCCCGCACCCCAGCGAGAGCAAGGTGATTCTGGAATTGATTCAATACAATGAGTCAGAATATTCTAAACACGAAGATTTACCCATCAGCGAATTAATTGCCAACATCAAACCCAAGCATGTGAATTGGGTGAATCTGGATGTGTTGGATGAAAAAAGTATCGTTCAGAAAATTGCTGATCATTTTTGCCTCCACACACTATTGGTAGAAGATATTACTACTGATCATCAGCCCAAGGTGGAAGAATATGACGACTACCTCTTCTTTACACTGAAAATGCTTTACCGCATTGAAGAAGACCGCATCGACTACGAGCAAATCAGTTTTGTGTTGGGGAAAGATTATTTGCTTTCTTTTCAGGAGAAAGAAGGAGACTTGTTCGGAAATCTACGCGATCGCATTCGGTTAGATCAGGGGCGCGTGCGAAAGAAGAAAGCCGATTATTTATTGTATCGACTGATCGACATCATTGTTGATAACTATTATTCGGTACTCGATGCTATCGGGCAAAAGATAGAAACGATTGAAGAAGAGATTTATCGAAATTCCATCGAGCAGCAGTTTAAAAACATTCAAAAACTAAAAAAGGAACTTATTTATCTGCGCAAAGCATTGTATCCCCTGCGTGATGCGATGAGCAAATTGATCAAAGACGAAACCGGATTCATTGAGCCGGCAAACATTCGCTATTACCGTGATGTATATGATCATGTAGTACACCTGATTGATTCGTTGGATACGTATAAGGATCTTACCTCGGCCCTGATGGATATTTACATCAACACCTTGAACACCCGCATGAACGAGGTGATGAAAGTGTTGACTATTATTTCTACCATTTTCATTCCATTGACATTTATTGTGGGCGTTTATGGCATGAATTTCAATACCGAAAAATCAGCCTGGAATATGCCCGAACTCAATTCCCCTTATGGATACCCGATTGTGATGGGAATTATGGTAGTGATCGTAATTGGCATGATGCGCTATTTTAAATACAAAAAATGGTTTTAACTTTCGTGCACTAAACCCAAAATACCTATGCTTGTTCCTATTCTTTTACTTTTGGTCGGATTTGGTATTCTGATCAAGGGGGCCGATTTTTTGGTAAACGGAGCTTCCTCTGCCGCTAAGAAATACGGTATTTCTAATCTGGCCATTGGCCTTACGGTAGTTGCCTTTGGCACTTCCATGCCCGAATTGATTGTAAGTCTGGTATCTGCCATCAATGGAAAAAGTGATGCCTCGTTCGGCAACGTCATTGGCAGTAACAATTTCAATTTGCTTTTCATTTTAGGTATTTGCGGGCTGATTTATCCGCTGGTCGTTCAACGTAATACGGTAAAGTATGAAGTGCCGCTCTCTTTGCTTGCTGCTGGATTACTTTATTTATTAGTCAACGACTCTTTATTAGGTGGTGATGCAGCCGGAAGCTTAGGTCGCTTGGATAGTGTTATTTTGCTGGTATTCTTTGTCGGTTTTTTGTTTTATATCTACAAGACGATGAGCCACTCCACCGATGTGGAAGAAGGTGAACCCATTAAAATATACAGTATGCCTATCTCTTTGGGCTTGGCCTTACTCGGCATCGCCATGCTGGTAGGTGGTGGTAACCTAGTTGTAGACAGTGCCGTAAAAATTGCACAGCATTTTGGTTTATCCGAAAAACTAATTGGTCTTACGATCTTAGCAGCAGGAACCTCCTTACCGGAATTGGCTACATCTGCCGTAGCCGCTTATAAAAAGAACACAGATATTGCTATCGGGAATGTGGTAGGCTCAAACATCTTCAATATCTTTTTCATTCTGGGCGTAACAGGCGTAATAAACCCCATGCAATACAATGCAGCCATGAACTTTGACTTATTGATTTTGATGGGTTCAACGGTTTTGCTGATGATTTTCATGTTCACGTTAAATACACGCAAACTGGATCGTTGGGAGGCCGGAATTATGTTGCTGGCGTATATTGTGTATACCGTCTATTTGATTGGCATGGACAATGGTGCTGTTTGATCAGAATTAACATTACTAAAAAGCCGCCTCTGAAAAGAGACGGCTTTTTTTATTTAAAAAATCCAAAATGATAACTTTAAGAAAGTTATATCATTAGTGATTTCGTTTCTAATCGTTAATCAATCTCACCCAACAAAAAAGGCTACCTCAACGAGATAGCCTTTTATTGTAAAAGGGTGTTTAGTATTTCATTAAATCTTCTTCTCTAAAGCAGCGATTTTATCTTTCGCTTCTTCTTTACCTAATGAAAGTGCTTTCTTATAAAGCTCGATGGCTTCTTTGTAGGTATCTTTCTTTTTGCGGGGTGCTAACTTGGTGCGGTTGGCTGCTTCTTCTACGGCTTGTCCGCGGGCGAAGTATGAATCGGCCTCAGTCATTTTGCTTTGCACCATCATCTCTTGAATGCGCGCCTCGATCAATGCCAACTCTTGTTGCTTGGCGGTAATCTGCGCTTCCTTATCCGTCAGCTCTGCTTCTTGCAAACCTACGGTAGTGATCAAGTTTGAGTTTTCGCTTTTCAATTGATCTACTTGTTCGTTCAGAGCTGCAATTTCTTTGTTGCGCGATTCTAAATCAGCCTTCAGTTTTTTAATGGTAGCCGTCAACGCATTGTTGTTGCTCTTAGACTTCTTCAGCGTTTTCTCCAGGTCGGTAATTTTATCTTGCGTATCCTTTACATAATTGTTAATGTCCTTCATTCGGCTCTTGTAGTCATCATAGGTAGTACCTTCTACCATATTGACGCGCAAAAGCTGGCGGTTGGCATCAATGGAGTCCATCAATACACCTACCTCTTGCAGAGTGGTTGCAAATTGTTGACTGGTTTGCAACTCATTTTTAAGTGAATCTACCTGAGATTGCAGTTTTTCGGAGTTTCCACCGCAACTCATCATGATTGCGCCTACAGACGCTACAAACAAAAATTTCTTTACCATACAGTTGTTAGTTATTAGGTTTCAAAATTACATCCAGTTTCACTTCTATCATGCAAGAACAAAATATTTTTTAAAATTCCGCTAAATCATTCGACAACCTGTAAATTGCGCCCGTTTTAGGCAAAGATTTCACGATAAATGCCCTTTTTTAGTACCGCACGCGCCTTTATTGCACTCGTGGGCAATCAACACAGCACTTCCAAAGAGGTACTCGCACAGCTAAAAGTGTTTACAAAAGGCATTCAATTTATATACACGTCCCTTCTTATCTGCAATTAATTCGCCATGGCGAGATCATAAAAATGGAATCACATTCACGTAAACACGCGCTTTCAGTAGCGGGAGTACTGGTTTCTTTGGGTATTATATATGGAGATATTGGCACCTCTCCTATTTATACTTTCCGCTTTATTGTAGGCAACAACCCGGTGTCGGAAGAGCTGGTGTATGGCGGGCTCTCTTGTGTTTTTTGGACACTCACCATCATTACCACCATCAAATACATCTACCTCGCCCTCAGTGCCGATAATAAAGGCGAGGGTGGAATTTTTGCGCTGTATGCTTTGGTAAGACGTTACAAAGCAAGCTGGGTTATCTTCCCCGCCATTATTGGCTGCTGCACGCTCATTGCCGATGGATTCATCACTCCTGCCATGAGTGTTACCTCCGCAGTAGAAGGATTAAAATCATTGGTGCCATCAATCTCTACCAATACGATCATCACCATTGTGATTATCATATTAGTGGCCCTCTTTATTTTCCAACAGTTTGGTAGCAGTGTGGTTGGCAAAACATTTGGCCCGGTCATGTTGGTGTGGTTTATTTTTATTGGCGCCATTGGTGCGTATCACTTGTCATTCAATTGGGGCGTGCTGGAAGCAATCAATCCCGTGTACGGAATGAATCTGCTGATGAAATACCCGGGTGGTTTTTGGTTGCTCGGTGCTATTTTTCTTTGTACGACAGGTGCCGAAGCTATGTATTCGGACTTAGGCCATTGCGGCAAATCAAATATTCGCTTGGGTTGGGGCTTTGTGAAGGTGTGTCTTTTGCTGAGTTACTTCGGTCAGGGTGCGTGGTTATTAAATGAACATAATGGTGAATTGCTGGGTGAAACCATTCCTTTCTTTGCGATCATTCCACAAAGCTTATTGATTTTTGGGGTTATCATTGCCACGATGGCTACCATTATTGCCAGCCAGGCATTGATCAGTGGCACATTTACATTAGTGAATGAAGCCATCAAATTGAAACTGTGGCCTGCCACGCGTGTGCGCTACCCGAGCCAGATGAAAGGACAGATTTATATTCCGGCCATCAACTGGATTTTAATGTTTGGTTGCATCATTGTGGTATTGTATTTCGAAAAATCAGATTCGATGCAAGCTGCTTATGGTTTGGCCATTACATTTGATATGTTGATGACCACCTCGCTGTTGGTGTATTATTTTTCTACCGCCAAAAAATCTACCATCCGCTCTTCCATTCTCGCATTGGTATTCTTTACTGTGGAAGGCGCTTTCCTCATTTCTAATTTAAGCAAGTTTACCCATGGCGGTTGGTTTTCGTTTGCCATCGCTTCTGTGTTTTTCCTGATGATGTTCATTCTGATGCGTGCCCGCGAATTGCGCGATCGCCATACGGAGTTTGTGGACTTGAAACATTATGTGCCGATGATTCAAGACTTGCAGGCGGATAATACCATACCGCGGGAGTCGACCAACTTAGTGTATATGGCCGTGGCCGACAGTAAGCGCTATATTGATTCGAATATTATCTATTCCATTTTCAAAAAGCGCCCCAAGCGGGCGGATGTATATTGGTTTATTCACGTAGATACGGTGGATAGCCCGTATACCAGCAAGTATTCGGTAGATACGATCATTCCGAAAAAATGCTTTTTTGTGCGGATTAAATTAGGCTTTAAAGCCGACCATCGTGTGAATTTGCTCTTCAACAAAATTCTGCACGACATGGCCGAGTCGGCTGAAATTGATTTGATCAGTCATTATCATTCGCTGCAAAAGCACAGCATGCCTGCTGACTTTAAGTTTGTGATGCTACACTCATTGGCATCTGTAGACAGCGAAATTTCCTCGTTCGACAACGTGATCATTCAAGGTTACCGCTTTATTAAAAAACACAGCTTATCAACCGAAGAAATGTATGGATTAGAGCTGGCCAATGTAGAGGTAGAGCGCGTGCCAATAATGGTGGGACCGGCAGCCAAAGTGCGCATCAAGCGCGAAAAAGAAGAGCTGGAACGCGAAAAAGAATTACGCTATCACGGGCATATTGAATGACCGATTGCGGACGCCTGCGTTCACAATTGATCTTTTATTTTCTTGAAATCCCGCTTTTTGGGTGATTTTGAGCCCTGAAAATGATTGGCACTAATTTGGGAAAGAGTGTAAGCATAATAACACCCTTATGCTTAAAAACTACCTGAAAGTGGCCCTCCGAAACCTGACGCGCAACTCGGTTTATTCCTTTATAAACATAGCCGGTTTGGCGGTAGGTATTGCCAGCAGCATTTTAATCTTGCTGTGGGTAGGGGATGAATATGCGTACGATCAGTTCCACGCGAACTACAAAAACATCTATAAAATTTATCAAACCGAAGAGTGGAACGGGCACATCGGCACGGGCAACAGCATGCCCTACAAGTTGAAAGAATTGCTGTTGACAAAATCCAGCAAGATTAAAAATGTCGTGATGACCAACTGGGGCGAAGGCAATTTGCTGCAAGTAGGCGAGAATCGATTGAATAAATACGGCCTGAGCGCCAGTGAAGAATTCTTCACCGTATTCAGTTATGAAATGATTGCCGGAGATCCGGCCACGGCTTTAAACGAGCCGACTAAAATTGTTATTACCGAATCAACCGCGAAAGCATTTTTTAAAGATGGCAACGCGCTTAACCAAACTATTAAAATTGATAATCATGATGAATTAAAAGTATCGGGCATTATAAAAGATGTGCCCGAGCAATCGTTCCTCGATTTTGATTACGTGTTGCCTTTCAGCTACTATGAAAAGACCAACTCATGGATTCTCAACTTCGCCAAAGATAGTTGGGATAGTAACAGCTTTCAGATGTATGCACTTTTGCAAGAAGGATCTGCCAAAGAAGAAGTAGATCAGGAGATTGCGAAAGTAATAGCCGATAACAATCCGAAAGCTCCCACCTCGCGTTTGTTTCTTCACCCCATGTCCAAGTGGCGCCTGCATTCTAATTTTGATGAAGGAAAAAACACCGGTGGTCAGATTGTGTATGTACGCCTGTTTACAGCCATTGCCATTTTTGTGCTGATTATTGCTTGCATCAACTTCATGAACTTATCTACAGCCCGCAGCGAAAGCCGCGCACGCGAAGTAGGTATTCGCAAAAGCATTGGCTCGCGCAGAAAAGAATTGATCTTCCAATTTTTAGGCGAATCGATTTCGATCACATTGATTTCATTTATGGTGGCCATTGTATTGGTAGAACTTGCCTTACCGGGATATAATACGTTGGTGAACAAAACCATTTCGATCAATTATGCCGATCCGGTGGTATGGATTGTTTCTCTCGGCCTTGTGTTGATTATCGGAATACTGTCCGGAAGCTACCCCTCGTTCTACTTGTCGTCTTTTGAACCGGTAAAAGTTTTGAAAGGGAAAGTAAATGTTGCTAGAGGGGCAAGCACACCCCGACAAGTATTGGTGGTGTTGCAATTTGGGTTTTCTATTTTTCTATTAGTCGGAACGATTGTGATCTACCAACAAATACAACACGTCAAAAATCGCGACATGGGTTATGATCGTGAAAATCTGATTCAAATTTGGACCAACGGAGAGCTGCTAAATAATTTCACCACCATTCGTCAGGAATTGGTAAACACCGGAGCGGTGGAATCGGTTTGTAAAAGTAATAGTCCGGTGACAGCCATTTTTTCAAACAATGAAGTGAAGTGGCAAGGCATGCCTACCGATCATCGGGTAGCTTTCAGCACGATTGCTACTGAATATGATTATACTAAAACGATGGGCATTAAAATGATTGAAGGCCGCGACTTCTCACGCGAATTTAATGACACGCTTTCGGTAGTAATCAACCAGGCAGCGGTGGATTTAATGGGCATGGAAAGCCCAATCGGAAAGAAAATTGAGATTAACAAAACTCAATTTGATATTATCGGAGTAGTGCCCAATATTGTGATGGGCTCTCCCTATAGCCCCGTAGAACCGATGACATTACTTTTTGATCCAAGCTGGAGTAGCACGGTTACCATTCGATTGAGCAAAACCTCTGACTTGCCTTTGGCACTGGCTAAAGTAGAGAGCGTGTTTAAAAAATTAAATCCGAATTATCCATTTCAATATCGTTTTACCGATAGCGACTTTCAAAAGAAGTTTACGGACATCAATTTGATTAGCCGATTGGCCGGTGTGTTTGCAGGGTTGGCTATTTTGATCACCAGTTTAGGATTATTTGGTTTAGCCGCATTTACAGCTGAGCAACGTACAAAAGAAGTAGGCATTCGTAAAGTGATGGGGGCTTCGGTTTCCAGTTTGGTGATGTTGATCTCCAAAGATTTTTCTAAGCTGGTGATCATTGCTTTTGCGATTGCATCGCCATTAGCATGGTGGTTCCTGAATAGTTTTCTGGAGCGCTATACGTATCGCATTCAGATTGCTTGGTGGGTATTGGCCGGAGTAGGTGCCTTTGCATTGCTTTTGGCTTTATTGATTGTAAGCACGCAAGCATTCAAAGCAGCCAAAGCCAATCCATCAAATAGTTTGCGCAGCGAGTAATAAACGAAAACAAAAAGATATGCTTTATCACTATCTGAAAATCGCCACACGCACCTTGTTGCGACACAAAGGATATTTAACAATTAATCTGATCGGATTGGCGCTCGGTCTAGCGGCCGGCATTTTAATCTTGGTATTTGCGTTGGATGAATTTTCCTACGATCAGTTTCATGTCAAGGGCAAGCGATTGTATCGGGTGACAAGCGTTTTCAACAGCGATCAGGGCAACAATGGCAGTAATGAAACCAACGCATGGCCCATCGGTGATTTATTAAGGCGTTCATTCCCTGAATCAGAGGCTGTGTTGTATACACGCAGTGCTGGAAACTTGATGGTAACGTTTGAAGGAAAGAAGGTGCGCGAAGCTGCACACTATGTAAGTCCCGAATTCTTTTCCATGTTTTCATTTCCACTCATCAAAGGCAACCCGGCTACCGCTCTGTCCGATCCGTTTTCGATAGTGATCTCTGAAAAAATGGAAGCAAAGTATTTCCCGGGGGAAAATGCATTGGGAAAAACATTGGTTTTTAATGACACATTGCAATTTCATGTAACGGGTGTTATGAAAAACATTCCGCACAACTCGCACATACAAGCCGATATGCTTCCCTCCTTTGCTTCGTGGGAAAAAATGACACCGGGATTTTCCTATACCGATGGCTGGGGTAATTTTAACATGCGGAATTATATTTTGTTGAAGCCCGGCACTGATGAAATTAGTTTCTTCAACAAAGCAAAAGACTTGTATACGCAACATGCCGGTGAACTGATGAAGCAATGGGGTGTCAATGCATCTGTGGCATTTGAACCGATGCCTGAAATCTATCTGCACACCACGGCTGGCAATGGAATGGGGCCGCTCGGTAGCATTGATACCGTTTACTTATTATGCGGAGTAGGTGTGTTTGTCATTCTTTTAGCATGTATCAACTTTATCAATTTGGCCACGGCTCGTTCGGTTCATCGGGCCAAAGAAGTAGGTATTAAAAAAGTGGTAGGTTCTAATCGCTCTTTGCTGATATGGCAGTTCTTGAGTGAATCGTTTGTGATAACCGTGCTTTCATTCGTGGTGGCGCTGGCAGCAATTGGATTGGTTATGCCGTTGTTCAATCAGTTACTGGCTAAAAACTATACTATGCTTGCACTACTAGATGTAAAGGTATTGGCGGGCATTCTGATGCTGGTGGCATTAATTACATTTTGTTCAGGTTATTATCCAGCGTGGGTGATCTCCGCCTTCCGTCCTGCGGAAATATTAAAAGGAAAAATGGCCAGTGGATCGAAAGGAGTGCAATTGCGGAGAGCGTTGGTGGTTGTTCAGTTTATTGTATCAGTAAGCTTAGTAGCGGGCACGCTCATAGTTATCAACCAATTGCAGTTTATGCAAAATCAAGATTTAGGCTTTACCAAAGATGAAGTATTGGTAGTAAATATACTGCGCGCCAAGCCGGTGAATCAGGATGCCTACAACGCATTTGGCAATGAGTTAAAATCATTGTCGCTGGTGAAAGACGTTACCTATTGCAATGGATTACCTGCAGTGCCTGGGTGGGTAGGCCAGTGGGCTTATCCGGAAGGAAAGGAAGACAAAGATCATTTGGTAGAAACACAATATATCGCAGCTGATGAAAAATATATTGGCACACTGGATCTGCAATTGGTAGCCGGAAGAAACTTTGATGTGTCCGGCAAATCAGATGAAGACGCGCTGATCATCAATGAAGAAACCGTGCGACAAATGGGCTGGGAGACGCCAGCAAATGCCATAGGCAAACGAATCGTAAGCCCATCGCAAACACCGGCAGGGGTGGTGATTGGTGTGGTAAAAGATTATCATGATCACGGCTTGCAAAATAAAATCACTCCTATTGCCATTGATTGGAATAATCGATTCGCTTATTTGTTTGCCATTCGCTATTCGGCAGATAACACACAGAGCTTGATCGCAACAATCGGTAAAATGTGGAACACCTATTATCCTGAAAATGATTTTAATTATTTCTTCCTTAGCGATTCATTTGCAAAACAGTATGCCAAAGAACAGCGATTGGCGAAAGTTTTCTCGTTGTTCTCGTTTATTACCATCCTTATTGCTATGATCGGACTATTCGGATTGGTTTCGTTTTTAATGACAGCAAAAACCAAAGAAATTGGCGTGCGGAAAATTTTAGGCGCGAGCCTGTGGAACCTAACTTCACTATTAACCAAAGAGTTTTTACTATTAGTCATCATTGCCAATGCGTTGGCGATTCCGTTGATTGTATATTTTGCACAACAATGGCTGCAAACATTCGCCTATCGAATGGAGTTAAGCCCGGTTCTATTTGTTGCAACCACGCTAGCAGCAATTTTCATTACACTTTTTACAGTAAGCTTGCAAACTGTCAAAGCAGCCGGTGCTAATCCGATAAAAAGTTTACGTTCAGAATAAAAACCTTAAACCAAATCTTCTCCATGTTTCGTAATTATCTCAAAGTCGCCTTCCGTAATCTTACCAAAAACGCTGTCTATTCTTTTATCAATATTGTAGGATTGGCCGTAGGGCTTGCTTGCAGCATTCTCATTTCATTGTGGGTGTTTGACGAGCTGTCGTTTGATCAGGCTCAGCCAAAGCTCAATGAGCTTTCACAGGTTTGGATCAACGCCACCTACGATGGAAAAGTAAACACATTTCAGTCAGTGCCATTTCCTACCTACAAAGAAATTAGAAATGAAGACAGTCGCATTAAAAATTCAGTAATCGCCAACTGGGGTGGCACTAGTTTACTGACGGTGGGAGAAAATCGTTTTAAAAAGAACAGTTATTATGTGAGCGAAGAATTTCTGGAAATGTTTCAGTTTCCAATGCGCGCGGGGCAAGCTGACAAAGTACTGGACGATCCCAATAGCATTGTATTAACAAAATCCACTGCCTTGGCTTTGTTTGGTTCGGAAGATGTAATTGGCAAATCAGTAAAAATAGATAACTCCACCGAGTTGATTGTGTCAGGGATTTTGGAAGACGTAACCACTCAATCTTCGTTTGAATTTGATTGCCTCATTCCGATGTATCAAATGGGCGAATGGGTTAGAGAAAATAACAATTGGGGCGATTACTCGTGGCAAGTATTTATCGAATTGCAACCGGGCTCCAAGCATGAAGATGTAACTGAAAAAATTAAAGACTTGCTTGTGAAGAAAGGGGAAGTAGACGTACCTCGCGAATTCTTTCTGCACCCGATGGAGCGCTGGCGCTTGCACTCTACTTTCGAGAATGGAAAAGAAGCGGGCGGTATGATTGATTATGTAGTTGGGTTTTCTGCCATCGCCATTTTTATTGTGGTGATTGCTTGCATTAACTTTATGAATCTTGCTACGGCCCGCAGCGAACGGAGAGCGCGCGAAGTAGGCGTGCGTAAAAGTGTTGGCTCACGCAGAAGAGAATTGATTTTCCAATTTTTAGGTGAGTCGTTGTTGATCACAACGATCTCGTTCTTATTGGCAATGGTCGTGGTAGAACTGGCACTTCCCTTCTACAACGACTTGACGCAGAAAAAATTATTTATTGATTTTAGCAATCCCTTATTCTGGATAGCGAGTATCGGTGTAGTCATTCTCACCGGTGTAATAAGCGGAAGCTATCCGGCCATTTATCTTTCTTCTTTCAATCCGGTAAAAGTGTTGAAAGGCAAAGTGCAAATTGGAAAAAGCGGAGCCACGCCTCGCAAGGTATTGGTGGTACTACAATTCTTCTTTGCTACGCTACTCATCATCGGCACCATTGTAGTATCTGAACAAATTCGGTTTGTAAAAAAACGCGATTTGGGGTATGATCAGAAAAACCTGGTGATGATTCCGCATACCGAAGAAATTGGAAAAGGCTTCAGTTCCATCCGAAACGAATTGATGGCCACCGGTGCTGTGCGTTCGATAACCAAATCCAACAGTCCGATTACCGATGTGTATTCCAACAATTTCATGTCATGGCCCGGCAAACCTGACGATGAAAAGGTATTGTTCGTAACGATCACCACCGAGTTAGATTATACCAAAACCATGGGTATCAAAATTTTGGAAGGCAGAGACTTTACAGGTGCAGCCGATTCTTCTTCTGTGTTGGTAAACAAAGCCGCTGCCGATGTCATGGGTTTGAAAGAAACGCTCGGCACTGAAGTAGTGTATTGGGGCGACCATAAAAGTAAAATTGTGGGCGTGATTGACGATGTTCTAATGGGCTCACCGTACCGCAAACCATCTCCGATGTTTGTGGCGTATCAACCGGGATGGGCGAGTTCGGTAACGATTCGCCTCGAAGAAACATCGGATATCAGTGGGGCCATGAAAAAAGTGGAAGAAGTTTTTAAAAAATACAATCCGGCTTATCCATTCGAATATCAATTCGTAGATGAGCAATTCAACAAAAAATATACGACCATCAATTTAATTAGTACGCTGGCCAATTTATTTGCTGCGCTGGCCATTATCATCACCGGCATGGGCTTGTTTGGTTTAGCCGCATTTACCGCAGAGCAACGCACGAAAGAAATTGGTATTCGTAAAGTCATGGGCGCATCGGTGCCGGGCTTGGTGGCTCTTATTTCAAAAGAGTTTTCGTTTTTGGTGCTGATCTCTTTTGTTTTATCTGCACCTATCTCTTGGTGGTTCCTTACTTCCTTCTTAGAAAGGTATCCTTACCGCATTACATTTCCATGGTGGGCAATTGGTGCGGCAGGAGTTATTGCATTGATTTTTGCACTAGTAATTGTGGGAACACAAGCATTAAAAGCCGCCACCAGCAATCCAGCCAATAGCTTACGCAGTGAATAAATCATCCTAAAAAAAAATCAACTATGACACTTGCCAACCTACGCATCGCTTTCCGCCACTTAGGTCGGCAAAAGCTCAACACATCGCTACATATTATAGGGCTTACACTTGGCTTTAGTGTGTGCCTTGTGATTCTTTTATTCGTTCGTTATGAATTAAGCTTCGATGGCTATCATGAAAAAGCTAATCAAACATATCGTGTCAATACGGTATGGACGGATGACGAACAACAAGAGCATCATTTCTCTACTCCGTTTCCGCTGGCCAACGCCATTCGAAATGAAGTAAGCGGGATTGATTTTGTAAGTCTGGCTCATCCGGTGTACACCAAAATAGTAGAGGTATCGGCAGGCAGGCGTTTTTTGCAACAAAACATTTTAGCCGTTGAGCCCGACTTTCTGGAAATATTTCAAGTGAAAGCGGTGCAAGGCGATGTATATAAAGCACTGCGTCAACCTTATCAGGCAGTTCTCACTGAATCAACCGCCAAGAAATTCTTCGGCAACGAAAATCCCATTGGTAAAACAATCAGTTTTGAGGTCAACAAAAAATTTGAGTTTACGGTTGGTGCGGTTATTCAAGATTTTCCGGCAAACACACATTTGCCAGCTTCCATGTTGGTGTCGTATGCTTACAATGAAAATTTCTTAAAGCCGAATTTAGATGGTTGGACGTATGTGTCCGGTACAGAAACGTTGTTGGTTCTTTCACCAGATGCAAATCGGGAAATTGTGACCGCACAATTAAATGGCATTGCACGGAAAAACAATTCAGGAAGCACCTTCGAACTCCAACCGTTGAAAGATGTACACTTCAATCCGAGCATTGCGGGTGGCGGTGGATGGGTGCAGGCGGTGTCTCCCAGTTGGCTTTGGTTCTTTTCGATCATCGGCATTTTGGTATTAGTTCTGGCTTGCATCAATTTTATCAATCTTTCTACCGCGCAAGCTGTATCACGCGCGAAAGAAGTAGGCGTACGCAAATCGGTTGGTGCCGGTAAATTCAATTTGATAAACCAGTTTTTATTAGAGGCGTGGATACTCACATTTCTGTCCAGCGTTTTAGCAGTGGCCATTGCGCAGGTTATCCTTCCATCACTCAACCAACTGGTTGACAAACGTATTACCCTAGACGTTTTTCAGTCGCCACCATTGTTACTGAGTATTTTTTTTGGTGCATTGATCATTGGACTATTGGCAGGATTATATCCGGCTTGGGTGATCGCGCGATTCAACCCTACCGTTACACTTAAAGTAGGTGCTCATGCCAGTCAACATAGTTCGGCTTGGTTGCGCAAAGCGCTGGTGGTTGCGCAGTTTAGTATTTCAGTGGGGTTGTTGATGGTTGTGATGTTAATTGCGAAACAGGTTAACTTCATCCGATCTAAAAACCTTGGATTTGAAAAGGAAAATGTACTCAACGTGGAAATCAAGCCACGCGCCAATAAAGAATCTATCTTTCGAAACGAGCTTGCCAAAATCAGTCAGGTAAAAGATGTATCGTTTGCTACGGCAACGCCCAGCAGTCAATCACATTGGGGCACTCGCATGAATCGCACCGGCCGCGAAGATCCATCTCGGGATGATGTGACTCTAATTTTTGGTGATGACCGCTTTTGCAAAATGTATGGTTTGCAACTTCTGGCGGGTCGTTATTTAGAGCCGGGAGATACAAGTACTATTTCCAACTCGCTGCCGGAAGAAAAACACATCATGAAGGCAGTGGTTAACGAAGCCCTCATTCGCACGCTGAAGTTTGAATCAAATGAGGCTGCCATTGGCCAGACTATTTGGATTGGATGGAATACCGGTCGTGTTGAAATCATTGGTGTGGTTGGCAATTTCAATACCGGCCCCTTGCAGGAATCGATTAAGCCTGCATTGATTACACCCAGCCTGAGAGAATACGAACAAGCCGGAATAAAACTAGAAGCGGGTAGCGATTTACAGGTGGTGTTAGCAAGTATTGAAGCAGCGTGGAAAATCGCTTATCCCGAAGGGATTTTTACGTACGCATTCTTAGATGAACAAATTGATGCTTTCTACAAAGCAGAAGCACGTTTATTTACACTCTTCAAAATATTTGCATCACTGGCAATGTTCATTTCTTGCCTCGGGTTATGGGGACTTGCTACCTACTCGGCACAAGCCCGTGTTAAAGAAATTGGAATTCGCAAAGTGTTGGGAGCATCGGTAGAAAAAATTGTTTTGCTGTTATCAAAAGATTTCATGCTTTTGGTAATCCTATCGTTGCTCATTGCTACACCTATCGCATGGTATGGCATCAGTCAATGGCTGCAAAACTATGCTTATCGAATTGAAATAACATGGTGGGTATTTGGTCTATCGGCAAGCTTGGCGCTTTTTATTGCTGTAGCAACCGTAAGTTTTCAGGCGATCAAAGCGGCAGTAGCAAATCCTGCTGAAAGTTTAAAGAGCGAGTAAATGAAATTGATATTAACTCTTTCACTAATATGGATCTGGAGTGTTGCGTGTGCAACCGCACAGGAGAAAAGAGTTATTACCGGAAAAGTTACAGACAAAATAAGTGGTGAAGCACTTCCATCGGTCAATGTTTTTCTGGCAAACACATCGATTGGTACGAGCAGTGGAGCAGATGGTACTTTTCGTTTACAAAATATTCCCGAAGGAAAATACGATCTGATTGCCAGCAGTGTGGGCTACAAGCCATACTTCCTTCCGGTAGATTTATCGAACAAAAGCAATGGGTTCACGCAAGAAATTAAATTGAATATCCAACTGGAGGCGGAAGTAAAAGAACTCAGTGAAATTACCGTGCGGGCTGATACTACCAACTGGACTCGGAACTATAATGATTTTGTGCGACTCTTTCTGGGAGAAACTCGCTTATCCGCAAATTGCAAAATTACCAATCCCAGGGTATTACACTTCTACATGGATCCGCGAGACCGTGTTTTAGTGGCGCATTCAAAGTTGCCGTTGGAGATAATCAATTCTGCGCTAGGATATAAAATTACCTACTATCTCTATCAATTTGAATACAACCTGCGCAGTGGCACCTTAATGGTATTTGGAGTACCGTTGTTTGAAGATTTGCCCACCACGAAAGAGCGAATTTTAAAGAAACGCCAGCGGGAAAGAAAAAAAGCATACGAAGGGTCTGTGGTTCATTTTATGCGATCTCTTTATAGAAATAAATTAAAAGTGAATGGATTTGAAATGCGCAAAATGTTTCTGGTGAAAAATAGAAAACGACTTCCGGACGAAGTGATTGAGCAAAACATTCGAAGGCTGAGTGGCTCCGGCAAGAACATTGTAATAAACTTATCCAGTTCGCCCAAGGATAGTTTAAGTTATTACTTTCGGATGAAATCGGAACCAAAAGAAGTAGACAGTATTGCTGCCCCGCTTTTAAGTGGCCAAGAGTTTTGGAATGACAGCACTCAATTATTTGAAGGTATTCGAGGCCGGTACCATATTATCTACGATGCCAATGAGGAGATTGAATACTTACGGGTGGCGCGAAGAACTGAAATTACCAAACAGCAAAGCCAATTTAATTTCAACGAGCCGAGTTTGAAGGTTTATCCCAATGGCTATTACGAAGATGTGCGTACCCTGTTTTTGTCCGGCTATTTATCGTGGCGAGAAAAAATTGCTTCCCTTTTGCCCTCCGATTACGAGCCCCCGACTGATTAACAAACTATTGAAAAACTATTACGGAAAGTGCAACTACGCAAAACAAAATAGAGTCTAAGCAATACCTAAACAATCAACTAAATGAATAAAAGGTTCCCACTCTTAGTCGTTTCGCTCATCTGCCTAGCTTTTGCATCAAAGGCACAAAAAAGTGAAACACTTGTTCAGCTAACAAAGGAAGGATTGCGCCATTCGAGTACGGTTCAATACCATACCGATGACCACGTATTACAAATAGACAGTTTGTTGATTCCGTGTACCAGAAACTCAGTTGTCAAATTAAAGAACACGAACAGCGAATACCGGGTGGAATTTTTTCTACAAAGAAATACTTCCATACGCAACATCAACAATGCCTCATTCAGACGAGCATGGTTTGCACTGCCATTTCAATCGCGCGAGTCTGCCATAAATTTCATTAATGCTTTTCAAAAGATAAGTCATTCCCACCACACTAACTGATTTTAACATGCTTACCAATTATTTCAAAATTGCCCTACGAAGCATTCTTCGTCACAAATCTTTCAGCATAATTAACATTGCTGGCCTTACCATCGGGCTCACGGCCTTTTTGGCGATCAGCCTGTATGTGGTTGATGAATTCAGTTATGATCGCTTTCACGAAAAGAAAGATCGCATTTATCGCGCGGTAATTGTGGCTGAGTTTGACGGGCAAACGAACAAGTGGGGCGGAGCACCCAATCGATTGGCAACTACCGCTATGAAGGAAATACCCGAAATAGAAAAAGCTACACGTGTGTTTCATCACAATTTTGGCGATCTCGGATTTATATCAACCGACCACGAAAAATTCTCTGAAAAAAGTCTCTTCTATGCCGATCCGGAATTGTTTGACATCTTCTCGATTGATTTGGTCAAAGGCAGTAAAGCAATTGCACTTAGCCGTCCTAATACTGTTATCATTAGCGAGCAGGCTGCGGTAAAATATTTTGGGAGCACCGATCCAATCGGAAAAACGTTGACAGTTGACAATTCACTGCCCTTAGAGGTAACAGGTGTGTATCGCGATTTTCCATTCAATTCATTTCTTCAATGTAAACTGATTGCTTCTTTCAGTTCCAATTGGTTTGGATTAGAGAAAAATCAGAATTGGGGCAATGCCAGCTTCGATACCTATTTTCTTTTACATCCCAATGCAAAAGCCACAGAAGTAGAAGGAAAAATAAAATCGATGCTTGATCGGAACCTAGCCAAAGATAGTCGCTGGTACGAAATCAATTTGCAACATCTGATGGATATTCGATTGCATTCCGGAGATTTAAATGCAAGCATCGACCGAAGAACATATGGAGATATCAATCAGGTAAAAATACTAGGTGCTTTGGCTTTGGCGATTTTGCTGATTGCCGCTATCAATTATATGAATTTAACCACCGCACAATCGCAGCGTAGAAATAAAGAAGTGGGTATTGCTAAAACATTAGGGGCAACCTTCAGTCAACTCAATCGCAAATTTTATTTTGAAGCGTCCTTCTTCGTCATCATTGCCATGCTGCTCAGTTTATCTGTGTTCACTCTATTACTTCCGGTTTTCAACTCATTGACTGGAAAACAAATCAATCTATCGTTCTTATCGGCAGTTTACTTTTGGGCAGGATTTATTGCTGTATGGGCTTTACTGTCCTTTTTGGCAGGCTTTTATCCGGCCTTGTATTTATCCTCTTTCTCACCCAAAACAGCCTTACAAAAAACAGTTGCTTCTGGCGGTCAGGCGAACATCCGCAAATCACTAGTTGTGTTTCAATTCTCTGTTTCGATTGTGCTGATAATCTGCTCCATCGTTTTCTTTAAGCAAATGAATTTTATTCGCAACAAGAAACTGGGCTACCAACCGGAACAAGTAGTTGCCATTATGGTTTCCGGGGCACAAGACAAAGACCAAGTGGCGACTGTAAAGACTGCTTATGAAAATCTAAGCAATGTAAAATCAGTAAGTCGCAGTCAATCGTATCCGGGCATGGGCTCAAGTATGCGCAATATTGTGCGGAAGGGAGATGCGGGAGAAGGCACAGCCTTACGTACTACTCGTGCTACTTCAGAAATATTGGATGTTCTGGGTATTCGCTTGCTGGCTGGAAAAACACTGCCTACCAATAAAAATCCGAAAGACACAACCGTGCAAGTGGTGCTCAACAAAACAGCTGTTGATTATTTGCAGGTAAGTCCGGAGGAAGCAATCGGTATGAAAGTAAATATTCAAGGGTTTGAAATTCCGGCAGAAATTGTTGGCGTAACGGAAGATTTTCACAACACCTCTATACATCAAAAAATAGGTGCTGCGTGCTTTCACAACGCTAAAACAGAACCACTTTCCTATTTACTTGTAAAACTCAATGGGCAAGATATCAGCTCAACGATTCAACAATTACAGTCTGCTTTTCAAAAAAGCATACCTACCGCATTTGAGTATTCCTTTCTGGATCAGCACATGGCCTCTTTGTATCAATCGGAACAAACATTATCGAACACCATTCTTCTGTTTGCGGGTCTCGCCATTTTTGTGGCATGCTTGGGGCTTTATGCGCTGGCGGCATTTACAGCGGAGCAACGAACCAAAGAAATTGGTATCCGTAAGGTAATGGGGGCGTCCGTTCCGCACCTCGTAACTATGTTGTCTAAGGAGTTTATGCTACTAATTTTGGTCGCCTGTGTGATAGGAATTCCATCTGGATATTACATGATGAATTTCTGGCTGGAAGACTTCGCCTATCGCACGGAAATCAGTTGGTTCATCTTTGTGCTGGCAGGCGCCATCAGTATGTTTATTGCGTGGTTTACGGTTAGTTTCGAGTCATTTAAGGCTGCTACCACCAATCCGGTGAAGAGTTTGCGAAGCGAATAACCAACAATTTACCGGTGGTTCATCAGCCTATTTTATTAGCAAAACGACACATTTCTTACATGAACATTTATGTAAAAATTACAAACTAACTATTTGTACTAGCTTTTGAGGCTAGTTTTTATCTAAATTGTCACTTCCATTTGGCAACTATGATTAAAAACAACCTACTCATTGCTCTACGGCAGTTTCGTAATTTCTACTCGCAATTAAATTTTATTGGCCTTTCGATTGGCTTCACCGTCTTCGTTCTCATCCTTTCATGGGTAAATGAAGAATTAAGCTACGACCATTTTCATCCGGGCTACACATCGATGTATCGGGTACTGGATACGATGCCCAACGATGATGGAGGAACGCAGGTATCTGCCCGAACACCTGCACCGCTTGCCGCGAAAATCAAAGAACAACTAGAGGGAATCGATCAGACTTGCTACTTGCGGCAGACTGAGTTTTTCATTAAGCATGAAGAGACGGGTTTTTATAAATATGGTGTAGTTGCTTCTCCCGAATTCTTTCGCATGTTTAATTTTCCGGTGGTGAAAGGATCCATCGAAGGTTTTGAAAAAGAGGCTGACAAAATGATCATCACCGAAAGCTTAGCGCGCATTTTCTTTGGTGATCAGAATCCGATTGGCAAAATCTTCACGGTAGCTTATCGCGATATTGAAGTAATTGCCGTCATCAAAGATGTGCCCACGAATTCGCACATGCAGTTTGATTACGTTATTCCTACGGCATTTTTAAAAGCAGCCGGCATTGCAGACTTAGATTCGTGGAAATCGTACATCTATCATACTTACATTAAATCCAACAAGGCTGCTGCTGAGATTGAACCTAAAATAAAAAATATCATTAACAAAGATGATCCCGAAGCTAACTCTAATCTGAGTATTCAAAAACTGGAAGACATTCATTTGTACTCTCAACATATCGAAGGCAATTTAAAAGGACAAGGAAATGCCGTTTATGTGAAACTCTTTTCATGGATTGCGATTTTCATTCTTATTATTGTCTGTATCAATTATTCCAATCTGGCTACTGCCAAATCCATCAAGCGTGCCAAGGAAATTGGTGTTCGAAAGGTAATTGGTGCGCAGCGTGCACAATTGGCCGGCTACTTCTTTTTAGAATCTTTTCTATACGTTACTCTTGCATTCGGTGTAGCGCTGGTACTTAGTTGGTTGCTACTTCCCTATTTCAATAAGCTGGCAGAAACCAATCTTACGTTTTCGTTAGCCCAACCGCGGTTGTGGATTTATTTGCTATCCGCCATTGTTGCGAGCACGGTATTGTCTGGTCTCTTTCCGGCCATTATCGTTTCGGCACAAAATCCAATTGCGGTGTTAAAAGGATTTGCCAAAGTAAGTTCGAAAACCATTTTGCTGCGAAGATCATTGTTGGTAATTCAATTTGTATTGAGTATCTCTTTATTACTCGGTACACTGATGGTACAGCAACATTTGGATTATATCCAAAACAAAGATTTAGGTTATAAAAAAGAGCGGGTCATTTCATTTACCGCCATTCGCAAAATACGGGCAGAGTTTCCATCGCTTAAACAAGAGTTGCTCGCATTGCCCGAAATAGAATCTGTAAGCGCCAACAGTGCGAACATTTCGTTTGCCGATAATTGGAATAGCGCGATCGATTGGAACGGGAAAAATAAAGATCTTGATCTTCCTTTCTATCAACTGATGGTAGACGCTGACTTTATCAAAACTTATTCGATTCAACTTGCACAAGGAAGGAGCTTTTCATCGGACATTATTTCTGATTCTTCCGCTGTGATTTTAAATGAAGAAGCACTCAAGCAAATTGGTTTCAAAGACCCCATCAATCAAATCATTAAAATTGATGACCAGCCATTTCACGTTGTTGGAATTGCAAAGAATTTTCATTTCAAGTCGATGCATCACAAAATCGACCCTATGATTCTCTTCATCAACCCCGCAGCATTCTATTTGGTTTCAGTAAAATTGGCTCCCGGCAATACATCCGAACAGATAAAAAAGATCGAAACGATTTATAAAAAATACGCGCAAGATCGTCCGTTCGATTATACATTTCTGGAAGATGATCTGAACAAACTGTATGTTGCCGAAGCCCGAACCGAAAAAATATTTACCAGTTTCTCCATCTTGGCCTTCTTCATTTCAGCGATGGGGCTGATTGGGATTGTTCTTTTCTCCAGCGAACAACGTTCCAAAGAATTAGCCATTCGCAAAGTGATTGGCGCATCGGTATCTCACCTAATGAACTTGTTATCGTTTGAATACATCTTCATTGCGTTGATTGGTTTCTGCATTGCCGCCCCTGTGATGTATGTGTACATGAATCGCTGGCTGCAAGATTTCGCTTATCACGATTCTATTTCACCAATCATTTTTGTCGTTACCGGATTGATCAGCCTTCTATTTCCCTGGTTGATTGTTTCGTTTCAAACTTTCCGTGCGGCCAGACAAAATCCGGTTAAGAATTTAAAGAACGATTAACTATTAACAATTAAGGAATCATTACGCAATTGAAAACCGATGCACCGTTGTTTGCCGGTAGGTTTCGTTGGGTTGAAGAATGGTAGAAGGGAAAGATGGTTGGTTAGGCGAATCCGGAAAATGCTGTGCTTCCAAACACAATGCCGATCGGAAGCCATACGGTTTTCCGCCCTTGCCAATATCGCTGTCATCTAAAAAATTTCCGGAATAAAACTGAATACCCGGTTCAGTTGTAAACACTTCCATCACCCTCCCCGACCTTGGCTCTATCACCCGCGCAGCTAAACTCAATTCATTGGCATTTTTATTCAACACCCACGTGTGATCGTAGCCGTTGCCCAACGCTAGTTGTGTGTCTAGTACATTTATTCGGCTACCAATACGAGTGGCTGCAGTAAAGTCAAAAACAGTATTGCTAACTGCATGCAATCTTCCGGTGGGAATCAGGTTTTCATCTACCGCACAGAACTGCGAAGCGTTGATCATTAATTCATGATCGAGTATCGAATGATGTCCTTCGCCTGCCAAATTAAAAAAGGAATGACTGGTCAGGTTTACGGGTGTTGGCTCATCCGTTTTTGCCTGATATTCAATAACAAATTCGTTGTCATCTGTTACTGTATATTCCACCATCACCTGCAAGTTTCCCGGATAGCCTTCTTCGCCCGCAGGGCTTACATAACTCAACTTCAAATGCCGCGGTGAATTTTCTTCCACACGCCACAATACATTATGAAATCCATTCGGGCCACCATGCAGTGCATTGTTTCGGTTGTTGACAGTCAGCGCGTATTCTTTGCCATTCAGCGCAAAGCGACCATTGGCAATACGATTGGCAAAGCGCCCAATGAGTGCACCAAAATAAGTATTGCCTTGCAGGTAGTGTGCAGCGTGATCGTATCCTAGCACTACATCGGCCAAAATTCCTTTCCGATCCGGCACCCATAGTGAAATTACTTTTCCGCCAAAGTTGGTGGCGGTCAGTTTCATTCCTTTTCGATTGGATAATTCAAAAACCTGCAACGATTCCATAATCAGCGAAAGTAAGAATTGAACTCAGAATCTAAACCAATGCTTGATCTTTTCTTCGCATTATACTTACTTTGACAAACTAAAACACAATCTGTATGTCAAAAGGTCAAGACAAAAAAAAGGAAACCAAGAAGGAGCCTAAGAAAACAGCGGCCGAAAAAAGAGCCGAAAAGAAAGCAAGAAAAGACAATCCTAAATATTGATTTCCGCAACAAAACCCCTTCAACATGAAGGGGTTTTGTTTTTAGATTGGTTTACAAACTCACTTTGAGCACCGCATCATTGCTCTATTGTCTTTTCAGGTTTTAATCCTACCTTGAAAGACCAAAACCTACCTACCTTATGATTAAATTCATCATTCAAATCTTCAAACGATTTGCTTGGTTCAAGCGCTTTAATGCCAAAGTAACCTACGAATTGCTTGCAAAGCACATTCCGGCTGAAGACTGGCATTTCATGAACTATGGTTACACACCCAACAGCAACGAGCCTAAGCTTGAAATTTCCGATGATCCTAAAATTCAAAAATACTCCCTTCAGATGTATCATTACCTGGCCTCCAAGGCCGATCTGCAAGGAAAAAATGTATTGGAAGTGGGCAGCGGCAGAGGTGGTGGCGCCCGTCATGTGGCCTCTTTTTTTAAGCCGGCCAGCTACATTGGATTGGACATTGCAGCTAGCGCAGTAGAATTGGCAAACAAAATTCACAGGGTAGAAGGATTAAAATTTATAGAAGGCAGCGCGGAAAAAATTCCTCTTCCCGATAATAGTATAGATGTAGTTCTCAATGTAGAATCCTGCCATGGTTATGGCTGTGTAGACACCTTTTTAAGAGAAGTGAAACGGGTACTAAAACCAGGTGGAAAACTGCTCATGGTCGATTTCCGCAATAGCCCTGAAAACATGGCCATCTTTCAGGGGCAAATCAAAAATTCAGGTTTGCAACAACTTTCGCAAGAAGATATTACACCCAATGTAGTTCAATCGATCGAAGCAGAAGATGCTTCTAAAAAGGAACGCATACAAAAGTTGATTCCGGCCCGCTGGCAAAAACTGTTCAATGAATTTGCCGGAGTGGTCGGCTCGCGCTTCTACGAAACCCTTAAAAATGGCACCCGCCCTTATTATCGCTTTGTATTAGAAAAAACGAGCTAAGAATTAGCCACGTTTTTCACAAAACGTTCTTGGCAAAAGAATAACATCTTACCGTCATCTTTGTTAAATTGCAAACGATTGTTAGGCTTCATCTGGCAATCTTTACATTTTAACATTTCGGAACTATGTACGGAGGCGGAAACACATTTGAGGGCATCAAAACTGATAGCGTAGCACAGGAAGATCCCATTCTTCTGGCTGCTTTTGAAGCGCGCATTGAGCGCGGTGAGAAAATAGAACCTACTGATTGGATGCCGCAGCTCTATCGCAAGCAGCTGATTCGTATGATCGAGCAACACGCGCACAGCGAGATTATTGGCGCATTGCCGGAAGGCACTTGGATTACACGCGCCCCCGGCTTCAAGCGCAAGATGGCCTTGATGGCAAAGGTGCAAGATGAAGTGGGGCACGCCCAATTGCTCTACAGCGCGGCCGAAACACTCGGCAAATCGCGCGAGCAAATGATTGACGATCTCATCACGGGCAAATCTAAATATTCAAACATCTTTAACTACCCAACTTTCACATGGGCCGATTGCAGCTTCATCTCCTGGCTGGTAGATGCAGGCGCCATTGTTAATCAACTCGCAAATGCGAAAGGAAGTTATGGACCTTACTGCCGTGCATTGGATCGCATCTGTGCCGAAGAATCTTTCCACCTGAAGTACGGACACCATTGTGTGATTTATTTAGCAAGTGGTACTCCCAAACAACGAGCCATGTTTCAAGAGGCATTGAATCGTTGGTGGCCACCGATGATGCACTTCTTCGGTCCGGCTGATAAAATTTCCACCCATACCGAAATTCTGATGAAGTGGAAAGTAAAAATGGGAACCAATGACGACATGCGCAATCAATTCTTAGATATGTATGTACCTAAGATTTGGGAACTAGGCTTCACCATTCCAGATCCAAAATTGAAAAAGAATGAAAGCACCGGAAGATGGGATTATACCGAGCCGGACTGGGAAGAATTTAAACGTGTCATTAACGGAGATGGCCCTTGCAACAAAGAACGATTGGAGGTCCGCAGGATTGCCGAAGAACGAGGCAAATGGGTGCGCGAAGCCCTGAAGACTCCCTCAACAAAATATGTAATGCCATTGGCTTAAAAAAATAACACTTGAAATCTCTCGATCCACGCGTCAACCGATTGCCAGAAGTTGGTATCATCGGTAAAATGATACCCAAAGTGCCTTTGGATCAGTTTGGCACCTTCGAAGTTTTTGTTCAACCGAAAGAAGGAAAACCCTTTCAACATGAAGGCATTGTGCATGCGCCCAGTTTAGAGCTGGCGTATGTGCTTGCCAAAGAAACGTTCACCAGACGCTTTACTTGCTCTTCATTGTATGTGGTAGAAACACGCGATGTTTACGTTACACCTTTGCTCGAAGGAAATCAAAATGTGTACGATGCAATAGCTACTCAAGAAGATCAAGGTACTGATTCATTCGAAATTTATCACCTGCCTAAACGCGGTAAACAACATGTTCATGTGGGCCGAGTTCAAGCTAATTCTATAGCAGGCGCTATTCATCAGGCAAAACTCGCTTTTGCCAACAAGGCAACTTTAAATGTTTGGATCATTGAAACAAACAAAATTCGTTTCACCACACTCGAAGAGCAAGAGCTGTGGGTCACCTTACCAGATAAAAAATTCAGAGATGCCGCGAACTACAAAGGAGGCGATAAACTGAATGACTTTCTGGCTAAAAATAATTTTGTTTCAGCGCCTAATTGATTGGACAATAAATGGAAAACATAGCTTTAAAAGAATTGCTTTATAAAATGGCCGATGATCAGTTGATACTGGGGCATCGTAATTCAGAATGGACAGGCTTTGGTCCGTTGCTAGAAGAAGACATTGCTTTTTCTTCAATGGCCCAAGACAAGATCGGGCACAGTTTGGCTTTGTACACATTACTTCATGAACTCGGAGAGCAAGATCCGGATACTGTGGCATTTACCCGCAACGCTAATCAATTTCATAATAGCGTCTTTACTGAGCTACCCAATCAGGAATATGACTTTAGTTTGATTCGACATTTTTTGTACGATACAGCCGAGGCGATTCGGTTTGAAATGTTAAGCTCATCTTCGTATGAACCATTGGCGCAAGTTGCGCGTAAATTCAGAGGAGAGCTGCGCTATCATACACTTCACGCGAAAACGTGGATTACACAATTGGGCAACGCTACCAATGAAAGTAAAAGCCGTCTTCAAAAATCATTGAATGAAGCCATGCCATTTGCACTTGGTATGTTTGAAAAATCTCCTTACGAAAAGGAATTGATCGAGCTGGGAATTTTTGCAGGAGAAGGAGAATTGAAGACACGGTGGTTGCTTAAAATTGAAGAGACACTTTCCAAAACGGATCTCATTCTTCCGGATTGGAAAATTTTAAAACCGCTGGAAGGTGGTCGGATTGGAAACCACAGCGAACACCTGCAGCCATTATTAGATGAAATGAGTGAAGTCTTCCGATTAGAGCCTGGAGCTGAGTGGTAAATCGATTCAATCAATTCTTAAGAAGGAGCAGATGAAGCAAATTGCGAGTGAGTTAAGAGAAATCATTCACACGTTTTCTGAACGAATATCATTAATAAACGAAGCAGATTTTTCTGCGAAGATCAATCCATCGAAGTGGAGTAAAAAAGAAGTACTCGGGCATTTAATTGACTCTGCTGAAAATAATCTGCGCAGATTTATTTGTTCGCAGTATGAAAGTCAGCCCCCTAAAATTCGCTATGATCAAAATTTTTGGGTTACCGCCAACAACTATCATTCAATGCCCTCGACTTAAGTCATTGAAAATTGGAAACTCATTAATTTAAAAATCTGTAATGTGTTGACTCAAATGCCTCCACAAAATTATTCAAAACTGTGCGATACCGGTAAGGATTCACCCAATCTTCACTCGATCGAATGGCTTGCCGATGATTATGTGAAACATCTTAAGCATCACCTCAACCAGATCATTGCAGGTTCATTTGATATTATCTATTCATGATGCAAATCGCTACGTCCATCACAGAAATTTATCAATGGCTCGATGAGGTCAAAGACCCTGAAATACCAGTGCTTTCATTAGTAGATTTGGGTGTGATTACAGAAGTAGAGATGGACGGCCCGAACGTGAAGATTGAATTGACACCCACTTTTGCAGGTTGCCCCGCCATGGAGGTGATGAAAAATGAGATCATCGACAAGCTGAAAAGCAAGGGCATTGCCGAAGTGGAAGTCGAGATCAGCTTTCGGGTACCTTGGTCTTCTGAATTTATTTCAGAAAAGGGAAAAAAAGCACTTAAGCAATACGGATTTGCTCCTCCACCATCCAACAAACTGTTTACCGATTTGGAAATTCTGGAAACAGCCATTTGTCCTCGGTGCGATGGTAGCAACACCATCATGAAAAGCCCCTTTGGCCCAACCCTTTGCAGGTCCATTTATTATTGTAATGATTGCAAAGAGGCCTTTGAACAGTTCAAACCACTATAAAATGGTACATCCGTTTCAAAGGTTGCATTAAAACCTTTATTCTTGCGGCTCGTATAGGTTTAGGCCATGGAAATTTCGATCAAAAACACATTTGTATTCACATTGTTGGCGGGGTCAACCCTTCTGTTTAGCTGTGGCCGCACAGCTACCTCGAGCGAAAAAACGCATTTCACTCATGCAGACTCCCTCACTGAAACTTTTCTTACTTTCCAAGATACACTATTCCATTCCTGGAATCTCTTAGCAAAAGATGAACATGAAAAACTGGATGCCCTTGAAAAGGCGCTTCACGGTTTGATTCGACTATCGGCTGCAGAGCCTACCCAAATCGCATCGCTTCACAATCGCCTCGATCAACTTAAGCAAATTCACATTACTCAAAAATCACTTTCCAATCCGTATGTAGTGGAAGAATATGATTTTGCATCTTCTTCATTAATTAGTGAAGTACTTTCACTGATGGAAACAAATTCAAAAGTCATTAGCGACCGCGAGTTGGTTGACCTGATGGATAAAATAAAATTGACAGATCAGCAAATTGAAATTTTCAGGCTAAGTTATGATAGCATTGCCAGCGAATTCAATTCATTCATTGAAAAGAATAAGCCCTTTCTTAAAGATGTAGATCATAATAATTTAGAGAAGCGTCCAATATTCAATGTGGCTAATAAATAAAAAAGGAGAGTTGTTCCCAACCCTCCCGCTCTAAACTTCTTACTTATTTTACAGTTGTATTTCCGGCCTTATCAGTTACTTCAATAGAAGGCGTACCAACTACATTCTTCAAATTGTAAACAACACCATAGTTACCGTTGATACTGATTCTCTTATTGGAGACAATGTTTTTGTTACCGTCATACACACGAACAGTCACGTTGTTTTCACCTTGGTTAGAGATAGCAATCAAATACTTGCCTTCTGCATTTAATTTAGCAATGTGCACTGCTTTGATCGCTGAAGTTTCATTGGCTGAAACAACGGCTTTGGTTTCTTCAGAAGCTCCGTATTCAACAGACTTCACAGACGTACCTTGGCTGGTGCTTACTTCAATTTTATAAGTACCCTTCTCCATACCAGCGAAGTTCAGCGGACGGATAAATCCTTTTTCAGTAAAGATTCTATCCATAAATACTACCTCACCGGCTTGGTTATACACTTTCAATACAGCCTTTCCATTTGAAGTACCTTGGTAGATTACTTTTAGGATGCTCTTGGATTGCTGAGCAACCACTTCCAATTGAGAATCATTTGACTTATTGGCAAACGTAAATACACTTACCAACATCAACATGCTTGCTACTAACATTGCTCTTGATTTCATAGTTTGTTTTTTGTTTTGTTATGATGCAAATGTACGGGGCGATTTTACGCAAGGCCGAAAGTTGTAAGTAAAGTTGATTTATTAACCAAAAAATCGTTTGCATAAAATGCAACACATCTTTCTACCCAAAAAGTAGTCTAGTAAGTAAGTTGAGTAAAGAAATTTCGAGTAGTGTTGATAAAAAATTTCAGCACTCGATTGCAAAACGAATCAAATCTCATGATTTTATAGAAGAAAAATCAATGCAATCGAAATCGAAAAATAAAAACCAAGAAGAAGACTCGAAGAAAAAGATTAATTCAGATGAAAAACATCTTTTGATTTTTCTGCATGCTGCAGTAATTCGAGTTGATAGGAAAGCTGACTGCTTAAATATATCAAGCGCTTTGCTTCATCCAGTGAAACCAATTTTAATCGACTGGCAAAATCCAGGTTTAAGTCATTCGCTACTTGCCATGCATTCGGCAGTGTAGTAGACTTCATATTCATAAACTGTGCAAATGCGTTGTATTTTTCAAGCAGAGCGATTTGTGTTACCGGCTCAAAGTGAACGTCCATCATCTGCACCTCTCCGCCCGGATATAATTTATCTCGAAAGGTTTTAGAAAGTGAAGACATCGTGAATAGATCGAGGCACTTGACAATAATGTCTGATTCTCCTCCCGGGTAGCGCTTGATAACACTTTCCAACTTCACCCATGAACCAAACTTGTTTTCGTTCAATGGATGATTAAAGTAGATTCCAAAACCAATGTCCTTGGTTTCTGCCTCCTGCAATAATTGTTTATAGCGAGGTTCAAATATATGCAATGGTACCAACTCGCCCGGTAGCGGGAAAATGGAGAGCGGGAACATCGGTATTTTTATCAATTCACTCATTTGAGAATTAAACAGATAAACAGGACAATTGTTTCATCTATCAACAAGGCCACTAAAAACTGACCAAATAATGCGGATTTACATGAAATCGGCTTTGTAGAACAGATTCTCCCGGCAGAAAAGATAAATTGATTACAAACGAATAGCCTGCAACCACGCCTCCCAACTGCTGAATCATGTTTCCGGCCGCAGATGCCGTGCCACCGGTAGCGAGCAAATCATCATGTACCAACACCCGCATGCCGGGGGTCAGTGCATCGGTGTGCATTTCTATCGCAGCTTCGGCATATTCTAACTGATAATGCTCTGTAATTTTTTTGTAAGGCAACTTACCTGCCTTCCGAATTGGAATAAACGGCAGGGACAGTTCTTGAGCTATCAACGAACCAAAAATAAATCCACGCGCTTCTACGGCAGCCACCGCATCAATAGATTGTTTTCTAAAGTGATCTGCAATAGATTCCACTACTCTTTTTCGGGCCACCGGATGGGCCAATAGAGGAGTAATATCTTTGAATAAAATACCCGCACGCGGAAAATCAGGAACATCCCGCAACAGCGACCTTAACAATTCTTCCATCAACTTAGTTATTTTTATTTTGTATGAGATTGCCATTCAAAAAAACACGCTCCACCCAACTGGATCCAAAGCTATAAGGAAGATACGACAGAGAAGGCACTGGTTTAGTGATAATCAAATTAGCGTACTTTCCGGTTGTGATACTTCCATGTGTGTTCAATATCTCTAAACAGCTTGCGGTGTTTATTGTTGCCGCATTGATTGCTTCTTCGGGAGTCATTTTCATTTTAATACAAGCGATGGAAATCATCAATGGCATATTTCCGCTAGGTGCACTGCCTGGATTATAATCAGAAGCAATAGCAATAGGTAAGCCGGCTTGCAACATTGGTCGAGCAGGTGGAAATGGAAGCCCTAGAAAAAAAGCGGCACCAGGCAAAGCTGTAGGCATGACACCGCTATTCTTTAGTAATTCAATTTCTTCTTCGCCCATGTTTTCTAAATGATCTACACTTATGGCCTTTAGCTTCACCCCTACTTGCACTCCACCCGATCGGTTGAGCTGGTTGGCATGAATGCGTGGTTTCATTCCCACTTTTTGTCCGGCTTCAATGACTCGAGTCGTTTCTTCGGGAGTAAAAAAACCATTCTCACAAAACACATCGATGTAATCGGCTAATTTTTCTGCGGCTACAGCCGGAATCATCTCATCAATAACCAGATTAAGGTAATCTGATTTTGAATATTCGCGTGGCACTGCGTGTGCTCCTAAAAAAGTGGTCTTTACAACCATACCGGTTTCTTTGCCGATGCGTTTGGCCACCCGGAGCATCTTTATTTCATCTTTTACCGTCAGGCCATAGCCGCTTTTTATTTCCACTGCACACGTGCCGGAGCCGAGGATTTCATACGCACGCGGCAACGAGCGCTCGAATAATTCATCTTCTGAAATAGCTTGTAGCTTCTTTGCCGAATTTAAAATGCCGCCTCCACTGGCAGCAATCTCTTCGTAGGTAGCGCCTTTTATTTTCAACACAAATTCTTCTTCACGGCTGGCCGCAAAAACAAGGTGTGTGTGACTATCTACAAAGCCGGGTAAAACAAACCTACCGGTTGCATCGATAATTTGTTTGGCTTGTTTGGGAGAATTTTGTTGCAGTCCGTAATCAGCAATTAAACCATCCTTAACAGCTACAAATGCATTGGTGAGAATCGGCAAGTGAGCCATTCCTGACCCCGATAAAAAAGAAGGAGTGGTACCTCTTACCTGAACAAGACCCTTGATATTTTCAATTAGCAAGTCAAAGGCCATACCTGAAATTACTTTCCAAACGATTCAACTTTGTAGTCGAGGTTAGTGCCAAAAACGGGGAAAGAAATTTTGAACATCACATATAAACCCTGACCGGTAATACTTGGGCGAAGGCCTATTTCGCCTCCATACGCCCAACTGAGTGTGCGATTGAATTTACCATCGATACCGGCTCTGAAACCGAACGAAGTTGTTTTAATCGCATTGGTAGAATACTCATCAACTACCAGCGTATTGGGATCGCGATAACTCACCGGATCTACCGACAGGCCGGGAGCGAAAATCACATCAAAGAAAACGGTGAGCATGCCATCGTCAATACCTTCTTCATATTTGTCAAAACTCACCGCTACGTTTCGAAACCACGAGAGTGAACCGCCTAAATAAACGTTGGTAGTATTGATATTGCTGAAAACACTAAAGTCTTTCACTTTTCCGGTGTTTAAATCGGTAAGTGTAAGCGGCAATCCATCGCCATTTGCCTTGGTGATATCAGCGTTGGTTAGGCCTTGTGCTTTCAGGGCGCGATTTAAATCGACTGCGCTATTCCAAACAATACCGCCTAAACGCACACCATAGATCTTGCGCACTTTGCAGGGAACTTCCGCATGCAAGGGTACAGTGGCAGCCCAGCGATTGCCACGAAAGCTTTTCTTATAAAGCACCATTTTGGTTTTACCGCTCTCATCAAAATCTTTGATGTGGTAAGTGCCTCCTAATTCAAAATAGGTAAAAGCATTTGGTTTGGTAATCACATCGCTGTTGTCGAGCGCTGCCTGTCGGTTGAAGTCGAAAAATGAGCTGCTATAGGTTTTGCGAAAATGTGCCTTGAAGTCCATTTTATCCTTCAGGTAATAGCTCGCCTCTAAGCCAAAGCCCGCGTTGACGTTGGTGGCAAACAATTCGCCATATAATGGTTGAAAGCCGATGAACAATTTATTGACTGAATAGGGTTCATCATAAAGTTCTTCATAGGTAACAGCCGGCTTATCTTTGTCTTGAGCGGCTACGGAGATAGAAGCCAAAAGCAGGCAAAAAATAAAGAACCTGTTCATTTTACCGATCATAGGGGAGCATGATTAATCAAAAAAATAAGGACAATTGGGCTGTCATTATCTGGTCTATATAAGTAATCCAATCTAAAGGTAATTAAAAGGGCGTTGATGGATACAAAAGTGTAAGTATTTCAGACAAATTGATCAAAAAAGCTATTTAAACTCGACCAATTCGCCCAGTTTGAAGGTCACGAAACTGAAGTTTCCATTATCGCGGGTGGGTTGCAGGCCAAAGCCCGAGGTAAGAAAACCGGGTATCGTTGCCCCTTTTTGAAGGTCAGCAGGGAAATTGGTGCCGTAGGTACTCAATGCTTTACCCAAATTCATCATCATTTCAAACCCTTTGCGCGCATTTTCCGAGGGCAATACTCCATGCCGCTTTAAATAGGCATCACGAAAATAAACAGCCGGGGCACTGATAGGCGAACAGAAATTGGGTGCTGCAAAAATCACCCGCGTCTTTTCCAGCTTCGAATAGTCGGCAGAGTTTTCTTCGAGCCAAGCCTCCGTGCCTACTACTAAAATTGAATCTCCACGCGTCTCTACACTGTTAACAACCTTGGTGTAAATCACGGGATCATCGGATGCCACAAAGATGCTACCGATGCTGTCTTTTTTCATCGTGAACTCAAGTGGATTTTTCCACTCATCGTATTTAGTTGGTTTGGCCAACTTATCTAAGATACGGAACGATGTTTCTAAACGAACTTCTTCTGCATACACCACTTTCAATCCCAGTTCTTTTGCTTTTTTGATGTAGTTAAATGCCATCACCGAATCTTTCGGGCTCTCGCCATAATACACCAATGTTTTTTTGTTGGAAACATTTTTGGCGACTAGCTCAGCAGACTTACGCCCGATGGTTTCGTGGCTGGGTTGGTATAAGTATGAGTACGGATTATCGCCCAAGAAATCGCTGTTGCTTGAAACCGGATTGACAATGAGGTTGATCTGGTTTTCGCGTGCAAATTGTTGTACCGGCTTTGCATCTTCGGCAAACAACGGGCCGATGATTAAGTCGACTGATTTCAATTCATCTTGTGCTAGCAGCGACTTGGTTACTTCGGGGTTTCGCTCGGTGTCATACGCAAGCACATCGATGTGAATCCCTGATTTCTCCAGCGAATCTACCGCCAGTTGCATACCCTGATAAATATCGAGGATGGGTTGATTTTTTTTGCGCTCAGGGCTTGGCTCTAAGGTGCTGGCGCGAAATGGCAACAGTGCTGCCACACGATAGCGATCGCGAAAGATGGTTTGACCCTGAGCAGTGGAAATGAAATCGGCTTCATTCCAATAATACTTTTGCAGAATGGATTGAAACAGATTCAAATCGAGATTGCGATTGGGAGATTGGCCAATGGCAGTAACTAAGGCGCGATCTACTTCGGGATCGTTAGGATTTTCTTCGCGTAGCATTTTGGCGATCTCGACATCTTTTATTTTCGACAGGTGAACGCGCTTGAGTGAGTCGAGTTTTTCCTTCATGGATGGATCGGTGATTTCGTTGGCCAGCTTCATGGCGATGAAGTAGTCGCCACTTTCAAAATAAAGTTTCGATAGCCACAAGGTGGCTTCATTCAGTTGCGGCCAAGTGGGATATGTTTTGCGCAGATGTGCGAATTGATTTTTGGCTACAGTTGAAAAACCAAGTCGTTGTGCCGATAGCGCGTAGTAGAACGTAGCGTATTCGGCATAGGAATTATTTTTATCATACACCATGAGGGGATTGAAGGCATCCATGGCGGCACTGTAGTTGGCCTGATTGAATAATTCTTTGGCCTTGCGGAATTGCTTTTTGAAATCTTGCGCTTGTGCAGCGAAGGCAAAACACAAAATGAGTAATGTAGTTGTGAACTTGGTTGCGATAGCTGGATCGGCTAGAGCAGCGAAAAGCCTCCCGATAGCTATCGGGAGACATGTAGCGAATAGCCCGGTGCGCAGCAGGCCGCCCCCTATTTTCATTCGATACATCCAATTCATAAATTCTTAATTTTTTATTCCCACTCAATAGTTGCCGGTGGCTTAGAACTAATGTCGTAGACCACGCGGTTGACACCTTTTACTTTGTTGATGATGTCAGATGATACTTCGCTGAGGAACGCATGGGGAAGGTGCGCCCAATCGGCTGTCATGCCATCGACACTGATTACGGCACGCAGGGCAGCTACTTGCTCGTAGGTGCGCTCATCGCCCATCACTCCTACCGAGTAAACCGGCAGCAACACCGCACCGGCTTGCCAAACTTGGTTATATAAATTATGTTTTCTCAAAGCGCCAATAAAGATGCTATCTACCTCCTGCAAAATCCGTACCTTCTCTGCAGAGATTTCGCCCAAGATGCGGATGCCTAGGCCGGGGCCGGGGAAAGGGTGTCGACCCAAAATCGTAGGATCGATTTGCAAGGTTTTGCCTACAAGCCGCACTTCGTCTTTGAAAAGGGTATTGAGCGGCTCGACTACTTTCAATTTCATTTTTTCGGGAAGGCCGCCAACGTTGTGATGCGATTTGATGGTAGCGGAAGGTCCTTTGACCGAAACCGATTCGATGACATCGGGATAGATGGTTCCCTGGCCTAACCATTTTACATCGGCAATGGCGTGCGCTTCTTCGTCAAACACTTCGATGAATGTTTTGCCGATGGCTTTTCGCTTGGCTTCCGGTTCGCTGAGGCCGCTAAGGGCCGCATAGAATTTGGCTTTGGCGTCAACGCCTTTGATGTTGAGGCCCATGCCTCGATACGATTCCAGCACCTGCTCAAATTCGCCTTTGCGCAAGAGGCCGTTGTCTACGAAAATGCAATAGAGGTTTTTGCCGATGGCGTGATGCACGAGCATGGCGGCCACGGTAGAATCGACACCTCCGGAGAGGGCCATCACTACTTTGTCGTTGCCGAGTTTGGCTTTTAAGTCAGCCACAGTAGATTCTACAAACTGATCGGGCGTCCACTCTTGTGCGCAGTGGCAAATATGGACAACAAAATTGCGCAGCAGTTCTTTGCCCTGAGTGGAGTGTGTTACCTCGGGGTGGAACTGAATGCCGTAAATGTTTTCGTTTTTCTTTTTGAAAGCCGCCACCTTAACAGAAGGAGTGCTGGCGATGATATCGAATTGATCAGATATGGATGCGATGGTATCGGCATGCGACATCCATACTTGCGAATCGAGGGCGATTTCTTTCAGGAGGTCGTTGTGGTGATCGACTGATGAGAGGGTGGCGCGTCCGTATTCGCGGATTTGTGACGGGAGCACAGAGCCTCCGGTTTTGTGGGCAATTAACTGAGCGCCATAGCACACGCCTAAAACCGGCAGGTTGCCGAATTGAGCCAAGTCGACATCGGGTGAACCGGCATCGCGCACGGAACAAGGGCTACCTGAAAGGATAATGCCTTTGATATTGCCGTTAATGGCCGGAATGTGGTTGAATGGGTGAATTTCGCAGTAGACATTAAGCTCGCGCACCCTGCGGGCGATGAGCTGCGTGTATTGAGAACCGAAATCGAGGATAAGAATTTGATCTGCCATTCGCAAAAATAGTAATTCGGCAGTAAACCTAGGGGAATTGGGGTGGTAATCGAGTATTTTTAATCCGCGGTCTAATCGATCGAGTTGACCTGAATCAGGAGGAAAGGCAAGGCTTTGGAAACATTTGCTCTGGCCGTGCTTGATCGAAATTCACGATCACGAAAGTTACCTTTTTGAACGCCCTTTCTTTTTTAAAGGTAGGTTAGGGACATCTCTTCATTTCAAATCGATGACTAAATAGTGTTTGGGTTAGTAATCTTCAGCTTAAATATATCTCCGTATTTGCAGTGTGACCCTTCTGGGAATGATGGAATATGTAAAAGCCCATTAAAAATATTCTATCAGAACTCAATATCAGCCTTCTTAAGCCAACCGATTTCACTATCACTATATTTTACTTTTACCCATTTACCATTTTCCTCTATGATAATGACTACTTGATCCTTTTCTAATTCTCTAATTACTTTACCTCTCGGATTAGAATAAATATTGCAGTGGGCTGATTTTAACCTTCGAACTTTTAAACTTAAGTATTCCAAGATATAATCTCTTTTGTCAAGCCTTCCACGCTTGAATAGTTTATCCAAGGCTTCATAGGGTAATTCGTTTGTTTTTTGATATTCTACTAATTTCCCACCATTTATCCACATATACTCTTCGTCACAATGAAAAAACTTAGGCGTTAGAAAGTTTGGGCGTAGTACCCAGCCTTCGCTTGTAATGGCATTTCTATCAATAGTTATATACTGCGACCCCTTATCATGCAAAGAATCAACAAATATGGTGTCCCCTGATATATCTCCATCATAGAAACCTTTTAACGACTCATGTAAAGGAAAATCTAGCTCACCTGATACGTTATAAACAAAACTAAGAGACATTTTTCCTTTGATAATAGAGTAAGCTTTTTCTGAATCTGTGTTCATATTGTTTGACCAAATGCCTTGCATTAAGCTCAATTGACTCAATTTTTGACTTTGAGCATAGCATGTTAAGAATGAACATAATAATAAACATGTAATCTTGAATTTAATATTCATCTGTTGTTAGTTAGTATTAATATTTTGAAATGCCAGAATAGTATATTTTCTCCTATCTAAGTAGCCATTAGGTAAATTCTCTTGAGAGCCATTAACTACTTGACCAACTTTATCAATACTATTCTGATCAATCCCATTATCGGCTTTTTCATTAAGATTTTTTAACTTCCAATACACCATGGAAGCTTTAATAGCTATTTCAGGATTGGTTTCTAAAAGAGTAATATCTTTTCCATGAAATTCTTTCTTTTCTTTCTCATCAGGGTATATCCTATTCCATTCCTCACTTACTTCCTGATAGCCAGCTTTTCCGGTTATGTGTATGAATCCTTTTCCTAAATAAGTAGAGCCATTCTTCGAACTCACATCACCATTACCCATTCTACAGGCATATGTCACGTCAAAAAGTGCAGGTGATCGAATATACTTGTCTTTTACTTTTATTATACCACTGTTGTATTCCGTATTAACAACTTTATCTTTAATATTATCTGTTGTAACATCTGTTCTTTTATTGTATACAAGGGTTTTACTTTTCTTACCTTTTATTATAACTTCCAACGTATCACTTTTTGTCGATGCATAAGCATTTAGAATTTGAGCCTTATTTTTTAAGGGAAAAACTGTGTTACCGCGATCCATTTCTTCACCGTTACATTTGTTCTCATTGTAATTAACTGCAACATAACTATAGTTATAAGTAGTTGAGTCGATTGTGGCATATTCAAATAAGTGCCCACAACTTAGATATGGAAATGTTTTTACAATACTACGTGGCGTGTACAGATAGCTTTCTTTAAGATCTTTTAATCCTCCCGTTTCTGCTCCAATTTGCCCTATAAAATGCGCCATGCGTTCAGGTGTGCTAATGTCAAAAGCAGTGCTATTATCATTAATTGCTTTAACTACTTCTGCTATTCGCTTATCATCTGTTGTCGGGAAAATAGCTTTCAACTGCTTGCTGGTTATTTCTAATTTCTTATTGCGGACAATAAAATTAAGAACGTAATCTTTCTTCGAGACTTTGCAGACTAACTTATACTTGCCTTGAGGTATTGTGTCAAAATTTATTTCTTCCTCTTGATTATAAATTAATGTATCATATCCTGTTTTGGGATAGTTAATGGTAGAGTTATTAGACCTCGTAATACAAGTTAACTGATACAGAACTTTAGTTTTAGTGGTGTCGGATATTTCAAATTTCACTTTGATCTGTTTGGTACCGGATTCATTCACATAAACTTTACCCTCTGTTAAAGCAGTATTTGATATTGTTACAACCAATTTGCCAGTTGTTTTCTTCGCCACCATCGCTCCCCCCTCATCCCCCTCAAACAACCCCAGCACTGCTGCGGGATCGTGAATCAAATCCCATTGGTATTTGTGGAGTGTGATGCCGTTGGGTTGGTAGTCCATCAGGTTGTCAGTGGAGGATTTTTCGAGGGTGTTGTAGGTGTTGAAGGTGTGCTCGAGGCGGAAGGCTCCGTGACCTATTTCGTGGGCGATTACTTTTGCCAGTGACGCCTCACCCAATTGCTCCATGAAAATGAAACCCGCTTGCTTCTTCCGTGGCATGAAACCTTGCGTGCGACCTGACTCGGAGTTGGGCACTAAGAATAAATACCATGTATTTTTTGCGATGTCGTACTTGTCTTTGTAGGTGTTGATAATGGTTCGCATCTCGGAGGTGTAGTTGCTGAACAAGCCCGAGCTGCCGTCATCTAAACCGGATTTGCCATTGGTGTCGTAGTTGATATCGGTAATCGACTGACTCTCGACTATCCATTCTACAGCTGCGGGTGCGAAGATGGTGTTCAGTGATTCAGCTAGTTCGGTGGTGCTAATATTGGGAGCCGTGTTGTTGACGGAGACGATGACAAGCCGCTCTACGAGTTTGTCGTAGCTCACCACATTTAGTTTACCTGCCATCACTTCTTTCTCTTTGCCATCGGCTTCTTTGCGTTTGTAGTAGGCCGTTACTTGTTCGGTGCTTTGATCACCAAATCCTTCAACAGTAAGTTGAACTTCGTTCTCTTGATTGCCCGGTTTACGTAAGAGTAAACCCTGATCGGTTTTGTAAATCACTTCTTTCGAAAAGTCTTTGCGGCTTTCGGTAGACTTAGCAATTACCACATCATTACTACCGGAGGCTACCGACTTCCACGGGATGGTGTAGACTTTTCCATCGCGCTCGTATTTCTCATAATTGCGCTCGTGTTCGGGGTATTGTTGTTGATCGAAGCCATACGCCTGATTGCTGCTACTCTCAAAATCGACATTACATATCTCACAAGCAAGCCTATTAAAAATCCTCTATTTCTTAAGTAAGAAGTAATCGATCGCCTCTATATTTTTTCTGTCTATTGCTGTAAACATATTCACCACATTAATATTTCGCTTCTTTTTCTGCTCAGGATTGTTATAGAAAGCGAATGTGTTGAAATATGCTTGCATAAAGGACTTATTAAATCGATAATTATATTTTGCGTAAACGAAGTTCTTCAAAAGTATTAATTCATACTTATCTAAATAGCTAAGGTAAATTGTATTTAGTTGGTTATTATAATACAAATCATAAAAAGAATTTTCTAGTGGAAAATTTAACTTGAACTTGAAAAATGCTGGATTATTAACATTATTTCCAGAATCGGTCTCGCTTCGAACATAAAGCCATTCTTTTTTATTTCCGCTATAAATAGTGCTTTTGCTAAAAATATTTCTCTCAAGCGATCGTCCAATCACTTTATAATTGCTCGTTATAACAAAGGGTTCTTGGTAAAATATTTTATAGATCATTCCTTTTTTTTCAGGGCTTCTGTATTCGTATCTATAGTCATATCTCACGTAAAAGAGACTATCTGAAACATCCGAATAAGTGTGCAGAATATCAGGTTGGAAAACATATTTTTTATAGTCTGGTTCTCCTTTCAATTTTTCTTTCGGAACAACCACAAAAGGTTCTAGATTACTTAAAGGCACCTTTTTAATAGATCCGGTCTTAACATTATATTGATAGTATTGGGGATCGTCTGTAACACCATCTCCTGAGACAATTCCTACTTTTACGAGAATTACACTATCATTAGTTATAATGCTGCTAATGGATATTGGAATGTCTTGGTTTGCTAAACTTGAGAACTCATCAAATCTTGTGAAGTCAAATAAAATAGATTGATTGCCATTTAGAGGATCAAAGGAATACAACTTTAAACCGCGTACACCAACAAATAATCCTTCACTTTGGTTTGAATAAAAAATGCTATCAGGTAAAATTTGAGAAGATTGAATTTTGCCTGATTTCCTATTTACAGAAACTATTATCTGAGGGAATGATATTAAGCAATAAATACTATTCTTGATGATTAATGCATGCTGTACTGACTGAACATCATTTCCTTTATCAAGTTTTAGTGAATCAAGTTTAGATTTATTGGCAAAAGTGTAAAAGGTTAAGCGGTTATTACGCTTATCATTTCTGTTAGCGTACAATAGATTTATAGCTAGATCATCGATTACTAGATCATCTACTTTTAGTTTCTTATCACCATATCCAAAATGACGTTCTATATCTTGGCCATAACTTAGTGAGTTCATGAGGCTTATAATCATCAAAATAAAGGCACAACGTCTCATATAACATCTTAATTTACCAAGTAACCTAAATAAACATATATTCTTGCCCCAACCAAATTACCAAAGCCTTCGGCAACTGGCATTTTGCCAATTTTTGCTCCTGTTTGAACTGTCATTCCAATTTTGTTATCAACTAATTCAGACTTTGCATCTTCTTTAGAACTTTTCAATAGTTGTGTTGCTACATCCAAACTAATTGGATAAGCAAACCCAATGTGTGCTGCTGGACCATTAGCGGGTTTTGGAGTAGTTATAAATACTGGATAACCAATTGAAGCATAAAACCATGCTTCATTCCAATCAAGCAGCACAAAATCTTCATTTTTTGGTAATTGGTCATAAATTACGTTTGCATTCCAACCAGTTGTACCCCAGGGATAAGTTGATAGTTTTAATTTTTGCATTGCAAAATCACCAACAAATAAATTACATCGCGTAGCTTTCCAATTTCCATAGTTCTGCTTCCATGCCATGGTCGGCATCAATTCGCGCTTTTTCAGAGTTGGTTGCAAGATCATGAGATATTTACATGTAGAATCAACAGAAGAATGGAAATCTGTAGGTGTTTCATTAACAAACCCCCAATTCTTGACTGATTGTTGCGGCCAGTCAGATATCTTTAATTTCTCGTCATGGTATTCAAGACCCTTTAGTGAGTTGACAACATTTAATAAATTATCATATCTGAATTTTTGCCAACTTATATTTTTATCAAAATCAGGTTTTTTCAATTCCGAATCTTCAAATTTTAAAACCACGCCACTTTTTTCCAATAGAATCCTTTCGCTCATTAACTTATCATCTTTAAAGCAGGAGTTAATCAAAACCTTGTTTTCTATTGATGTAGGGTTCGTTAGATCATTTTTCTCTATAGGAAAAAATTCATAATAATTCATGTCAAAGCCAGCATAATTGCGATTGTACTCTTCACTATTAACAAATATTTGTGCGTCATTTGTAATTGCATTTAACCAATTTTTATCTAGGGCTTTTTCTATTGTCCTTTTTAAGATATCCTTAATAGTCTCAATTGATTTTGCTTGTAAAACTTTAGGATATAAAATTTTACGACCTATAAACGACATAACTTTTAATGGTACTTTTTGTTCTAAATTAGCGCTTGCTGCAATTCCAGTAAGGTAGAAATTATTATTTGAACCTTTGGCGTACAAAAGCCATATACACTCTTTCTCTTTTGATGGTTTGAAATAAAAATTTATTATGGATTTATTATTGAGTAAGTTGTAGTTTTTACCTTTAGGCACATACTCCCTAACATTGTATTCAATTGCACCCATTGTACTTAGGAATGAGAGAATAAATAATTTACTGAATATTAGTCTTTTCATTCTTTTAACAAGCTTTTGATATATTTTAGTATTCTATTTTTCTTGTCATTGATTGTTGCTATTTGGTAATAGTCCTCTTTAGATTTTACTTCCGCAGAAAAACTCTTAATTTTTTTTAAAAAATCATTAAGCTGATTCAGATTGTTAATTAAAGTGATTATTTTATTTTTTTTCTCTTCAACAATCATGTCGAGAATTGATAGATTTAGAATTATTTCTGGAACGTCACTTTCAAATACAATATCTCCGTACGTTGATTCATCATTTATATACTTCATCATTTCAACATTCTTATTCAATTCCTTTAATTCTTTATCTTTAACTTTTTGCAGTGAATCCCTTTGGATCACTCTAGTTGCATACATCGTATCAATCACCTCTTTTACCAATTTTTCAAAATCATCCAAATAGGATGCATCAATCGAAACAGGTTTGTCTGGTGCCGATACATCATTGTTTAATGGTGCTCCTTCTTTTTCAATCGTTCCATCTTTCCCCAACACATACACATTTCCCGAATCATCGGTAATGCGATTGTCAGCGCCTTTCTTCGTCTCAATCTTGCGCTCTTCTTTTTTGGTTGATCCCGTTGTGGGGTTCTGGTTGCTTGCCATCACAGCAATCACTTCGCCTGCTTCATTTACATACAAACTATCAATGGTGCCATCGAATTTGATTTCAACTCCCTCGAAAGAGGTACCTTTTGTGTTGCTTTTCTTTTTCTTTTCGTTGTTCTCGATCAAGCGTTTTTTAAATGTTTCTGCATCGTCTCGCAACACGATCACTTCGCCTACAATGATCTCTTGCTTTTCATTCACTTTGATGTTATCAAAGCGACAAAAGAATTTTATGCCCATGTAGGGCACTACCACCGAACCCAATCCACTGAAAGTGCCATCGCCTCCGCTCACTTCCATTACGGTCGTCATATCAAAGTGACCAACCTTCCTAAAATCTGTCCGACCATCGCTGTATTTAATGGTTGGATATTGGAAGGTGTAATGTTTGTTACTTCTTGCCCACAAGCAAACACGCGTGGCGGTGTGGTGCGAAAGTTTTTTGTGAGAGACTGAAACTACCGATCCGATTTTTTAAAATACCTGCCACCCGCACTTCGTATTCGGTGTCGGGCTCTAAGTCTTGAATGAGGGTGTTGTCTTGCTCGGTTTCGATGGTGAACCAAGTATAACCTGTGCCAGTACTTTTCTTTCGGTATTCGATACGATAGCGATCGGTTTCTATACTCATAAACCAAGTTACTTTCGCTCTGCGTTCGCCTTCTACATACACATTCATGCCTTCCGGTGGTGGCACTCCGGAATCGCCAAACTTAAACGTGCACACTTCGCTGTAGCCTTTGTTCTTAAACTGATCTCTTCCTTCGGTATCAATTGCGCGCACGCGAAACGCATACTCTTGTCCGGGGATAAGCGGTGGCTCGAGCAAGCCATAAATCAAACTGGTTTGTTGCGTGGTAGTTTGAAAGAGCGGATAGCCCACATTGATCGCATCGTTGGGGTTGCGACCGGGCGGACGAATTTCTACGAGTGTAAATTCATATTCGGTGGTGAGGGCGGAGTTAGGTGAGTTGGCATTCATCGGCAGCCACTGAAACAAAATGTTTTGTGGGTCGCGGAGCGGAAGAGTAGTTCCACATAATGGTGTGTTGATACGTGGCGGATCATTTAACATGAACCACGCTTGCGCGCAGGCTTCTTGCGAGAGGATCACTTCTTTCCGTTTGTAATCGTGCACTCGAAAACAGAAGCGATAAAATCCTTCGGGCAGGGCAGCACGCTGTTCGTACTCTTGTCGCGAGATGCCGCTGAAAATTAAATTGCGCGAGTCTAAATATGGAGCTAAATCTTCCGCAGATAAAACAGCTGGGATTCCTCCTTCGATAAAAATCGGTGGCGGCACCATGTTTGGGTTGGTCTCAATTCTGATTCCAACGCCTTCGAGTACGAGTGACAAGCGCACCTGGTAGCTTGGCTCTGTCAGATCGCGCAGCAGCAAGTGCAATTTCATCTGATCGTTCACCGTGTAATCCGACAGATACACACTATACGGTGGCGTGAGTTGCAGTGTGGCGCTGACGGGGTAGGTTTGGGCTAAAGAAAAATGATGCGAAAAGAAAAGCGCAACAACCTGCAGGGCAAAACAAACTATAAAATGTTTTTTGAAACGAACGTGTTGACGCATGTACTCGATACTGAACCCAAACTAGTTTTTAAAAATTGTCTGGGGAGAGACATGCCAACGGGTTGGCCTTAATTCGAAATTACAAGAAATTCAATGAAGACCAAAAGGAGTTATCATGTAGAGACAACGCAGTAAAATTGTTTTTAAATAAACCACTGCATTTCGTGCCATGACAACTCATCTCTCTAACATCATTTTTTGCGTGGCACGATTTTGATTAATCGCCAATTATCCACGGGCTGAAGCCCGTGGCTCTTGAAGCCCGTGGCTATTTAAAAATGCTGCTCTACGGAGTTTTTCGCTTTCAAAATCGTTTTATCTGTAAATAGTCTCAAATGAATCAAAATTGATAGCAGTTTGGATCTTTTACTTACCAACTCGATGGATTTAGGTGGTTTTCTTCATGATATTCAAATCAAAAGCTCCAAATCGAGAACCAACTTAGTCCAAAAGCATCCAAAAAACGCTGAATTCAAGTCAACTTGAACAATAATCACTGGAAAAGCGCTGAATTTCAGGCCAATTCGGGCTAAAATCATCCAAAAAGCTCCTACATAAGAGAAAATCGCACTGAAATCATTCGAAAAGCTCTTGCTTAGGAGAAATTCGTAGTAAAATCATTCAAAAAGCTCCGAAGCGAGCAGAATTCGTATTAAAATCCTTCAAAAAGCTCTGAATTTCATGTCAACTCGGGCTAAAATCATCCGAAAAGGTCTGATTTAGGACCACCATAGTCTGAAATCATCCGAAAAGGTCTGAATTAGGACCACTATGGTCTGAAATCATCCGAAAAGGTCTGAATTAGAACCACCATAGTCTGAAATCACCTGAAAAGGTCTGAATTAGGACCACCATAGTCTAAAATCATCCAAAAAGCTCCGAATTCAGACATACATAGTCTGAAATCACCCGAAAAGGTCTGAATTAGGACCACCATAGTCTAAAATCATCCGAAAAGGTCTGATTTAGGACCACCATGGTCTAAAATCATCCGAAAAGGTCTGAATTAGAACCACCATGGTCTGAAATCATCCAAAAAGGGGTGAATAAGGGGAGTATAACTCGGTAGTATAAACCTGATTGTGTAAACAGGTCTAGAGTTAATGGTTAATGACAAAATTGAGCGGTGCGAAATGAATCACTTATACACTTCGTAGCAGTACTCCTTCAAATAATCTCCGGCATCGTCTTCGCCTGCATTGAAGGCTTTGGTCAACAAGCGGCAGCCTTCGTCCATGCGCTTCAGTTGGATGAGTGCCATGCCTTTGTAAAGCCAAGCGCTGGCGTTTTCGCTATTCAGCATAAGTGCCAAATCCAAATATTCAATACCTCGTTGGTATTGCTCTAATTCCAAACAAAAAGATCCGGCATATAAATAAGCAGGCTCGTAAGCGGCTTCTAACTCGATTGATTTATTGATACACTGAAAGGCGCTGTCTGCTTGCTCTAAAGAATAGTATGCCACCGCCAAATTAGTTTCTAACTCGGCATCATCCATTAATCCACGCACCTGCAAC
>JBGAUU010000149.1:0-7671 GCA_044228465.1 Cyclobacteriaceae bacterium
ATCTAAATCTTGTAAATTGTTACCTGCCACAAACTGTAAACCAAACAACTCAGCATAATTACCGTCTACTTGTTTCACTTGCGTGCCATAGCGTTGGTCACTTCCTTCTAAAGTAAAATCAGTTGACTGAACACTGCCGGAAGAAGGTGGTGCACTGTTCAAACTTACACCTTCAATATCCTTCATTCGCGATACCTCATCGCGTAAGGTTTTCATCTTACTTGTGCCATCTTTAAAACCCCAACCTTCGTTTTCGGGTATGGGCATTATGATAATGGCATCTTTCTTAAAACCTAAGTCTTTGTTTCTGAAATAATCCATTTGATTGATCAGAATAATAGTGCCAATGATAAACAGTTGCGAAATGGAAAACTGCAAAATCACTAAACCTCTTCTAAGCAAAAAACTAGATGAGTTACGATTACTCGCTTGATTCTTTATGGCAAATACCGGATTAAGTTTTGAAACAATGAGCGATGGATATAACCCGGATAAAATTCCTACAAATGCAGTAATACTGATCAAAAAAAACCAGATACCCGTATCACTTAACAAGTTGACGGAAATGTTCAATGATAAAAATGGATTCAAAAAGGCAAGCGCCATCTGTGCAAAACCAACAGCTAACATTACCGCTAAAAGTGTAACTAAGCTCGATTCACCCAAAAATTGCATGACCAATTGCCCACGTGAGCTTCCCAATGTTTTCCGAATACCCACTTCTTTCGAGCGCTTGATCGATTCGGCTGTCACCAAGTTGATAAAATTGATACATGCGGTGATCACCAAAAAAATGCCAATCACACCCAAAGCCATCAGCATTGGTTTGGTGGTGGTATTATAATTATAATTCCCAAAACGATCGTCAAAATGAATCTCAGATAATGGTTGCAATTCGTACGCTACTTTATCAGGATTCTCCCCATGATACTTTTTCGCAAAATCCGGAAGGCGTCTCTCGAGTTCTGTAATATTTGCATCGCTCTTCAATAAAAAGTAACAATGCTCATCGCTCCAAATACCATTCCAACCCACTTCATCTTTTTCTTTCTTAATGGTGGCATACGATACGATTACATCAAAAGGAAAATCTGTATTGGTTGGCAAATCTTCTACAATAGCAGTTACTTTAAACTCGCGGCTTTCGAAATTGAATACTTCACCGACCGCATCTTCTTTACCAAAATATTTTAGCGCGGAAGCTTTTGAAATCACAGCCTCATTGGGCTCATCCAATCCACTCTTTACATCGCCAATTAATACCTTACGGTCAAATAAATTGAAATAACCGGGTGGCGCATAAACGACACCCTTGCCTTCTTCAAATTTCTTCAGTTCACCATTCTTTTGAGGAATGGTAATCAGGGCACCATTTCCTCGGTAGGAAGTAAAAATCACTTCTTCTGCTTCCGGAAAATCATTTCGAAAAGCTTCTGGTAAGACAGGCGGTACGCCCGCTTGAAAATTTTTCCCTTGATTGCCTTCTGAACTAGAAACTACGCGGTAAATTCGTTCGCCCTTCGAATGAAAATTATCAAAACTTAATTGATAGCGTACCAACAAAAACAATATCAAACTGGTAGTAACTCCCAACGTAAGGCCGGAAACATTAATGACCGTGCTTCCCTTCGAGCGCCATAAATTACGAATCGCAGTAGTGAAATAGTTTTTAAGCATATCGATATGATTTTAAATCAGGATGGGAGAAGATGTTAAAAAGTTTTACTCGTTCTTTAATGAGTCGACTGGATTGGCAGCTGCTGCACGGAGTGAACGATAACCCACGGTAAGTATCGTGATGATGAGAGTGCTCACAATACCTATTGCAAAAACAACCCAACTCATTTCTATGCGGAAAGCAAAACCCTGCAACCATTGATTCATTGCAAACCATGAGATAGGTACTGCCAACACAAAAGCTACTACTATAAGTACAATAAATTCCTTTGAAAACATACCAACGATATGACCTATCGAAGCACCAAGGCTTTTGCGTATGGCGATCTCTTTGGTTTTTTGTTGTGCCATAAAGGAGGCAAGTCCATACAAACCTAAACAGCCAATGAAGATGGCGATACCAGCAAAAATTTCAAACATGCCAAACATGCGTTCTTCCTCACGATATTGACGATCGATAAACTGATCTAAGAATGTGTATTCAAAAAGATAGTCCGGATATTGGGCTGTCCATGCTTCTTCAATTTTCTTAACAGTAGCCGATACATTATTCGTTTCAATTTTAATTCCGGCTTCATACGCCATATTGAATGGCATCATCAGAGCCGGTTTGATTTCCTGTTGCAACGAAGCCGCATGAAAATCTTTTACCACTCCGATGACAGGTCCTGGTGTGTCATTAAATCCAATTGTCACACTCTGGCCAATTGCTTCTTTCGCTGAAGCAAAGCCAAGGGTCTTCACAGCTGTCTCATTAATGACATATACCCATTTGCTATTCTCTCTGCCGGCATTTCCAATTTTGATGTCAGATTCGGTAAACCATCTTCCCTCTATCAATTCCATGCCATACACATCTTTGTAATGGGCATCTACTGGTTTGATATTAACACCGTACCGCTGTGCATCGCCCTTTTCAGTTAAGTACATACCTGTTCCAAAATTCATTTCAGACATGGGGGCTCCCAATGCAAACGTCACATCTTTCACATCGCCATCGGCCATTAATTTATTTCGGATCGCTTCGAGTTTCTCAACTTCATGCGAAGGTAATTTTATATTAACAATTGCTTCTTTGTTGAAGCCCAAGGGCTTTTCGCGGAAATATGAAAGCTGACTAGAAACTACTAGTGTGCAAATGATGAGTACTTGGGCAATAAAAAATTGCAGTACTACCAACATTTTTCGAACAGGCACAGCACCATGTGTTTGTTGCGATATTTTACTCTTTAGCGCCTTTACAGGATTGAACTTGGATAAGATCAAGGCGGGATAAGATCCGGAAAACAAGGCAGTGAATAAAATGATGCTAACTAAAAAGAGTAACACCGTAGGATTTCCAAAGAGATTCAATACAATTTCTTTCTCTAAGAAATTTCCAATCACGGGTGCCAGCCACTCCGCTGCAACTACCGAAAGTAAACCGGCAATCACCGTTAATAAAAATGCTTCACCTAAATATTGTAATGCCAACTGGCCTTGTTGCGCACCCAATGTTTTGCGCACGCCTACTTCGCGAGAGCGATGGATGGATAAGGCCGTAGATAAGTTGATGAAGTTGACACAGGCAATCACTAAAATGAATAGCCCGATACAACCTAAAACAATTAAGATAGAAGAAGATGTAGATGTTGTCCCCGGATTTTCACTAAATTCAGTATTGAAATGAATGTCTGAAAGAGGTTGTAACAAATATTTCTCACGGTCGGCATCTTCTGCATTGTAGTACTTCTTGACAAATGGAGCAAACTTCGATTCCATTGACTCCTTCGAAATTGCGGAAGGAAGAACCACGTATGTAAAGCCCGATGAGTTTAGTCCCCATTGATCCATCGTGAAGCCAAGAAACTGCTTGCCTAGGTCGGGCGTAAGTGTTGCGCGCGATGCAATCATGTTAAATTTGATATGCGATGGCGTAGCAGGAGTCCGGATAATTCCTGCTATCTCCATATCCAACAAATTATCCAGTTTGAAATGTTTCGCGTCCTTCTTCAACAGCTTGCTGGCAAATTCTTCGGTCAAAAAAACTTTGCCGGGCTGCGCTAAATCTTTTTTAGGATTGCCCGACAAAACTTCAAAATCAAAAACATCAAAAAATGAAGTGTCAGCAAATACAATATTTTCCACATTCATTTTCTCCTCTTCCATGGTGAGAAGCGATCGAAACTGAAAATGAAATTGAGTTGATAATACTTCTGGAAAATCACTTTTAAAAGCTTGCCCGGCCGGATAAGGTGTTACACTGCTTTTAGAAAGTCCCGATGCATCGGTAGAATGACGAATGACCCGATAGGTATTGGTTGCATTTGCAAATTGTTTATCATAACTCAGCTCGCGACTGATGATCAAAAAGATGATCAGACACGTGGTGATACCCAACGCCAGACCGGCAATGTTGATGGCTGCGTATGACTTGTTGCGTAAAATGCTGCGAAAGGCAATGACAAAGTAATTTTTGAACATGATGCTGACTTTTCCCACATCTTATCCAACATCAATGCCAGATAAGAAATGACCCATTTCAATGCATTTTAGAAGCCTTTGCAATCCATTCTCGTTCAAAAATGCTCGTTTTCGTCCGATAGCGGACGGTAACATTTGCAATCCAAGAGGCCGAGTCGTTATCTTTACGCCATGCTTCAAATCGTTCTAATCGGAATTCTATTTGCAGGTGCTGCCTTCTACTTAGGCAGAATGGTCTATCGCTCGTTTCAGTCGAAGCAACAGTGTGCTTCCGGTTGCGGCAAGTGCGGATTATCCGAAGTTAAAGAATAATCAAGCCCATACTTTAGTGCGATTCCGGTTGCGGCAAGTGCGGATTATCCGAAGTTAAAGAATAATCAAGCCCATACTTTAGTGCCTTCGGTGCAGTTGCGGCACATTTCAATTTCACTTCTGGATTTTAACAAAGTCGATCGGAACTTTTGGTACGCAGTTCCATGCCAAATTTCTTCAAACGAATTTTTGGTAAGGTCGCCCAACACATAATGCGCATCTTTATCAAAACAACACGGCACCACTTTTCCATCCCATGTAATCACACAACTATGCCACATCTTCCAGCAATGGTCATCTAATGCGCTTTTGATTTCGTACGTGCCATCATTTAATTTTTTGTAGCGAGAGTAGCGGTCTTGCGTGGGCATCAGATCAGAGCCATTTTTATAATCGTAAATCTGTGCGGTCTTCAGTGCTACTTCATCCACTCCTAGTTCATCGGCTAACTTGTGCACTTCATCAATTTGATGCTCGTTCGGTTTCACCACCAAAAACTGAAAAATAACATGTGGTGTTTTCGATTTTAATTCGCGTTTCCACTTAATGATATTTTTGGTTCCCTCAATCACTTTCGAAAGATTGCCGCCTACGCGATAGGAAGCATACGTCTCTTGCGAAGTTCCATCGATCGAAATGATCAGACGATCGAGACCTGACTCAACTGTTTTTTTTGCCGCCTCGTCATTCAGATAATGCGCGTTGGTGGATGTAGCCGTGTAGATTCCTTTGTCTGCCGCATAGCGAATCATGTCAACCAACGAGGGATGCAGATACGGCTCGCCCTGAAAATAAAAAATAAGATACGAAAGCGAGGGTGCCAATTGGTCAATCACCGATTGATACAATTCCGGTTTCAACATGCCCGTGGGGCGCGTGAAGGAACGCAGGCCACTGGGGCATTCGGGACATCGCAAATTACAAGAAGTGGTCGGCTCAATAGAAATACTGATCGGCATGCCCGCATGTGTGGGCTTTCCGCTTACGCGGGATGCATAGTAACTGGACAAAATTTTAGTGGCATTCCATGCCCGTGATGGCGTTGCCTTCGAAAGAAAATTCAGTCCGTCTTTAAAATTGCGATTCATTGTAAGCCCTAAAATTACCTTTTCGCAGGCGATTGTTTACCTTTCGGAAGAAAAAAGTAGCCTGCTATTTTACAGGTAAATGACCATTCTCATGAAGAAACTATTCCTTGCAGCTCTTTTGTTGATTTCGCTATCGGCAAAGACGCAAACTCTGTTATCCGCGAAAGCGGAAATCTCAATTATCACCTGCGGGCCCTATCAGGGTGAGTTGTATTCGGCATTTGGCCATAGTGCCATTCGCGTGTTTGATCCTGTTCTCGGCTTCGACATTGCCTACAATTATGGCGTATTTGATTTCAATCAGCCTAATTTCTATCTCAACTTCACCCGTGGCTTTTTGTATTACAAATTGGGCGTGTATTCATATCCCGATTTTCGCGATTATTATATTTCCTACAATCGGTATGTGCATGAGCAAATCGTGAATTTAGATTCCGCACAAAAGCAAAAGATTTTCAGTTATCTGGAAAATAATTCACTGCCTGAAAATCAAACCTACCGCTACGATTACTTTTACAACAACTGCTCCAGCAAAGTGCGCGATGTTTTCGCTGAGGTTTTTAAAGATCAGATTCAATTCGATGGCTCGTTCATCAAAACAAATTACACCATCCGCGATCTGACGGACATTTACTTACAACAACAACCGTGGGGCGATTTAGGAATTGATATTTGTTTGGGCTTGCCCATGGACAAAAAAGCAACTCCGTACGAGTACATGTTCTTACCAGACTATCTCGAATCTTCATTTGACCACGCTACACTGAATGGGGCGCCCATTGTAAAACAAAAAATTGCCGTGTATGAAAGTGTTCCTGAAGCCACCTCTTTTCATTGGTTCCACCCGTGGATTGTGTGGGGCGTAATTTTTCTATTAGTTAGTCTTCTCTCCTATCGGGATTGGAAACGAAATAAAATAACAAAATGGTTTGACATTATGCTTTTCGGGATTCTTGGATTATTGGGTTGGTTGTTATTGATATTATGGACAGCTACCGATCACAAAGCCGCAGCCAACAACTTTAATTTGCTTTGGGCAATTCCGTTTCACTTGTTTGCTGCAATCGCTTTGTTTAAAAAATCTATTCCAGCTTGGGTACACACCTATTTTCTGGTAATCGTCATTATCACCGCATCTATATTGGGAGGCTGGGCGCTTTTGCCACAGCAAATGAATAGTTATTTATTGCCACTGGTATTTATCATTTTAATGCGTGCACTTCTGCTGAGCCGAAAGCAAGCGTAGATCAATACAGCACACATAGTCGAAATAAAAAAACCCTCGTCAGTCGAGGGTTTTTCATTGATGGTGTCAGCAAGATTATCAGCTTCATATTCACAGAGAATATCTACCAACCGTTTGTTACGAAAGGGGTTGCGATATTTTTCCAAATGACTATACCAATATCGATTTGGATCCTGATAGTGACCATGCATTAACCTACATTGCTTTGTTTGGAGATCATTCCATTCCAAATATTGATGTATTTCATCTAGCCGCTTGATCAGATTGAAATCTTTAATCTTTGTGCGGTAAATAATATTCGGTTCAATCTTCAACTCAAAGCGCCAAGGTTCTAAGAAACGATAAACCCAAATCAATCTCTTCCTGTACAAGTCATGCTCCAAGGCTGGATAAAAGTATTTCTTCTCGCGCTCCGTAAATTCCTTCTTTGCATAACAATCCGGAAAAAGCCGCTGAAGGTTTTGTTCGCGTTCCTCGTAGATTTTCATTCCAAATTTTCTATACTTGACCTTAAACTCTTTTTTAGAGCTGTATTGAATCGTATTAATTTTATCAAGCAACTTCTGAAAAAACAAAGCGTCATCACTTCTGGCTACGTCTTTTCGCAATACAAAAAAACGTCTCCAGCCGCGCTGAACTGGAGGATCGAGTTTTTCATAACCTAAATTTGAAATCTGTTTAGACAGATTCCTTTGCTCAAAGAACAACTGGATCAGCTTCCTCTCAAATTGCTTACGCTGCATTCGCTTTTTATGTCGGACCGATCGTATTCGGCTACACTGCAAAAAGTATTTCAATTCTTCGTTACTCATCGCTCAATCTTTAGCCATCCGCACAATGCGTGGAATAAATTTACCTTCTACGCGCACCAAGTTGGTTTGGCAC
>JBGAUU010000150.1:0-7410 GCA_044228465.1 Cyclobacteriaceae bacterium
CTGACGCAACTGAAGGGCAATGGAATTGATGCCACGCACGAATCTAAAAAAGACGATTCGAATATTGTGGTGATCAACACGTGTGGGTTTATTGACAATGCTAAACAAGAATCAATCGATACTATTCTCCGGTATGTAGATGCCAAAGAAGAAGGGCTTGTGGAAAAAGTGTACGTTACCGGTTGCTTATCGCAGCGATATAGCCAAGATTTAGAAAAAGAAATTCCCGAAGTGGATGCTTGGTTTGGCACACGCGATCTTTCAAGGTTACTGAAACAACTCAATGCCAATTACAAACATGAGTTGGTAGGCGAGCGCATTCTTACCAACCCGAGTCATTTTGCTTACTTGAAAATTTCTGAAGGTTGTGATCGGCCTTGTTCGTTTTGCGCGATTCCGTTGATGCGTGGCAAACACATTTCGCGACCCATCGAAGAGTTGGTGTTAGAGGCTAAAAATCTAGCGAAGAATGGTACCAAAGAATTGTTGCTGATTGCGCAAGATTCTACCTACTATGGATTAGATATTTACAAAAAAAGAAATCTGGCAGACTTACTGAAACGTCTTTCCGATGTAGAAGGCATTGATTGGATTCGCTTGCATTATGCGTTTCCGGCCGGCTTTCCATTGGATGTGCTCGACACCATGGCCGAACGCTCGAACATCTGCAATTATCTTGATATTCCTTTGCAACACGGTTCTTCTGAAATGTTGAAAATCATGCGCAGAGGAATTACCCGCGAAAAAACAGAGGAGTTACTCCAAACCATTCGCGAAAAAGTGCCGGGCATTGCCATTCGTACCACATTGATTGCGGGACATCCCGGTGAAACCGAAGCACACTTTGATGAGATGATGCGCTTTGTAGAAAATTCACGCTTCGATCGATTAGGGAGTTACTCCAAACCATTCGCGAAAAAGTGCCGGGCATTGCCATTCGTACCACATTGATTGCGGGACATCCCGGTGAAACCGAAGCACACTTTGATGAGATGATGCGCTTTGTAGAAAATTCACGCTTCGATCGATTAGGCGTTTTCCCATATTCACATGAAGAGAATACACATTCGCATTCCTTCGAAGACGATGTGCCTGCTGAAGTGAAACAAGAACGTGTGGACGCGTTGATGGAATTACAGCAAGGCATTTCGCTGGAACTGAATCAAACCAAAGTGGGCAAAATATTTAAAGTCCTCGTGGATCGCAAAGAAGGCGGCAGTTTTATTGGTCGCACCGAGCACGACTCACCAGAGGTAGATAATGAAGTCATCTTTGAAGGCACCAGCAATTATCTGCGGATTGGTGATTTTGTAAATGCTAAAGTAAAAAGCGCCACCGAGTTTGATTTGATGGCCGAGGTTGTTTAGAATTTATTAACAAATGATTGCCACTCATCCACGAACCCGACAGCCAATCAAAACGTTAGTTGCGATTATGCTTTATAATTATCTGATTTGTTGCTGATACCTGTATGAAGACAAGAAAGATTGACTTTTCTGATACTCGCGCTTTTAGTTCATTCTTTCTCGATTACATCCAACAAAAAGAAGCATTACAAAATTTTTATCATCGCTTTCCTTCCGTTTCTAATTTTAAGGAACAGATCGTTGAAAAATCTTCGTTCTCAACAGAACAGCGGGAAGTTTTAGTCAACGAATTAAAAAATCAATACAGCCATCTTGTTGCTACTGAAAAAGTAAAAGGAAACATCGATTCACTGCGCGATGCAAAAACATTTACTGTCACCACCGGCCACCAGCTCAACATCTTTACAGGACCGCTTTATTTTATCTACAAGATCATTACGGTGATCAATGCGTGTAAAGAACTAAAAGCAGCCTATCCGCAGCATCACTTTGTGCCTGTTTATTGGATGGCATCAGAAGATCATGATTATGAAGAAATCAAATACTTCAGGCTTTATGGAAAGAAGTATATATGGAAAACCGAGCAACAAGGAGCGGTAGGTCGTTTTCACACGAAAGAATTGAAGGCATTGCTACCCGAAGTGCCGGGTGATATTACCGTTTTTCAAGAAGCGTATTCCAAAACTAAAAATCTATCAGAGGCAGTTCGCCATTATGTGAATGTCCTGTTTGGCAATGAAGGGCTTGTTGTGGTTGATGCGGATAATCAGAATCTGAAAAAAGCATTAATGCCGGTAATCAAAGATGATCTGCTACAGCACAGTGCCAAAAAATCAGTTGATGAGGCTACAGAGAAATTACATGCACTCGGATACCACACACAGGTGAATGCGCGCGAGATCAATTTCTTTTATTTGGTGGATGGCTTGCGCAGCCGAATCGAAAAAACGGCACAAGGTTATCAGGTAGTGGATACAGATTTAAAATTTTCAGAATCAGAAATGATTCGGATGGCTGAAACAGAACCGGAAAAATTCAGTCCCAATGTAGTGCTTCGACCTTTGTATCAGGAGTTGATTTTACCTAACCTCGCTTATTGCGGTGGTCCGGCAGAATTGGTTTACTGGCTTCAACTGAAAGGCGTATTTGAAAATTTTCACACACCCTTCCCGATTTTATTGCCACGGTCCTTCGCGATGGTGATTGATCAACCTACTTTCAAAAAATTTGAAAAGACGAAGTTGGAAATCAAAGATTTGTTTGAAGAGAAAAATTATCTCTTCAATCACTGGGTTGCTAAGAATAGTGCGAATGAACTTTCACTGGGCAAGGAATTAGAATCGATTCAGCAAATATTACAGCAAGTAAAAGAGCGTGCTTCCAAAATCGACTCTACTCTTTCAAAATTTGTAGGTGCTGAAACACAACGCACGTTAAGCGGGCTGGAGAAGATTGAGAAAAAGATGTTGCGTGCTGAAAAGCGTTTGCATTCTGAAAAGCTTCAGCAGATTGAAGCTGTGAAAGATGCGCTTTTCCCCAATGGCGGGTTGCAAGAGCGTACCGATAACTTCCTGAATTTTTACCAGAGTGATTCAGATTTTATTTCGATGGTTACAGAGCAACTTGCTCCTTTCGACTTTTCCTTCAACGTGCTGATCTATGACTAAAGCGGAAGCCAGAAAAATATACCTTGAAAAAAGGTTGGCTCTGACAGACGATGCGTATCAGCAACTCAATTTTCAACTTTATCAACAATTCTTCACACACATCGATCTTTCATTCATTCGATGTCTGCATATTTTTTTGCCGATTGAATCCAAGCGTGAACCCGACACCTGGCCTATCATCGATCGCATTCGCAGAGAGTTTCCGCACGTACGTTTATCGATTCCTAAAGTAGTAGGCGATCACTTGGAACACATTTACTTCGAAGGGCTTCATCAACTCAAAAAAAATAAGTGGGGTATTTTCGAGCCGCAGCAGGGAGTGCCAACGCCATCCGAAAAAATTGATATGGTGATTGTTCCGCTTTTAGCAGTTGATAATTGTGGACATCGTGTGGGTTATGGCAAAGGCTTTTACGATCGCTTTTTAACTACATGTAGGCCCGACTGCCATCGAATTGGGATTTCTTTTTTTGAACCAACTGAGGAACTGCAGTATGATCTTTTCGATCAGCTATTAACTCATTGTTTGACACCTTTTCAATTAATTCCTTTCCCGCATTCAGGCTCTGCTTAATCAAAAAAGGAAAAGTTTTTTTACAATTCTCATGCGAAGTTTATTGTAAGTCTTTCTAAATTTTGGATGAGCACCACGCAAACCCGTGTTACAAAAAATAACAATAGTAATGTCTTTCTTTGGGAAATAATAGACATCCGCTGTAGTGCCAATTCCTCTACCTCCGTGACCGTATACATGTCCATAAGGAAAGTCTTTTCCTGCAATAAGGCCCAATCCCGTATCAATCTTAATATTCTTATTGCCAGTTTTCATTTCCGATAAACTTTTGGCTGATAGAACCTTACCCTTCATAAGGGACTGCAAAAAATGCGCTGCTTCCTCAATAGGTGCGTAAACGCCATCATCGCCCGTAAACCAATTTGTAGTTTCAAAAGTTTGTGCCGTTAGATTTTCGAGTTCACCATCCTGATTCAAATCTCCGTAGTAAGAAACATTCTGTTGCAGAGGTTTTTCTCGGTAAAAAGTATTTCGAAATCCATGCGATAGAATTAAGTTTCTTAGATATGCTGTATGACCTTCCGGAACAACCTTATCAATAATCATGGCGAGTAATAGAAAGTTTGTGCTGCTATAGTGGAATTCTGTTCCAGGAATACTGATCCCTTTTTTTCCATACATGTATCTTCGAAGCACATTGAGACGGCTAAGGGTATCCAATTTGAGTTGACCCGATAAGTAAAGCTTATTCAACTCTGGATCCTTGTCATAATCTTCCCATCCTGAAGTATGCCCTAGCAAATGTCGAATGGTAACTGCTCTAGCGTTTTCCATGTTTTGAATAATCTCGTCAGGTAAGTATTCAGATATTTTATCATCTAATTTCAATTTACCTTCTTCCACCAATTTATGTACAGCCACAGCATTATACATTTTGCCTACACTGCCCATTGAGAAAATATGGTCTTTCGACATTTTTGAATTAGAGTTAATATCAGCTAACCCAGAAACCCCAACCCATTCACCATACTTAGGTGATTGAACATATAGTACTAGCCCTGGTAATCCATTTTCTGTTGCCAGATGAATATACTTTTCAAGTTTACGGTATTTGCGAGGGGGTTTATCTTTAGCATTTGATTGGAAACGAATACCGAAAAGTATTAGGCCAATAACTGCCAATTGCAAAAAGCTTGTTTTCATTTTTTCTTTTTTCTCGTAAAAAAACGATAGCGAGCGATCTGTTTCCAGTATTGATCGGTTCAAAACTGCCAAATGCTATGATTTTAGCGGTGAACTGCTATTGTACCACTTCCGAAAGGTAGCAGCTTTTAGTCGGCTGATAGTAAATGTTGTATTGCCGTAGCCTTGTTGAATGGTGATTTCTAATTTACCGAATGAAGCAGGCTGTGTGGATTCAATAGCCATCCGGTGAAGAATAGCGTCTCGGGTGACAAGAAAAAAGATATCCTCCGGAAGCAAGGCTTTCAATTGCGTCAGTGATCCAGAGAAAACACTTTGATCCTGTGGGCTGAGGTAAACGCGTATTGTATCAAACTCAACTCTTGCCAATCGAATGTGATGGGCCCCAGTATTCCACTTTTTCGTTCCTTTCTGAAGTTCAATCAACTGATGATGGCTTTGCACTTTCTTTTGAAGCGTCTCCTTTTCTTGCGTTAGCTTATGTGCATTTTTTTCTGCAGCTATCCATCGTTGATAAAATTGAATAGCCCAATTACTAAGGGTAAGCACTACTGCCAGGCACATGGTCACCAGATTAATAATTTTCAATTCTCTCGCTGAAAAAAAATCATGATAAACCAACCTCATATAAATGAAGCCAAACAAATTTAATATGATCAGTAAACTAGCTGTCATCAATGCAAAATGGAGCACAAAACGCTTACGCGGATGTATTGACCAACTCATTCTACTTTCTAAACAACTATCAAGGTATTTGTTCCATAAGGTGATGGGAATGGCCAAAAAGCAGGCTTCGGCCCATTCGGTAAAAACAAAAGGGAATTGATGCGAGCTGAAAATTAAATTGATAAGTACATGAGCCATTGTTCCCAATAAGATAGGTTCAACTATTCTTCGGGCATTCCATTTTAGATTCATTGCAAACTATTTTGCTCGATCTAAACCGCAGGCTCTTGCTGACTCAAGCAATGAAACGATCCTAACCCCCAAATAATATCAGTCGAGTCGAGACCTATTACCTGACGATCGGGAAAACAAGATTGAAGTATCTGTAGCGCCTTATCATCATTTTTGTCGCGGAATGTAGGAACCACCACATACTTATTGGCGATATAAAAATTGGCATACGATGCCGGCAAGCGCTGATCATCGTAAATCACAGCCGAAGGCATGGGAAGTTCTACAATGTTCATTTGCTTGCCATTCTCTAACCTTAGCGTGCTAAGTTCTTTTAAATTGTCCTGTAAAATCTCGTAGTTCTCATCTGTCTTGTTTTCCTCCACAATCGTCACTACGGTATCGCTATTTACAAAGCGTGTGAGGTCGTCAATGTGTCCATCGGTATCGTCTCCGATTATTCCATCACCCAACCAAAGAATATGATTTACTCCATAGTAGTTGCTGAGGTACTCTTCAATCTGCGCTTGATTTAAGTGTGGGTTGCGATTTGGGTTGAGCAAGCAAGCGCGCGTAGTCAGCAGTGTGCCTTTGCCATTAAACTCAACCGATCCTCCCTCCATCACAATGCCCGGATGCACCACCGGTATGTTGTAATGTTTTGCAATCAATGTTGGGATCACATCGTCCAAATCGAATGGCGGATACTTGCCACCCCATGCATTGTAGCCCCAGTCTACAATCATCTTTTTCTTTTCGGTGGGATGAACTAAAAATGCAGGCCCGTGATCGCGGCACCACGCATCGTTTGTCGGATGTAAAAAGAAATTTATTTTTTTCAGATCGGCTCCTACTTTTTCCAAATGACCAATGGCAAATTGTTTCATGGCATCATTCGCCACGTTGATATTCACCCACTCACCTTCTGCTACCCGTTTGATGAACTCGGCATATATGGGAAAGATCGTATTGATCTTTCCCGGCCATGAAGCTTCTTTGTGTGGCCAACTCAACCACGTTGCTGTGTGTGGTGCAAACTCTGCCGGAAAGTGAAAGCCAAGTTGTTTGGGTGTATTCATAAAAAAGTAGGCAGTAGGCAGTAGGCAGTAGGCAATGCTGCCTATGCTTACTTCTACTATAATTTAGTCTTCGTCAATAAATCGTTTGGTGATCGGCTGATACGAATCAATGCGTCTGTCGCGCATGAAAGGCCAATGCACACGAACGCTATCTGTTTTGTTTAGGTCAATTTCTGTAACATTGATTTCTTCATTCTCATGTGAAGCTTTATAGAGAATAGTTCCAAGTGGGTTGGCAATGAATGAACCGCCCCAGAACTTCATAGCTCCATTCTGTTCAAATCCTACTCGGTTCACACTCACCACGTGCAATCCGTTGGCCACTGCATGGCTGCGTTGAATGGTTTGCCACGCACCGTATTGCTCGGTGTTGGTGGCTTCATCTTGTGAGGTTGCCCACCCGATGGCAGTTGGATAAAATAAAACTTCGGCACCCATCAATGCAGTGATGCGGGAAGCTTCCGGATACCATTGATCCCAGCAAATGAGTATGCCAATGGTTGCGAATTTGGTTTTGAATACTTTATAGCCTAAGTCGCCCGGAGTGAAATAGAATTTTTCATAATAGGCCGGATCATCCGGGATGTGCATTTTGCGATACTTGCCCAGATAGGTGCCATCCGCATCGAGCACGGCCGTGGTGTTGTGATAAATACCTTGGGTTCTTTTCTCAAAAAGGGATG
>JBGAUU010000024.1:0-47387 GCA_044228465.1 Cyclobacteriaceae bacterium
AACACACCATTGCTAATCGTCATATCATCACTAGCTCCGTCAAATTGAATGGCTGGGTTGCTGTTCGCTCCTGTTGCTATTATGGTGGGTTGATTGGCTCCGTTCGCTTGGTTTAACACAAACGCATTCGGGCTTTGATCCGTCCATGAAGATGCAGTAGCTCCGCCTGTTACTCCGGCATCTGCTTTTATCCACAAGCGCAAATCGGCTGCAATTCCTCCGGGCGATGGAGTTGTTAAAGGGGCGGTAGTTGCATTGACCGAGCCAACCGTAAAGAATCCCTGATTTGATGCAATATCTGAATAGGGAACAGTGAAGTAAATTTTATTACCTGCAATTGAAGATGATGCATACGCTCGCTCACCCGCAGAAGCATTGCCGAAAGTAGCATCATTATCAACTAACAATCGAATGTCGGTTGTATTGTTGGTCCCCACTCCGCTCGGGCCAGTCACCGTGCTCATATCAACTTCTATAATTGCATTGCCGGTTGGTGTACCTATTTTTTCGGTTGACCATACTCTGGCGATTTGTCGCACGATGCTCACACCATTATGAGTATATGCCGGTAAGGATGCATCGGCTTGTGTTACTAAGCCATTATGACCCCACACAAGCGATTCTAAATTAGAAGCAAAAGCCGTAGGTGTAGCAAAGTTTCCATTGGCGATGGTAATTAAATCACCAGTCGTATTGATTGTTTTTGATTTACGTTGATCGAGCGCTGAGTTATCATCGCGTGCGATGCCGGCAATGTCTCGCAGATAGCTGGCTTGAGCGGTTGTGCTTCTATAAATCGATGTGCCTGCTGATGAAAGATAATCAAAACCATTAATTGTTATACCATACTTCAACGCCAAGTAGCTTTGAATCTGTTGCGTTTTGATGGTTGTTAATGGGCCGGTATAAATAATTACTTCACCAATATCTCCATTATAGAAATTAGTAGTTGTCGAACTGGATCCAATAAAGAAATTGTTGTTGTTTCCGGTGAAGGCGTTCATCGTGTTGTCATTGGCGATCCGGAAACCATTTCGATAAATGTCCTGACGTGCACTACTTGGTGTAGCCGTAGTGCTGGCTTGCAACGCCCACATAAATGGTGTGTTGATGCTGCCGCCCCAGTTTACTGCTAGGCGATTGGTTCCTGTATTACCCGCATCCCAATACAAATTGTTGTCGTTCCAAGGTGAATGGAAATTAAATTGAGGCCCTGCACCGCTGGTGGTTTCAAAGAAAATGGAACTGGTGCTTACCGCATTCGTGCGTGATACTACGAAAGCATAAACATCAGTAAAAGTGTTTGCATTGCCTAAGATACCTCCTGTTAGAGACAGATAATCATTGGCTCCATCAAACTGTAGTGTTGGATTAAAGTTGATTCGATTGGTTTGAATCGCAGGTTGATTTCCTCCAGAAGTTTGCAATACATTAAATCCGTTACCACTTTGATCGTCCCACTGTGAAGCATTTGAAGCTCCTGATACACCCTTGTCTGATTTTAACCACAAGGTCATATCATTCACCACGCCACCCGGAGCAGGTACATTTGGCAATGCCAACGTAAAGTAATCGCCATCATTGAAGTTTACGCCTGTGAATGTGAGGATGGTTCCATTGAAAGTAGCACCGGTAGTGTGTGCTGTAGCGCCTGAGTTAAAATTGTTGTCTGCGTTTTTAATCAGCAAGGCATAATCGGCAGGATTGTTCGTATTGAAAATGCCGGCACTTAAATCAAAACTTACATTTACTGTTCCGGGCGTTCCGGAAATATCTACGCGCCAAATCTTTCCAACCCGATAGGGATACGATGGATGTTTAATGCTTTTTGATTTTGGTTGACTCAAGGCAGAAGCATCATCTCGACCTATGCCGGCAATGTTGTATTTATATCCAGCGTTTGCGGTAGCATCCCACACCACCGTGCCATTGGCTGTTACATAATTCGTTGGGGTAGTCTGGTCAAGGCTCACACCATATTTAATAGCCATGTACGAGTTAACACGGTTCAACTCAGAAGCTGATAAATCTCGATCGTATTGAATTACTTCTGAAACATACGCTTTACTTGCTTCGCCAGGCTGAGCACCACCATTAGCTATCGCCAATCGAACTGTTGAATTAAACGAAGTGGCTCCCGAATAAAGGGTCAATCCATTTCGTAAAAACTGATATGCTCCCGAGGTAGCGCGCGTGGTAGCGTATAATTTAGGATTCGTACTAGCAGCTAATCCGGTGAGTAAGCTGGGGTTATTATCCAGATAGAAAACATCTTCCCTTCCGTTCCAGGTTCCTAACAATACGTTACCTGAGCGGCTTGCAAACATCCTTCTGTTTTGTGTGCCTTCCATCCTTCCCATCGTAATCACGGTGTATTGGTTGGTAGGATTATAAGTAAGGTTGTGACCACTTGCTCCGTCATAATAAATAGTAGGATTGTAGTTAATCAAATTGTTGGTGGAATTCCACACCGGTGTACCGGTATTTGTTCCATGATTTGATAATGTAGTTTGATCGCCCCAGCGCTGCACATTTCCTCCATCGGTGGCAGGAGTTACTCCGGCATCTGCGTACACACCGGCATTTGCTTTCAGCCAAACATTCAATCCGTTGACTACACCACCCGGTGCTGCTACACGTGGCAATGCCAGTGTGAAGAAATCGCCATCAGCAATAGGCACATTGGTAAACGTGATCACATTGGCTGCAATATTGGCACCCCCTGTATAGGCCGTAGCACCTGCACTAAAATTGTTATCGCCTGTTTTATAAAGCAACGCGTAATCAGCAACAATACCACTATTGTAAATTCCTGTTCCTAAATCAAAACTAATATCAACCACACCCGGAGCACCGTTTAAATCAGCTTTCCATACACGAGTGACACGCATCGGATAAGACGGATGTGTGTTGGTTGTAGATGCCCCCAATGATCCGCCATCATCGCCTGCCATCCAGAAATCTTTTGTAGAAGTGAATGCGGATGTTTTTTCAAGAGTTAAAACAGAGCCACTGTTGGTGCTTTTGGACTTACGTTGGTCTAATCCGGAAACATCATCACGACCAACACCGGTGATATTATTATTATAACCTGCATTGGCTGTAATATCCCAATATACAGAAGCATCTCCCGCTATATAATTATGTGTTAATGTAAGACCATACTTAACACCGAGATAACTTTCTATCTTCTCTTTCTCGGTGGTGGTTAATGGCGCTGCCGTATTGAAAATGATCGTCTCAGCAATCTTACCAAAAGGTTGCGAACCCCCTTGCAGGTTTCCGAAGTTATTCAAATTTAAACCCGCCAAATTAATGGTGGAGATGGAAGCCCCTTGCGATCCGTTTTTACGGAAGTTCACATCTCCGGTGCGCATCTCTAAGGCAACCATTGCAGTTTCGTTTTGCAACCAAGTAAATCCGGAAGCTTTAAATCCAACATTATCATTATCATAATAACCCAATTGTGTTCCACCCGATTGAACAATTATCGGATGATCGGCTACAGATCCTCGGAACATCGTACGCCAGTTTGTATTCACATTCGGAATTGCTACTGTAAACACGGTGGTATTCAAGTTGGCTGGTGCGGTAATTGGTGTCATGATGTCGGTGCTTCCCGAAAAGTCAACTGCTGAGTGAAAGTTAACAGCGTTGTTGAGCAGCGAGGGCTGATTGGCAGCTGTATTCTGAAACGCATCATTTCCAATTCCACTTTGATCGGCCCAGTTGCTAACATCGGTTGTTACCGTTACGCCCACATCTCCTTTCACCCAAAAAACAGTTCCGGCAATTCCGCCAGGCAAAACAATGTTTGATGCTGCAATGGTGAAATATTCACCATCATTGAAAGTGACTCCGGTAAACGAGAGTGTATTACCTACAATGGATGCGCCTGTACTATGCGCGGTTGCTCCCGAGCTAAAATCGGTATCAGTATCCTTCAATATAACGTAACTAGCTGCATTGCCTGAATTAGGAAATCCTGCGTTGAGTAGGTTGACGCTAAAGTCAACAGATCCGGGTGTTCCTTTTACGGATGTCTTCCATATTTTATTGCTGCGTGCCGAATAGGTTGAAGATATATTTGCGCTCGTTCCAGTCAAGCCATTATCTCCCCACAAAACAAAATCTTTGTTCGTTCCAAAGGCGCCACCTTTGTCAAGAGTTACAGAGGCGTTCGCATTTATGCTTAATGATTTTGGTTGACTGAGGCCAGCCTCATCATCACGACCAATTCCTGTAATATTATTATTGTAGCCGGCATTGGTTGTTACATTCCAAAGTGTAGTGCCGTTGGTAGCTACATAATCATGTGTAAGCGTAATTCCATATTTTATACCGAGGTAGCTTTCGATTTTATTTACATCGGTTGATGATAGTGCAGAATTGTAGATGATCATTTCACCAACGCGTGAGTTAGAACTTTCCGTGGCCGCAGTAGCCCCCGTATTAATATCAATGCGAATTCCATTGGCGCTATTGCTGGTGCCAAACGTATTCAAAGAGGTTCCATCTGCACGCGCCTCCAAAGTTCCTCCTGCTGATTCTCTTTTATACGAATGCAAATGCAAGTTTTGAATTCCTACTGTGGTAGCCACACCTGTGTTATGGTTGGCCGGGTTTGCATTTAAGTAAATACTGTTGGTGTAAACATTCCAATGGGCCCATAAATAATTAGAGGTGTGACCATCAAACAGACGGCCGTTGTTATCGGAAGCCAATTTTTGAGAGATGAAGAAAACGGTCCAGTCGTTGGATAATTCAGAACCCACCGGAGCATCAAAACCACCTGCGAGTATTTCCGCAGAAGGGTTGAAGTTGAGCGTGTTCGATTGCAGGGTCGGTCCCGCTACTGCTGTATAATTTCTACCAAATCCGCTTTGATCTACCCAACGTACTACGGCATCGCCATTGGATGCTGCCACATTACCTGCTTTTTCCAAACCGGCATTTGCCTTCAACCAAACGGTAAGGTTTCCCGCAATTCCACCAGGCAAAGAAATGTTGGCTGCTGCGATTGTGAAAAACTCTCCATCATTAAAATTAACACCTGTAAAAGAAAGTGTATTGCCTACCAATGCGGCACCGGTACCGTGTGCGGTTGCGCCTGCACTAAAATCGGTGTCGGTATCTTTTAACAAAACATAATCAGCGGCATTACCTGTATTGGGGAAACCAATAGTTTGAAGATTAACACTAAAGTCAACCGAACCAGGCGCTCCGGTTACTGCGGTTTTCCAAATTCTTGCGGCACGGGCAGAATAGGTATTTGCAACATTTGAACTTGATCCTGACCCTGCATCATCGCCAAACAAAATAAAACTCTTGTTGGTAGCAAAGGCTACTCCTTTATCAAGTGTAACCGAACCGGCTGCATTTACACTCAAAGACTTTTGTTGATCCTGTGATGAAAGGTCATCTCTGCCAATTCCGGTGATATTATTATTGTAAGCTGCGTTGGTCGTTACATTCCATAAAATGGATCCATCGCTGGCGAGATAATTGTGGGATAAGGTAAGGCCATATTTTATAGCAAGGTAGGATTCAATTTTTTCTTTTTCAGTGGTTGTAAGCGGTGTTGCTGAATTGTAAATAATGGTTTCCGCTATTCGCCCAAATTGCTGGCTATTGGTTGTATAATTTCCAAATGAGTTGAGGTTTAATCCAGCCAAGTTGATAGTGGCAATGGATGCTCCTTGTGCACCGTTCTTGCGAAAGTTCACATCGCCTGTTTTCATTTCAAGGCCTACCACAGCTGCTTCATTTTGCAACCATGTAAACCCACTGGTTTTAAAACCAAGGTTATCTCCATCATAATAACCAAGTGCCGTTCCTCCGGATTGAATAATTAGCGGATGATCATTGGTAGTTCCTCTAAACATCGTACGCCAATTTGAGTTTACACGAGGTATCGCAACCGTAAAAACGGTAGAGTTTAAGTTGGCGGGCGCATTGGTAATCGAGAAAAAATCGGTGTTTCCCGAAAAATCAATCGTTGAGTGAAAGTTCAAATCATTGGTAAGCTGAGATGGCTGGTTGGCTAACGTTGCTTGCGTTGCGTTGGTAGAAGATCCACTTTGATCGGCCCAACTGCTAACATCTGTGGTGCCTGTAACACCAACATCGCCCTTCACCCAAAATATCGTGCCTGCTACACCACCAGGCAATCCTGCATTAACTGCGGCAATGGCAAAGTAATCTCCACTTGTAAAACTCACACCCGTAAACGTCAATGTGTTTCCTACCAAGCTGGCTCCTGTAGAATGCGTGCTGGCTCCCGATGAAAAGTCTGTATCCGTATCTTTCAACAGCACATAGTCGGTAGCTGATGATGTGATGGGAAAACCAATGGTTTGCAAATTGACAGAAAAGGAAACCGTGCCGGGTGTTCCTGAAACAGCCGCTCTCCAGATTTTTGAAGACCGAAAAAAGTAAGGCGATGGCACATTGGCATTTGTACCTGTCGAGCCGTTATCACCCCATAAAATAAAACTCAAATCGGTGCCAAAGGCCGCGCCCTCGTCCATTCGCACAGAGCCTGTAGCGTTGACACTATTCGAGGCTTGCTGGTCGAGTGCAGAAGCATCGTCTCGGCCAATACCGGTGATGTTGTTATTATATCCGGCATTAGTCGTAATGTCCCACAAAACAGAACCATCACTCGCTAAATAATTATGAGCCAGTGTAAGTCCGTATTTAATAGCTAAATAACTTTCAATTTTTTCTTTTTCGGTAGTGGTAAGTGCTGTGGCTGAATTGTAAATAATCGTTTCTGCTATTCTACCAAAGGGTTGATTGTTGCCTTGATAGTTACCAAAGAAATTGAGGCTGAGACCTGCAAGGTTGATAGTAGCTATTGAAGAACCCTGTGATCCGTTTTTGCGAAAGTTTACATCGCCTGCCCTCATTTCTAAGCCCACCACAGCTACTTCGTTTTGCAACCAGGTAAAACCGCTGGACTGCAAACCACCATTATCATTATCATAATAGCCCAGAGTAGTTCCTCCCGACTGTACAATCAACGGGTGATCTGCGGTGGTACCTCTAAACATGGTTCTCCATGCACTATTCACATTGGGCAAAGCCACGGTGAAAACAGTGGTATTCAAGTTCGCAACTGCAGCACCGGGGGTCATGATGGAGGTGCTGCCAGAAAAATTAATGGTAGCGTGACCGTTTATATCATTTGTAAGTAGTGCAGGTTGATTGGCAACAGTGCCTTGCGAGAAATTATTTCCTAAACCACTTTGGTCGGCCCACAAGCTGACATTGGTGGTCCCCGTGACGCCTACATCACCTTTTACCCATGTTCGTAAATTCGAACTGACGCCACCGGGAGACTGACCAAAAGATAGGATTGGGCATGAAATAACTAATAAAATCAGCCAAAGGGGGAGCTGTTTCATATTTTGAGGATTTGGGGATAACAAAACTAAACAAAATTTTGTTAATCAACTGAGATTTAATTGGTTGACTACAATCTGTTGATTTGTTAGAAATACTGATCTAAATGGCTGGAACTAACCCACAGATAAGCAAAAAATCCATTTAAGCAGCAAGAAGAAATGAAGTTAAGCCACATCGTGTAGGTGTAATTTGCTTTGGAAGCATCTTTCCAAACTAAATAAAACCAATACATAAAAAAGATAACTACCGGAGCCATCGCTACTAAAAAGGCATAGCCCATTTGCATGGAATGGTATTGATTGAAGTAAATCAAAAAGCAAATGGTTGCTACCGCAAATAGAGCTTGAACAAAAATGAAAGTGCCTCTGATGCCCAGCATCAAACTGATCGTTCGATCTCCATGTTTGGTGTCTTCTTCGTGCTGATACACTTGCGTCATCGGATAATTGCCCCATAACATAATGCTGGTTAACAAGGCTGGAATTAAAACTTTAAGTTGATTGAGATTACTTAATTCAAATCCATTAATACCTACATAGCACATTAGAAACGTGAAGAACCCTTGAAAAACACCAATGGTCAACCATCCGACAATGGGGTATTTTTTCAAGCGAACGGAAGGATGACTGTATGCTTTCGATACCACACCATAAACCAACAACATGATGGCAAACAAAGTGTTGATTTTTAAATAGCCCAACACAATGGCCAGCAGATCAAACGCCAATGAGGTATAATACAAACCCTTGTTGACGGGTGGCGGGTTTTTCAAACCGCCAATGCTATTTTCATCTTTATCAAAATAGCTGTTGTAGGCATTGCTGGCGGGGTAAAGTAATAAGTGAATAATGATGAACGACCAAATCAACCGGCTTTCGCCAAAATTGGGCGAGATGGCCAATGCAAAGAGATACACCGGCATCAGAAAAAATGAAAAGGGAATGCGCAAGTGCAAAAAGATGGAGTAGAAATACTTCATTCTTAAAAATAGTTCTTTGATTTCAATTCAACTCAACTTTTATAAATCATTGCGAAGGGAATTTTGTTATACTTGAACTATGAGTTACATCACGTCCATTGGCATTTCAAATCCCGAGCACAAAATTGAACAAACAGCCATCGCGAACTTTATGGTGAAGGCCATGCAACTATCTGACGATGATGAACGAAAACTGCGTGCCCTGCATCGAATGAGTGGAATTGAAACGCGGTACTCCGTTTTAAATGATTATAGCAAAACAGAAGGGTTTGAGTTTTACTCTAATACGAACGATGTTTTTCCGTCCACCAAAGAACGAGCGGAGTTGTTTCAAAAACACGCCATTCACTTGGCAGCCTCATCGGCAGAAAAATGTTTGTCGCAGATTGCCGATATAAAACGGTCTGAAATCACTCATTTAGTGGTGGCGAGTTGCACGGGTATGTATGCACCCGGCTTGGATATTGATTTGGTAAAAGTGCTCGGCTTAAAATCTTCTATTGAGCGAACCTGCATAAATTTTATGGGTTGCTATGCAGCCTTCAATGCCATCAAGTTGGCACACTCTTTTTGTCAACAAAGTTATCAAAGCAAAGTGTTAGTGGTTTGTGTAGAGTTGTGCAGCATTCACTTTCAACGCGAAGCCACCGAAGACAATCTGCTGGCCAATTCTTTATTTGCCGATGGTTCGGCCGCGCTATTAGTAGAAGCACAACCGAGAAATGGGATCAACCTAAAACCGATCAGCTTCTTTTGTGATATTGCTACATCGGGTGAGCACGACATGGCTTGGTCCATTGGTGATTTTGGGTTTGAAATGCGGCTCTCTTCGTACGTACCGGAAGTAATTAAAGGAGGCATTAAAAAATTAACGGCATCGTTGTTGGAAAAAATAAAATTTCATTTGTCCGATATCTCTTTCTTTGCTATTCATCCGGGAGGAAAGAAAATTCTAGAAGCCATTGAAACGGAGTTGTCGATCAGCAAAGAACAAAATCAATTTGCATATCAAGTGTTAAAAAAGTTCGGCAACATGTCTTCCCCCACTGTTTTGTTTGTGTTGCACGAACTAGCCTCCACACTTGAAGTTGCAGATGAGGGCAAGAAAATTTTAAGTTTTGCTTTTGGCCCCGGGCTCACACTCGAAAGCATGGTGTTGGAAGTCGTAAATCATAAATAGTCGAACATGGCATCCTTACAAAATCGTTCTGCTGAAATTGAAATCATGGATGACCTCGATTGCCGGGGCGAAGTGGTCGATCAAACGCTGCGCGAATTAGATTTTATCAATCAATGGCTCGGTGGAAATGCCGTGACATTAAATGCGCTTAGGAAAGTTCTGAAGAGTCACAGTAAGAATCAGGAAATAAGTATTGCCGATTTAGGTTGTGGCAGCGGTGAAATGTTACGACTAATCGCGAGAAGAGCTTCACGCGAAAACCGACCATTGAAATTATTGGGCATCGATGCCAATCCAAATATCATTGAATTCGCCAAAGCTCACTCCCTGAAATTCAGTAACATTTCTTTCGAGGCTGTAAACATTTTCTCAAAAGAATTTCGCGAACGGAAATTTGATGTGGTTTTAAGCACGTTGTTTCTCCATCATTTCACTGAAGTACAACTAGTGGATATTTTCAAGTCACTGAACCAACAAACCAAAATAGGAATTATCGTAAACGACATCCATCGCCATCCGCTTGCATTTTACTCAATCAAATGGTTAACTCAACTATTTTCGAAATCGGCCATGGTAAAATTCGATGCGCCTCTTTCCGTGCAGCGGGCATTCACTAAAACAGAACTAGCAGACATTTTATTCAAAGCTGGAATCACCAACTACCAACTAAAATGGAAATGGGCCTTTCGCTGGCAATTGATTGTTCAAAGTCGCAGCTTTTCTGGATCTTGACGAGTGTTCCAAAATGACAGCAAAATGACTTTTTTCTTTTGTATTTGGAGCCGATAATAGAGTGTAATGTACTTGTTGATTCTCGCCCTGCGAATAGATTTACTTTTAGGAGAAGGGCTAAATGATTGTGGGTATTCTTGAATACGGCTGATTACATAGTCGGTTTGTCTAATAAAGCGATCTATTTCTCTGGCCGACCAATGAATTTGCAAATATTGAATATTGCTAAAATAAGTTTTATAAGATTCTCTCGACCAGATTACTTCGAACGCCATTTTTTGATCTTTTTCATCACTGCCTCATGAGAATAAACTCGGCCTTCTTCTGCATCTTTCATGCCTCGCTCAATTGAAGCCTTTTCTTTCGGCTCTAAACTATCCCACCAATCATTTTCCTTGTCAGCTTCTAACATAGCATAAACCATTCTAACAGTTTTGATATCTGCCTGATCAATAAACTTCTTTGTTTGATTTCGCAACGCGACTGATCCTCTCATATGTTACATTTTGAATAATTAAAAATAGGAGTCTTTATTGATACAAAAAACAAATGTCCAAAGAGATTAATGGCTCTTCTAGTAAGGTATAAAGCTTGGTTTGATATTTCTGGCACAATTTTTCCTTAATTTGAATAAGTTTTAAAGTCAACACTTATGAAAAACGCACTTATCACCTTTGCAATCGCTCTCATTGCCAGCTCATGCGCCAATAGCCCTTTCGGGAAAAAAGTAAACGAGCCCTTCTCCGGCAATGCCTATGAATCCAACAATCGCTTTTTCCGCGCTACCGGCAAAGGAGAAAGCTCGTCTGATAACATTGCCCGTGGCAAAGCCGATATCGAAGCAAAAACCTACTTGGCCGGTCAGGTAAACACCACCATGAAGCAAGTGGCCGACAACTATCAAGGTCAAACAGAAAATGAACGCGGTGCTGATGTGGCCGAGAAGTTTCAAAGCCTCGCACGCGAAGTAATGAATACCGATCTGGCCGACTTACGAAAAGTAGGTGAGAAGAAATTCTACAATGAAAAAGAGAAAAAGTATACCGTGTTTATCGCTTACGAAATTAAGAAGAACGCCATGTTCCGCTTCATGAAAAAGCAAGCCCGCGTAAACCAAAAAATTGACGAACGCCAACTTGCCATCATCGACAAAATTCTAGACGAACAGATTAAGCAATCGGAAGAAGGAAACTAATTTGAAAATTTGAAAATGATTTAATTTGAAAATGAAGCCTACTTGGATGAGGCTTTCATTTTCAAATTTTCAAATTGTCTCATCTTCAAATTAATTCGTGTTATTCGCCATCTTCTCGGCTGTCTCTGCAATCTTCAACTGGTTGATAAACTCATCTACTTCGCCATTCATTACTGCTGGCAAGTTGTGTTGTGTATAACCTATGCGATGATCTGTCACACGGCTTTGAGGATAATTATAAGTTCGGATTTTCTCTGAGCGGTCTCCACTGCGCACCTGGCTCTTGCGCGATGCAGTGATGCCTGCATTCTTTTTCTCCAATTCTAATTCATACAATTTAGCCCGCAGCATCACCATCGCGCGGGCGCGGTTGCCGTGCTGCGATCGCTCCACCTGGCACGTGATCACAATACCTGTTGGCTTGTGCGTCATCTGCACTTTCGTCTCCACCTTGTTTACGTTCTGCCCACCTGCCCCACCTGAACGTGAAGTGATGACCTCAATATCAGCCGGATTGATTTCTACATCCACATCTTCGGCTTCCGGCAACACCACTACCGAAGCTGCGGACGTATGTACACGACCTTGCGTTTCGGTTTCCGGCACACGCTGCACGCGGTGCACACCCGATTCATATTTGAAAATGCCATAGGCTCCATCTCCCTCCACACTGCTGATCACCTCCTTGTATCCGCCTGCGGTACCTTCTGTTACATCCAGCACCGACATCTTCAAGCCAATGCGGTCGCAAAAGCGTTGATACATGCGCCATAAATCGCCCGCAAAAATAGCAGCCTCATCACCACCCGTTCCAGCACGGATTTCAAGAATACAGTTTTTGTAATCATTGGGGTCTTTGGGCATTAGCATTTCCTTGATTTCGGCTTCTAAGGCATCGCGCTTGGGCTCCAACTCCTCCAGTTCCAGCTTGGCCAATTCGCGCATCTCCGGGTCTTTCTCTTTTTGCAAAAGATCCTTCGCCTGCTGCATACCGTCCAGCGTTTGCTGATAGGCATCGTATTTTGTTACCACTTTCTCCAAATCGCGGTATTCTTTGCTCAACTGGCCAAATTTTTTCTGGTCACTGAGCGTATCCGGCTGCACCAATAGCAATCCTACCTCCTCAAAGCGGTGCTTTATCTCGATTAACTTTTCAATCATAACTTCCGTAAAGGGCGCAAAGTTAATAAAATCAAGTCGCGACACATTACAATTTCATACACCTCCATCTTTGTGTCTGATTATGTCTTAACTTTCGTGATAGAAATATAAGCTATGAAGAAGTTTGTGTGGATATTTTGCGTGTCGCTGGCTGCGTGCAATGGCACCCTGACGGAAGAGCAAAAAAGAAAAATTCGCGAAGAGCGACAACAAAGTCAAATTAAAAAAATACCGGAAGCGGATATCACTGAAGCTGCTTTTGCCTCCGGTCGCGCTATCTCCACAGTATTAGAAAAGAGAGATAAGCAATTGACCAATCAAACATTAATCGATTCACTCGAAAAAGCATTTGAGGTAGAAATCATTGCCATGCAAACCAATGACTCTACGCTGCGTGCCATTGAGCAAAAAGTGATCGAGGCGTATATCGGTGGAGGTAGCAGCGCAAGTTTAAGCGACAATGTTCAAAAAATGGGAACAGACTCGATTCTGTATACCAAACCACTGATGCTTGAAAAGAAAGACGGCTCCGTAGAGTTTACCAAAGCATTGGGCATTCGCATGTCTAAACGAAACGTGATTCGCAGCATCAAATAATGTCGCCCTGGAAAATATGGATGGACACAGGCGGTACTTTCACCGACTGCATTGCCATCGACCCATCGCAAAAAGTAACCCGCCTGAAGGTATTGAGTTCAGGTGTGTTGCGTGGAAAAATTCTACAATCGCTTTCGCGGAATTCTTTTCTGGTAGAGATGTCTCTGCCTACCACCACAGATATATTCAAAGGATTCGAATTACGTTTATTGAATTCCAAACAAAAGGTAATTGTTCAAGCGCTCGATCCGGCCACACTAATTCTAACGATTCAAGGATTGCTCCGTAATGTTGAAGGCTGCTCTTTCGAAATTTCATCCAATGAAGAAGTGCCTGTATTTGCTGCGCGGTTGTTAACTCAAACCGGATTGACAAAAACTTTTCCTCCCATCGAAATTAAGTTGGGCTCAACTCGCGGCACCAATGCCTTGCTGGAACGGAAAGGGGCACGCACCGCATTCGTGACAACCGAAGGATTTCAGGATTTACTTTTAATAGGAACACAACAGCGACCCGATCTTTTTGCCTTGCACGTAGAAAAGGAAAAGCCACTTTATTCGCTTGCGTTGGAAATCAAAGAGCGAATTGATGCAGATGGTAAAGTGATCACAAAACTTTCCAATCAAGTGATTGATCAATTGATTCGCTCTTTAAAAAAATCGAAAGTTGATTCCATCGCTATCGCATTTTTAAACAGCTATCTAAATCCAATTCATGAGTTGTTGTTGGAAAAGAAATTGAAACAAGCCGGCTTCCATTCCATATCAACGTCTCATCGCTTATCCGGTCAGATCAAAATTGTTCCTCGTGCTGAAACAACCGTTGCGAATGCGTATCTGGCTCCGATTATTCACAGCTACGTCAACAACATCCAGCGCGGTCTTGCGCATGCGAAATTGAAAATTATGACCAGCGCTGGAAGTCTTTCGAATGCTGATCATTTTTATCCGAAAGACAGTCTGCTCAGTGGTCCGGCCGGTGGTGTCGTGGGTGCTGCTACCGTAGGGCGATTATCAAAAATCAATAAGCTGATTACGTTTGATATGGGCGGCACCAGCACTGATGGCGAAACAAAAATCCTTTCACCTTCAGTAGCCATTGAAACGATTGCAGCAGGCGGTGGTTCTATTTGTGATTTTGATGGCTACAAACTTACCGTTGGTCCGCATAGTGCCGGTGCTAATCCGGGGCCGGCATGTTACGGTGCAGGCGGTCCGCTCACCATCACCGATGTCAATCTGTTGATGGGTCGATTACATCCCGAATTTTTTGCCATCCCCATTTATCCCGAAAAAGCGAAAGAGGCATTGGATCGATTGGTGAAAAAAATGAACACGGCTCAAGCGAGTGCTACCGCAAAAGATACGCTGGAGGCTTTGATACAAATCGCTAATGAAAAAATGGCGGAAACGATCAAGCGGGTGTCAGTTCAGCAAGGTTACTCTCCGGCTGATTTTGCGTTGCTTTGTTTTGGTGGTGCGGGCGGACAACACGCTTGTGCGCTGGCCAGCATGCTAGGCATGAATCGCATTTTAATTCCGTATGATGCCGGATTGCTGAGCGCGTATGGAATTGGTCACGCCAAAGTAGAACGCTTTGAAGAGAAGTTGGTTTTGAAACCGTTGGATACCATTCTGCCCAAGCTTCCTAAAATGCTGAAAGCTATTTTTACGGATGGCTCAAAAAAATTAGCTGCTGAAGGATATCTCTCTTCTCGTGTAAAAAAAACTAAGCAACTGATCTTTCTTCGCTTTGCCGGGCAAGAGAGCACCTTAGAAATAGAATTCGAAAAGCCCGAGTCAATTAAAAGTCTCTTTCAAAAGAAGTATAAATCGATCTACGGTCATTGGGTAGATAAGCGACAAATCGAAGTAGAATCCATTCGGGTGATTCTTACAGTGGATGAACTGCAAACGCGCACTTCAAAAAAGAAACCAAGACCTTATCATCCCATCGAAAAAAAGAAAGGTGAGAAAAACATTTCCATTTTTCAATGGGAAGACCTTCAAGCCGGAGCCACGATTCAAGGACCCGCACTTGTCATCAGTCATAACTCCACAACATTCATAGAGAGAGGTTGGCAGTTTTTTGTGGATGCACATAACCACGCGATTTTGGATAAAACCGGAAAGAGAAACACTCTTCAAACAGAGTTTAATCAACAAGCGCTGTTGGAATTATTCAGCAATCGGTTTACATCGGTTGCCCAGGAGATGGGAGCCATGCTACAGCGTACCTCTTTTTCAGTGAACGTAAAAGAGCGATTGGATTTTTCATGCGCGGTGTTGGATGCACATGGCTATTTGATTGTGAATGCACCACACATTCCTGTACACCTCGGCAGCATGGGCGTATGTGTGCGCGAAGTGATGAAAGTAATCTCCATGAACGAAGGGGATGTAATCATTACGAATCATCCGGCCTACGGTGGTTCACATCTCCCAGATGTTACTTTGATCAAGCCAGTTTTTTTTCAGAAAAAGTTAGTGGGCTATGTCGCCAATCGTGCGCATCATGCGGAGATCGGAGGGAAAAAACCCGGGTCGATGCCCGTAGATGCTACGAAGCTGGAAGAAGAAGGGGTAATTATAAGCCCAACTTATTTAGTAAAGGCGGGTGTGGCACAATGGAAAGAAATTGAAATGCTCTTTAGACAAGCGCGCTATCCTACGCGCTCGGTACACGAAAATCTGGCCGACTTAAACGGTGCACTTGCTTCTGTTAACTTGGGTGAGAAAAATTTGCAAGAATTGTGTTTACGTCATGGCATAGATGAAGTGAGTCGGCAGATGGATGCGTTAAAAAAGTATGCCTCCGGTCTATTGGAAAACAAACTCCACACGCTTCCGCAAAAAAGATTACGAGCTATCGAAAGGCTAGATGATGGATCGTTGATCCATGTTTCTATTTCATCTCTTAAAGGCAAACTGGTTATTGACTTTACCGGATCAGCAAAAATTCATCCGGGCAACTTAAATGCTACGCGCGCCATTGTGCAAAGCGCGGTGTTGTATGTACTTCGGCTTTGGGTAAACAAACCCATTGCAATGAATGAAGGCTTATTAAATTTAGTGGACATTCAATTACCCAAAGGTATGCTGAATCCATTTGCTGATTTTGATTTTACGAAATCAGATAACAGCAGTCTTCCGGCTGTGGTGGGTGGCAATACAGAGATTAGTCAACGCGTAACGGACACGCTTTTAAAAGCATTCGGCTTAGCTGCGTGCAGCCAGGGAACGATGAATAATTTTTTATTCGGCAATGAAAAATTAGGCTACTATGAAACGATCGGTGGTGGCACAGGAGCCGGAAAAGGTTTTGATGGCTGCGATGCCATTCATTCGCACATGACAAACACGCGCATCACCGACCCGGAAGTGTTGGAATTAAAATATCCGGTGGTTCTTGAAAAGTTTGCCGTCCGAAAAAATTCCGGGGGCAAAGGCAAATGGCGCGGTGGTGATGGAATTGTTCGTCAAATCCGATTTAAGGAGACAATGGATATCAATATTCTATCGCAACATCGCAAGGAAGCACCTTACGGTATGAGTGGTGGAAGCTCCGGAAAATGTGGTGAGCAGTTTCACATTTTAGCCAGCGGAAAGAAAAGAAAATTAAAAGGAATGGATAGCTTATCGGTGCAAATCGATGATCGAATTTTGCTACATACACCTGGTGGTGGTGGCTGGGGCAAATAAAAATGCCCCACACCGTAGTGCAGGGCATTTCATATAACTATCAATCAGATTAGTTCTTCTTCACCGGTGTTGTTGCCGGAGCAGCAGGTGCAGCCGGAGCAGGTGTAACTCCTAATTTTTTCAGTACCAAATCAGAAATGTTGTATTGTTCATCGCTGTAAAGAATCACATCTCCACCTGATACCAACTGAGGATTAAGGATGAAAGTGTAACCATTTTCTTTTGCTACATCTTCAATGGTCTTGCCTACTTTCGCATAGACAGGACCCATTAAATCTTGCTGCTTCTTTTGCAAAGATGTTTGTGCATCTTGTTGGAATTTTTGGAAGCCTTCTTGCAAAGATTGCAATTCGCGCTCTTTATCTGCACGAATAGCTTCAGGCGTAGTAGCGGGCATATTTTGATAAGCCTTGTATTTCGCTTCGAAATCTTGCTGTTTCGCCTTCAAGGTGTTTTGTAATTGATCAGCATGTATTTTTAAATCGCTATCAATTTGTTTAAACTCGGGTAGCTGGCTGAAAATATATTCCCAATCGGCATAGCCAATTTTTTGTGTCTGCGCTTGTGCGGAAAACAATGTGCCGCAAAAAAGAATTACAAGAAGTGTTCTCATGTTTAAAGTTAAGTTACTGGTTATTTTATTTTATCATTTAGGTCTCCTAATCCAAGTTCTTCTAAAACAAAGTCGGTGTAGTCGTGGCGCGGATCTGTATAAATCATCACCAATTCTGCCGACTTATCAAATACGATGGCCAACCGATTTGCTTTGGCCACTTTACCAACAGCATCAAACAACTTATCCTGCAAAGGTTTAATCAATTCTTGTTTTTTCAAAAAAAATAAGCCTCCAAATCCAAAAACCTTTTTTTGATACTCTTTCAACTCCACTTCTTTTTTCTTTATCTCTTCTAACCGCTCTTGTTTCATCTCTTCTGTCAACAGCACTTGTTCCGCCTGGTAGGTGCGATAAAGTGCATCTACCTTACTCTGCATTTCTTCAATTTCATGTTGCCAGGCAGCCGAAAGCTGGTCTATTTCGCCCTGTGCCTTGGCATATTCGGGCATTTTGGCCAGCACAAAGCCGGAATCAAAGTATCCGAACTTCTGTGCTACGGCAAAATTCAGGCCGAAAACACAAAAACAAATTGAAACTAACAAAAATCGCATTTACTATCTGATTTGCTGTCCAATGGTAAAGTGAAACTGCGATCCGCTCTTTTCGGTAGCAAATGGCAGTTTATCAAAGCCATAAGCCCAGTTCAAGCCAATTAAACCGAATGCCGGCATGAATATTCTGGCGCCAAAACCAGCGGATTTGTATAGATTAAACGGATTAAATTCCTGGTAATTGCCCCAGTTGTTTCCTGCCTCGGTAAACACAAAACTATAAACCGTGGCCGACTGGCTTGTAACCAACGGGTAGCGTAGTTCCATTCCAAATTTATTATACACAATACCGCCTTCAATGCCATTTACAGCCTGTAAACCACGCTGTGAGTACAGCGGAGGAGTGATCTGATTATCCAAATATCCGCGCAAGCCAATGATATCCTGGCCTAACACGAATGAGTTAAATCCACCCGTCAATCCGGCACCCCCTACCAAGAAGCGTTCGAATGGCCCAGGGCTGATACGATCATTATATGTTCCGATAAAGCCCATGTGTGCTTTTGTTTCCAGTACTAAACTTCTACCGGTTGGTTTAGGACTGCCAATCACTTTTATATAAAACTTGGCATCAAACATCCACTTGTGCAACTCCACAAAGCTGTAGCGCTGATTTACATCTTTATAATAATCAGAGCTTCGGAAGAATGAATATGGTGGTGTTAAACTCAACGCCAATGAAATGGATGAACCAGATGTGGGGAACATCGGGTTATCGATGCTATTGCGGGCAAGCGTTGTGGTTAATGAAATGTTGCGAGTTGTTCCTACTGCCGGAAGTGTAGCCGAACCGAAGTAATTGCTATAGTCATATACCAGATAGGACAATGAGTGTGTCAACGAGAAGTAGTTGTCAGGCCACTCCAATCTTCTTCCGAAGCCCACCGTAATACCAGCCTGGTGCAAAGCCGCGTTGTCGTTAAAATCAATTCCATTGAAGCCGCGTGTAGGGAGGCGGGAAACGGAATAGTTTAGGCTTACCGAGAGCGCATTGGGTCTGCTTCCTCCCAACCAAGGCTCTGTAAATGAAATGCTATAGCTCTGGAAGGATTTACCATTGGCTTGTGCCTGCAATGAAAGCTTCTGTCCATCACCAACAGGCAGAGGTCTCCATTTCTTTATATGTGGCACATTGCGCAGCGAGAAGTTATTGAAGGTAAGTCCTACGGTTCCTACAAATCCATAGTAACCTCCCCATCCTCCGGAAAGCTGCACCTGATCATTGGATTGTTCTTCCAATTTCCAACCAATGTTTACCGTACCGTTAGCCGGATTTGGACGAATGTCCTGTTCAATTTTTTGAGGGTTAAAGAATCCCATCTGAGACAATTGCTGCTGTGTGCGAATGATGTCTGCTCTGCGGAATTTCTGGCCGGGAATGGTAGTTAACTCTCTGCGAACAACATGATCGCTGGTGCGGTCGTTTCCAGAAATGGTTACTTCATCGATGGTAGCTTGTTCACCTTCGTAAATGCGCATTTCTACATCAATAGAATCTCCAACCACGGCTACTTCTACCGGTGTAACACGGAAGAAAAGATAACCGTCATCCATGTACAATCCGCTGATATCAGCACCCTTAGGATTGAATGATGTTTTGCGGTCAATCATTTCCTGGTTGTAAACATCTCCTTTCTTAATATCTAAAATTTTATTGAGTGTGGCTGCGGTATATAAGTAGTTACCTGTCCAAATGATGTTTCGGAAGTAGTACTTTCTTCCTTCATTAATCTTAAAAAGGATGTCAATTTTTGAGTTGTTGTAATTGACGATTGTATCTGATACGATCTCGGCATCGCGATAGCCTTGTGTGTTATAAAAGGAGAGCAGTTTTTTCTTGTCTTCTTCGTAATCTGCACGTATAAATTTAGAACCGGTGAAGAAATTCAGCTTTACCGTGCGGTTGAAAAATTCCTTTACTTGTCGCCAGCTAACCGGCTGCACCGAATCATTCTTAAAGAAGTCTTTCACATCTTCCTTTCTGGTTTTGATCAACGTGCCGATTAATTCGCGGTGAATAGAAAGACGGGCATGCTCTTTTGTCTTTTTTAGTTTCTTTTTGAGCACGATGGATGATATGTCCTTATTTCCACTAAACTGGATCTCGTGTATTTTCACTTTCGACTTCAAATCAACATTGATTCGCAAACGCACACCGCCTCGGTTGAGGGTGTCTCTTTCCTGCGAAATTTTGACTACCGTATTTAAGAAGCCCTTTTTTACAAAGTGTTTTTTTACTGCGAGTTCGGCATTCCGGATGGTAGCATCGTTTACAATTTTTCCTCGGATCAGGGTAAGATCATCTTTCAAGCTGCTCTGTTTGCCATTACTAATTCCCACAAAGTAGAAATCTGTTAAGCGAGGGCGCTCGGCTAAACGTATCGAGAGATAAACTTTACCTTCTTCTATACGATCCACAGAAATAGTGGCATCGCCTACGAGGCCGTGTTTCCAAAGTTTACGAATGGCACTTGAAATTGCATCGCCCGGAATTTTGATTTTATCTCCTACACGCAAACCTGTGAGAGACACCATGGCGTTTTTATCCAGTACATTGAGTCCCACTACTTCAATTCCACCGATCACATATTCAGATGGCGCCCGGTAATTTAATTCTCCGGTAGTTGTTGGATCTGTAGGTGCAGTGGTAGTGTTGGCACGTCCTCTTCTGAATTGAGCTGATGCTGCAAGGCTAGAGAGTAATAAAATAGTTAGTAGAATCCGGTTCATTCAAGTTAAGCAATAGAGGTCAGCACTTTTCCAAATCTTCGTTCGCGTTTTTGATATTCAATAATGGCTTCGTACAAATCTTCTTTTCGAAAATCAGGCCAAAGCTTCGGGGTAATGTATAATTCTGTATAGGCAATTTGCCAAAGTAAAAAGTTACTGATTCTCATTTCTCCACTGGTTCGTATCAATAATTCCGGATCAGGGATTGCGCCCGTTTCCATCCATTGGCTCAGGGTTGCTTCATTCACTTCGTCCGGCTTCAACTTGCCTGCCTGCACTTGTTCTGCCAATTGTTTCACAGCTTTTACAATTTCCCAGCGACCGCTATAGTTCAATGCAATCAATAAGTTTAGCCCGGTGTTCCCCTTTGTTTCCTCAATAGCTTGCTTTAAGTTATCTCGGCAATCAGCGGGTAGTTGGGCTGTGTCGCCAATGGTAGATAGCCTTACATTATTCTTGTTCAAAGAGCTAATTTCTTTTTGCAGCGTGTTGACTAACAGTTCCATCAACGCATCCACTTCCTCTTTGGGTCTTCCCCAGTTCTCGGTACTGAAGGCGTATAGTGTCAGGTATTTTATACCTAGTTCACCGCTTCCTTCAATCACCTGCCGCACGGCTTCAATGGCATTGCGATGGCCAAATATTCGGGCCGCGCCCTTTTGTCTTGCCCACCTTCCGTTGCCGTCCATGATAACGGCCACGTGTTTGGGTAAATTATGAGGGTCTATATTTTGCCTTAGTGAAGCCACAAGGGTGCAAAAGTAGCCTTTTTTTCAAAACTTTAAGCCACGAATAGTCTACGTTCAGACTACGTAAGATTGTGATGATCAATTTTTTGAAATAGTTCTACTGACGCAAGAATTTACCTGTATGGATTGGTGGCACAGGGGATGTCGTAAAAAGTATAAGTAAGGGTTATTCCCGTAAAAAAATAGTTGTCGTTGTCGTTCGGATTGCCGTATTGATAGGTTTTGAAAGATGGATTAGCCCCGGAAAGATTATCCAGATAGTCAAAGAATGTCTTTCTTATTCCTACTTCGAATGAAATATAGTAGCGAGGGTTCAAAACGTATTTCATGCCTCCTCCAAATGGAATGCTCATCTGAACCGTGCTATATTCGGCAGTTTTATTTTGAGGAGAACCTGAAAACCCAAAGAGCGCCACTCCTGCAAAAAGGTAAGGTGTAAAACGGAGTCTTCGCTTGTCGTCTCGCCAATCTAAAAAATGATATTCAAAGCTACCTGATAGCTCCAATAAGAAGAGATCGAACGAAGCATTGCGCTTGGCGGCAAATGCATCAATTGGATTATTGCGATCGCTGGCAGCCAACTGACCTCCAGTCAGCGAAGTTCGAAAGCTAATCACCCGACTGATGTTGGTTCTATAGAAAAGAGTCGCTGCCGGTTTAGCTGTAGTAATGTCGTAGGTGCGAACGATATCTCCGGTATAATTAAATACACCCAAGCCACCACCTATTTCGGTGCGTTGCGATATCTGACCAAAGGCCGAAGTACCTAAGATTAATAATGGGGAGAGAAGTAATTTCGCTATTCGCGCACCCGCCATTATCTGAATTTAGCTTTATGGAATGTTGCCCCTAAAATATAGGTAAGTCGAATAGACGTTACCATATAAATGTCATTCTGATTGGCACCTCCACGCTTGTCGCCTTTCCTACCGTAGCCGCTTTCAACTGAAATTCCAGGAATGCCAGATGGTGAAGAAGAGTTAGGCGGAGTTATGCCATTGGCACCTAATTCGTTGGTGCGATATGCCATCGCTTGTCCTAGTGGAGTGAGCGTACTCAAGTCTGTGTACGTATTGCTCACATCATCCAAATAGTCGGTGAATGTGTAGCGGAAACCGAAATCAGCCCAAATATCCATCACTTCGTTTATTCTAAAACGTGCGCCAGCGCCAAATGGTATAGCAAACTGAGTTAATCCGTAAGATTGTCCCTCTGTTTTTAATGGCTGAAGATCTACATATTGACCTGCCTCTGCCAATGGTTGTCCTTTCAAGTCTGTTTTAGGAGCAATTGCCTGCGGATTGTGCAAAAACAAAGTACCTCCTGTATAAATATAAGGAGTCCACTTTACACGGCTGATATACGTTGCCTGATTGTCGAATAAGTCGATGTAGGCTAATACAGAAAGCTCGTGAATGGTATTGCTGAAGGAAAGATTTCTTCTATTTCTGAACACGGCACTTTCTTTATCAGAAACGCTAGCCGATTCTGAGTCAGAGCCTTTAATAGTTCCATACATGTATTGAGCTAGCAATGTATAACGTGGTCCAAAACGATGAAAGAATGAAATTCCAAAGCCCGGTTTTGTAAATGACAAATCGGTGCTAAGCTTACTGGTTGATGGTGAAAGATCTCCAAAATAGTTAAGCGCGTTTACGGAAAATCCTACACCTGAATACACATTCTGACGGCTGAAGCCGGATTTTTTACCACGATAATGAGCAATACGCTTATTATTTTTCTTAATCGATTTCCTGTTGAACTGCGCATACGATTCGCTGGCTGAACCAATCAATAAGGCAACACTAAGAACGGCAAAACATAACTTTCTCATAACGAGGTTAATTGGGGCAATTACAAAGGTATAAAATTAACCTAAAGTAGAAATAGGATAGATGTAAAATTCGGTTAACCGATCTCCTAATTGCGGGCATCTACCCCCCAATTGAGCTTCTGGCGCAGGGTATTGAAGTAGTTTTGAGAGCTTAGCTGAATCAGTTTCACTTCAAATTTTTCTTTCTTAATCTTCAGCTTTACAGATTCATCTACTGTTTCAAAGCGCGAATCCAGCGAAATTAGGTACTTTTTACTTCGTCCTTCAATCTGAAAAGTGATCTCTCGATCATCCGACAATACGATAGGACGCGTTCCCAAATTATGCGGGCTAACGGCCGTTATGACAAAGCTTTCTGATTTGGGATGTACCAAGGGGCCTCCACAACTGAGAGAGTATCCGGTAGAGCCTGTGGGCGTAGAAACAATGATTCCATCTGACCAATACGAGTTAATCAACTCACCATCGGCATACACATGAACTGTAATCATTGAAGAGGTGTCTTTCTTCATGATCGTAAAGTCATTCAATGCAAAATTGAGTTTACCAAAAAGTTTGGGCGAAGAAATCAATTTCAAAACAGAACGGCTATCAATGGAGTAATTTCCATTGAGCAATCCATCGAGTGAATCTTCCATGTCATCGCGGCTGGTGGTAGCCAAAAACCCAAGACGACCCGTGTTGATTCCTAAAATCGGTATTTCTGATTTGCCGATATAGGTTACTGATTCCAGTAATGTACCATCACCGCCTAATGAAAGAAAATAATTCAGCGAATGCAGGTTATCTTCATGATTGAACGAACGTAGGTTGTAGGCGCTAATGCGCGATGATTTGAATTGCTTCAAAAACTTTTCAGATACCCAAATTTCTACTTGGCTGCGCTTCAAATGATCGAGCACCCGCTCTAAAAAGCGAAGGGATTTATTCTGAAAATCTTTGCCATGTATACCTATGCGGGTCATTGTGTGGGATTAGATTTCCAGATAGCGCAACAACATGTCGATCTTATCTTTGTCATCAGCTTCTTGCGGTGCTTCTTGGTAGCGCCCGATAACACGATAATTGAAACGCTCGAGTGTTGCGACAATTCGTTTCAAATCAGTTTGATTGATCTTCAACGTCAGCTTGATTTTGCCTTTATCCATCGGATCTTCAATCATATTGCTGCTGATCACTTTGGCATTATTCTCCTCTACATAGCGGCTGATTTCCGCCAACGAATAATCGATCAAATCCATTGACAGCACCAAAATGCTTCCTGTCATTTGTACGGAAGCCGTTTGCGCAAATGAAATCATCATGTCTTGCACCGTGATGACGCCCTCATATTGTTGATCGTCATTCACCACCGCTACAATCTGCAACTTATTGTTACCTGCAATTTTTAAAATATCGTAGAAGTGTGCGTGCTGGTGCACAAAGCACTCTTTTCCAACCAGCGGGAAGGCGGCCAGGTTTTTCCCAATATCGTTGGATTCTAAAATGATTTCTTCTGAAATAAATCCCAGCAACTGTCCGTTCTCAACCACGGGCAAGTGATTGCAACGAAACTCTTCCATCCACACGATTGCCTTGTCGGCATCGTCCGTAGTTTTCAGCGGTGGAATCATGTGGTTGATCAGCTCTTCGGCTATCATTTTGCAATGGGTCTAACCAGAAAATCTTCTACCATTTCATTAAACTTCTGCGGATGCTCCATCATCGGTGCATGACAACATTTGTCTATAAACTTCAATTCCGAATTTGGAATGAGTCGATTGAACTCGTGCCCAACCATAGGTGGTGTGATGGTATCATTCAAGCCCCACACTAATAAAGTGGGCACATTTATTTTATGTAATTCTAATGCGAGGTTATTTCGCTGTGCCGATTTGGCAATGGCTACAATGCGCATACACTTGGGAATGCTTTTCGTAGTCTCAAAAACTTCGTCTACTAGTTCTTTCGAAGCCACTTTCGGATCATAGAATGTATAGGCTACGCGCTCGCGGATGTAATCGTAACTCCCTCTGCGTGGGTACGATCCGCCCATGGTATTTTCAAACAATCCCGAACTGCCCGTCAAAACCAACTTGGTCACTTTTGTGGGATTTTGGAGTGTGTACAAAATACCTACGTGACCGCCCAATGAGTTACCCATGATCATCATTTTGTCGAGCTTCATCATTTCAACAAAGCGCTCGGTAAATTCGCGTAAGCCGTTTAGTCCGGCCTCTTTGATGGGCATTTCATAAATTGGCAACATGGGGATGATCACTCTGAAGTGCTTTGAATAATGGTTGACCACTCCTTCCCAATTGCTAAGGGCTCCAAATAACCCATGCAACAACATGAGAACATCTCCCTGGCCTTCGTCTACGTACTTAAAATCATGTTGTTCTTTTACAACCAGGGCCATTCGAATTGAATTTATTTGTTGATAAGTAACTAAAAAAAACTGAACCTTAGAACTGTCTGAATATTTCTTTGAAAAAAGGGATGAATTGACCTAAAAAAGAAGAGGTTCTTTCGGCCACTTTGGCGGTAAAGGGATATAATCGCGAGCCTTCCAGCCAATTTTGAGGCAATTCTATTTTGAGAGATTGCGCAAGCCAAATGATGATGCTTAAACAAAAAGAATATTTGATCACGCCTAATACGCCTCCGGCTATCGCATCTACTTTTCCTAAAAAGGTTTGATCAACTGAATTTTTAATTCGCTGACCTAAAAAGATGACGAGCACGATCACCAAAATAAAAATGATGATGAAAGCCAAGTAAGGAAGAAAGGTTTGATCGGCATTGAACTGCTCGTGCAGCAATTTCATTCCTTCGCCCATTAACTTAAAACCTAGAAAAACTCCTAATATAAGTGCCAACAGAAAAAAAAGCTCCATCAAAAAACCTCGCTTGTAACCAAGGTATCCGCCAATGGCCAATATCAAACCAATTACAATATCAATCTTACTCAAGAAGCCAACAGTTTTTTAACCAATTCTGAAATTACTTTTCCATCGGCTTTGCCTGCCAACTGTTTGGTAGCGGTGCCCATTACTTTGCCCATATCTTGTGGCCCTTTGGCACCTACTTGTTCGATTATCTTTTTCAACTCGGCTGAAATTTCTTCTTCGGTCAGTTGCTTGGGTAGGTAGCGGCTGATGACTTCATACTCCAGCAATTCTTTTTTGGCCAGATCATCACGGCCTTCTTTCTGAAATATCTCTGCTGATTCTTTACGCTGTTTGGCGGCCTTCATGAGTAGCTTACCCTCAATGTCTTGCGCCAAATCTCCGCTTCCTCCTTTTTCTGTTTCGGCCAATAAGATCATGGATTTAATGCTGCGCAAAGCAGTCAGTTCATCTTTGTTCTTTGCCAGCATAGCTGCTTTGATGTCGTTGTCGATTTGGGTTTTTAAACTCATAATATGTCTGATTATAACCTTGTAAAGTTAGTGCAGAATTGACGAAGAAAAAATCGTAAAAAGAATTCCATCTGCTTCATGTCTTTTGGCAAACAAAACAAAAAGCAACTAGATACAGTTTAATCGAGTGGTGGTTTTTTCATAGGGTAGTGGTTAAAAAATGATAGTTTTGCTCCATGACACGTCTCTCTGTTAACATCAATAAAATAGCTACGTTACGAAATGCGCGCGGAGCCAATAATCCGAATGTAATTAAGACTGCGATAGATTGCGAACGGTTTGGCGCGCAGGGAATTACAGTTCATCCGCGCCCTGACGAAAGACATATTCGCTTTCGCGATGTGGTTGAACTTAAAAAAGTGGTGACTACTGAGTTTAATATCGAAGGCTATCCGGATGAGCGTTTTCTTCAACTCATCAAAGAAGTAAAGCCCGCACAAGCCACACTTGTTCCGGATAAACCCGATGCAATTACATCCAATGCAGGGTGGGATACGATTACACATGCCGCCTTTCTTCAAAAAATTATTTCAGAAATAAAGCTACAAGGTGTGCGTGTCTCAGTGTTTGTGGATCCATCAATAAACATGGTGCATGCTGCCAAACAAGTTGGGGCTGATCGTATTGAATTGTACACTGAACCCTATGCAGCTCACTATCATCAAAACAGAGAAGCCGCCATTAAACCTTACATCGAAGCAGCAGATGCAGCTCATTCTATAGGTTTAGGAATTAATGCGGGACATGATTTAGATCTGAACAATCTGCGGTATCTCAAACATAACATTCCCCATTTGGATGAAGTCTCCATTGGGCACGCCTTAATCTGCGATGCACTTTATTTTGGATTAGAAAACACGATTCAACTCTACCTACGTGAATTGAATTAGTTGTTTCCGAATCATTGAATTTGGTGAATAAACTAAAACACCTCTCCCAAATTGACAAACATACCTTGCGAGCCACCTTGCCCGAAGGCATAATCAATGCAGACATTGGCGCGTGAGTGTTTGTTGAATTTGAAACGCATGCCGGCACCGGCACCAACGGCTATGGCATTGAAATTATTTGAAGGCCACTCAGTTACACTTTGTGCATTGGCAAATACCACGCCTCCAAACAATCCATTTCTGGAAATCCGAAAACGATATTCAGATTCAAGGTAAACCAAATTCTTGCTTCTGAATCGTCCTTGAATGTAACCACGCCCCAAATTACTACTGGCATCCCACGCGGTTGCGGGCAAGTCAAGATAAGGCGCATTGCCACCGAATGTAAACCAATTGTAGCTCCATAACGCTAGTATGTTTTGACTTCTCTTTGGAAAAGGAACATATCTCCGCAAATCTACTTGAACCATCTGCCAAGCGCCATCGCTTCCTAAAAAAGTGAAGTTCGGCCGATACACTACATTCGCATATGCACCACCCCAGGGATTAAGTGAATTGATGCGGCTGTCGTACAACAAATGAAACAGTAATCCCGAAGAGGTAGATTGATTTCCAATGCCATATCGTTTGATTTCATCATTTAACAGCACGCTGCCGTTTTGTTGTGTAATACCATAGTGATGATCAATGGCAACACCTACGCCTGCATACCAATTTGTTTTAAACGATTTGAGAATGGACTGATGAAAGCGCACGTACGAATACGTTTGATCTACTGCATCATCCAAACTACTTTGAATACCTAAACCGTAGGTCTTTTGCGGATACCAATAATAACGCCAATCGGATAGGATGTTGAACTTGTTGTTCTTCGTCCACAAGTTATTTTGAATGCGAAATACAAATTGATTTTTTTGAGTGTAAAGCACATCCAGATACACAATCGAGATTTTCTGATCTTCCACTTCGTTGGTAAAAAACGCGAAGTCTCCAACGAAAATAGCTGCCAGATTGCTGGTGAGTGAGTAGCCTAATGAGGGTGCGCCCGAAAAATAAACCCGGCCCGATTTTTTGGAGATCGTATCGTGCTTGGTCAGCCACTTCGCTTTCAAAATTTGCCCGGCTACATCGATCAAATCTTTATCGGGTTTTGAATTGCTTGGCTGCGATTGCGCCTCCGCGAAAAGAATCATTCCACACCACAAAACAACTGCACCACACCTCTTCTTCATTGATTAAGAAACTTGATTTTCAACCGGAAAGATAGCTGGAAAAAATCGAGAACAACACTTTGACTTTATTGCCAGACCATTCAGTCGTTTCTGTCGATCAAATCGTTAATTTACTCCTATCCGTTTTGTCATTCGGTTGACGAATCAAGAAAGGTTCTTTGCACATCTTTACAAAAAAACATTATGCGACACATCCTTTTTGCAATTGTATTGGCGGCTGTATCTTTAACCGCTATGGCTCAAAAACCTGAAGTTTTTTCAACCAAAGAAGGCGCCATTCGCGGCTATGATGCGGTGAGTTATTTTACAGACAGCATTCCTGCGAAAGGTAAGCCTGAATTTGTAGTGGACTTTAAGAATGCAAAGTGGTTTTTCGCATCCTCTAAAAATGCAGAACTCTTTAAAGCCGATCCGGAAAAATACACACCACAGTTTGGCGGCTATTGTGCATTTGGTATGAGCCGCGGTTACAAAGCAGAAACCCAGCCTGATGCCTGGACCATTGTTGATGGCAAGTTATACCTCAATTATAATGTGAAGGTGCGTGAAGAGTGGAATAAAAAGCAGACTGAGTTAATTACCAAAGCCGCAGCCAATTGGGTAAAGGTAAAAAGCGAATAGTTCATCGAACTCCTTCATTTTTAATCGTTCAGGGCGTGCCAGAAAAGAATATCGTTGCTATATTGCAGGGTTCTATCATTTGGCCATGAACATTTACCTAATCGAAGACGACTTAATCTATGCTGAGTTTATTAAGAAATCGCTTGGCCAAAAGCCCGATTTTAAAATAACTCATTTTGATTCTGCAGAGAAGGCTTTAGCTACTCTAAAGGGCGGTATCCCCGATGCCCTGATCGTTGATTACAAACTTCCGGGAATGAGCGGAATCGAGCTCTTTGAAGCAATCAAAGGCCAAATCAAAGATTCGCACAAAGTAATCATGCTCAGCGCCCTAGATGATGGCAACATGGTGCTGAGCTTCATTCAAAAAGGTGTGCGCGATTATGTGATTAAAGATGAAAGTGTGATTGAATCGCTCACGGCCGTGCTGGAGGGCAATGACGATGACTACCTTTTCAACTAATTTCGTCTTAAACGAACGGTAAAGGTAACCCCTTCACCGATGTCGCTCTGGCAAGTTATTTCGCCACCCATTTTATCAACTACCGTTTTCACAATCCATAGCCCGAGACCTGTGGAACTCTCGCCTGCGGTTGGTCGTGCGCTAAGCCTCTGAAACTTGTGATATAATTTTGCCTGATCTTCGGGGCTGATGCCCGGGCCTTCATCACGAATTTTTACTTCAATAGCTGTGTCTTTCTCCGCGAGAATCACATAAATATTCTTGCCACTTTCTGAAAACTTTAATGCATTTGAAAGTAAGTTTTCAAAAACGCGAATCAGGTAACTCTTATCACTTTCAACCGATACCGGTGATTCGCATTGGTAGTGTAGCATTACTTTTTTCTTAGAAGCCAAAATCTCATAATTTTTAATCAGCGTTTGAAGCAGTGCCGACAAACTCAATTTCTCACGCACCAAGGCAATCCCCTTGTCTTCAAGTTTACGGTTGTCCAGCAAGTTGCGCATCATGCCCAATCCATCCGCTACAATCTGATGGATTTTATCTATGTATTCGCGCTGTTCTTCTGATAAGTTTTGCGATGTTAAATGGAGTAACTGCACTAGGGCAAAGATTCGATTGAAGGGGCCCTTCAAGTCATGCGAAACCACACTGATGATTTGTTGATTTTGATTTACCAGATCTTTTAGTTCCTCACTTTTTTGTTTGAGTTCAATCAATTGCCGCTCAATTTCATCGCCTTGTAAATGGATGATTCGGTTTTTAGCTTTCAGTTTAATAATCGTATACCATAACCACGCAATGGCGATTACCAGCAAACTGATCAGAAATACAATGGCGTAGTTCATGGTTGGGGAAACCGTGATTATCTCAACTTAATTTCTTCGTTGTATTTCACCGGCACTTTAATGGTAACTCCATGCTTTACAATTCGAATATATCCTACAAACTGAACCTGATACGTTTTTCCTCCAAAGAACCCAATGACCGCATCGAGCAAACCCATGTCTTGCAAAGACAATTTTGCTTCTATGGGCACCGTAAAGTCGGATTGCTTCGGAATGCGTAAATCCATTAACTGATCAACCTCTGCTGCTTTCTTGCCATCCACCATTACATCTACTTTTATTTCTTTCAGGCGGGTTTGCATTTTGTTGGGGTTGAAAAACATCGCTTCACCTTTCAAAACAGGTGAGCCGCCCATGCCACCATCCAACACTAAATTTTTAATTGATTTAAAGACTACTTGTTCCTTGGGCACGCACGAAAAGGTTAGTGCTGCTAAGGCAACGATCACAAAACGAATTATCCGGTTAAATCTCATAGAATTCAAAGTTAAGTCATGCTACTGCATTTTCTGTCGTCTCGGTTCAAAATACTTCCTTCCAAAAATCGCATTCGCGCAAAGCGGTTGTAAATTTACGCAGTGAACGATCAATTTATATACCAACTTAATCAACTGGCCGATGGCATTGCCGAAAACGGCTACGCGGTGATTGATCATTTTCTAAACCCACAAGAAGTTAAGAACATTCAAAACCTGGACAGGTTTAAAAACGGATTGTTACAATTTAAAAAGGCAGGCATCGGCAAAAGTCAGGAAAAGCAAATTAACGAAGCTATTCGAGGTGATTATATTCAGTGGATCAAGCCTGAATCGGCAGAGCAGCCATTGCAAATCTATTTGACGAAATTGAGTGAATTAATTGCCTTCGTCAATCAAAATCTTTATTTGAGTTTGAAGGATTTTGAATTACACCAAACGATTTATCCGGTTGGCACTTTTTATAAACGCCATCTGGATCAATTCAAAAAAGAAGACCACCGAAAGCTTTCTGTCATCTGCTATCTGAACAGTGATTGGCAAGAATCAGACGGTGGTCAATTGCGAATCTATCTTGAAAATGAAACAAAAGATGTTCTGCCCTTGGCAGGAAGGCTCGTTTGCTTTCGCAGCGATTTGCTTGAGCACGAAGTGCTGCCTGCCACACGCGAGCGACTCAGCATTACCGGATGGCTGTTAGATCAACCCCATTTTATCTGATTACTCGGTACGCAAACTCTTTACCGGATTAGACAACGCGGCTTTGATGGCCTGATAACTGACCGTTGCCAGAGTGATTATCAAAGCCCCCAATCCAGCCGAAACAAATATCCACCACGCCATCTCCGTGCGGTATTGATATTTAGCAAGCCATCCGTCCATAAAGAAATACGACATAGGCACGGCTAACAGAAAAGAAATGAGCACCAGCAACACAAAATCGCCTGACAACATTTTCCATAAACCAAATACCGAAGCGCCTAACACTTTGCGCACACCGATTTCTTTGGCGCGCTGCTCGGCTACAAAAGATGCTAGGCCAAAAATTCCTAAACAACTGATAAAGATGGCGAGCCCTGCAAAAAAACTTGCCAGCTTGCCAATGCGTTCTTCTCCCTGAAATTTTTGCGCGTACTCTTGATCTACAAATTGATATTCAAAAGGTGCTTCGGGATTATACTTTTCGCAGATGGCTTTTATCTTCTCGATAGATTCATGCGAACCTTTTGCGGGGTTTAGCTTCATCAAAATAACGTTGCCATCATCTTTTGAAATATGAAACAACGCAGCGCGTGCCGGTTCATAAGGTGATTCTATCACCATATCTTTGATAACTCCAATAATCGTGTACGATTTATCATTCCACTTCAACTCTTCGCCCACCGGATTTTCAAATCCTAAAAATTTTGCGGCCGCCTGATTGATTACAAATGCAGAAGAATCGGTAGCATGTTCGGGTGAAAAATCTCTTCCCTGTTCAAATTGCCAACCAATGGTTTTGCCATAATCAAAGGTGACTGCGTTGTTGGGAAAATCAACTGCCAAAGCAGGATCTTTTCCCTTCCATTCAAAACCACCATTGGTATTCCACACTTGCGTGGGAGGGCTACCCGACTCGGCCATTTCTAAAATAGCACCAGATGATTTCAACTCATTTCGAACAGCATCAAAGTGTTTATGCAGTTCGGGTGTGATCATAAACATTTGAACTAATCCATTTCGGTCGTAGCCGATGGGTCGGTCTTTCGCAAATTGAATTTGTCGGAAGACAATAACAGTGCCAATAATAAGAATGACGGACACCGCAAATTGAATTACCACGAGTACTTTGCGCGGCAGCGAAGCAAATCGACCCACGCGAAATGTGCCTTTCAAAACTTTTACCGGGTTGAAAGAAGATAAATAAAGCGCAGGATAACTACCTGCTATCAGACCGGTGAACAAGCTAAATGTAATGCCGGCCAGCCAAAAGGAAGCGCTGCCCCACGGCATTGAAAGTCTTTTATCAGCTACTTGATTGAAAGTTGGTAACATCAATTGCACTGCCAGCAATGCGACTAAAAATGACATAAATGCTACCACCAGCGACTCACTAAAAAATTGACTCACCAATTGTGAGCGAACGGAACCGATCGACTTACGAATACCAACTTCTTTCGCACGTTTTTCAGATCGGGCGGTGCTCAGATTCATAAAGTTGATGCACGCCAGTAACAGCACAAATACTCCGATCGTGCCAAACAACCAAATTTGCTCAATGCGTCCACCAGTGTTAACGCCATTTTGAAATTCAGAATAGAGATACCACTTACTCATAGGGTGAAGAAAAACCTCCGGGTTATACTTACGATCACCCTCATCTTTTAGCTGATTCAATTTTACATCCTTAATTTTTTTAGACACAGCCTCCATATCAGCATTGTCAGCTATCTGCACAAATGTTTGTGTAAAATTGCTGCCCCACGGATTTTCCATTTTCTTGATCCACTCATTGCTGATGAGATAAAGTTCCCACGGCAAAATGTAATTCATGTTGCGGAAGAAGGTATTGTACGGCAAGTCTTCATACACACCTGTCACCTTTACATCATATTTATTATCGATGCGCACCAATTGATTCATCGGATCCGCATCTCCAAAATAAGTTTTCGCCAATGACTCAGATAATAAAATAGAATAAGGATCTTTCAATCCATCGCGTGTGCCTTTCAGCATTTTTAGCGAAAGCATTTCGGTTACTTCCGGCTCGAAGTAATAACCGTTCTTATTAAATTTCTTTTCTCCTACGGTGAGGATACGTGTGAAGTTCCACGTGGCTTGCAGCACATATTTAAAGTCGCTTCCATATTTACTGCGAATTTCCTCGCCCATCACATACGGATTAGAAACTTGCGATTCTTTCTGCCCATTATAAAGATTGTGTTGCCACACCTGCGCTATTCGATGATAATTGGCGTGATAGGTGTTGTACGTCAGCCCATCCCATATCCAAAGGCCAATTAAAATAGCCACTGCCATGCCGGTAGCTAACCCTGCAATGTTGATGAAGGAGTAGCCTTTTTGTTTGATCAGATTGCGAAAAGCGATTTTAATGTAGTTTTTAAGCATATCGGTAATGGCGAAATGGTAATACTTCCGTGTTTATAAAAAGGATATACTTCACCAACCGACAGAGGTTGCATGAAAGCACCAACTATTTTTTAAATGGTAATCGCTATACCTTCAGTGGTGCAATTTTATTTACTGATTTTCATGAATATTTATTCTGCTCGCAAACTCTTCACCGGATTCGCAAGACCTGCTTTGATGGCTTGGTAACTAATGGTGAGCATTGCGATAGCAACAGCAATCATTCCCGTAAGGGCAAACACCAACCATGATATTTCAATGCGATAAGCGAAATCTTGAAGCCACTTGTTCATTAAGTACCATGCAATGGGTGCACCAATTGCAATCGAAATAATAACCAGCTTAATGAAGTTGAAGGTGAGTAAGCCAAACACGTTTTTCAACGAAGCACCCATCACCAGACGAATACCAATTTCTTTTGTGCGTTGCTCAATCATAAAAGCAGAGAGCGCAAATAAACCCAAACATGCAACAATGATGGCCAACACTGCAAATGTGGTGAAGATGCGACCCATGCGCTGCACATCGGCATACATGGCCGCATAGCGATCATCTAAAAACGCAAAACGTGCCGGCTGATGAGGCGCAAATTTTTTCCATGTCTCCGTCAGGTTGGTGAGCAGTTCTTGCATGTTGGTAGAATTTGCTTTCACAGAAATCATAGATGGGCTATTGCCTAATCGCAAGCAGAGATTGCCAATGTTTTCCTTCATCGATTCGAAATGAAAATCTTCCACTACGCCAATGATCGTCCACGAAACTTGTCCACCATTGATGAGTCGTTTACCGATAACATCTCCACCCAATTGCTTCGCCATGGATTGATTGACAATAATCGCAGAAGAATCGGTGAGATGATTGACATCGAAGTTGCGGCCTTCTACGATCTTCATTCCAAGTGTGGAAATATAATCATGATCTACTTTCCAAATCTGACCATTCACCGATTCATCCTGACCGGATTTTCCTTCTGCCCAAAATTGATTGCCGTTACGTTTCGTTCCCCGAATGGGGAGATAATCACTTACCGATACAGCCTCTACATGTGGAATGTTGAGCAGCTCATTTTTGAATGTGGTGGTCTGTTGCCCTAGCGTATTGGTTCCTTGAATAATCACGACTTGATCTTTCTCGAATCCAATTTTCTTATTCAGAATAAATTCCATTTGCTGATAGATTACGAATGTGCCAATGATCAACACAATCGAAGTTGTAAATTGAAAAATCACAAGGGTGCTTCGCAGTGGTGAACTCTTGCTGCCTTTGCTGATGCTTCCTTTCAATACCTGAATGGGTTGAAACGAGGAGAGATACAGCGATGGATATAAGCCAGCAACAACTCCAATAAGAATGGCTGCCATTAACAAGATGGGAAACAATTGCCATTGCGTCCATGGCATCGCTAATGTTTTTGAAGACAACACATTGAAGTAAGGCAACAATGCCCACGCCAGTAGCAAACCTACTCCAAAAGATAAAATGCTGAATAAAACCGATTCTGTTAAAAATTGATTGATCACGCTACTGCGTTCCGAGCCTACTACTTTGCGTAAGCCAACTTCTTTCGCGCGATTAGCCGATTTAGCTGTCGACAAATTGATAAAGTTGATAATCGCGATCAATAAAATAAAAACGGCAATGCCACCAAACATCCACACAAACCGAATATCACCGTGAACCAACCCGTCCTGCACATCCGATGAATACAAATGAATGTCGCTGAGAGGTTGCAACTCCAGATGGACGTTTCTTTCTTCCATAAACCGTTTCGCTTCTGCCTCGGACATGCCGCCTTCCACCATCATGGGCAAAACATATTTATCAATGATGCCCTTGCTGATTTTCTTTTCCAACTCCTTTGGATTTACGGCCGGGTCAACTGAAATATAAATTGCATAATTGCTGGCGCCCCAATCTTTTTGTTCGCCTTGCCAGAATTCCAATCCCTTGGTGCTGATTAAAAATTCAAAAGGCAAGTGTGTATTTGAAAAATTCTCTACCACCCCCGACACCGTGTAAGGTTTATTAACCTCATTGTTGACGATAAGCGTTTTCCCTACCGGGTTTTGATTGGGAAAATATTTTTCAGCTTTACGTTGTGTGATGACAATGGAGTTCGGTTGTTCCAACGCGCGGGCGGCACTGCCATGAATAAATTTCAATGGCAGCATGTCGGCCAATTCCTGATCGAAGTAAGCAAAACCTTCATCGTATGAATTTTCAATCTGATCTCCGGGTCGCACTTCATTACTGCCGGCACCAAACAATTCGCCAGCATTGTAGCGGCCTGCTTTAAGCACTTCGGGAAAATCATCTTTCATCGCTGCACTCATCGGTGCAGGGAAAAAAGTATTTCGTTCAATTCCGTTGGTTCCATTGACGGCTCCTATTACGCGATACACTGACTGTCCATTTGCATAATGTTTGTCGTAGCCCAACTCATCCTGAATAAACAACGCAATCAATAAGCATGCGGCTATACCCAATGCAAATCCGCCAATTTTAATGGCAGAGTACATTTTCTGTTTCACTAAACTGCGCCACCCGATGATTAGATAATTTTTTAACATGTCAGTTGCGTTAGATGAATAGGGATGTTTAAAAGACTTGATGAATTCCGGTCGGAAATATTTTATTACACTCCATGTAAATGCGCGGCTTGCTTGGCGCGGATTAGTTTCTGCGTGTTTGATAAAAACCTCTATCAGATCGCCTTCAATTTCATCGAGATAATCTTCCCGGCAAAACCAGCGGAGAAATTGAAGAGGGCGCTTTGGCGGATTGGTTTTCATTAATCGGACTTTAAATTATTTACTGGGTTAACAAATGCCATTTTCATCACTTGATAGCCAACCGTAAGAGACGCAATTATAAGCGAGCAACCAATCGCCCATACGAATGTCAATGCACTGATATGAACCTGAAATTTGAAATTCTTGAGCCAGTTTTGCATCAACCACCAACCCAGTGGTGCTGCTAATAAAAACGCTATCATAATTAATCGAATAAATTCTTTTCCAAACAGCCATGCGATGTGTCCTTCCGAGCCTCCGAGAATCTTCCGAATACTAATTTCTTTAACTTTTTGTGTAGTCATAAAAGAAACCAACCCATACAACCCTAGACAGCCGATAAAAATGGCGATAAAAGAAAAAGCCTTCATTAATTTAAGTGTGCTCTCTTCCGCTTCATAAAATCGCCCGATGCTTTCATCTAAAAATTCATATTGAAATAATTGATCGGGGTATTGTTCAGACCAGAGTTTTTCAATGGTAGAAAGAATAGATTTGGCATTCGCTAGGTTGATCTTCACCGCATAGTTCGAATAATCTTCGTTATAGGTGGTGATCAATATAGGGCTGATTTCTTCATGAAATGATCTATCATGAAAATCTTTGACCACGCCTACTATAGGTGCAACTATTTTTCCTCCGGCCGCCCAAATCAACCTCCCAATAGCTTCTTCTGGAGACTTGATATTTAACTTGTGAATCATGGTTTCATTTACCAGCACCTCCATGAGACTATCCGATGGGAGAAGATTTCTTCCAGCTATTAACTCCAAGTTAAACGTAGAAACATAATCTGCATCCGCTGCCTTTATGCTGGTTCTGAAATTTACTTCTTCTGAACTATTGTCAAACTTAATCGTATTTCCTTTATCGTAATCGGATGAAGGTGCAGCATAACAAAGTGAAAGTTTTTCTACACCGCCTATTCTCAATATTTCATTCTTTAGCGAATGGACACTAGTGCCCGTTGAATCTCTTCCTGCTTGAATCATCACTATGCCATCTTTGTCGAAGCCCAGATATGTTTCTTTAGCAAAGTGCATCTGATTCATGATAACGATCATTCCGATAATCAGCACTTGCGAGATGGTAAACTGTGCAACAATCAATAGACACCTTGTATTAAAGCCATCAATACTCTGCTGTGAGAGTTTCCCTTTCAATGCTATTACTGGTTGAAATCTTGACAAGACCAGTCCAGGATAAAAGCATGCAAGAAATGTAACAACAACTCCTATTGTCAGAATAAATATTACTAACGGCCAGCCCGAAAGCAGATTTATGTTAATTTCCGTTTCGAAGAAACCATTGAGCAGCGGGAAAGTTGTGTATGAGATAATAACTGATGCTACGATACCCGCGAACGTTATCATTCCTGTTTCAAAAACAAACTGCCAGAAGATCTGCCTTTTCTGGCTACCTAAAACTTTCCGAACGCCTACTTCTTTGGATCGCTTTAATGCTTGGGCAGTAGCCAGGTTAACGAAATTCACACATGCTGTTATCAATAAAAAAATACCAATAGCAGAAAGTATCCAGAGATTACTTTTTTCCACCGCACCGCCATACTGCGCATTAAAGTGGATGTCTGCCAGCGGTTGCAATTTGTAGCGATGGATATTTCTACTATTCGGGCGATGGATTTTAACATAAGCTGATAAAACTTCCTCTACCTGTGAAATTGAAGTGTGTGGTCGAAGACGCACATAGCAGTTCATTCCACTTTGAATGCCTCCCCATCCATCAGTATCACTCGCTAACCATGCATTGTATGAACTAAGGGAAGAGTAGGATAAGAAAACCTCACTTTTGAAGTCTGTATTGGTTGGTAAGTTTTTGAGTACACCTGTTACGGTAAAAGGTAGTTTGTTCTGTAGCCAAAATGTTTCTCCAATTGGGTTTTTGTTTCCAAAGTACTTATTTGCCATTCTTTCTGTTAGAATGGCCGTATTAGGTTCAGTCAAGACTGTTCTTTGGTTGCCCTGCAACAATGGGAAATTAAAAATATCGAAAAAGGATACTTCGGTAAACGCAATACCTTCTGGCTCTTTGTACTTAATAAGTTCATTTTGATTTTTCAGTGTAATAAGTACTTCACGTTCTATAAATATACGGGCAACTTTTTCACCGTATGTATAATCTCTTCGGAATAGCTCTCCGAGAGGAGAAGGAACACTATTGTCATACGAAATTACATCACGATGCTTTTCTGTAACTATTCTATAAATACAATCAGAGTTTGGATGGAAGTTATCAAAACTCAAGTTGTAACTCACTGTAAAAAAAATGAATATTCCACAGGTAATACTCAATGCCAGTCCAGCAATATTAATAGCAGAGTACCCCCTGTTCTGAGTGAGGTTCCTCCACCCGATTTTAAAATAGCTTTTATACATACCGTAAGCATTTGGTTGATAGCCTCGAAATGACTTCATAAACTCTGGCCTGAAATACTTAATAACACTCCATGTAAATCTCCATTTCGCTTGGCGCGGATTAGTTTCCGCTTGTTTTAAAAAAAACTCGATTAGATCTCCTTCAATTTCATCGAGATAATCCTCCCTACAAAACCAGCGTAGAAATTGAAGAGGGCGTTTGGGTGGAGTACGTTTCACAATTTTTGTTTTTCTTAACCCCGAGGGGATATAATGACTATAGAAATAATATTGGTCGGAAAGATAAACCCCGAAGGGGTGACATGATTATAGAAATTCATTTCACGAAAATCCATTAACCCCGAAGGGGTGAAATAATTATTCGATCCAATCAAACAGGTATTTCTCATCATATTCAATTTCAAATTTTTCAAGCAACTCGAGGTATTCAGCTTTAAACGTTTTTTTCTTGTGATGCTCCTCCTGATTTAACATGTATTGGTACACCGTATCCAATTGCGAGTGCGAATAAGAAAATGCTCCATAACCTTCTTGCCAAGAAAATTTAGTGTTTATGAATTTTTTGTCATTGATAAAATTTGTGGTGTTGTTCTTAACATCACGAATTAAATCCGACAATGACATGACGGGCTTAAGCCCAATAAAAAGATGGACGTGGTCTGTGACGCCATTTACAATAATTGGCTTTTGGTTTTCTCTTTGATGATACCCGCCATGTATTTAAACACTTCGTCTCGCCATGGCTTTTGTAATAAATTTTCCCTGCGTTTTACGGCAAAAACAACTTGAATGTAGATTTGTGAAAATGTTCCCGGCATAATTATATCACCCCTGCGGGGTTTATTTACATTGACATTAATTCTATAATCATAACACCCCTGCGGGGTTGTTTGCCTCTGATTATATAATCATTTCACCCCTTCGGGGTTTGTTTGCCTTCGATATTAATACCGCCATCATCCAAAAGAAATCTTTGGGATCTGCTGATAGATACTCGTGCGCAACGCGTACTGGTTGTCGAGCATTTTCTTACCGAGTGCGGTGATCACATAAAATTTCTTGCGCCTTCCTCCACGATCTTCGGTAATGCCACCAAAGCGTGACTTCACAAAACCTTTGTCTTCAATACGCTTCAGTGCCACGTGCACAGCACTGATATTCACTTTCTTTTTGAGTTTCGCTTCTAGATTTTCTAAAATGGCTACGCCATATGCCTCATCGTGCAATGCCGCTACGAGTAGTAAAACGAGTTCTTCAAATTCACCAAGGGATTGTTGCTGTATCATAGGGATATTTACTTAACAAACGTGAATATAATAGATTAGTTTCACTTTTGTTAAGTAAATTCTATAAAAAAACTTGCTCATTCATGAAAGGTGACTTCGCTCTGAATTTTAGTATTACCCAATCGAAGTAATTCCAAATTAGCTAGTGCCTCATTACGATCTCAAATATCTTATGGCCAACGCACAAACTACCAACACACCGGCAATTGGAAATAATTGCATGAAGAAGAAAGTAAAGTATGAAACCGTTACTTCAGGTTGAGGTAACACTTCAATGAGCAGTCGCTTGCCGATTGGACCATTTGAAAACACAACTTGCTGTACCACATTCCACCCAAAGTGAATGGCGATGGGCAAATAGAGCGATTGGGTTTTGGTATAGCCATATGCCAACACCAGACCCATTGTTCCAGTAACTACAAAGATGATGAGCATGGGGACAGGCTCTCCCAACGACCCTTGTGAAAACCAATGGTACATGCCGAAAGTTGCAGATGAAATCCAAATGGCTTTGGTCGCACCCCATTTTTTGATGAGAATGTAAAACAAGGCTCCACGAAAAATCAGCTCCTCGTACAAAACCGATTTGATGTTAAACCACACTCCGCCTGCAATGAGTTGTAAAGTCCATGCGGGATTGAGTTGCCATCGTTGTTCGGCAATCCACATTTTAAGTCCAAAACCCGAAGCGCTAAATGCTGCTGCCGTTATCAAAAAGATGATAAAATGTTTGAGTCGTTCCTCGGTGGGTCGAAATCCCAGAACAGAAAGATTACTTCTATCGAAAAGCCAAACGAAAAGCCACGAAAAGGCCAATTGAATTAAAATGCCAATCATAAAATGGATGCAATTAAAATTTGGAATCAGGCGTTTTTACGCCATAACAAAAAAAGAATACCTGTCATCAGCGTAAGCGTTACACTGACGAAAACCAACAACTCGAAGGTGGTTTCAGGAAAGTTGGGTGCTTGCGCGACATAGGCCAAAGCCAAGAGAAGAATGACCAAACTAGTGCCTACGGAAAGAACCGTCCGTTGTGGTTTTGTCAATACGTGCGGTTCACCTTGCGGAATGGTAAACTCCTGTTCGCGTGCAGACTTCATAAAGTCTTCAAACGACAGCTCGAGAATTTTTGCAAGCGTTTTCAACGTGTGGCTGCGTGGAACAAGCTCACCGTTTTCAATGCGTTGAATAGATCGCATACTGATGTGCGATCGTTCGGATAGTTCTTTTTGGGTAAGCCCTTTCGATAGCCTTCCATCACGAAGCCAAGAAGCAGTCATTTCTTTGAGTGTTTTTTGCATGCAAAGCTACGGGCACTCAAAAGTAGCACTAAAATTTTTTGGCCGCCATTGATGCGACATTTGTATGACAAAAGTTGATTTTAGCCACATCTTTGGCTATTTAATGGACAGAAGAAACTCATACACACGATTAAAATGATTCAAGGGCTCTATATGTCCGCCTTTCAGAACAATATGTTTATAGGGATGTTGAAAATTTTTTTGATTCAATCTCTTCATTAACCGATGCGACATTTTTGTTGCAGGCCATTGCTCATCTTCGTTAGCCGAGAGAATTAAAATGGAGCCATTAATTTTCTCTACTTCAATTTCAGCTTGCGCTACAGCAACGGTATCTTCCAACATCATTGAAAATGCGCCATGCAAATCACCTTTCAAAGCAGGCCAAATGGTTTTGAATGGTGCTGGCACAAATGGAACGGGCTCGTCATGGTAGGTCCATGAAGAAGTATTGGCGGAGATGGTGAGTGCCGGAAAGCTCGCATGTGAAGTTGAAAGTGCAATCACACCCTTAAAGCAAGGATAGCGACTTGCCAGGTTCAACACCAACTCGCCTCCCTTCGATGCGCCCATTAAAATAATTCTGGATGTATCAATCTGTGGATGACGTCTGGCAATATTTAAAATCGTATCCGCAATGGCATTGAGTGAAATTCGATCCAACGATTTGGGCGAAGTGCCTGAATTAAAATACCCGATGGCCAACACGGCATATCCCAATGCGAGTATGGAATCACGTTTTGCCTTCAGATAATTTCGCTCCCAATCATTTCCACCTGAGCCTCCACCAAAGCCAACAACCATGGGCTGTCTCGCGCTATCACTGAGGTAAAGATGTACATCCATTTTTCCATGATTATCCGGAAGAGAAGTGGGTTGCCGGTTGACTAGATAAAAAAGTATGATTAGTGCGGACACAATGATTCCAGCTATTTTCATTTTCATAAAAAAAGAGTTTAGTAGTTAGAGGATATGAACTTAACTTAGTTGGATCGTTGGCTCTGTTGTTTTTGAAAGATATTCATAGCCGCGATAGAGAAGGATAATCTCCAGAACGGTAGCGGGTATTAAAATGATGTAGGACACAAAGAACAACACCACAGTTACTAGTATACAGCCGAGCACAATTTCAAGTATTCCTGCAACGCGCGATAATTCGCCCATACCATCCTGAAGTTGGATCAATGCCATTCCAAATACAATTGATATTGCTCCCATAATAACAGCCAATAGCGCATACGGAATCCAAATGGTGTCAAAACTCTCTACTGAAAGAGTGGATAAATCTAAAATTGCACTTGCGAAAGTGCCGACCATCAACAGATAAGCCGCCACTTTTAACAGTTTATTCTCAAACACATCGCTAAGCGCAATGAACCCGCGCGCGAAAAAAATAAAAGCGATTACCATCACACACGTCAGCGTGATGTAAGTGGCATTCATACGAAAGCCCCAGTTGCGGCCACCCTCCATCCAGAGGATATCCAGTGTGCCCAGAATAATTTCAGCGATTAAATAAAGTGCTCCGGCCAGTACAGCGATAAGCAGGTTGTTGCGGTTTGCCGTTGGTAAATTTGTTTCGGTTGTTTCCATCACTTGTTTTGTGGTAAAGAATGTTTCAAAATTTTCTCCAAGTGCATTCAATAATATACGGATGGTAGAAACGCGTGGCAGAACTTCGCCCGCTTCGATGCGCTGAATGGTGCGCACACTTACGTGGCTTTTTTCTACCAGTTCTTCCTGGGTCAGGTTTCGCTCTTTGCGCAAGGCTGTTAGTCTCCTGCCTAATTCGGGTTGTTGCATAACGATTTTATTGAAGCACAATGTTACGCGTTTAACGGGCTAGAGCGAATCAGAAGATTCCGATTTTGCCCGTCTTTTACCCGTCATTTATTGGTTGGGTACCCGTCATCAAGGTTTTTTCAGTCCATTCGCAGAGTATTGGCCGGATTCTGCTTTGATGCTCGCCAGGTTTGCGAGCCAATGGTAAGTAAACCCAATACAATTAAAATGCCTATTCCAATAGCTAAAATTCCCCAACCCAGTTCGACACGGTTGGCAAGTGTCTGCAACCAGAAGTTATTGGCAAAATAGCTGAGTGGAGCCCCTACGATAATTGCAATCAGCAGCAAAATAAAATATTCGCGCGATAATAGCCGGATCAACACCCATTCGCTAGCACCCATTACTTTTCGAATGCTGATCTCTTTTGTTTTGCGCTCGGTGGTAAAGGTGGTCATTCCTAACAAACCCAGACACGCAATAACTACCGCCAAGAATGCGATGAATCCTAAAATTAAAACCAAATCAAAAATTGCCTGATGGGTAGATGATAGCTCATCTTCATAAAATCGATACTGGAGCGAATGAAGCGGATCTACTTGTTTCCATTTCATCTCGATGTTTGCCAATGCGGCATTGGTATGATTCGAAGCAATTTTCACATTTAAAAACTGGAATTGCTGTGGCTGATTGCGAATGAACAGTGGCGCTATTCCAGTTCCATCCAGTAGCAGCATATAGTGAAAGTCTTTTACAACTCCGACTACTTCGAGGGTTTCATTACTCCATTTCGTTTCAAATGTTTCACCAATTATTTCTTGTGGATTCTTGTATCCCCAATTCTTCACAGCCGACTCGTTCACTAAAACATATCGGTCAGGTTCTTTTTCATGAAATGATTTCCCTGCGATGATTTTCAAATTTAAATTTTCAATAAACAATGGCGAGGCTAGCAAAACGTTGGCCTGTTGATAATCGGTTTGTGAATGAAGCTTGCGAAACTGCAGACCGTTGTTTGTGCCCGTAGCGGGAATGATATCGCTACCGGAAACAGAAACAACTCCGGCAATTGTGCTTATTTCATTTCTTAATTTTTCGAAATCAGTTCCCTGCATCCGAATGTTCACTATCTGCTCGGCATTGAAACCGTAATCGAAATTCATAAAGTAGCGAAATTGACTAAAGACCACCATTGAAGTGATAATGAAAAAAAGAGAAATGACAAATTGAAAAACGGTAACCGTCTTTCGAAAGCCGAATTTTCTTCTTTCCACAATTTGACCTTTCAATGCCTTGCTTGGCGAATACCTGGATATATACAATGCCGGATACAATCCTGCAATCAATCCGATGCTGATAGCCAAACCAATAAAAATAAAATAAGTAGAAATTGTATCCGGCAAATCAAACTGCAGGTATTGATTTACCCACAAACTTTTAAAAGCCGGTTTTATAATTAACAATAAGGTGATGGCAACGCTGAGAGATAATAAGGCTGTCACTACGGCCTCGCTCAAAAATTGAAAGATAATTGATCTGCGAAATGCACCGTTTACTTTACGAACGCCAATTTCCTTTGCCCGCGTAAGCGCACGCGCTACGGTTAAGTTGGTGTAATTCAATGTGGCAGAGATTAAAATAACCAATGCTAAAAAACCAATGAAGTAGTATCCAACTCGAGGCATTCGTTGATTGGTGTCATTTCCTCGCAACTCCAGCTGAATAGAGGTGAGCGGCTGCGGCATTAAAGTGAATCCTTTCGTTTGATCTGAATTGATGGACGCGTAGGTTCGTTTAACAAGGTCATTCAGTGCGGTGGCCAAATCCCTTTCGTTATTTTCTTCGCGAAGCAGTACGTATGTATATGTTCTAAAATAATTTTCCCAGTCTTGTGTAGCATCTGTCAATTTTTTTTCGGCAAGCAAAATCGGCAAAGAGGAAGCTGACATGAGGGCATCAAATTTTAAATGCGATTTGTATGAACTAATGTTGATAACACCTGTAATTGTAAATGATCCCCATTTTACCGGTGGCTCACCAACACTTTCCGAGCCCTGTGGGAAAGGCAATTGGCGATCAGAAAAATCAACCACTTTACCAATGGGATCTTCGGACTGAAACAGCCTCGTGGCTAACTCGCTTGAAATCACAATGGAATTTGGATTGGATAATGCTATAGCTGCATTCCCTTTTTCCAATTCAAATCCAAAAACCGAAAAAAAAGATGGCTCTGCAAAGTAGCCTTTCATTTCAGCGAGCTTTTGATCATAGTAAACATCACCACCAACATTGGGTGAAAGGAAAGTAGTTTCTTCGATAGCCGGATATTCGCGTAAAGCGCCTGCCAATGGAAAAGGGCTAGTGGCATAGGGTTGCCGGCTGGTTGATGAAGATGATAAAATGCGATACACTCTCTCTTTCTTTGGATGAAACTGGTCATACCGATGCTGATCGCTCAACATCAATACGAGCAATAGCACAACCGACATCGCTACGGCCAAACCAAAAATATTAATGAAGGAAAATACTTTGTATTTCCAGATGGTTCGAATGCTGATCTTAAAGTAATTTTTTAACATACCATATTCATTTAGGTGATAATATCCTTCCACCGGTTTGATGATACTTGGCCGAAAGAGCAACATTACATCGATCATAAATTTCAGATCGGCAGTTCGCTTGCCTTTTTCTTTCAATCGTTCATCATATAATTCCAACAAATCTCCTTCGATGTACTTCTGCAACTTCGGATGGCAGAACCAGCGAAAGAATTTTAGAAAGAATGTAGGTGGATGTTTACTGCTGTTTTTCAAAATTTATTTGATTCTCAGTCGACAGTTGACAACAAAATAATTGACAAAGGCTGGTGAGCTTTGAAGGCATGTATTGTCAATTGATGATTTGTCAATTGGTCAATTTTTTTATACAATCTTCACCTCCCACGCTACTTTCGGTATCGCTCTCCAAAGCTCATCGCGTGTGCTTTTGGTATACTCCATCGCTTTCTTACCCAAGGCGGTGATCTGAAAATATTTTTTAGGTCTACCCGCGCGCTCCTCGGTAGCTTCTCCTTCAAACGATTTGAGGTAGCCTTTGTCTTCGAGGCGTTTCAGAGCTGTTTGCAAAGCACCAACACTGACGGTCCGCTTCAGCCGTGTTTCAATATCTTTTTTGATGGATACACCATACGCTTCGTTGTACAAAACTCCCACCGTAAGCATCACCACTTCTTCAAATTCACCTAGTTGATACTTCTTCATAAAGAAATTAATTCCTATTTGTAGTAATAATAATTGTGCCAAAAACAAAAACGCGCGAATTGCGCGTTTT
>JBGAUU010000025.1:0-47308 GCA_044228465.1 Cyclobacteriaceae bacterium
CTTATAGCAAGCAAACCGACAACGAGGCACTGATGGAAAAAGCGATCAACTGGTTACAGGCACTGCCCGCAGAAAAGAACCGAATCATTTCGTACTGGAATTCGCTGGGTTTGCAGGCGCAATCTGCTTTTGATTCGCAGGCATTGATAGAACGATACAATCATTATTGTAGCCAACGACAATGTTTAAACTGTGCGGTAGGCACCTCATTGATTAAACCATGATGTTGCTCCACATTCTTCTTATTCTTGGCTTCATCTACCTTTTTTACCGGCAGTTAGGAAAAGAGCAACCCATTTTGTTTTCGTTTGCTTTTATCACCAAGGCAGCAGGCGCCATTTTCTTGGGATATTATTATTTACACTATGCTCCGGCAAATGATACATGGAGTTTTTTTCAAATGGGCTGCGAAGTGGCAGACCTGGCGCGAAAAGATTTGAGTGCTTATGTTGATTTTGTTTTTACCAGCCAATACAAAGCCACCGTTACACATTGGTTGTACTTTGAAGATCGCACCTCTGCTATGGTGAAACTCATCAGTTTCTTTTGTTGGATCGGTGGGAATAATTACTGGGTTTGTGCGCTCTATTTTTCGTTGATTTCCTTTTTAGCAAGTTGGTTTCTGTATTTCCAAATCCGAAGCTGGAAAGAAGAATATGCGAATGGATCAGCTGTAGCACTTTTCTGTATTCCTTCCGTTGTCTTTTGGGGATCAGGAATTGTGAAAGAGACGCTGGCGCTAGCGGGTCTTCTTTACCTTACAGGACTTTTTGTTCGCTGGGCATCAGGTGCAAGATTCAAATGGTGGCATGGAGTGCTAATTATTCCGGCACTTTTTTTTACATGGGTTTTTAAATATTATTGGCTTGCAGTATTTATGGCGGTACTTATCCCCACCGTGACCTTAATTTTCGTGACGCGAAAAAAAGCGTTGTCAGCGTGGCAATGGATCAGCGGTTGGTCAGTTGCTTTTATTGTATTGGTGGCAATTGTTTCATTGGCGCATCCCAATTTTTATCTGAGCCGCATCCTTTTGGTAGTGGTCGCCAACCACGACAAATATGTAGAATTATCTTCACCCGATAATGTGATCCACTACTCGAATCTCCAGCCAACTATAGCGAGTGTTTTGCAAAACAGTCCGCTTGCATTTATCTCCGGATTGTTCCGTCCGTTTGTATGGGAGGCAGGAAATGCTTCTGCGTTAGCAGCTTCCATCGAAACCTTGATGATACTATTACTCACTATTTCGTTTCTATTATCATGGCGAAAGAAAATTAACATAACGTTCATTTTTCCGCTGCTGGTGTACACCGCAACCCTTTGCATATTCTTAGCATTGTCTACTCCTAACTTTGGCACACTCTCCCGATTTAGAATTGGCTTCTTGCCCTTCTTTATCTTCATGATCTGGCAGGGAAATCCGTTCATCGATAATTTCATAAAACGTATTCCTTTTATAAAGAATAGGTGAGGGGTTTCATTAACTTTGCCGTATGGAGAATCCGGTAATTATTTTTGGTGCCAATGCACTCGGCCGCACAGCCAAAGAAATCTTTGAAAGCAATGAAGTAGTTGTGTATGGTTTCTTAGATGACGACAAGAAACTACACAAAACAGAATTAGACGAAGTAGTGGTGTTGGGTGATACCGATGACGATGGTTTTTTAAAATTGATCGGCAAGAAGTGCGAAGCCTTTATTGCGTTGGATGATATTAAACTTCGAAAGAACCTGGTGAACATGTTGAAGGAAGTGCGTCATGTGCAGCCGGTCAACGCCATTCACGCCAAGTCAACCATTTCAGCGCGCGCTTCACTGGGTCATGGTAACTTTATTGATTACGGAAGTTACTTGGGAGCGGGTACTACCATCGGAAGTTATTGTCTCATCCACGCGAATGTTATTTTAGGTGCCGAGGCAAAATTGGGTGATCATGTGCAGGTGGGCGTGGGCAGCAACATCAATTCGAATGTGACAATTGAAGATGAAGTGTTTATTGGATCGGGAGTAACTATTGTATCCGGTGTTACCATTGGTAAGGGCGCACGTGTGGGAGCCGGATCGGTTGTAATTGCTCCTGTGAAAGCCGGAGAAACTGTTTTTGGAAACCCCGCCCAAAAAATAAAATAGATGCCCAAAATTTCTGAAACCGATCTGATCTTAAACAGCGATGGAAGTGTTTATCACTTAAATCTCTTACCCAAACATATCTCCGACACCATTATTGCGGTAGGAGATCCGAGCCGGGTGTACATGGTCAGTCAGTTTTTTGATGAAGTCGAATTTGAAATGAACAAGCGTGAGTTCATCACGCACGTGGGCAAATACAACGGCAAACGAATCACTGTCATCAGCACGGGCATCGGCACCGATAATGTTGAAATTTTCTTTACCGAATTGGATGCGCTGGCCAATATCGATTTGAAGACCCGCGAGATAAAACCCCGCAAGAAGAAATTAAAGGTAGTGCGCATCGGTACATCCGGAGCGCTGCAAGATGATGTGCCGGTAGGTGCGCATCTGGTTTCTGATTATGCCGTGGGGTTAGATAATCTCATGAACTTCTACGATCTGCCCATGAATGATTTTGAAACGGGCTTGGCACACGATCTACAAAAAAAGACGGGTATACCATTTATGCCGTATGTGGTGCAAGGATCTGAGATGTTGCGCAGTCAGTTGGGTGCAGATATGATTGTTGGCAATACGGTTACGTGTCCCGGATTTTATGCACCACAAGGAAGAGAATTGCGCTTGCCTATTCGCTTTCCCAAATTGTTGGAAGATTTGAATTACTACCACAAAGGCGATTTCTGGCTCACCAACTTTGAGATGGAAACGGCAGGATACTACGCGCTTGGGCGCATGCTGGGCCATGAAGTGTTGAGCGTCAATGCCATCATCGCCAACCGCATGAAGAATAAGTTCTCTAAGAATCCCACCAAAGTGGTAGAATCCCTGATTGAAAAAGTACTCGACCGGATCTAACCTTAATAGGTTGCGCTGTCCATTTTAATAATCTGCTTACCGGCTTTGAAGGGCTCGTTGTTATAGAAGCCGGAAAGGATGCGGTGCGCAATTTGTTCGATCACCAATTCATCTTCGGTTTTACCTTCCTTGCCCCACCAATACACACGCTGCGGATGTTTCTTCATGTCTTCCACATACGAGCGCGCATGCTGGTATTGATCTTCGGTGAAAGTGATGGTAAAGCAGGTTTTAACTTTTTGTGTTTCCATAGTGCAATAACAATTACAAGGGTAGTGCCAGAAATTATGCCACTAGTTTATTCAATTTCACCGATATGTTCCAAACGCTTGCCCGAAGGTGGGCAACCCTGCCCGAACTTGGGACGTGCGATTATCCTACAATGATTAACTTTACACCATGAGAGAGTACGGAATTTATACGTTGAAGAATGGCATTCGGGTAGTTCACAATCAGGTGACCACGACCAAAATTGTTCACTGCGGCATCATGCTCGATATTGGCAGTCGCGATGAAGATGAAAGCAATCAGGGCATTGCCCATTTCTGGGAGCACATGGCCTTTAAAGGAACCAAGAAGCGCAAGTCGTTTCATATATTAAATCGATTAGAATCACTGGGTGGTGAACTCAACGCATTCACCGACAAGGAGAAGATTCTCTTCTATGCTTCCCTGCGTGATGAATACACCGAGCGTGCGGTCGAACTGCTGGCCGACATTACCTTCGAATCCATTTTTCCTAAAACTCAAATCGAAAAAGAGCGCCAAGTGATTTTGGAAGAAATGTCTATGTATTACGATGATCCCGAAGATTCGCTGCAAGACGAATTCGATGCCACTATCTTCTCGGGCCATCCGCTGGGCATGAACATCCTCGGCTCCGAAAAAACGGTGAAATCGTTTTCGCGCAATGATTTTTTACGTTTCGTCAAGCAACACCTTGATACGCGAAAGATTGTTTTTACCTGTGTGGGAAATATTTCATTTGATCGCGTGGTGCAATTGGCGGAGAAATATTTAGGGCACATTCCGAAAGTAACATCCAATAAGCGAAGAAAGAATTTTACTAACTACAAGCCGAAGGAGCTAGAACTCAGACGCGAGATTAAACAAGCGCGCTGCGCGATGGGACGCACTTCTTACAAACTGTCGGACGAAAAACGGACGCCTTTTTACATGCTCACCAATATTTTGGGAGGCTCCGGCATGAATTCGCGGTTGAATCTCGCACTTCGCGAAAAGCACGGATTCGTCTATTCCATCGGCTCACAATTTGTTCCCTTTACCGACACGGGTTTGTTCGTCATTTCGTTTGGCACCGACCCTTCGCAGTTGAAGAAAAGCATCTCGCTTGTGAAAGCGGAGCTCGCGAAGATGCGCCACGAACGGCTCGGAGTAAAACAACTATCTGCCAGCAAAGAACAATTGCTGGGGCATCTGGCAATGGCCGAAGAAAGCAACATCAGTTATATGATTATGATGGCGCGCAATCTGCTCGACATGGGCCGTGTTTCTTCCTTCGAAGAAATTCAGCAGCGCATCAAAGACACTACTGCTGTTCAGTTGCAGGAGCTGGCCAACGAAATGTTTGTAGAACGCAACTTAAGTTGCCTGATGATGCTACCGAAATAACACATGGAGTTTATACCGCAATCCATTGACGACTATTGCCGTGATCACACATCAACGGAAAGTGCGCTGCTGAAAAAGATCAATCGCGATACCCATGCCGAAGTACTGATGCCACGCATGGTCTCCGGGCATTTGCAGGGCCGCTTTTTAGCGTTGATCAGCAAGATGATAAAGCCGCAGCGAATTTTAGAAATTGGCACCTACACCGGTTATTCCGCTATTTGTTTGGCCGAAGGCTTATCAACACAAGGCAAACTCATCACCATCGATATCAACGAAGAACTGGAGACACGTGTCCGGGGATATTTCAAAGAGGCCGGATTAGAAAGTCAGATCGACTACCGAATTGGGGATGCAGCCGAAATCATCCCAACAATCAATGAAACTTTCGATTTGGTTTTTATTGATGCCGACAAAGAGAATTACCAAGTTTACTATGATTTGGTGTTTGCCAAGGTAGCAACCGGTGGATTCATCATGGCGGATAATGTGTTGTGGAGTGGCAAGGTGGTAGGAGAGAAGAAAGATAAAGACACGCGCGCCATCATGGCCTTCAATGATTTTGTAATGAACGATCCCCGTGTAGAGAATATGCTGTTGCCGTTGCGCGATGGAATTATGTTAGCAAGGAAATTATAATTTTCTCTATCTTTGCAGTCGATGAGATTTTTTGCAGTAGCACTCATTTTTTTTGGAACTGCTGCCTCACACGCCCAGTCTCCTGAAGTGCCCCATAAAATGCATTTCGCCAATATGACACTCACCATTCGTGATGATGCCAGGCGCGAAATTCAAAAAGATGTGGACGGCATGACTCGCCACGCCAAGTATTTTAATGTAACGGCAGAGCGGGCTCGCATGTATTTTCCACTCATCTCCAAAATCTTTGCAGAAGAAGGCCTGCCCGATGATTTCAAATACTTGAGCTTACAAGAAAGCTCACTCGTAGCCGATGCAGTTTCTGTTTCCGATGCCGTAGGCTTTTGGCAATTCAAAGATTTTACTGCGTTAAGCGTGGGCATGCGCGTAGATCGTGAAGTAGACGAGCGAATGAACATCGCTTCCGCCTCGCGAGGAGCAGCGCTTTACCTCAAAAAAAACAACGAGCAATTCGATAATTGGATTTTGGCGTTGCAAGCCTATCAAATGGGAGCCGGAGGTGTGAAGCGTTCGGTTGGCGAGGGGCACAACGGCAAACGCCATTTTGAAGTGACCTCGGAAACCTATTGGTACATCAAGAAATTTCTTGCACACAAGGTAGCTTTCGAAAAAGCGATCGATAAAGACGCTTCGATCAAAGCCAACTTCTTACAAGTCAATAAGCGCAAATCTTTGTCCGAAATTGCCAAAGAAGTAGAAGTAGACGAACAACTGCTCAAACAATACAACAAGTGGGCATTGAAAGGTATTGTTCCGGATGATAAAGTGTATGTGGTAGTGGTACCCAATGGAAAAATAGAATCTTCATTTCCGGTGATAACAATGACATCGGCCAAAGCTGCAAAGGCAAAGCCACTCGGAAAGAAGTCGACACCTATCAGCACCGCATTGGAAACAAAAACAATTAACGGACTTACTGCCATCAAGCCACAGGTTGGTGAGTCGATGGCAGCCTTAGCAAACCGGGCTGGGATATCGCTATCCAAACTTTTGAAATACAACGAAATTCAAATTGATCATTCTCTTGAAAGTTCGCAGTATTATTTCTTGCAGAAGAAAAGGACAACCTCACTTGTTGCCCAGCATAAGGTATCGGTGGGTGATGATTGGTGGTCGATCAGCCAACAATATGGCGTACAGTTAAAGAAATTGAAGAAATGGAATAAGGAAATTATTGATCAACAATTAAAAGTTGGATCAGTTGTTTGGCTCACTGCCCATCGAACAGCTCAAGTTCCGGAAAAGCAAGCCGTTTTTACGAATCAAGAAGTGATCGCATTAGCCAATGAAACTTTCAATTGGGAGGTGAAATCGGAAAGTGGCACAACGACTACTACGCCTGTACCAACTTCAACTCCAGAAGTGGAATCTCCGCAACCAATTGCAAGCGAACAACCAGTCATTGAAACTCCCGAAAACGATTCTGCCATTGTGCATTCAGTGGTGAAAGGTGAAACATTCTATTCCATCGCTAAAATATACCAAGTATCTGTTATTGATTTGATCGAATGGAATAAGTTAACCGCGCAAAGCAAACTTTACACAGGACAAAAGCTGAACCTTTTTATTCGTAAAACTGCCCAAACAGTACATCCGGAAAACGCCCCAATGGATACACTTCGTGAAACCTATCATGTGGTAAAGGAAAGCGACACATTGTATGCTATCGCCAGGCAATACGGGGTGACAATCAAAGAATTAATGACCTGGAATGATAAAAAAGAATTAACCGTGAAAGAGGGCGAAAAATTAAAAATTCGTAAGAAGTAACCATCTTTTTTATATTTTAGTGGATCGAATTCTTACCTAGATGGGTTCTTTGTGTGCAGGCTCGAGATGGTTTGGATTTAATAGCTTAATTTTGAACAATTGTTTTAGTTTGTTGGTACTTAGAAAATAGAAATAGAATGTTGACTGAAACTTCCTCCAAAGTGCTTGATCTTGTGATGCTGGTAGATGATAACGATACTGATAATTTTATCAGCAAGCGTATCATCGAAATCACAAAATTCGCGAAACGAGTTGAAGTGAAAAGTTCTGGTAAGGGGGCGCTCGATTATTTGAAAGAGTTTGAAAAAGATGCCGAAAACCTCCCCAGCATCATCTTTTTAGATATTAACATGCCCATCGTAGATGGGTTTGTTTTCCTTTACGAATTTGAAAAATTTGGCGAATTAGTGCGGAATAAGTGTAAAGTGATAATCCTCTCCAGTTCCGACAACAAACGCGACATTGATAAGATTGTCAATAATAACTTCGTCATCAAGTTTATTACCAAGCCGCTCACCGAAGTAGCTCTGGATGAGATCAAACTTAGCAATCTCTAATATTAGCCTTAGTAAATAAGGTTTGCTATTTTGCGCTAGTTTTTAAAACAACTAGCCATGAGAAAAATCCCCACTGTTACACGTCTATTTTTAGCTTTATTTTTATTAATCTCTGCTACCTCTGCTGCACAGGTAATCAAAGTAGATACTACTACGCATTGGAAAAAAGCATTCAAAGCGGGGCTCAATCTCAATCAGGCCACGTTTTCCTCCAATTGGAAAGCAGGGGGTGTGAATTCAATTGGATTTACAGCCATGCTCAACTACAAAGCCAATTACAAGAAGGATAAAGTGTCGTGGGATAATGAGATTGACTTGTCTTATGGTATGGTCAATAATCAGGGTCAAGGTTATCGGAAAACTATCGACCGTATATTTCTCGATACCAAATATGGCCGAGCGCTGAGTGATAAGTGGGACTTGTCTTTATCTGCCAACTTCCAGTCGCAGTTTGCCGGAGGTTATACTTATACGAAAGATGCCAACGGAGTTGAGCAGCCCAAACTCATCTCTGATATTTTGGCACCGGCCTACATCACTGCTGCACTTGGTTTTGAATACCATCCGGCTGATTACTTTAAGTTGCGCCTTTCGCCTTTTTCTCCACGCTTAACCATTGTCAAAGAAATTGGTAGTTATTTTGATCCGGTTACGAACCCAACCCCGTTTGGCGTAAATCCAAATGAATCTACCCGCTTTCAATGGCTTGCATTTCAAATGTTGGCAGAGTTCAACAAAGACATTGCCGAAAACATCAACTTAAAATGGCGCTATGTGATGTTCATGGATTATGAAAAAATTGACATCAACAAAATCGACCATCGGTTAGACCTCAACCTCACAGCCAAAGTAAATAAATTTGTTAATGTGAGCCTGGGAGGGATTATGATGTATTTTTATGCACAGGATAAAGACATTCAATTGAGCCAGGCACTTTCGCTGGGCGTGATGTACACATTCCAGAATTACGAGGATAAAAAGTAAAAGCAACGCACTACATTCATGGATGCTGTTACCATTCGCGAAGCTACCCAAGCAGATTTATCTGCAATATTAGATGTAGCGATTGCATCCTATGAAGATACTTTTGCTGCATTCAACACACGCGAGAACATGGATGCGTTTTACGCAGAAAATTACACCCTCGCCCGCTTTGCTTCTGAATTTAATGAACCACACTCGATTTTGTTTGTGGCCTGCCGAAACGATCAAATAGTAGGTTTTGTGCGCTTGCGCATCAGTCACGAAGCAGATGAATATCTGGATGGATCCGCTATTGAATTGCAGCGTCTGTATATTCACCCTGCACATCAGGGTATCCGTGCCGGTGCTTTGTTAATGCAGCGCTCATTGGAGTATGGGGTGGCTCATCGCTTTGATTGGATTTGGTTGGGTGTGTGGGAAAAGAATTTCAAAGCGCAATCATTTTATGCGAAACAAGGGTTTGTGCGTTTTAGCGAACATGTATTTCAAATGGGAGACGACCCGCAAATCGATTGGTTATTGAAACGAAAACTATCCAACTAGCTTAGCTATCATAAGTATGTCTAAAGAATCATTTATCAATGCGATCAGTGCATCGTACAATTTTTCAGGGTCTCGCATTTTTCTGGGAGCCGGTGTTGTTGATGGACAAATCGTGGCCGAAGCGCCTGTCCATCTTTCGTTAAAGATGATGAACCGGCACGGCTTGGTAACGGGTGCTACAGGCTCCGGTAAAACACGCACGCTGCAGTTGATGGCCGAGCAACTTTCGGCTGCAGGTGTACCTGTCTTCATGCCCGATATGAAGGGCGATGTTTCAGGATTGGCGAAAGAAGGAACCACCAATGATAAAATCAATGAGCGTATTAAGGCGCTGAATATGCCCGGCTATGCACCTTCGGGCTTTCCGGTGGAGTTGTATTCCCTCAGTGGAAAGGTGGGCGCACAGATGCGTGCTACCGTGAGTGAATTTGGCCCTGTGTTGCTGAGCAAGGTGCTCGATCTGAACGAAGTACAATCGGGCGTGCTGATGATCATCTTCAAATATGCCGATGATAAGAAACTGCCCATTGTTGACTTAAACGATTTGAAGAAAGTGCTAAACTTCCTTTCAGAAGGAGAGGGAGCAAAGGAGATCAAAGATGACTACGGTAAAATATCTCCGGCAACAGCCAGCACGATGTTGCGCAAAATTGTTGCCTTAGAGCAGCAAGGCGTCAATCAATTGTTTGGCGAGAAATCATTTGACATTGAAGACCTGATGGAGAAAGTAGACGGGCGTGGCGTGATTAGTCTGCTCAACGTTTCCGATGTGCAGGGTCAGCCTGCCATCTTCTCTACCTTCATGTTGTCCCTGCTGGCAGAGTTGTATCAGCGACTGCCGGAGGCCGGAGACTTAGACAAACCCAAGCTGATTTTCTTTTTGGATGAAGCACACTTGCTGTTTAAAGATGCACCCAAGGCATTTATGGATCAGATCGAGCAGGTGATTCGCTTGATTCGCTCGAAAGGTGTGGGCATATTCTTTTGCACGCAGTTGGTTCAAGATGTGCCGCCATCGGTTTTATCGCAGTTGGGAAATCGGGTAAGCCACGTGATCCGAGCGTTTACCCCTAACGATGTAAAGGCGTTGAAAGAAACCGTCAAGACTTTTCCGAAGTCGACATTCTATGATTTGGAACAACAGTTTACCCAATTAGGAATTGGGCAGGCCTTTATCACCGTATTAAATGAAAAGGGTATTCCAACAGAAACTGTATTGACCCATTTGGCGCCACCGGCTTCGCTTATGGGACCGTTGACCGAAGCGGAATACAAAGCGCAGCTGAGTCAGTCGGAGATGTACAAAAAATATCAAGAGACCATCGATCCACAAAGTGCTTTCGAAATGTTGAACGAGCGTATTCAAATGGCTGAGAAAAAAGAAGAAGCGGAGAAAGAGGAAAAAGCGGCTGCTGCCCCGGCACCCAAGTCCGGCCGTGCAGAAAAGAGTACGTTTGAAGAAGTGATTAATTCGCCTATCACCAAACAGATTGGAAAGGAACTGGTGCGAGGTGTGTTTGGCATGCTCTTCGGCACCGCACCAAGAAGGACAACTTCGAGGAGGAAATGGTAGATTTTAAAATTCATCGAGCCAGTTAAATTACATTTTGATTCATGTCTATCGAAGAGAAGGTAAGTTTAGTAGAAGGTGTATTCGATCAACTGGATCAGCAGATTGCAGCGTTTCAAAGTGCTACTTCCTTGCATTGTAAATGGGGCTGTGGCAAATGTTGCTATAAATCCGATATCGAAGCTACCGTTTTGGAATTTTTGCCTTTCGCGCTTTTTCTCCATCAGCAAAATCAGGCAGAGCAATGGCTCAACAACCTTCGGGAAACCGATTCTTCCATCTGTCTTATCTTAAACCCGACACAAAACGGAGCCGGGCTTTGCTCACAATACAAACATCGTGGATTGATTTGTCGGCTGTTTGGGTACTCAGCACGCACCACCAAATATGGTAAACCGGAGTTGGTCACTTGCCAAATCATAAAAACAGAACAGCACGAAAACTTTGCAAAAGCCGAAACTGCGATTGAAAATGGGTTAGAAGTACCGGTGATGAGCCAATTCTATATGCAATTACATAGCATCGACTTTGAACTAACCCGTGATTTTTTTCCGATTAATGTTGCCATGCGCAAAGCCATTGAAACCGTGCTACAATACTATGCCTATCGGTGAAGGAGTTGCAAGATTGTTTGACTGATTTTGGGTAATTCCAGCAATCGTTGTTCGAGGCTCTTGAGTTTGGAAAGAGGAAGGGAAGTGGAAATTTGAAGATTTCCACCGGCCAAAATCGTAAGGCTGATGAGTGCTACACCTAATCCTACACCCAGCATCCAATTTTTACTGACCTTTTTCATACCTCTTTTGCTTCATTTTGACGGTTCTACAAGCTCAGGAACTTATTTTTCATCCCTTTCGTAATCTAAATTACTCGGCTATCTGCTAAAGGTTACAATTTCACCTTTGCGGACATCCAACCGAGATTAATTTCTGGTAGATTTGTTGCTGTAACAGGATTAGAATTACAAAACGGATTCGATTTATTAAAAGAACTGTTTATGATGAAGCTAAGATGGTTTGCTATATTGTTAATGGCACTTGCCGTGACATCCGTCATGGCCCAGGAAGGTGGCTCGGTGAAATGGATGACCTTTGAGGAGGCGGTGGCCAAAGCCAAGGTAGAGAAGAGAAAGCTGTTTATTGACGTCTATACCGATTGGTGTGGCTGGTGTAAGGTGATGGACAAGAATACCTTCTCCGACCCCATTATCGCCAAATTGTTAAATGAAAAGTTTTATCCCGTAAAACTAGATGCCGAACAAACAGCGGACATCGTTTTTAATGGTACTACTTTTAAGTTCGTTCCTTACGGGAATAAAGGTACCCACCAATTAGCTGCTGCTTTGCTCAACAATCAATTAAGCTACCCTACGGTTACTTTTTTAGAAGACGATTTTACAGCGGTTTACCCAATTCCCGGATACCGTAAGCCAGAGGAGTTTCACCCTTTGTTGATCTTCTTTGCTGAAAATCACCATAAAAAAGGTGCAAACCAATATGCGGAGTTCTTGAAAACGTATAAATCGCCCTACACTACCGTGCCCGTATCAAGCGGATCCGGAAAATAATGCGTCACAGACCCTTCTAAAAAGAGGCCAAAACTCACAAATTGATCTTAGATTTGCTCCACGGATAGTTTGGCACAAATATGGTTTACTATCTATTGATCCAAATCCATTGCTTGTGAAAAGATACCTCATCGTACTTCTGTTGGCAGTTGCTTGTGGCCCCGCTGCCAAGGCACCCTCTAAAACCGATCCAAAAAATGTTAAACCAGATTGGCTTACGTACAAGCCAGATCAGTCTTTCTATTACATCGGCATTGGGAAAAGCACCAAAAATGGCACCAACAACTATTTGCAAGAAGCTAAGAAAAGCGCGTTGGAAGATTTAGTGTCTGAGATTAAAGTCAACGTATCATCTTCCTCTGTGCTCAGTCAAATTGATGCTAATCAAGAATTCAAAGAAAAATACGAGCAGATTATTCAGACCACTGCTGCCGATGAGATTGAAGAATTTGAACAGGTAGATTCGTGGCAAGACGAGCGCAACTACTGGGTGTATTACCGCCTGTCGAAACAGCGCTACAAAGAGATCAAAGAAGAACAAAAGCGCAATGCCGTTTCCATTAGTTTGGATTTCTTCAGCAAAGCCAAGCAAGCGGAGCGCAATGGAGAATTGGTATTGGCACTCGGTTTTTATTACCAAGGCTTTCGCGCCATACAAAAATATTTAGGTGAACCCATTCGAATTGATTTTGAGGGCAAAGAGATTCTTCTCACCAGCGAAGTGGTGGCCAGCATGCAAATGGTTTTGGATAAGATGGATATTTCAGTTAAACCAACTGAAATCGCATTGAATCGGAGAGTTTCAGTGAGCGACCAATCCATCGCTGCTAAAGTGATTGAAAAGGCAACCAAAAAGGCAATAGCTGATTTACCTTTGCGGGCAGATTTTGAGAAGGGAGCCGGCAATGTATTTCCAACCTACAAAACAGATGCGGCCGGTACTGCGAAAATTTTGCTTACTAAGATCAGTTCCCGCGATTTGGAACAGACTGTTTCGATTAAAGTGAATCCGCTGAGTTTTGCAGGCCCATCAGCCACAAAAATTGATTCGTTGGTAGCTTTAAAGATGGTGGTACCTCGCGCTACTTTATTGCTGAAAGTACAACGCCCTTTGGTTTACCTTTCAGCCTCAGAAAAAAGCCTAGGTACTGTAAAAAGCAGCTTACAGATCTCCAACCGGATCAGATACTACCTGACGAATGCAGGTTTTGAGTTTACCGATGACAAGAAAAAAGCGGAACTCTCGTTAAGTGTTGAGGCGAATTCAGAAAAAGGAGCCGTGTCTGGAAGCATTTATATTACTTATGCTACAACTGTGATTCGTGTAGAGGCAGTAAAAGACAATAAAGAAATTTATGCCACTACGCTGGACCGCATCAAAGGCTTTAGCCTCGATTACGAGCGGTCGAGTCAGGAAGCTTATAACAAGTCGCTGGAAGTACTCGAAAAAGAGAAGTTGCCGGAGCTCTTGAACTCGATTTTGCAATAATTACGCGCTTTTTGAAAAAAAAGTGGCTGATAAAAAGTAAATAAAACAGACTGGCCTATTAATTGCATTGATTATCTTGCTAACCAAATTAATAATTGATATGAAAAGAATCGCGAATCTTTCCCTTGTTTTAGTAGCAGTAGCTGCTGCCTTTATCGGAGGATGTAAAAGTAAAACTCCTCCTACACCAGATGGAGAGAAAGAAGTGGTAGTACCTTGCTCAGGTCCTGACTTCTTTACCAATGCAAAGGTGTTTCGGGCCAACTCTATTGGCGAAAGCATGGATCAGGTAACGTCTAAAAAGAAAGCGTTGACCAATGCACGTAACGAACTGGCACAAGCTATTCAAACGACTGTAAAAACCGTAACGGATAACTATACCAACTCTCGTTCCATGAACCGCAAAGAAGAATTGGAGCAAAAGTTTGAGAGCTTAAACCGCGAGGTTGTTGAACAAACTCTGCAAGGTGTAAGAACCATTTGCGAAAAGTTAGTTCAAACAAAAGATGGTAACTACAAAACCTATATCGCTATTGAACTTTCTGCTGACGAATTGGTAAAACAATACAACCAGCGCCTTTCTACAGACGATCGCTTGAAAATCGATTACGATTATGAGAAATTCAAGGATACCTTCAACCAAGAAATGGAGAAAAGAAAAAGCGGTAACTAATCGCTCAATCACATAAAACGAAATCCCGATCAATAAAATGGTCGGGATTTTTTATTTTTGGATATGGCCGGATATTCAGGGACACCTTTGCAAAAGAAGTTGGGCATCAAAGCCGGAAAGGCTTATGTCTATTCAGAGCCCGCTACCTACTGGGATGCTGTTGCGCCTTTGCCCGATGGTTTTATCCGCAGTACCAAACCCGCGAAAGAAAGCCTCGACTTTGCGCACGTTTTTGTAAAGGAAGCAAATGTGTTTGAAAAGGAGTTTCTCAAAGTGAAAGCCTATCTCAAAAAGGATGGCACCTTCTGGGTATCTTGGCCAAAACGAGCCTCTAAAGTACCCACCGACCTGGATGAAAATATCATTCGCAATTTCGGGTTGGCGAATGGATTGGTAGATGTAAAAGTGTGTGCCGTTGATGAGGTATGGTCGGGCCTCAAATTTATGTTCCGGCTGAAAGACCGCTAGTTTTATACTATTTCCAATTCGCAGGGTCTAATCGCCACGATTTCACATAAATCAGTTGCTGTTCATCCAGCGTCTTTTTATCCAATGCCTCCTGCAACAAATGGTTGAAGTCGCTCAGGCAAACCAACGAAACATTTTCTTCCGCAAAGCTCACTTCGCTTTGTTCAAAGCCATAAGTAAAAATGGCCACCATACCACTGATGTGAAAACCAGCTTCGCGCATGGCCTGAGCGGCCTTCAGCGAACTGCCACCGGTTGAAATCAGATCTTCAACCAAAACGGCCTTCTGGTTTTTAACCACCTTACCTTCAATCAGGTTGCCCATGCCATGTTCTTTGGGCTTCGGGCGCACATATACGAAGGGAAGCCCCAGTGCTTCAGCCACCAAGGCACCTTGTGGAATGCCTGCAGTTGCTACGCCTGCAATGCATTCTGCTTCCGGAAAATTTTCTTTGATAGCTTGTGCCAATCGGTCTTTAATAAAGGTGCGAATGGTAGGGTAGGAGAGCGCCAACCGATTATCACAATAGATCGGAGATTTCCAGCCCGAACTCCACGTGAAGGGAGTTTTATGATTAAGTTTGATAGCTCCAATTTCCAGTAATTTAGAAGCAACTACACGCGCTGTACTTTCCTGAATTTTAATCTTACTCATGCGGCAATTTAACTACGATTGCCCAAAACGCAGCAAAGGATGTCGAAAAAAGGGCGTATTCAGTTTTTGTTGTCGTGGCAGTTGTCAGATTGCAAATTATTTATGTTTTTGCCGATGGAATCTCAGCTTTAAATACAGTTTTAAGTAATGAATCTCTTTGTTAACGATATTCCCATTCAAATTTTAAAAGATGGGGAGAAGCCTGAGCCGGGTCACTTCAACTTGCAGATCAACGCCAGTGAAGAACCCATTACCAAAGCCAAGTTAATCAATCATGTGTGGCTCAACCAGGCCACCCCTCGCGAGATGGATGTGGTGTTTGATTTGATTAACTCCAAAGTGCCCATGAATCTCTTATCGCTTACGGTAACGGTAAAAGATTATGAAGCATTTAAGGCCTATCTAAAATCGAAATTCAAAATCATTCATGCGGCCGGAGGGCTCATCCGGAAAAAAGATAAGTTTTTGATGATCTACCGAATGAAAAAGTGGGATCTTCCGAAAGGCAAACGCGAAACCGGAGAGAAATATAAGGAAACTGCGGTCCGCGAGGTGGAAGAAGAGTGTAATGTGCGAGTAAAGTTGGGTAAGAAGGTGTGTACCACTTGGCATACCTATACCATGAATAAAAACAGCATGCTAAAGAAAACCAAGTGGTATGATATGAACTTGGTAGATGATAGTAATAGCAAGCCTAGCCTAGAAGAAGATATTGAAGAGTTGCGCTGGATGACTCAAAAAGAGGTGTACCACGCGCTAGAGAATTCCTACAATTCAATCCGCTTTGTTTTTGAAGAGTATTACCGACAAAAACAATAATTAGTCTAACCGATAAGGGAGCAATCCCGAAACATCGCCCTTGTATTTGTGAACCTCGCGTATGATAGAGGAACTGATGGAGGCAAGCATTGGAGAGGTGATCAGGAATACAGACTCTAGGTTTGCATTGAGGTGTTTATTTACCTGTGCAATGCTGTTCTCATACTCAAAGTCGGTAGTGTTGCGAAGGCCCCTTAGTAAGTATTGAGCCCCATTTTTCTTAGCAAATTCTGCGGTCAACTCTGCATACGTTTCTACTTTCACATTCGGATAGTTGGCAAAGGTTTCGCGGATTTTCCCCACCATAAAGTCAATAGGAAAATAGCGTTGCGATTTGCCACTGTTATAACCTATGCTAATGACAATTTCATCAAACAATTGGCGACCGCGCAGCACAATATCCTCGTGTCCTTTGGTAAACGGATCGAACGACCCAGGAAATAGTGCAACACGCTTCATGCCACTAGGTGGTTAGTAAGTCGATAGAATAGAGATCAAAGAAATGATGCTCTTGCAGTTCGTCAAAGAGATAGCCAAATATGAGATGACGAGGCCGCTCGCCAAAACTCACATTGCGAATGTATTTAACAAACTCTAAATAATGGGGAGAGTTTTTGCCAATATATCCCCACAATACTACTTCGCTGGTTTGCTGATCCATGTTTAGATTCTTCATTACCAGCATAATGTATTTGACGTAGTCCGAGAACTGCTTAATGGCAAATTGATTGTAGAACAATAGTTGGCCACCTTGAAATGCCAGAATGTGCAACTTGAATCGGTCTACGTAAATGTAAAGAGGATTACCTGTTTTGCGTATGTTAGCCGCCACCCCTTGTATGAGTGCCGATGACTGATGATGCAATGTAAGTTTGGTGTTTTGATAAATCGATTGAAACCAATTCACCAATTCTTTTTGAGCTGCAAAAACAGTAGTAATATTCAACGGTAGGTTTTCGCAATGCAACACGATCTCGGTTAAATGATCAATGGTAGCGTTGAATTTTAAGTATTCTGCCGTTGAATTTGATAGGAATAGGGTGGTGGGAAGCTGAATGAACTTGTTATTCTTGATAGAAATCTTCACCTCTTTCCAAAAACCAGCCTGAAGTACGGCATGCGCTTCAAATAATCCTTTGAGCACAGCCAGTTGCTCGTCATACGAGTTGAGATCGTTCAAAATGTAGTCTTCAAAAAAAAGTAGCCGTTGATCGCTCTCGGCAACAACGGCTACTTGAAAATCTCTAACTCCTATTTGAACCAACAACCTGTATTGATGAAGTTTTTCTTCATCAAACCGATCATCCTTGATCTTTTTTAAAAGCTTATAGTTAGCATTCAATGACACTCAGGAGTAGTTTATTGGGATTCCCAATTACCTGACGTAGTTACATCTGTTTTTGAACCAAAATGCAAAGGCTTTCTGTTTTTAGCTTCATTGCTATCCTTTCTGGCTGGATTGATTGGCTTAGGATCTTTTACTTCGATTACCTGTACCATCACACCGTTTTTGTCAACCTTTCCAACGCTGATTTCGAATTTATAACCATCACCGCCTGGCACTTCGGCCAACTTTTTCAGGTCTGTGTTAGGATCGAACGTATAATCCCAGAAATTAACCATTACATCACCTTTTTTCACCTCATCACCAACGGCAAATGAAGCTAATTTGGTAATCACACCCTGATCTTGGAATGGAGGATCTTGCACTTTGCCGTCAATCTTAATAAGATAAGCTTTTTGGTTTTTGATAATGCGGTCGCCCTCTTTTACTTTGAAACCCATGAAAGTTCCGTTGTCGGCAGCATTTAAAGTAAAGCTCTTTTTGAAAATTTTGTCTTTGGCAGGCGTAAAGCCGAGGGTATCAAAGAACACTTTAATCTCTTCTTGACCGTATCCTACTTGTTTAATTTCCTCTCTGCGCTGAACGTTAGGCACTTTACCATTTTCAATAAAGTTGATCAACGAATCCCAGTTGGAGGTATAACGTCTGTTAGCTTCTTGAAAAACTATTTCCGCTTCTCGTATTAATTTGAGGCGCGTAATCACTGCATCCTCAGTGGTTTTAATTAATTCTCGTTCTTCGATTGTGCCCTGAACACCTCTGTAAAGGCGGTAGGCGAAATAAGCACTAACGGCTAGTAAGACAATAGTTAGGATTCTGTTCAAGTTCATGCGGTTACAGGTTTAGCTTGCAATTATAGATATTTTATATGGTTAAAAGCAATCAATTATAATTTAAAATAGCCTCTTAACTGGCTTATTTCACACTTTTCTTTGGGAATCTGAAAAATCCCATGAATCTCTTCGGTCTTCAACTCTTCCAACTGCTGCCAACCAATAAAACCGACTTCTTTAATGATTTGATTGTTCCCCGATTCCGGGTCCGTTCCCTTTTGCACCTTGCCGCTTACCGGTTTTACCTCAAAAAATAACTCAATAGCATGCAATGGGTGTTGTATGAATTCACAGACGAACAAAAAGTCACAAACTTGAACCTCTAAACCGGTTTCTTCTTTAAACTCACGAATCAGGCATTCTTCGGCTCGCTCGCCAAACTCAACGCCACCACCGGGCGGTGCCCAAAAGTTTGAATGGGTAATACCTTGGTGGTTCACCAGTAAAATGGCGTTGTCTTGCACACAAATTCCGCAAGCTCTTACCCGCAATCGATGGCCATAAATTTTTTGAACTGATTCTTCCATAACTGCGTATTAAACTCGATTATCTGATTTAGATTTGAATATTCAATGAAAGCAAGTTTACTCTTTATTTGTTTTACTTTTTCATTCGCTGGGTTTGGTTCTTTACAAGCTCAGTCCGAAGATTCCGGCAAAGGCGCCATCATCACCTGGGATGCTACCTCTTTTGAATTCGGAGATATTTACAAAGGCGATAAGGTAATGCACACTTATAAATTTACGAATACAGGCACCAGCCCGCTGATAATCACCAATGTAGAAGTTACGTGCGGCTGTACCATACCCAAAGGATGGCCGCGCGACCCGATTATGCCGGGCAATCGCGGTGAACTGCAGGTTCAATTTGATAGTGCCGGCAAATTTGGAAGACAAAACAAAGTGGTAACCATCGTGTCGAATTCCAGATACGGCAATAGCCAGATTACCTTTTCGGCCAACGTGTTGGATAAAAAAAATTAGAGTTTAAAGTCTGCTTTTGCCACCGCCACGGCAAACAAAATCCATCCACTTAAAAAGCAAACGCCACCTAGAGGTGTAAGGAGAGCCACTTTGGTTGTGTTAAATATTGCCATCACATACAAACTGCCGCTGAACAATAAGATACCGGCCACAAACATCCAGGCACTTAAGCGAAGCGTTCGGGAATTTATTTTGGCATAAAGTACTCCTAGAATAACCAATTCCAATGCGTGATAAAAGTGATAGCGCGTTGCCAACTCATACGTATCTTGCCGCCCGTTTTGCAGAAGCAGTGCTTTCAGGGCATGCGCACCAAAAGCCCCAAGGCCAACGGCCAAACAGGCCAGCGAACCTCCGATAATCAATATTCTTTTTTGATTGAGCATGAATAATTAGGGTTGTTTAGAGTAATGTCTTTCGCCAAAAATTGTTGAGCCAATTCGAACCAAGGTGCTGCCTTCGGCCATGGCAAGGGTATAGTCAGAACTCATCCCCATCGATAGCTCTTTCATTTCGATAGCGGATGGTAAGGCTGATAAGCAAATACGGTCAAAGAGTTTTTTCAGACTTTTAAATTCATTGCGAATTTGATCCTGATTGTCAGTAAGAGTGGCCATTCCCATCAGTCCTTGAATGGTAACATGCGTAAAGTGCGCTGGATAATTTTGTGTTAGTTCGAGTACTTCCTGCTCATCAAACCCAAATTTGCTTTCTTCTTTAGCAATATAAACTTGCAACAGGCAGGGAATCACGCGATTGATTTTTTTGCCTTGCTTGTTAATTTCCTCAAGCAATTTAAAGCTGTCTACCGAGTGAATCAATGAAATGAAAGGAGCGATGTACTTCACCTTATTGGTTTGCAGGTGACCAATCATGTGCCACTCTATATCCTTTGGTAAAGCCTCATATTTTGCCTCTAGTTCCTGTACTTTATTTTCGCCAAACAAACGCTGACCGGCCTCATAGGCTTCCATCAGTTGTTCGTTGGGTTTTGTCTTACTGACGGCAATGAGTCGGCAACCGGGCAGAAGGCTGTCGTTTACTAACTTTATATTACTTTTAATGCTCATTGTTTAACTTGGATCGCGATTGATAGCGCACCCTAATAATTTAGCGTAAAGTTATGGCCATACTTGGAACGTTGCTCAAAAAAGGAATAAAACTTAGAGAAACACTTCAGCAGGAGTACTCATCGCCTTTGGAACTGCAAAAGAATGAATTGAAAGAGTTGATGATTGCCGCCAGCGGCACGGAGTTTGGCAAGTATTATGACTTTCCGAAAATCCTCTCCAAATTCAAAAAAGGAGGACACGCGTTTTATACATCGTACAAGGCTTCGGTTCCCATTCACGATTATAATAAGATTTACAAAGATTGGTGGCAGCTTTCGCTGAAAGGCGCCAAGAACATTGCCTGGCCGGGGCGCATTAAATATTTCGCATTAAGTTCCGGCACTTCCGAATCAGCTTCCAAGCATATTCCGGTAACGAAGGAAATGACCAAAGCCATTCAGAAGACCAGCATTCGTCAAATCATTTCGCTGTCCAAATACGATTTGCCACCTCGGCTTTTTGAAGCCGGCATTTTGATGATTGGAGGAAGTACCCATCTCAGCAAACGGGGCAATTATTTTGAGGGAGACCTGAGCGGCATTCAGGCAGCTCGATTGCCATTTTGGTTTCAGCACTTCTACAAACCCGGTAAGAAGATCGCGAAAAGCAGAAATTGGGATAGTAAACTAGATGAGATTGTAGCAAAAGCCAAAGACTGGGATATTGGAATTATCGTGGGTGTGCCGGCTTGGATTCAGATTCTGCTGGAGCGCATTTTGAAACACTACAAAGTGCAACATATTCACGACATCTGGCCGAATCTGCTAGTGTATGTGCACGGTGGTGTATCGATCGATCCCTATCGCAAAGGTTTGGAAAAACTGATGGGCCGCCCGATCTATTTTATTGAAACTTACTTAGCCTCCGAAGGCTTTATTGCCTATCAGGCGGTGCCCAAGCACAAATCCATGCGACTGGTGATGAACAATGGAATATTCTATGAGTTCGTGCCATTTGAAGATAAAAACTTTTTCCCTTCCGGGGATATCAAGCCCGATGCAGAAGCGGTATTGATTGATGATGTGGAGGAAGGAAAAGAATATGCCTTGTTACTTTCTACGTGTGCAGGTGCGTGGCGTTATCTGATTGGCGATGTGATTAAGTTTACCTCGATCGAAGAATCGGAGATCGTCATTACAGGGCGCACGAAACACTTCCTGAGTTTATGTGGAGAGCATCTTTCGGTTGACAACATGAATAAGGCGCTGGAGTTGGTTTCCAATGAATTGAATATCGAAATTAAAGAGTTCACTGTAGCCGGTATTCCTCACGGTACTTTGTTTGCGCATCAATGGTATGTTGGCACCGATGATAAAGTGGACGCCAATGTATTGAAAGAGCGAATTGACTTTCATTTAAAAGAATTGAATGACGATTACGCAGTGGAGCGCAGTGCTGCCTTGAAGGAAATCTATGTACAACCCTTGCCATTGCACAAGTTTTATGATTGGATGGAATCAAAGGGAAAAGTAGGAGGGCAAAATAAATTTCCACGAGTGATGAAAAATGCGCAATTGGAAGAATGGAAAAATTTTATTGCCCAATCGTAGCCGATGGAGATTGTTTTTAATGGAGTTAAATTTGGCGTAGTACTCGCCTTTTTAATCGGCCCCGTTTTTTTTACCATCATTCAAACGAGCATTGAGCGCGGTTTTTGGAAAGGCGCATTGGTGGCGTTGGGCGTGTCTGTTAGCGATACATTATATGTGGCCATTTGTTACCTCGGTCTCTTTCAATTTTTAAATGATTCTAAGTTTCGCACGAATATGGCCTATGTAGGAGGTGCGATTTTAATTTTGTTTGGACTGTATCATTTATTAATCAAGAGCCGGAAGGCACATGTAGTTACCGTTCAAACAGTGAGTGAAAACCGATCTTTCAAATATTTCTTCAAAGGTTTTGTCATTAACGGTGTTTCGCCCATGGTTCTGATTTTTTGGATTGCTACACTAAGTATGGCTACGGTAGAGATGGGTTATTCAGGAGGAGTGGAGTTGTTCATTTTCTTTGCGGCTCTCTTGTTTACTGTGTTGGCTACCGATTTGATGAAGGCTTATCTCGCAGATAAGTTACGTTCTTTGATCAACCATCGTTTTCTCATGATTATGAATGTGGGTGTTGGGATTTTTCTAATCATTTTTGGAATACAGCTATTACTCAAAGCTAAAACCGCATTTACCCTTCTCCATTAATTGTTAAGTAGGTGTTAAAAGCCCGATGCAATTGGCCTTAAATCCCTGTTTAGATTCAATTTAAAGCATGTTAGTTTGGGCAATTCTAGGGCGTGAAACTTTCTAAGCGATAATTCAGTTATATTTGCACCGTGAGGAAAATAGGTTCCATATTGGTTCTATCTCTTTACCTATTGTTATCAGTAGGTATCGCCAAGTCGACTCATTTTTGCATGGGTCGTGAGCACCATTCTTCGCTTTTCACTTTCGAATCTAAAAAGTGCGCATGCTCAGTTTATCAATCTGAAAAGATTAAAACGTGCTGCGAAGATGAAACAGAACTTGTAAAAATTGAAAATGATCAGGTTCATTCTTCAACTACTGATATTCAACAAACAGATTGGAGTTTCCTTCCGGCTGCTCAATTGGAGCTGAACGATCAAAGTTTTTCAATAAAATCTAATGATCAGGTTGTTTCATACAATCTGCCTCCTCCTAAAGTTCCGATCTACCAACTCGGTTGCAGTTGGAAAGTAGATGATTTGAAGGCATAATTATACAGATAGGTTTTTGAATATACCTGTCAAATAAATTATTCCTAATCAAATCAAACAATCAAAAATTATATGAAACTCAGAATGGCTTTCGTAGGCATCATTGCCTTATTTTCTATTAGCTTATTTGCACAGTCAAAAGTAGTTACAGCCAACATTAAAGTGTATGGCAACTGTAGTATGTGCAAAAAACGTATTGAAACAGCTCTTGACTACAAGGGAATTAAAAAAGCAGAATGGAGCCCCAAGACCAAAGAATTGGTGGTAGTCTATAACTCCGACAAAATCACGGAAAAGAAAATACATGAAATAGTTGCAGCCGCGGGCCACGATACTGATTTGGTGAAAGCCAAAGAAGAAACGTACGCTTCATTACCGTTTTGTTGCTTGTATCGTGATCATGATCATTCTGGCAAACATTGATCAGGGTTATGCAAACAAAACTAATTGGGATTATTTCTATAGTCCTCACGCTTTCTTTTTCTGCGTATTCGCAGAGGTTGATGGGAGTGGTGGTAGAAAAAGATAGCCAAGGAAAAGATCAACCGGTAGCAGGTGCCAATGTGTATTGGCTGGGTACAACAAAAGGCGTTTCAACCAAAGAGAATGGCGTTTTCCTGATTGATCGTACGCCAGAGTCCAAAAAGTTGGTCATCAGTTTCGTAGGGTATCGTTCGGACACGATTGAGGTTAGCGATGAGCAAAACAATATCAAAGTTGAAATGCAAACCGACCTTTACTTGCAAGAAGTGGTCGTAGAAGGATGGAAGCCAACCAGTAATGTCAATCTCGCCTCCGGTATCAATGTGGTGGAGATGGATGAGAAGGAATTATTCAAAGCCGCTTGCTGCAATCTCTCCGAAAGTTTCGAGACCAATCCCTCTGTTGATGTAGCGTTTACGGATGCCATTACCGGCACACGACAAATTCAAATGCTGGGATTATCAGGGCCTAATACCATGATTTCTTTGGAAAATATGCCCGGAGTGCGAGGGCTTGCTTCAAGCCAAGGTATACAGTTTATTCCCGGAACATGGATCAACTCGATTCAGGTTACTAAAGGTGTTGGTTCTGTAGTGAATGGATATGAAAGCATTGCCGGGCAAATCAATGTAGAATTAAAGAAGCCACAAGAAAGTGATAAGCTTTATGTGAATGGGTATATCAACCAATCCGCTCGCATGGAAACGAATGTGATTGTTACAGAGCAATTCACGAAAAAATGGGCCACAACGTTTTTAGTGCATGGAAGTGCTCGTCCATTGGAGATGGATCAAAACAGCGATTCATTTCTCGATTTCCCGAAAGGCAATCAAGTAAATCTTATTAATCGTTGGGTATACAATTCCGGCAACGGATGGCTGGGCCAATTTAGTTTGAAATACCTCACTGATATAAAGCAAGGGGGGCAAACGAATTTTGATCCATCTAAAGATAAGTTTACTACGAACCGATACGGCTTTGAAATTAATACGGATCGCTACGAATTCACCGGAAAATTGGGCTATCAGTTTCCGGGCAAACCGTATAAAAGTTTTGGTTTGCAAGTAAACGGATTAACACATCAGCACCGCAGTTACTTTGGATTGACGAAACACAATGCGGATGAAAAATACGGCTATGCGAATTTTATTTATCAATCCATCATCGGTGATACGTTTCACAAATTTAAAATGGGAGTAAGCTTATTTTATGATGATTACAAAGAAACACTCAATCGTGTTGATTTCGTTGGCACGCCTTTTCAATTTAACAGAACCGAGGTTGTTCCAGGACTATTTTACGAATACACCTATGATGATTTGAAGAAGTTTTCAATCATTGCCGGCATTCGGGTAGATCAACATAATTTGTTTGGAAGCATTATAACACCACGACTTCATTTGAAATATAATTTGACGCAGACAACTACCTTACGTGCATCTGCCGGATCGGGGACCCGCTTGGCAAACATCATTACTGAAAATTCAGGCTTCTTAGCCTCTAGCCGCAGTTTAGTTTTATTAAATAGTCAGACAGACAAAGCCTATGGTTTCAAACCGGATCAAGCCTGGGTGTATGGATTCAATTTCAATCAGGAGTTTACATTGGATTACCGCCCGGGAAATTTTAGTGTCGATTATTTTATTACTGATTTTCAAAATCAGGCAGTTGCTGATTGGGACATTGATCCGGGTAAAATTAAATTCTACGCACTGAATGGCAAATCCTTTTCACATAGCTTACAAGCACAAGTTGATTATCAAGTAGCGCGAAGATTTGATGTGCGTCTGGCGTATCGTTGGCTTACTGTGGAGACCGATTATTTAAACGGCAGAGCACAGCGTCCGCTGGTTCCACGCGATCGAGCATTTATTAACCTGGCTTACAAAACCAAGAATGGCTGGGCGTTTGATTATACTATAACGCGTATAGGCGAACAACGAATTCCAAATACAATGTCTAATCCTGTAGGATACCAGCTTCCTGCTTATTCTTCGCCTTACGTGATGATGAACACGCAGGCAACGAAAGATTTCGGTGATCGCTGGAGTGTGTATTTAGGCGTTGAAAATCTAACGGATTTCAGTTTGGCTAATCCAATTGTGGCCGCTAATGAACCATTCAATCAGTATTTCGATAGCTCGATGGTGTGGGGTCCAGTGTTTGGACGAATGTGGTATGCCGGTTTTCGCTACCGCGTGAAATAGTTAGTCTTGAAGAATGTTGCTGAGAAAAGAAGACTTGAGCAGTAACCAGAACAAGAACAGAACCAAAGCCCATTTCAAATAGATAAAGTAGAAATCAGAGGTGTCCTTAAACCGACTCTCTTTGATTTCTGCTTTTTCATATTGATCAATCCGTTTGAATACGTTCACCAAAGCTTCATTATCCGTTACACGGAAAAATTCACCTTTACCAATTTCAGCAATTTTTCGCATAGTCGTTTCGTCTACTGAATTTTCAACCATCTGCGGGCGTCCGAAATAATCTTTACCAAATGGCACTAATCCTTCTTTACCTACTACGATGGTGTAGATTTTAATACTGTAGGCATCAGCCAACTCCGCAGCGGTAATTGGGTCGATATTTCCTGCTGTGTTATCACCATCGCTAATTAAAATACATACTTTCGATTTTGATTCGGATTCGCGCATGCGATTGGTCACCACCGCCATGGCACTACCAATTGCGGTGCCTCGTGATTCAATCATCTCAAAGGAGATGTCATTCAAATAAGATTGCAATAAATCGTAATCGGTGGTAAGAGGCGCGAGCGAGAAGGCATCACCGGAAAAAACCACTAACCCAATCCGATCTTGCTTTCGACCATTGATAAAGTCGCGCGCTACATTTTTGGCTGCTTCCAGCCGATTGGGTTTAAAATCTTCAATCTGCATCGACTGCGAAATATCCAGCGCAATCATAATGTCGATACCTTCAGTCCATTGCTCTATTTTCTCATTTGTGCGTTGCGGGCGAGCTAATGCAATCAATAGGAGTGCAAGTACGAGTGCCAAAATAATTTCGGGAAGTAATCGAACTAAGTTGGCGGGTGAGCTTTTTAAATCGCTCTTGGTGAGCGCTACCGGCAACTTCTGATTGAAATAAAATCGAATCAGCCAACGGATGATGAAAAGAAGCGGAATGCCGATTAAACCATAGAGCAGCATCTGATTCTCCCACGTAAACCCTTTTAGGACAGTAGGCGTAAACCATTCCGGTGAATACCACGGATCGATCAGGCTATCCATTTTTTATTTCTTCTAGTTTTTTGAAATACTGATCTTCGCTATAACGTTTCAAGTTGGCAAACAAACCCTTGCCTTGTGATTGCTGCGCATAAATCATCCGATCGATAGCCCAGAGGGATTCAATCAAATGTGGATCTGATTCGTAACGGCTAATTTCTTTGGTAGTGAATTTGGTGTAAGGCCTGCCTAGCAAATCTTCCACGTATTTTTTCCATATGAAGAGCGCGGTTTCAGCAGATTTAGAGGAGCCATCGGTTTCGGTGCGTTCGATCCATGTAGTAAAATTTTCTAAGAAGACACGATGATTTTTCTCCAGTCGCTTTCGTAGAAAGTGATTCCGGATTCTGCGACCAAATACCAACCAGCCAATGACTAACAAAAGAATCACTACTCCGCCAATAATCGAAAGCAACGGATAATTCAACAGCCATGAAACGTTCCAATAGTTCGTATTAGTCTTTAGCGGGATTTTTGCCAACTGTGTGGAGTCAGGAAGGTTTTCAACAGTCTTATCAAAAATGATGGTATCGGTATCAGGAACAACCCGAGTACAGTCTTGCTCTTCGACCACAAAAACCGGTAAGCTGAGCGTTTGCAAACTATCTATTTCAAATGTAGTGAGCGTGTAGATGACACTGTCGTAGCTGATACCGTCTTTGGTGACGGTAGGAACATATTTCTTTTTCTGAAATTCAAAAGGAGCGAAGGAGTAGCTGGAGTCGGGAAATAAAACTGTTTTCTTCTCGGGATAGCGGGCACTCAGGTAGTAGGAGACAGGCTTCCCGATTTGAATGCTATCAGCAGAAAAATGCCCTCTCACTTTTACTTCCTGCCCGGAAGTAAGTAAAGAAACCAATAGGCAAACAAATAAAATGAGTATTCTACTAAACACTTTTGATCGATTTATTCCTCATCTTAAATAACTTCAACAACTTCGGAACGTAATCCTCATTGGTGTCAATGGAAATGAAATTGATTTGATGCTTACGACTGAAATTGGCCAACTCCTCTTGGCGCTGGCCATGATGGGAAGCAATGGCTTCGCGGAAGCCGCCAAACGAAGTATTCACCCACATCGTTTTGCGACTTTCTTTATCCAACACCGGAATGATCCCCAACTTGGGCAATTGGGTTTCGCGCTTGTCGCTGATTTTTATAATGACCAGATCATGTCTGCGTGCCAGCGATTTCAAATTATGGTAATAGTCTTCATCAATAAAGTCAGAAATCATCACAATTACGCTCCTGCGTTTGATGGAATTGAGCGCAAACGAAATGGCTTTGCTCAAATTTGTTTTGAGCGATTTTGGGCGCAGCTTGACGATGTTGTAAATAATGTCATAAGCTTGCTGCATTCCTTTTTTGGGTTTGATGAATTTCTCGCGTTCATCTGAAAAACCAATCAACCCGATCTGGCTCGATTCTTTGGCACCGGATAAGGCCAAAACACCACAGACTTCTTTACCAATATCTACTTTGGTTTTACCGGGACTTCCAATTTCCTGGGAAGCACTGACATCCAGAATAAAGAAAATGGTTTGCTCTTTTTCTTCCTTAAAGGTTTTTACGAAGGTGCCGTGCCCTTTGGCAGAAACGTTCCAATCGATGGTGCGGATATCATCGCCATATTGGTAGGGCCGTACGTCATCAAATTCCAATCCGGTGCCCTTAAATATAGAGTGGTAATCACCCTGCATTTGGCTATTCACAGCCTTGCGGATTTGGATTTCGTACTTTCGTAGCTTTTTGAGAAGTTCTTTCACACCAATAGCCCTATCAATCGGCAAAAATAAGAAATATGGTTAATTTCGTGCCGGTTGTTTTACGTGAAAGGATAAGATTATAGACATGCGCAGAAGTGACACGATGAATAGAATAAGTATGGCCGGCAAGTTGGCCGTGATGGTGGGGCTTTTGTGTGCCTTTAGCTGTACAACTCCAAAGAAGGAAATGCCCAAAGATGTATTGACCAAACCGCAGTTGACTTCCTTCATGATTGAAATGTATGTGGCGGAGGCTCATCTGGAGGCGATTTCAATGCCTAAAGATTCTGCCATTAAATTGTTTATTCCTTACGAAGAAAAGCTAAAGCAGAAATTTGCTATCAGCGATTCTACGCTCAAAAAAACATATCAGTATTACCTCGAACACCCCAAAGATTTAGAAGAAGTCTATGATGCGCTGATTGATTCGCTCAATCTGAAGGAACAAAAGACTATCAAGGATAATAAGCCCTCATGATTTTCCCGAAGGAGTTTGAAAGTAAAATTGGCTTTGATCAAATCCGCCTACGATTACAAGATTTTTGTCAAAGCTCGTTAGGTGTAAAGCGCGTCAATGAAATGCGCTTTTCGTCCAATTTTATATTTGTTAAAAAGCTATTAGAGCAGACAGTCGAGTATCAACGCATTCAGCAAAGCGGCACACCTTTCCCGGCTTCGCATTTTTTTGATCCGAGCGACCTTTATCCTACTATCGCCATCGAAGAGAGTTTTATAGAAGAGGAACCCTTACGGGAAATCGTGCTTTCCTTGCAAGCGATTTTGGATTGCAAAGAGTATCTGAGTAAAACGGTTGAGTTATATCCACAACTCAGTCAGATGTCGACCCAACTCACGCTTTCACCTGTCATGGTTAAAATGGTGGTATCGAAGTTTGATGATCTTGGTAAGATTCGTGACGGTGCCAGTCCGGAATTAGCCCGCATACGCAAGCAATTAAAAGATGAGGAGGGCAAAGTGCGGAGACTTACGGATCAACTTTTTCGACAGGCAGTGGGGCAAGGCTGGGTGCCCGAAGGCGCATCGCCCACCATTCGAGAAGGACGAGTAGTTATACCCATCCTGGCCGAGCATAAGCGTAAGCTGAAAGGCTTTATTATGGATGAATCATCTACCGGGCAAACCATTTATATGGAACCGAGCGAAGTGCTGGAAGCTAACAATGAAATTCGCGATTTGATGCATGCCGAGCGGAGAGAGCTGATTCGGATTCTGCGTGAGTTGACAACGCAATTGCGACTAAACCTGTCCGATATTCAGCAGGCATTTTCTTTTTTAGCCACCCTGGATTTCATTCGCGCCAAAGTGAAATTTGCAGCCGAGATTGAGGCTACACTTCCGCAACTCAAAGAAAATTCGGATTTGAATTGGATGCAGGCCCGCCATCCGCTGCTGCATCTCACTCTCCAAAAATCGAATAAAAAGGTGGTGCCATTAGATATTGACCTCACAGCGGATAATCCATTTCTGCTGGTTTCTGGCCCGAATGCAGGTGGCAAATCGGTTTGCCTAAAAACGGTTGGCTTGATTCAATACATGGTGCAATGTGGACTACTCGTACCTTTAGATGAGCGTTCTACCGTAGGAATTTTTGAGCGCATTTTCCTCGACATTGGTGATCAACAGTCTATGGAAAATGATTTGAGTACCTATAGTTCGCACTTGCGAAACATGAGTTACTTTCTTTCACATGCACAAGGTCGGTCGCTGGTATTGATGGATGAGTTGGGCTCGGGCACTGATCCAAATTTTGGAGGAGGGATTGCGGAAGCTATCCTTGCTACTCTGGTAGAGAAAAAAGTGTGGGGGATTGCAACCACACACTATTATAATTTGAAGTTGTTTGCGGAAAGCACGAAAGGTATTCGCAACGGATCAATGCAGTTTGATACTAAAAATCTGGAACCACTCTTTCGATTAGAGTTGGGGAAACCCGGCAGTTCGTTTGCATTGGAGATTGCTCGTAAAACCGGCCTTCCACGCCCAACCATCGATAGGGCAGAACAGATTATTGGAAAAGAATTGATTGGCTTAGAATCGCTGATGAAAAATGTAGCGCAGGATAAATTGAATCTGGAAAAACGTCAGCGTGAAATTCAGCAAAAGGAAAAGGAATTGAGTCAGGCACTCCATCGCTACGAATCGTTGGCTGACGAACTGGAGACGAAGAAAAAGGAAATCATCAACAAGGCAAAAACCGAAGCTGCTTATCTGTTAAAAGAAACCAATCGAGAAATCGAAAAAACGATTCGGCATATTCAGGAAAACAAAGCGAACAAGCAGGAGACGCGCAAAGTACGCACCGGTCTGCAAGAACTCGCTAAAAAAGTAGAGCCTGCTCAACCGGTAGTTGTAGCATCCGCTCCGGTAGTTTTAAAAGTGGGTGACAAGGTGCGAATGATTGGTCAAGAAGTGACGGGTACCATTTTGTCCATCAAGGGGAATTCGGTGGTAGTGCAGTTTGGTATTATTCAATCCCACTTGAAATTGAATCAATTGGTGCGAAGTGACTTGGCAGAGCCATCGCAAACTAAATCGAAACGCACTTTTGGGGTTGACCTGATGAGTAAGCAATCCACTTTTGTACCAAGTCTGGATATTCGCGGTAAGCGAGTAGAAGAAGTGGCTCCTTTGCTGGAAGAGTTTTTAGATAATGCGATTTTGCTTAGTCAAGCTGAATTGAAAATATTGCATGGCAAAGGCGAAGGCGTTCTGCGAAAAGTTGTGCGTGAGCATCTAAAGAAAATAAAGGCGGTGGCCTCCGTGAAAGACGAGCACGTGGACAGGGGAGGAGATGGAATTACCGTAGTGGTATTAAAATAAAAAGGCTGTCTCGAGAGGCAGCCTTTTTTATTTGTTTGAATAAATGATTATCGTTTGAAACCAAGTGCACTTCCACCGCATTTTGCGGCAGAGCCATCAAATGTATATTGAATGTAGTAGATGCCGGTAGCATTGCAAGGATAGGCAATGGCTGATATAAACTGTCCATTGATTTTGCTGGTAGCTACTTTGTTGCGGCCGCTGTCAAATAAGGTAACTACAATGCCATCGGTGTTTGCACCGTTTGCACAGAGATTGATCATGTATTGTGTCCCTTTGGTAAATACATAGCTGTATTCTACTTTATCTTTAGCGCCACCTTCGCCATCCACTTTATAGCTCTTCAGGAAGTTAAATCCCGAGGCAAGCTTAGGTATACATGCGTTGGCAAAATTATCGGGATTGCATTGACCGTTCAGATCAATAGAACCCACACTAATCAGTGAAATGAATGCAAGAATAAAAAGAACCTTTTTCATATGTGTCTAGAATTCGAATGTTAACTGATAATTTTGTTACGAATAGAGTTAGTCAAAGTGCGGATCGTTTCCACATCTTGCTCGGTAATGTTGATAGTAGTGGTGCTATTGTCTTTGATCACAGCCACGCCATTTACAATTTCCATCGTTGACTCTTTATAGGTGTAGGTGATGTTGATTTTGTCAAAAGCACCTTTCAATTCCTCCATATCCTTCAATAAAGATGCCATATTTGCGTCATCTTTATAAAAACCGAGTAAAAGAACGATTTGCTCCAAAATAATCTTCTGTTCACCTATTTTTTCTTGCAATTCTTTGTTTTTCATGTCCTTGGCTGCAACCTGACATGTGATTTGCATAGCTTCTACCCAGCCTCCAATTAATAAAAGCACGCTCAAATTGGCTCTGCTTTGGGTTTGCAGATAGTGGTTAATGCTGTTGAAATTCTGCGTGGTGATCAACAATAGAGAATCGAGGTTTTTGCTGTTGGTCGCCAAACGACCTATGGTTTCAATGTCGAAAAACTGCCCAATATTCAATCCATCGGCCAATGATTTGATGGAAGTGAGGTATTTTAGGCCATCCTGATTCTGTTCGTAGATGTTGGTGTATCCCAAATCGGTACCATATACTCCCAAATTCAGCGCCTTTTTGTAGTTGCTATTGTATTTGGAGAGGTTTTCGGAAGTATTGAGGATGCCTGCATTGTACTTCGTTCCGGATTCCTTCAAAAGTACTGAAATCTCAAGAGGGCTGGGGATTTGCTGTAAAATGCTGCTGATTACTTCTTCATCGATCGTGGGGCCTGTTTTGGCTGAATCTAAACTTTCCAGAAATGCTTTTTCATCTGGTTTTTTAGATCCACAAGCTGCTATTAACAGCGCCATAAATCCAATAGCTACAAGTCTCATAACTTTTCTATTATTGTTTACAAAATTAAGAATTCAAAATTCCTTACCAAACCTATTATCGTTTCTTGAATGGGATGGTAACCTTGGTTGGCACATTCACTTTCCCAAACAAGTCAATTAATTTTCTCAGCCACTCAAAATACAGCGAAATGTAGAACAAGAGGGCCATCACCCAAATCACCAATAAATTGAACCAATACGTGCTGATTTGTGCACCGAATAAGTTTTTCTCAGCTACAAAAAAAGCAGTGCGGTAATCCAGTGCACTGGAAGGAGTTGGGTCTTGAAATATTGGATTGATCTGTTGGATCAACTTGCCATTGTATTCCAATAAACGCTCTTTCACTGTTACGTTTTTGACGAGGTCTGCTAAGCTTTCGTTGTAGTATTTGTTTTTGTCATCGTTGATGTTGGTGCCATTCTTTTCATCGAAAGCCATCCGCTTCTCAATCAGCAACACATTGTCATTATAGATTTTTTGATAATGCTTACGGTATTCCTCAATGTAATTATCGAGCATTCCAGCCCGCAGCTTGCTGTAGTTTTTGATGGAGAAATCTTCCTCCAAATTTACTTTTTCAAAACCGGGCTTGAATGGTTCGTGGATAAGCACATCCCGAATAATTCCTAAATGATTCTCAATAATATTTTTAATTGAATCATTCTTTGTATCGAGATTCTGAAGGATAAAGAGATTTCTGCGTTTCAAATCATCTGCAATAAATGCTGCTTTAAAATCTGCCTTGGCTTCTTCTTTTTCATAATTAAAATAAGTCACCTCATAGTCATTGTTTTTGAATTGATCGGTCGCCAGCGCTTCGTATGCCCAACGGGACGCCATCAGATCGGCAACAATGGGCACGCGTCCTTTGGTGGAGATCAGGTTATTCAATTTATCAAAGTTGAAGAGCAAGCCACTCAAGATCATTTGTGGAATAAGTAAGAGTGGGATCATCACGTACACCGTCACAGCCGAATTGAATGCCGATGAAATATTTAAACCTAAAACATTGGCAAAACAAGAGGTGGTGAACAATACCAGCCAGAATGAAAATGTCATTCCATGAATCTCCAAAATCAAATTGCCAAGAATTACGAATGTAAGCGTTTGAATGGCTGATAGCAGGAATAAAATTGAAAGCTTGGAGAGCAAATAACTGTTCCAACTCAGGTTGAGGAAAGATTCGCGTTTTAAAATCTTACGATCGCGAATGATCTCTTCCGCACTAACTGTTAGTCCCATGAACAATGCCACAATGATCGACATCAATAAAAATGCGGGAAAGTTGTCGTTGAAGCGAAAGATGTATTCTTTGCCGCCCGGTGCGCTCTTGTATTTGATAATAAACGCCAGAATGGTGGCCAATAATGGAGCTTCAAGTAAATTGATCAACAAGTATTGTTTGTTGCTCAACTTTGACAAGAAATCGCGGGTGGTGAAAACAGCAATCTGTTTCAGCTTGCCGGGAATGTTTAACGTACTAGGCGGCTCTTCTTTTACATCTTCAATGCGCGAAATCTTGAAACGCTCTTTGTACATCTCGTGCCATTGAGGCGGAGTTACTTTGCGTTTGGAAGTGGGTTGTCCATATTCATCCACCACCTTCGCTTCGATGATGTTGAAGATCTGTTCGGGGTTTACGTTACCGCATGTTTCACATTGCCCTCGGTTGCTGTCTACCTGGTGGGTTGCCTTCTTAAAATAAGTGACAGCTTCCACCGGACTTCCGTAATACGCAGGGAATCCACCGGTGTCCATAATCACCATCTTATCAAACATCTTGTAGATGTCTGACGAAGGCTGGTGAATAACCACAAATATCAATTTACCTTTCAGCGAAAGTTCTTTGAGTAAGTCGATTACATTTTCTGAGTCGCGAGAAGACAAACCCGAAGTCGGTTCATCTAAAAATAGTATGGCCGGCTCGCGTATTAACTCCAATGCAATATTGAGGCGTTTGCGTTGACCACCACTAATTTTCTTGTCGAGTACGCTGCCTACTGTTAAATCTTTCCGTTGATCAAGACCTAAATTTTCCAGCGTAGACATTACGCGCTGATGAATTTCTTCTTCCGTAAAGTTGGCAAAGCACAACTTGGCGTTGTAGTATAGGTTTTGGTAAACGGTCAGTTCTTCAATCAATAAATCATCTTGCGAAACAAATCCGATGACACCTTGAATTTTATCTTTTTGGGTGTTGATATCAAATCCATTGATCAGGATTTCACCCTGTGAAGGTTTCTCTAATCCTGCGAGCGTGAGCAGGAGGGTGGTTTTACCTGCACCGCTGGCGCCCATGATACCAATCAATTTGCCGGGACCTTCAGCAATCAATACATCGCGCAAGCCGATGGCACCGTTGGGAAATTTGAACTCTTTCACATTCGCATTGAAAGAGAGCTTGGTGGTTTTTATTTCTTCGTTGAAGTGCGCAACTAAATCACTGTAATAAAGCGCATCGCCTGCTTGTGTTTTGATGGTGCTGCCATGCGAGAACAGATAAACTCTGTTGGGTTGCATGATAAAACCATTGAGGATATTCGACTCTTCGCCCAGGTATTTGGTAAAATACATTTCCACGCTGCTGATGCGCATGAAAATTAAGTTGCCTGTTATGTGTCCGTGTGTGTGCTTTTGAGATTCTGCTGCTTTTTCGTGAGCCGAATTGAGCACCAGAATATCTTTGAAATCCAAATCTTCGATGCGCTCGGCAATGATGAAACTTTCAATCAGTTTATATTCATCTTGCCCGATGTTAAATACAGTAGAAACTGTATTGATGATTTCGATGCGCTGTGGGGTGAAGTTTTTATCGGAACCAATGAGTTCCAATAATTTGATCAACACCACCACCTTTTGCTTTTGATGCAGTGTTTTGTTGATCTTCTTGCAAATCCCCAGTGTTTTTACGGAGTCTTTGACAGACGTAAGTTTGTTCTTTTCATCTCCCGCGCTTTGCTTATTGTAACCGGAAAATTCGTCATACAACTCCAAGTATTCTTTAATGGAGTCGTGATCCAATTCGGTTTGAAAGAAGTTGATAACAAATTGACGCTCGTTTTCCGTTACTCCGCCATCTTGTTTAGTAATAATGGCAAAAAGCTGGGTCAGAGCCTTGAGAATTTCCTCACTCATTTGATACCCTTGGGGAGATTAAAAAAATAAACCGATTAGTACGTTTTAAATTCGAAAGGGATTTCCACCAACTCAGAAAACTCCTGACCGGCTTCTTCCATATCTTCATCGTCATCATGAAAATACCAAACCACTTTCATGCCTTTGATGTCTTCTAATGCAGAAAGCACATCCAAGATCAATTTAGAGGAGGCTGTATTGAAATATTCGAGTTTAAAAGCAAACTCAGTTGATGGGTTAGCTTCTGAACTGTAAGCGTTGATCCATTCAATTACCGGCTTGTAAAATTCAGCAGAATCTTCGGGTAATGAGCGGCCGCTAATTTCAAAAATGCCGTTTTTCTTATCGAGGAGGATGTTAGGGGTATCTTCGGTGCCTTTTAAATTGAGGATTTCCATGATTGAGTCGTTTTAAAATTTTTTATTCTTTTTCTCTTAGGATATTCACTTTCAAACAGAAGAAGTCGTATTCGGCATCCATATTGTGGAATGCAAATTCCAGCTTCTCACCTGACTTTCTGGCCATGTCTACAAAGCCAAGGCCTGCGCCTCCCTTTTCAGAGATTTGCGTGTTTTTGATAATGTCCTTGTACATTTCTTTCAGACCCTCTTTGTCTTTGGAGTTCAAATCATTGAGGTTGCCGGTAAGCCTTTCCACGTGCACTTTGGGAATCGGATTGCCCGTCATCACGCAATACTTTTTATCGTCTTTGCTGATCATGAAGATGGCGCTCTTGCTAACTAGTGAACCTGCCGTAAGACCTTGCTCGCTGCTGTGTTTTACAATGTTTTGAAGCGCCTCCACCATTACGTTGAAGACTTTACGCTTGATACCGGATTCTTCGCCTGACGAATCCAGGTTGCGCTCGGCCATCGCCAAAATTGACTTGGTGGTTTCTTGGGTAAAGTCGCCATCATAAACCAAGATCAGTTTTTGGGACATCATGGTCCGGTGCAGGTCATAGATATAGTTCATTGTCTTGAGGTTTTGGGGTTCCGAATTTATGATTTTTAAATTAAAGTATCCTACTAATTCAATCGTTAATGTTTATTTTTCTTCCATCTCTTTCTTCTCGGTTTCCGCTCATTCTGCTATCACTTTACTTTTAGTCTAAATGGCGTAGAACTTGGTCCACGTTGAGCTAGTTAGAGTTTAATGCCTATCAGCAACACATCATCTGTTTGCTTGTGCTCTCCTTTCCACGATTCCCACTCGGTATCAAACACTTCGGCCGCTTCTTTCATGCTTTTGGCATGCACACGCTCAATGATCTCTCGTGTTTTCTTAGGGCCAAATTTACGTACCTCCGGCCCGCCAAACTGATCAGGGAAACCATCAGAACTAAAGTAGAACGAATCTCCTTTGGCTAACTCCAGCCGCGTAGTCGTAAAGTTGGTTTGATTTTTATAAATGCCACCACCTATCGGGAATTTATTTCCTTTTACTTCGTCCATCACGCCACCTTTCATAAAATACAACGGTCGGTGGGCTCCGGCATATTCCACTGTTTTTGTTTCGGTGTTGATGCGGCATAAGGCAATATCCATACCGTCTTTGGTTGCAGAATCTTCTTGATCTTGACGCAGCGTTTGCGTAACCCCTTCGTCCAGCAAATCCAAAATCTTTCCGGGCTCGGTAATTTTGCGGCTGCGAACAATGTCATTCAATAAGAAATAACCAATCAACGACAACAACGCTCCCGGCACACCGTGGCCGGTACAGTCTACGGCCGCAATGAAAATGTCATTTTTGATTTGCACAAACCAAGGGAAGTCTCCGCTAACCACATCGCGTGGTTTGTAAAGTATGAATGAATCGGGAAGTGCTTTATTAATCAAACGTGTATTGGGCAATATGGCATTTTGAATGCGCTTGGCGTAATTGATCGAATCGTTGATCTTTTTGTTTTTGTTCTGAATTTCTAATTCGATTTCCTTACGCTCGGTGATATCGTGTGATACCACTAACACGGATTCAATGTTTTCCTGATCATCGTATTCCGGAATGGCGTTCACTTGCATAACACGGTTACCGATTTCAGAAGGGAAATCCATTTCTACCGATACCTTGTCGTTGCTGGTGTTGACTTGCTCCACAATCGACAGCCACTGATTCAGGATGCTTTCCTGCAGTTCGGCTTCACGAATTTTCTTATTGATAAACTGCCCTGGCGATTTGCCGGTATAGGATTCGATGGTCGGGTTGATGTAAGAAATCGATTCGTGCTCCAAGCGCGTGATAATATCCAACGAGTTTTCAGAAAGTGCCTGCATCTTACTGCGCATGCGCTGCTCTTGCTCGGCCAGTCTGCGCTCGGTAATGTCGCGGGAGTTTAAGATGAAACCATGAATGGCCGGATTGGACATGAAGTTGGTTCCGGTAGCTTCCAGCCAAATGTATCTGCCATCTTTCGTTTTGTATTCCAACTGCACCGTTACCTTTTCGTTTGGCTTTTCGCGCAACTGATCAAATAAACCGCGGGCAATCTCTAAGCTGTTTGGATGTACGCGATCCAAATCGCTTTGACCTTGTAATTCTTTTTGGTTGTAACCCAAGATCGTTTCAACAGAAGGAGAGATGTAACGAATCTTTCCATCTGATTCGTAGATGGTGATTACCTCTGATGCATTCTCCAGCAGTAACTGCATTCGGTTTTGGGTGCGATTCACCTCTTCGATTTGCTCTTCGAGTTTAATATTTGAGCGTTGCAATTCTTCTTGCGTGGCGCGCATCTCTTCGGCATTTTGACGAAGCACCTCTTGCTTTTCGGTGAGTTCGGCACTCAGCGTCTGCGATTCGCTCAACAAGCGTCTGGTGCGCTCGTTTACTTTGATATTGAAAATAGTGCGAGCTAAAATTACGCTCAACTCTTGCACAAACTTAACATGTGAAGGAGTGAATTTTTTTAATCCGGCAAATTCTACCACACCATACACTTCCTCATTGGTGATCAGCGGAACGATTAAGATGCTGTTTGGCTTTTGATCGCCCAAAATACCTGAGGTGATGGTGACATATTCATCCGGTATTTCGGTGCGTAAAATATAATCCTGCTCGGCCGCAGCCTGACCTACTAACCCTTCGGCAAAGCGGAAGGATTTCTGTAAATACTTTTTGCGATTATACGCGAAGCTGGCGCGCATCTCGATGAGCTTTGTTTTCTCTTCATCATTTACAATGTAGAACGCACCTTGAATGGCACCGATTTTTTCGATGATGAATTTAATTACATCATCGCCCAGTCCGTCCAGTGTATCGTGCAAGCGAAGAATTTCCGCCACTTCGGCTACGCCCCGCACTATCCAGTTGCGTTCGGTATCTCTGCGTTCGTTTTCAATCAGGTTTTCGCGCATGTTTAAAAGCGCTAAACCGAGTGTATCATTTTCGCTGGCAGGCTGGTAACTGGCATTGAATTTACCTTCACCTACCAACCGTGCGAACTGTGCGCTATTTTTGAGTGTCTGCACCAAACCATCCACTTTGTTGGCCATTAATCCAAATTCATCGCCACTGCTGGCGGTGATTTTATCCGGCAGAATACCTTTGCTCACCATATCCAGCGTTTCTTGCATGGAGTTGAGCGGCTGCGTAAGCGAGCGTGCAAACACAACGGAGAAGGCGGAGGCTAACAACAGAATAATAATTCCACCGATGATGTAAATTTTAGTGAGGGTAGAACTTTGAGAAGTGATTTCCTCAATATCCATTTTTACCAGCATGGCCCAGGGAGCATGGTCGATTTTGCGGTAGGCTACCAACACATCTTTGCCTCGGTAATCGCGGCCACGCTTGATACCATTTTTACCATCCAGAGCGGCAACTATTTCATTGGCTTCTTTTTGGTCGGCATCAAAAAACTTGATCACTTCACCGGGCGCATTTCGCAGTGGACTTCCAATAATTATTTTGCCGGTAGAGGCATCTTTCATCCCTATAAATGCTTCTCCGGTAGCGCCAAGACCTTGCACATCTTCTAGTGATTTATAGGTTTCGGTAAAGTCTAATTCAAAAATGATGAGGTTTCCTTCCAGCGGAGCACCGGCATAAGCGATATAGCGATTCTCCACTTTCTTTACAGAGCTTAGATGAAATTTTTGGGCCGCACTGGAGAAGAAGGTTCTTTCGGGAGCAGTAAAATGTGCATCGCGGTTTTCTGAATCTACCTTCACGCCTCCATTTGCATCGGTAATGAGTACGCGTTGAAATCCATAATCATCTTTCACTTGTGCCAGGATGCTTACGAGCGAATCGGGGGCAGCATTCAATCCATTTTTAATAACGGCTGAATGCTGAAAGAAGGCTACCGAAGCAGCGATGTGATCGAAGTAATAATTGAATTGCGCAGCGCGGTAATCAACCAGCGCGGTCAGTTCAGCTCCCTTTTTATCGAGAGAAGTATTTTCGTTGATCTGATACGTAAACAACGAGATGGCGAGAATGGTAACCAAGCAGATGATTACGATTAACCCGGTGATTTTGGTGCTGATTTTTATATTCTTGAACATGCTCAAACGCAGTTTATTCTTTCTTAACCTTCTACTAACATAGTTGCCAATTCAATGGCTTGTGTTCTGCCATTTTCCGGTAAAGCCGAAAAGGTAGCGATCTCTAAAACACCCACTACCTGATCGCCTTTGTGCACAGAGGCCACAAACAAAAATTTCGGCAAAGCACTTCCCAATCCGCTCAGGATGGCATTGTTGTAACCTTCAGGTAACTCATCCAAATAAATACTTTTGCCTGAGGCGGCCGCCTGCCCAACTAAGCCCTCGCCCCATTGAAAAGAGGCATCTTGATTTTCAACCGGCAATGCGAAAGACGCAGTCATGGTCAATGTTTTGCTGTCGCCTGATTTCTTCACATCGTACCAGGCACCTTGGCCTGCTTTCAGTAAATCGCAGATCGAGTTTAAGCCCACTTGTTTAATTTCATTTTTCTTGGCGCTTTTCAAATCATTGGCAAATGTTTTTTTATCGAGTACGAAATTGGCGGTTTCCACATCGCTTGCAGCGTTGGATTGTTGCGAACTTACTTCTTTGAATACGATCACTTCCTTACGGACTTTTTGTGAGTAGTTGATCGTAGTAATACCAAGGCCAAATGCGATGAAGATGATGATGAATGCTTTTGCAAAAACCCAAAAGCTATCGCTGGATTTAGTCATGCCTCCTTCGTACACCAGATTATCTGGTAAACGATATAAGGCGTAGGCAGAAAACAGAATGGCTACATAAAACAGGGCAGTCAGAATTAAACTTCTTTTCTGCGGATCTTTTAACAACACCAGCCATTTTTGTAAAAACTCCTTCATAGGTTTATCATTTCTTTGTTCGTTCTCATTTTATTATGTGCCGATCAATTGCTTCTTCTTTTCAGAAACAACCGCACGGCTCCTATTGCTACTTGTAATGTTTATCCAACTCAATCAAAAATTCTACGATCTCATCTATTTTTAAAGTGTAATCAATTTGCGTGAGCGACAGAGCGGCTTTCGGCATGGTGTCAATCATACATTCGCTTGGTTCTTGCACAATAGTAAGACCGCCTTTGTCTTTGATGTTTTTCATACCCAGTCCACCATCGCGGTTGGCACCGGATAACAAAATCCCGATCAGCTTATCACGATAAACATAAGCGGCTGTGCCTAGCGTAACATCGATTGCCGGACGAGAGTTGTTGATCATTTCTTCGGTAGACATGGCAAAATGATTACCCAACTCTACCGACATGTGGTAGTTGGAAGGTGCCAGGTACACACCTCCTTTTTTGATAGGCTCTTTGTCATTTGGTTCTACCACTTGCACAACACTTTTAATTGATAAGGCTTCCACAAATCCATTGCGAACATGTTTGAGCCGGTGTAAGCACATGATTATAGGAAGGTGAAAGTTTTTAGGTAACTGCGAGAGTATTTTCACGATCCCCTGAAAACTCCCGGCTGATCCTCCTATCACAACTGCCTTATAGCTGTTATTTAAATGATACTTGTCCATGGCAGCGCGATCTCCTAATCCTTTATCTTCTTATAAACTTTTTCTTCGTTGTTAACCACCAAAAACTTGTTGGCTACTTCGCACCAAATCAGCGATTCTTTCGAACCGATGGCGAGGTAACCGTATTTGAACATGCTTTCGTGGAATTTTTTGAGCACTTCATTTTGAAGTGTCTGATTAAAATAAATCATCACGTTCCGGCAAAGCACCAAATCAAATTTGTTGAACACTTCACCTTTTACCAGATCGTGTTTGCGGAAAGTAACATTCTGCAATAATGATTTATCAAATACGGCTTTCCCGTTTTCTTCTTTGTAATAATCTTTCAAACTTCCTTTTCCCTCGTAGCGAATGTAATTTTTCTCATTCAGCTCCATGTTTTTGATCGGGTAGGAGGCCTGTTTGGCTTTTTCTAGAATCGTAGTATCCAAATCGGTAGCATACAACTGCACATCCTGCAAAATGCCCATCTCTTTCAAAACAATCGTCATGGAAAGCACTTCTTCGCCCGAAGAGCAGCCCGCATGCCATATTTTGAATTGCTTGTGGTTTAACAAGATGCCGGGAATGATCTCATCGCGTATGATCCGCCAAAATCCCGGATCGCGAAACATTTCTGTTACGTTCACCGTCAGTTCGTCCAGAAATTCATCGATGAACATGGGTTGTTCATTGAGCTTCTTCAGTAGAGAATCTACCGTCAGGCTTTTCAATTCTAAAATCCGCAACATCCTCCGTTTAAAGGAAGACATAGCGTAGTTACGGAAATCATATCCGTACTTCGCCTGGATCAGTTCGGTGATCTTTTTAAGATCAGCAATGTCAATGTCTTGTATCACTTCGCAAACACGTTATATCAAGTTCATCTAGCAACAAAAATAGAATTTCACCAAAGCTCGAATCCACTTATTCGGGTGTAAACCTTACATAGGACAACTCCTGACTGAGATGGATTGAAGGTCGGTTTTACCATTTCTGTTTGTGCTTTTTTGTTTTTTCTATTTTCTCACCTGTCAAAAGCGGTTGTTAGTCTCAATCTATTATGCCAATAAATGTTCTTGTTTGAAAGATCCCGGCAATAAAGATTCCGCATCCGGATATTTTACCCACACCATATCGTCCGTCATAAATAGTATTTGAATTTTGGCTTGCTGGCGATGCTCATACTCCACCATCACTTGCCGGCAGGCACCGCACGGAGCAGCTGGCGTAAGTTCTTTGTGATGTTTTTTGTGGGCCACTACAGCCAGTTTTACAATTTTCTTATCCGGAAATTGCGCACCCAGCGAATACAGCGCCACCCGCTCGGCACACATGCACAGTGGATAAGAGGCATTTTCCTGATTGGCTCCGGTAATGATGGTATTGTCGTCCAGAATTAAGGCCGCACCTACCTGAAACTTGGAGTACGGAGCATAACTATGCTGCGTAGCTTCCTTGGCTTTGTGTGCCAAATACTTTGATTCACTATCTAGCTCATCGATAGAGGCAAATCTTTCGGGAGGATTCATAGGTTGGGGACAAGACTAATCGTTAAAGTTAATAAACCTGCCCTGAGTTCAAAAAGATAGCGCCTATTTCTTTGTTTGGAGCGTCCAGACGACAGGTTTTGTTTAATTTTAAAACCGATTGAAGTTGAACGTGCGGGCACCAGCCCCCATTCGATTTCAACGGCTACAAAAATTATGAAAGAACACGCTATCCTGGTTTTAGGAGCCGGTCGCTCATCTACGGCCCTCATCCACTATTTACTGACCCATGCAGCCGCCAACCAATGGACGGTAACGGTGGGTGATTTTTCCCTCGATGCAGCCATCGACCGCGTTAATGGTCATGCCAGCGCAAGATCAATTGCTTTTGATATTACCCAAAAAGAAGCGAGCCGAACCGAAATTGCGAAAGCCGATGTGGTGCTGTCGCTGTTGCCCGCGCACTTGCATGTGCAGGTGGCCGCCATCTGTTTAGCCGAAAAAAAGCACCTGCTCACCGCCAGCTATGTGTCGGACGAGATGAAGAGCCTTGATGCCGAAGCAAAGGAAAAGGGATTGCTCTTTTTAAACGAGTGCGGACTTGATCCCGGCATCGATCACATGAGTGCCATGCAAGTAATTGATCGCGTAAAGCAAGAAGGTGGCAAACTTCTTTCGTTCGAATCTTTTACCGGAGGATTGATTGCACCTACCACCGATATTGAAAATCCGTGGCGCTATAAATTTACCTGGAATCCGCGCAACGTGGTGATGGCCGGACAAGGCACCGCCAAGTTTTTGCAAGGCGGCCAGTGGAAATACATTCCCTATCAGCAATTGTTCAAACGAACAACTTCCGTATCCGTGCCCGGCTATGGCGAATACGAAGGTTATGCCAACCGCGACTCATTAAAGTATTTGGATACCTATGGTTTGCAAGGCATCAAAACGATGGTGCGCGGCACGCTGCGCAACAAAGGCTATTGCAGTGCCTGGAATGTGTTGGTACAATTAGGCTGCTGCGATGATACCTATGTGCTTGAAAACATCAGCAAGCTATCGCATCGTGATTTCATCACTTTGTTTTTGGAAGACGCTGCACTTCCTGCCGAAGAAAGAGTTTGCCAACTATTTGGCTTGGATGCGAAAGGAGAGGAGATGAAGCGCCTGACGTGGAGCGGATTTTTTGCCGATGAGAAAATCGGGCTCGATCAGGGAACACCCGCGCAGGTAACAGAGCACATTTTGCAGAAGCGCTGGAAATTGCAGCGGGGCGACAAAGACTTTATTGTGATGTGGCACCGCTTTGGTTTTGAAACGCACGGTCGCGGCAAACGCGAAATACAAGCTTACCTTACCTGCACCGGGCAAGATGAGAACAACACCGCTATGGCACAGACAGTAGGTTTGCCATTAGCGATAGCTGCCAAATTACTGTTGCAAGGAAAAATAAAAAGCCGTGGGGTGGTGATACCCGTAGTTCCTGAATTTTACAATCCGATTTTAGAAGAGCTGGGGCAGTTGAATATTAAACTGCACGAGGTGGAGTCGGCTGGATAAGATCCCACCAGTTTCCGTAGAGATCTTCAAACACAGCCACCGTTCCGTAAGGCTCGTGCTTTGGAGGTCGCACAATGGCGACACCTTTATCCAGTAGATTTTGATAGTCCTCCTCGAACTGATCGGTGTGTAGAAAGAGAAACACCCGCCCACCGGTTTGGTTGCCCACCCGCGATAGTTGCTCGTCATTGGAGGCTTGCGCCAACAGCAGATTGCAGCCCGTAGAGCCGGGAGGCGCCACCACCACCCACCGTTTGGTTTCACTTTGACGGGTATCTTCCACCAACCGAAAGTTTAGTTTGTCGACATAGAAGCGAATGGCCTCGTCATAATTGCGAACGACCAGGCTGATGAGCGCCAATTGCTGATTTCCTGCCATACTATATTGAGTTTGCGGCTGCGGGCTTGTTGAGCGCCCGGTGACCGGATTACAAAGATGCAGGATTTGGTTTGAATAGATTAGCGGGAGGTAGATTCAAATGAAGGAAGGGTGCCGCAAGCCATCGGAGTGTATTCTCCACTCAGGGAGGATTTTGAACGAGTCCCCCGAACGATGTTCCGGCCGTTTCGGGCAGGCTCTTTGAGCAGGGGATCATATTTTCCGATCCTCCGAAATAGGAATGGGATGATCAAAAAGCCTGTTTTTTCCTTACGGGAAGCCAATGGGGGCATTTTTAGCGCTTTTAGGGGCCATCGGTGCGTAAGCACGGACGATCGGTGCGTAGGCACGAATCATTTTGCAGTACGCACGCGCCATCCGTGCGAAGGCACCGATGATCGGGGCGAAAGCACGGGGCACTTGTGCGTAGGCCCAGGCAACGGATTACCGGTATTTTTCCACTCGTGCCTAGGCACAGCTTATCCGTGCGAAGGCACGCATCACTTGGGCGGAGGCACGCGGCATTTTGCGGTACGTACACGACATTGGTCCGGACGCATGAGCGGAGGTTTTGCCCAAATCCCATTGCGTTTGTCTTGAACGCTTGTGCTTCCCACAATTATTGGGAAAGGATGCTATTAGCTTACTGATGAAGGGTGATCGGATGAGGGAAAGCCTTTCAAGTTTAATTAAGCCTGCAAGTAGATTGGAAAGAATGCGGGGGAGGGGTATTTTAGGATTTAGTTATATTGTTTGATTTGTGTCCTTAACTGATCGCATGCTTAAATTAGATAAAGAAGTAAAGAAAGAATTCCTTTGGTTAGGTTTCATTGGTCTAGTTGATTTCTCGTTAATACAATTTATTGTCGGTTGGGGAAATTGGGGTTTAGACATAGCTATTCGAGATTCATATGTAGTCTTATCTGTGAGACAGGTGTTCTTCCTTGTGTTCCTCAATATTTGTTTTGTTGTTTATCTGATCAGGGTACTATTGGATAAATTTAAAAACCAGACCGTAAACATCATTCTATTGATCATAACAGGAACTTTAATTTATATTACTTCCCTTACAGTTAAATTTTATGGATCCTTGGATCAAGGATGGCTACTATATCCTCCTTTCAGTTCGACATCATCAATTCTCAAACAGAAGTATTCAATAACGGCAGCCATTAATGTATATGTGCAGCTTTATGAAATAGTGCAACTTATTACTTTGTCAGTAACCGGAATTATGATTGGCCGAGGCTTGAAGCGAGCCTAAGGGGTCTTATGAATACTTTTGTAAATGATTTGGGTTCAGTAACAACATGATTTTAGCAAAAGAAAAATAGTTCTATATGAAATTCACCCAACTCTTCTTACGAGCGAAGCATTGGCAATTGTTCTTGCTTTCGTTTGGAATACCCATGATCTTTTATTTTGTGATGATGGCGAGCATCTTCACGACCATTGCGAATCAATCTCAACCCGATCCATCAATTGTGTTCGATTATTTTAAATTCTTTCCGGTGTTGATGATTCTATCCTCCGGAACATATTTTGGCTGGTTTTGGGCAGTTGCTATCGGACTTCAATACAAAGCACCTGCTCACGTTAAAATGAAGAATACTAAGTTCAAGGTATTCTTCTTTATTCCGATGGTCTATATATTATTGGTATCCATAG
>JBGAUU010000151.1:0-7120 GCA_044228465.1 Cyclobacteriaceae bacterium
CTGTGGCTGCGCGATGGTGAGCACTCGAAAAAGATACGGCAGCCAATAGACGATGGCTGCTATGATCACTACCGATGACACCCAGATGAAATTGGGCGAGAGCGGAAACACATCTCTCTTACCCAAAAAGAACAATCCGACTAAAAAAGAAATGACCAATCCAATCCGTAGGGGGTTGTATAGCTTAGAATACTTTCCGAGCCTCGAAACAATTTCCGCTTCCTTTAAAAAGAAAAATGTGATGAGCAGTGAAAGAACTGAAACATACGCATGAATCAATTCATATCCTTCATTGGAAGCAATCAGGAAGAGGATGCTGCCGGAGATTACCAAAACAGAAATTAACGACAGGATATAGTTTTGAATAATTACCAAAGTCGTTATTGCAATCAGGATAAATACGAAACTAATGGCGTCATCGGAGATTTGCATTTTACTTAATCCAAAAGAAATCATTGTTAATCCGATTACATATGATGAAACGCTGAAGGTATCTGTGATAATTCGATCGGAATATTTGTTGAGTAAAATAGCGCTTACTAAAAAAAACAGTCCAAAGGTGAGTAACCCCACCTCTGAATCATACAAGCCTGCCAGCACTAGAAAACCAATAAACGCAAGGCTTGCCAGCACTCCGCCAAATACAGACATCACTTTGATAGGCAGCGATTGCTGATCATTGGTTTCCTCATATGCTTGAACAATGGCGTCTTCGTTTGCCTCCAGCGGCTTTTCCTGGACGGACTGGATGTAATCCAACACAACATGCCTTCATTATGAGAAACGTCCAGTAATTGTGCTGCTATGACCACAATTACGCTAAACGGAATAATAGAAAGGTAAAAAATACTCTTAGCGCGAATGCCATGCCGAATACCTAAAGTATAGAATGCAAGCGTGCCCAAAACCATTGGAAAATTGAATGAATTCTCTCTGGAATAGATAACAACAATCATACCGACAGTAGCAAACACAACCGCTGCCAATGCCACCGTATTTCTAAACCAATTCGGAACGACTTCCATCTTCTCCCACCTCGAAAGACTATGCGAAATCAACAGCGCCAGTGCATTGACGAAAAATAATAGGGTATACAAATCAACATCTCTCCAATCTTGGGCTACCTGTTCCGAATACAAAGTAATCGTAATGTTGATCAGCACGAGGTAGATCAACCACAGCGGTGCAAACCCCGCCACCAATACCCACAGCGTAATGAAGACAGTCCATGCCAGAAAGAAGTCATAAGCATTAGCACCTGTTTGATAGATTTGGCCAAACACGGCAAACAAAACGCCTACCAGAATGGCCGATCCCGTAAGGATACTATTTCTGATCATACCATTAAATCGCGGTAACAACGACAGCGCAGTTGTAATTGTCATGAGGCCCGCGGTAAGTCCAATCTTCACAAATTTGTGCAAGTCAGCCCAGTTGTAGGCAAAGAAGAAAACAATGCCGGCCACCGTAAAGCCCACACCGAGTGCGATGAACAAGAGGCGCAAAAACTGATGCCACGCCTGCTGCCCTGGATAGATTTTCTCCCTCAACAAATTATCGATGGTCGCTTGCGAAAGTTGACCGTGCTGCTGAATGATCTGTATGTCTTCACGATTGATATCCTTCATTCCCGGTTGTTTTATGATTGACCCTGCTGCTTTTTGTATCTTTCAAAATATTCGTAAACTGAATAATTGCCTTGTGCTATACTTTTACTCTTGTCCTCCTAAATTTAGGAATTAACTCCAGAAAAGAATACCCGAACACTTCAATCTAAAGCATAAAAAAAAGAACCTTGCCGAAGTGGGCAAGGTTCTTACAATAAAAGGGTTGTGATAAATGAACTGCTTGAGTTGCTTAACGCGTGACTTGAATTAGCGTTACGACCCAAGTAAGTACACTATATCTACTTACCAAGTTTGTCCATCAGTTTTCTAAGCCCGAAGAGCTGAGCTATCTTATAGGTTAAGCTCATGGTTACACACATGGGGCACACGCCAAACCTAAAAAATGTTAGCGCTACCTTTTTGTACCAAGGCAAATTGACGGGAACGATCGGACAGGTAACTCCATCGCCTTCATATTCTGTTATTCCCCAAACATTAATTGACTCTTTCATAGTTTCTTTTGATTATTGGGCTACCCATAGTATTAACCAAAGAAGTGATAGGTGCAGATGGCCATCAACACCACAGATACAATGAATAGAATGATTTTGGTTTCTTTTTTCATATTGATATTAGTTAAGTTATTTATAACCATTAATACCAATCGCCTTAAGCCAATCACCCAATAGGTAAAAAAAAGCGAACTACTTTACAGCAGTTCGACCTTCGCGATGGCGAGATTGTTTTATTGAATATGTTCCACTCCTTTTCTCGCTTGCTCTAAGCATTTAAACTTTTGATTCTGCGCATTGTGTTTGTTGGTGTACCCAAATTCTTTCGTTACCGAATCCATGTTTTTCTCGTCATAGAAAATAGCTTTGAGCAGTGTGATACACTTATTGGTGATAATCTTAAACACATTCATGGCTCGCGCAGCATTGCTTTCATGAATATCCGCCTCTGCTTCTTCGTAATCTGTCAAATACTTTTCATAAACATCCACATCCGACTTCACCATTTTATTAGAATCTCTCAATCGCTTGAGCCAAAGATTACTACTGATCGCAAAAATGTATGTTTTCAGCGATGAGGTAAGTGTAAAATCATCTTTGGGCACTTTCTCTAACAATACGCAAAGTGTCTCCTGAAAAATATCCTTCGCATCATCGGCTGTTCCATTATTCTTAAGAATAAAATTGCGCACCGAAGGGTAATAGAATTTGTACAAAATCTCGTAGGCATGATTATCCCTGGCCCGCAAGCCTAAAAATGTCTGTTGGTCTGTTTGGCTCTTCATCGGTTGAATGTTGGAAAATTTGGTTTATAGGCAGATTATCTCTATTTATTCCAGAGAGATGCGAATAATCACCCAACCGCTGTTATTTCTTTTAAAACAATCAAAAAACATTCTATTGCATCAGGAATTTCTTGTAGGCCGAGATGGCTTCCGCACTGCGCGTGGCCTCTCCATAGCCGGTTGGGTCAGACCACGCAAAAATATTCACCAGTGCCGCACCGTTGTCAAACATGCCAAAGATATATTCATTCCACGATATGTGCGAGGTAATGATGGCCGCACTTTCACCTTGCACATTAGTACCTTCAGCCGATGCCCACCGTATGTTGTTATGCTTCGCTCGTTCGCTTACAATACGTGCCAATCGTGCGTCTAAATTATTTTCTTTGAACCCAATCGGATATGTACTAAATCCGGGACGCGAATGATTGTTGAAAGCTGTAGCGGGATTGGTATGCGTGAAACCAAGTATGTTAGCAGTAAAGCCCAAATGGTTGCTCAACTGACTCAACATTTGTGCTTGCTCATCTTGCGGAAAAACAGGAAAGGCAATATGCGTGTAAATACGATCGGTAGGAATTTGTGCTTCGCCTAATTTCTGTGCCCAATAATCTGCGAAAGCATAGACTACCCGCTCGAGCGTAGCATCAAAATCAGTTGGCGGATTGGCTGCGTTATACCCAAGATTGGCGAGCGCGTGGTAACCGATTCTTTTCCGTTGGATGCCCAGCTTGTTGGCAGCCTGATCGCTCTCTTCAACATAGCGATGATCGGCCAAGTGTGTTTCCCATCCATTGATCACGCCCGCAAAAAGTGTTTCTTTATTTTTTGCACAAAGCATATCAATGCCTTTCTTTATTTCGGCACCAATCACATCGCGGGCAATTCGTTCGATCTCTTTTTTTACACCCGCACTGTTGTAGCACATTTGCGGAGCCAGCTTAACGGGCGCCCAACTGATGTAGCGTTGCGGAAAAATAGTGCCGCTCCAATCGCTCCACTCTACGTTGTCCGGATTGTTCCATAGATCGGACCGGTTTATCCAAAACATCGATTCGTCAATATGAAACACCACCGCAACATTCTTCTCATCTGCAATAGCAAACGATTCTCGAATGAACGCACGCAATTCATTATCGGTATGATCCAGCGAAAGCGGCCCAACGGCAAAGCCAAGTTGGCGCTTCTTGCCGTCACCGCGATGGTTGTCTACCGCAGCCAAAATCTGGTCAACCTGATTTCGCATGGCAATGCCATCAAGGGGTTGCTTCTCGCCATTCGAGCTGGGATTGTAAGTGAAAATCTGAAAGATCAAATATTGCATTTCATCGGTTGCAGCAGGTTGTACGTGATCAGAAGTACATCCACAAGTGAAATACAAAAATACAAAAGCGACTATCCAACCGAGTGGGGAGCTCTTTTTCATGGTTGCAATAAGTTGGTTATTCGATTAGACACCAACTCGGTTTAAAATGTTATTATCGTTTTTAATAGCTTAAAAAATCTTGGCTTGAGGCAGGTAAATCAATCGGTTAGTACTTCTGTCAATGATGACTTGAACAACTTTGACAGGCTCAAGCTTGCTATTAACGTAGGTTAGTCTTAATGTATCTTGATTGCGCGTCCAAGTGCCGGCATCAAAGCCTTTGAACATTCCGCTGGATGTGTGCTCGAACTTCCCATTCTTACGCAGTGTTAAAAAAACTCCGGCAAATGGAGTGTCAAAGTATCCATCGATTACCGCAGGTGATTGCCGCCATTCTTTAGTTGTGCGCTTCAACGCGCGGCTGTCTTTTCCGATGATACAACTGCCACAGGTTAAGGCTAATAAAATGATGGTTAGATAATGCATAAAAAAACTACACTTGCTGGCGCGCGTTTCCAGCTTGCGACAATCACTCATTCTTGAAATACATCTGCTTTCGCGAATGGATATCTGTAACAATGGTTTTATCCATTAGAATAACATCTCCATACACTCTCACAATCATATAATTTCCATTGACTTTGCGAATTAAACCAACCCGTCCATCATGTTGGAAAATCTTAATAATCTCGACCAACCCCTTACGGGTATTCTTGACCCGATAAATCTTGGTGTAGAAAATATCTTTCCTCGCTCCGCTTGCTGACTGACGCTTGGTAATAAATTCCATTTTCACAATAGCCTTGCGCCCGTCTATTCCATTTCGATACCGCACATCTACAATGCTGTCGGGAGCAAATTCCCACTGCTTTACCGTAGCCATAATTCGGGCATACTCTGTATCAAATGTTTTTTGCGCAGACACTGAAGTCCATACCAACACACCTACTAGAATTCCAACATACTTCATATAACTATATTTAAACTATTACGCTTTTATTGAGCAACCGTGAAATTATCTTATAAATCTTTTTCAATTGCAAACTCATACGCACTGACAAATTCATCTTACTCTTTTTTAGAGGATTGAAACATTTGCATTTGATCGTATGTCAAACTAAGTTCATTTAATTGTGAATCTTCCCAATGTGTTGGCGGCTGCAAAAATAATTCTTCAATTCGTTCCGAAAAATACAGCTTAGTGTTTTTTTGATTTAACCATTCATGAAGCAACTTTGCTAATTCCATACTACCAAATGGGCTATTTAAATTGTTCGAATTGTAATAGTTAAAACCTTTAAGTACTAAATCGCTGAAATGAAGCACACTTTCGGTGAGGTTGTAGTAGACCAATCACCCAATAATGATTCAATATCAATTCCTGTTTCAGAAAGCATTATTAAAATTCCATCGATTCGCTCAAGCTCAGGCAACGGATGTGTCATTAAACACTGCGAAAAATAAGCTCTGCCAAAATCCTGAATAAGTGCTCTTTCCTCGTGCGTCCATTCACTTTTCTCATAATATTTAAACCTTGACAATACTAGTTCTATAGAATGATGCACAAACTTATTTTCTGAGGTGAGTTCCAAGAATCGGGGTAGAAAATGTTTGAATTCTTCTATGCTTGGGTTTTCTGATTTAGCCGCGGTATTATAATCATACAGTAATTCATGCGGTATGTGCCTCACCGAAAGGCTTACCAATTCGTTTGCTTGTTCCTGAGTTCCAAGAATCGGGGTAGAAAATGTTTGAATTCTTCTATGCTTGGGTTTTCTGATTTAGCCGCGGTATTATAATCATACAGTAATTCATGCGGTATGTGCCTCACCGAAAGGCTTACCAATTCGTTTGCTTGTTCCCCGGAAATACAATGTCCTGTACAAACATCCAATGGCAGAGTGGCTTTATACTTTTTAAATAATTCATACGATCTTTCAATAATATCATGCAGTGTGTCAGTCATACAACAAAAATTTAGTTCTTAGTATCTGCGATTTACAGTAGCTGGCGCGCGTTTCCAACGCGTGCCTGCCCCTATCATTCTCTATTTGATAATACCATCATCAACGAGTTACATTCGCTCGCCAATCACCGATAGCCTGTTAATCAGCCCATTACCCTCTATTCGACCAAATTTAACGGGTTTGGCATGTGCTTTGGCGTCAGTCGCCAACTTTGCCCTCAAAAGCCTTCCTTCCGGCTCAAAATCAGCACATTATCCTAGCATAGCCCTTATCGGGAACGTGCTTTGCTTCCCCCTACCTTTCCATATTCTACACGACTCAACCCAAATTGATAGCATCGCAATAGTAAAAAGGCCCTTTTCAGCCTGTTTTGGCACTTGGTGATGGATTTGAACTAAGGCCGGTACACTAAACAAACACTAACAATTATGTGGTTAAACATTTTTCAACGGCTGGCAAACATCTTTAAAGCAAAGGCGCACCATGCGGTTGATCATCTGGAAAATCCGGTAGAAATGTCCAAGCTGGCAGTGGCCGAACTAGAGAAAGCCATCAGCGATGCTACCGAAGCTTTCTCCATTGCACTCGCCAACCATAAAAAGTGGGAGCGCGAATTGCAGCAAGCTACGCTCGCTACCGAAAACTGGAAGCAAAAAGCCAAGCTGGCCATTGCGCAAAGTAACGAAGAGCTGGCTAAGAAGGCGTTGATGGAAAAAGCGAACGAAGACCGCAAGATGACGGAGTTCGGAGCCATCTATCAGAAGTCGGAGAAGGACATCAAAGTGCTTCGCCAAAATCTCGACTCGCTTCAACTCAAATTGAAGGAGATGAAATCGAAGCAGTCGGTGTTGGAAGCGAAAGCCAAAAATGCGGAAGCGCAAGG
>JBGAUU010000152.1:0-6833 GCA_044228465.1 Cyclobacteriaceae bacterium
CCGCGTTGCGCACCGTATTGATTTTTATATGCGCCTTTCGGGTAGACCTCGCCTTGCGCGTAGCCATCTCCGGCCGGGTCGGAATAGATGATACAGCCAATCGCTCCGTGCTCTTGCGCTACCTTCGGTTTGATGCCGCGCCATGAGCCACCGTATTTTGCAATCACAATTTTACCTTTCACGTCAATTCCCATGCGCTCCAATTGTTCGTAGTCATCGGGCACACCATAGTTTACATACACCAACTCGGCTGTTACTTCACCATCGGGCGACCAGCAATTATATATTGGGAGTTGTTCCGATTTTTGTCCGGAGGTGACATCTTCTTTCAGAGCCGGTTCTTCGAGTTTCGCTTTGAATGTGGTAGGAGAGACCATCTCCAACACGCGCACCTTGGGCGAAGGAAATAACACGTAGTAGGTTTCGATTTCCGCTTCGTAACCCCAGCTGCGAAACAGGCTGACCATAAACTCTGCATTCTCTTTCCCGTAAGGAGAGCCCACATGATGCGGACGTGCCGAGAGGCGTTTAATCCAGTCGTCAATGTTTTTGGCTTTCAGGTAGCTGTCGAACTTCGCTTCGGCCTGTGTGTGGGCATCGGCTGCAGCCGGAGAAAAACCAATGAGTGATTTGTTTTGTGCCAATACACAAACGCTTACCAGCAACAGCAAGCTTGAGAGAATGGATCGCATAGACCAATGATTTAGGTTATAGCCAAGTTACGAAGTAACCATAAAATCAAAGCTTTACGAATAAGCTTATTTTAAAGGGTTAAATAAATTGCAAGTGGTTACTCGGCCTTTCTTTTGATAGTAATATGAACGAAAAACGATGTATCGACACCACTATCTAAAACCTATAAGATCCAATTGAATTGAACTTCTATTTTTTCTACTATGATAAATTATAAAGTATCGATCTTGTTACAAATCGTATGAATGTGATCGAGACCGTACAGAAGTTTACCTTCATCTATGGTCATCCATTGAAATAATTGAAGTAGTAGTGTGTAATGCTGACGTGCATAGGCAGTGCTTTTGATGGGTTGTCCTGATAAAAAACAGATTGGTTCATGATGAGCTATCCTATTTCTCACATTATTGATTTTAGAAAGTTGATTAAATACAAAGGATGCGTTGTACTGCATGCTTGGTGTACTTTGAGGTTTAGCTGGAAAAATTGCTAGCAATGATTGGCCTGCTAATTGAAATTGATGTGGAGCAAACATATAGCGCCAAAAACCAAAGCCTAACTCTGCTACTAACTTATTATGTGTGTAATTCGCGTTTAGTTTCTGGACGGCTTCATTAATATTATCAACAGTAAGTCTGCATCTCTGATTATCAAACATTCCACCGGCAGAAGCGGCTTGCCTTAACCAATTGTTACCATGAGTGGTCAGATAGTGTTGGTCAATTGAATTCCTCAATGCTATTTCAAAGCAACTGATGACTGTAAACAATTCCTGCGAAAGCTGCAGGTTTTTGCGGTACAATGTCATTGCCCGTTTGGAGTTGTTATTACATGCAGTTAAATAACGCCCCATCCGGGTTGTGGACATGATATTTTCGAACTCGCTATACTTCACTTCTTGAAACGGCTTTGATTTTACACGAAATAGTGCTACTTTTACAGCATCTTATTCCCGATGGTCCCTGAAGCAATTCAAACTATCGGGTTTCGTTTTTATGGGGAACTTCAATTTCTCAATTTTGATCCTATTTCCCTAGTTTATTGCCATTAAACTCTAAAATTTTGGCTCCTACAATAACATATCAGTCGTGGTAGTTCCAATGGCTATCGAGCAACTCGGCCATCGCTGGTGCCAGATGAGTTGGGAAAGTTGAGTAACAATCTTCTTGACCAGCGAGAACGTGTTCCGTTTAACACCAAAGTAAAATAGTATCGTTGCTCGTGGGCTTTCAAGTAACGCAAAAAATAAGTTACTTACCCGAAGGTATAGTCTCTCAACGCGAAAGTGCAAACCTTCGGGGCGCCAGTGCGTCCATTCAACGCGAAAGTGTATTCGTACTGGTGCTTGAGTGCTCTCCCTCAAGACAAGGGTGAATTCTTTCAACGTGATAGTGTAATCCTTCAACGCAAGAGTGTAGTCTATTAACGCGAAAGTGTAACACCTCGGTGCTCGAGCGCTCTCGTTCAACGCGAGCGATTGATCGTACAGGTGCTTGAGTGCACTTCCGCAAGACTATAGTGTAATCCTTCAACGCAATATTGTGCTCCTTCAACGCAAAAGTGTAAGTTCTTGGGGCGTCTACCTTCGCGCTTAAGGCGAGGTGGTAACTCGGAAACTGCAAATGTTACTCCGCCTTTCTTTTCAGTTCCGATCCGAAAACAATATCCCACAAGATGGAAGTAACCCCGTATCCTTTATCGGCATCGGTGTAGTGATGCATCATGTGGTGTTGCTTCAGCTTCTTCAAAATAGGGTTGTTGAAGTTGCCGTGGTGGAATGCATAGTGGAACATGTCGTAGCACAAATATCCCGTCAGGAATGCCGCGAAGAAGCTGTTCAGGTAAGTAGCCGGAATGAAGGTGTAAAACAGGAAGTAAAACATCGTGGCCAACGGAATGCTTACCGATGGAGGCATTACCAAACGCAACGCATCGTTGGGATAATCGTGGTGCACACCGTGAAAGATGAAATGGAGTTTCTTGCCCCATTCAGAAGAGGGCATGAAGTGAAAAACAAAACGATGAAGGACGTATTCCGTCAGCGTCCAGAACAACAAACCGCCTAGGATGCTCAATGTAAATCCTAAAGCAGTGATGCCGGGTGATTGAAATCCTTTCCATCCAAAGAAAAGGATGGTGGGAATGAAGACAATCAACGGAACGCTGTAATGTACTTTTGAGAGGCTTTCCAAAAAGCCGCTTTTGAACATTCGGGTAGATTCGGTTGAGTTGGAAACAAAGTTCTTCATACGCCTCTTTAAATCAGTTGGTCTATAATCCGCAAAGATAGCCAATAAAGATAAAGCACGAAATAGTCGAGCTTACGCCAATACGCTCTTCTTCTTGTCCAAATAATCCCACACCAAACTGCTGGCACCCAGAATTGGGGCTGCTTGGTTTTGCATGGCCGATGGTAAGACTTTTATCTTTCCGCGGAACAAGGGCATCAGATTGGCTTCCATGTGGCGAATGGTCGGTTTGAAAATCAAATCGCCCGCCTGGGCCAATCCGCCAAACAAGAAGATTGCCTCCGGATCGGTATGCACCACCGTTTCGGCCAGTTTCATTCCCAAAATTCGTCCGGTATATTCAAAGGCTTCCTGTGCTACAATATCTCCGCGCAAAGCGGCTTCCGTAATCATTTTGGTGTTGAGGTGATCGAAGCTGATGCCGCGCAATTCGCTGGGCTCCAAGTGATCCGCCAATAGTTTGTAAACGGTACGCTTAATTCCGGTGGCTGATACATACGTCTCTAAGCAGCCGCGCTTACCGCAATTGCAATAGCGACCTGCCGGGTTCACGGAAGTGTGTCCCACTTCTCCGGCAATACCATGGTGACCGTTCAACAAAATACCTCCACATACAAAACCACTGCCCAATCCGGTTCCAAGCGTAATCACCACAAAGTCTTTCATGTTCTTGGCGTTGCCGTAGATCATTTCACCCACCGCAGCCGCGTTGGCATCGTTGGTAAGAATGCAGGGCACTCCAAACTCGCTGGTAAACATATTCGCCAATGGCAATACGCCTTTCCATTTCAGGTTAGTGGCACGCTCGATATTTCCGGTGTAGTAATTGCCATTCGCAGCACCAATACCAATACCTACAATCTCTGAATTGGCTGGTAATTGTTTGATTCCTTCTCGCAATACAGACGCCATCGCATCAAAGTAATCCTGAAACTCTTCAAATTGTGTTGTGGGAATATTTCCCTGAAGATGAACACGACCACTGCGGTCTACAATACCATACTTGGTGTTGGTGCCGCCAATATCAATGCCGATGGTAAGTTCTGTCATGCGATGTGATTTAGATCGAAAGTATTTTAGCGATGCGTAACGACTCGTTGTCGATTTCGTGATGGTGCGACATGATCATGTCAAAACTGTTGTACACGATGGATCCGTTTTGGATACCCACCATCACATCATTCTTTCCATTCAGCAAACCTTCCACAGCTGCGACACCCATTTTGCTGGCGAGTACGCGGTCGAAGTAGGTTGGAGTACCTCCGCGCTGTAAGTGGCCGAGAATGGTTACTTTAATATCGAAGTAGTTGTTGCGTTCAGAGAATTTCTTGGCCAGCTCAATCGCTCCACCAATTTTGCTTCCCTCTGCCACTACAATCAAACTGGATTTCTTATTGGTTTTTCCCCCTTCGTCCAGCTTTGCGAAAAGCTCTTCCATGGAAAGTGACTCTTCGGGAATGATCGTGGCAACCGCACCTCCGGCAATACCGCAGTTGATAGCAATGTAGCCGCTATTACGACCCATCACTTCAATAAAAAACAGACGGTTGTGAGAAATTGCTGTATCGCGAATTTTATCAATCGCTTCTACGGCTGTGTTGGTAGCTGTATCAAATCCGATGGTGTAATCGGTGCCCGCCAAATCATTGTCAATCGTACCGGGAATACAAACAGAAGGAATCTTATACTCCTCGTAGAATTTATGAAGACCGGTAAAAGTTCCATCGCCACCAATGGCTACGAGCGAATCGATGCCATTCTTTTGCAAGTTGCGAAAAGCTTTTTCACGTCCTTCCGGAGTGCGGAACTCCATACTGCGTGCCGACTTGAGAATGGTTCCGCCACGCTGGATGATGTTACCAACAGATCGGGCACCCAATTTTACGATATCACCACTGATCATGCCTTCATAGCCCTGCATGATTCCGTAAACTTCTTTCTTGTAATAGATGGAGGCGCGAACAACGGCTCGTATTGCAGCATTCATGCCGGGGGCATCACCACCCGATGTGAACACTCCAATCTTAGAAATTTTATTTTCCATTTTTGACTTAAGGTGGTCAAAAATAGCAGATGAAGTCCAGTTTACAAGGAGGTTATTCTTTTGTGATCATTTATTTCGACCTCAAACGTTTGAAATAATTGATCAATCCGTTGGTGGATGAGTCGTGCGATGCGATTTCACCTTCGGAGCTAAGCTCGGGCAAAATTTTCTTCGCCAGCACTTTGCCCAATTCCACACCCCACTGATCAAAACTGAATATGTTCCAGATCACACCTTGCACGAAGATTTTATGTTCATACAATGCGATGAGTGTTCCGAGTGTTTCCGGATCCAGTTTCTTGAACAAAATAGAGTTGGTCGGTTTGTTGCCGGCAAACACACGATACGGTTGATGGAACTCTATATCGGAATCGCTAAATCCCGCTGCTTTTAATTCAGCCTCCACTTCTTCTTCGGTTTTACCCATCATCAACGCCTCGGTTTGCGCGAAGTAGTTGGACAATAGTTTTTCGTGGTGATCACTCAATGGATTTTGACTGATGGCCGGTGCGATGAAATCGCACGGAATGATTTTTGTTCCCTGATGGATTAACTGATAGAAGGCATGTTGTCCGTTGGTGCCGGGCTCGCCCCAAATCACTGGACCGGTATTATAATTGACCAAGTGCCCTGAACGATCTACCGACTTACCGTTGCTCTCCATATTACCTTGCTGGAAGTATGCGGCAAAGCGATGCAGGTATTGATCGTAGGGAAGGATCGCTTCCGAAGCGGCATCGAAGAAGTTAACATACCAAATGCCGATGAGTGCCAACAACACGGGTATGTTCTTTTCGAATGGTGTGTTTTTAAAATGCTGATCGGCACGGTGCGCACCTTTCAACAAGGATTCAAAGTTTTCGAAGCCAATGGTGCAGGCAATCGACAAGCCGATGGAAGACCATAATGAATAGCGTCCGCCCACCCAATCCCAAAACACAAACATGTTTTCCGGAGCGATGCCGAAGGCAGTGACTGCTTTCGTGTTGGTAGATACCGCTACGAAATGTTTCGCCACATCACCGTTGTTTCCGGATTTTTCTAAAAACCATTTCTTAGCCGACTCGGCATTGGTCATGGTTTCCTGGGTGGTGAAGGTTTTAGAAGCGATAATAAATAATGTCGTTTCCGGATTGAGTTGTTTTGTTACTTCCGCAATGTGCGTGCCATCTACATTGGAAACAAAGTGCGGGCGAATACTTTTGTGATAAGGCTTTAGTGCTTCACAAACCATCAACGGTCCTAAGTCCGAACCACCGATACCAATATTAACAATGTCCGTGATGGCCTTTCCGGAATATCCTTTCCAGCTTCCGCTCAACAACTTGCCTGAGAAGTCTTTCATCTGCGCAAGCACTTTGTTGATTTCCGGCATCACATCTACGCCATCGACAAACACAGGTGTATTCGAGCGGTTGCGCAAAGCGGTGTGTAGTACCGCCCTGTTTTCGGTTTGATTGATTTTGTTACCATGAAACATACCATTGATTGCTTCTTCGAGTTGCGTCTCTTTTGCAAGATCAAGCAGCAGGGCAATGGTTTCTTCGGTGAGGATGTTTTTAGAATAATCGACCAAGATATCATCCAGCTTTACCTGAAACTTTTCGAAGCGTTGATCATCTTCGGCAAATAGTTCACGCATGTGCGTTGCTTGCATGGTTAGGAAATGGGCAGTGAGGTTTTGCCAGGCCAATGTTTCAGAGGGGGCGATGGATGGTAGCATAGTTTAAAAAAGTAAGGCTGCAAAAATACAGAAGAAAACGGATCAGAAAACCCGTAGTTTATTGCAATCGTGTGTGGAATGCTACTTAACCGCCAACTACCTTCTTCAGATTTTCAATGAGGCC
>JBGAUU010000153.1:0-7111 GCA_044228465.1 Cyclobacteriaceae bacterium
GAAAGTATCGAAGTCCTGAAAATTATTGTGACCATCTACCAGCTTACCGGCAATTTGTCCTTCCTCAATGGGCAAACCATCTAAGGTAGTAACGATGCCCACTCTGCTTTCCTGAATGCGGATCATATCCGTTATCGAAATATTGAAAAGCATGGTGTTGATACGATACGAACCTGCCGTGATGTAAGTGGTTTGACGACCGCGCATACCTCCATTGTTCAAAAACTTTTCAGCGTCTTGAAAATTATCGCAGTCAACGCGTTTTGCTAAAATACTTCCGGTTTGAATTTCGGCACCGTCTTTGGAAAGCACCAATCCGATTTTTCCTTCCGGGATCACAGTGAATTCTTCCATGGAAACATCGAATTGCCACACCCACATCCAGAAATAAAGTCCGGGAGCTAATGTTTTCGCTTGAAAACCGGCTTCACCTTGTGTGGCGATGATTCGGCCATCGGGCAATTCTTTGTGATTGCCAAACAACACGAATTTTTTGGTGACCAAGCCGATTTTATCTTCGGGCACGATCACCATCCCGAAAAGGAAACGCAAAATAATTTTGTACAGTGCAATACAAAGAATAAGCAATAGCACCCACCAATAACCTCCCAAAAAACCTTCCATATACGTTGTTTTTAATGTTTAAGTAAAGTTAGCAATAATTTGGGGGGCATCATTCAGTAGAAAACATCAGGCTATAGCCTGATATCTATTTGTTATTATCAGGCAATAGCCTGACGCGATGGGAAAGCGCATTCAAAAGGCTAGAAGTGACTCGTATAAAGAAATCAAATTTGGATTTCATCTAGAGCTAATTGATAGGCTTATGAAAAAGAAAATGAAGGCGGGTTTATTGGAAATTATTTTGTTCGGTAAATTTTCCGACTAAAATTGAATTTTTGAGTAAAATTTCTGACTAACTCCTGATTTTAGGGTAAACTTTCTGATTAAGTGGCCATTTGAATGGCAAAATTTCCGATTTAGAGACATGTTTGGGCGAATGCCAAAAAACAAAAAGCCCAAACTCATTTCCGAATTTGGGCTTTCTTTTGAACTGGCAGAGGAGGAGGGATTCGAACCCCCGGACCTCGTGAAAGGTCTCCGGTTTTCAAGACCGGTGCAATAAACCGCTCTACCACTCCTCTGTTTACTCTCCATAGCTTTAGCGAAGGAGAGTTATTTTGCGATTTTGGACTGCAAAAGTAACGGTTATTTTGTTTTTGGCAAATTCAGGCTGCTATTCTTCGCTAAAGTCGGCAAATGTCTTCTTGATTTCGGCTGCACTGTACTTTTTATAGTTCGGCTTGGAGGCATCCAACTCTAAACTCACCAACTTTTGACTATTAATAATGGGTAGTAACTTATCGCGGTCGGCTTCAAATACCTTTTCTCTGCGGGCGGACTTGAGTGCATATTTTCGGGCAAAATTGTCACCCTCCACCTGCAGTTGATTGCGAATTTCTACGTTCGTTTTCAACTTCTCCATAATATCTGCCTTTGATTTACCAATTACTTCGGTTGCTTCCAAAGTGCCTAGTGTCAGCACGGTAGTACCACCAATGGCCGACACCGCTTTATATGAATTGGGATCATTATTAAGCACAACAGGTGCCAATCCGGTGGTGGCACCCAAAGAGGCATTTAGAATGGCGCGATTTTTCTTTCCTTTTTTTGCTTGCTTGTAAGCCTTCGTTAAAATTTCATGATTCTTATCTAATTCATCCAGCAACGCTTTGGCACCGATTAGCGAGTTGAGGTATTTGGTATAAAGCTGTTTGTCTTTTTCTTCCAGATTTTCGGTATCGAGCACTTTCACCCGCACTTTGCGTTGCACGCGATTGGCCGATTTATCCAAAGCAAAAAAAATCAGATCAATCGTTTTTTCTTTGTCTACTTCTTCCACAAAATGATAGCCCGGTGACCACGTAAATTCAGCCTGCACAGGAGTATTCTCTACCAAACTTGTTTTTGGAACTCGTTGGTCGGTACACACAAATCCTGAATTGGAAATGTTTTCATCACCGTTAGGATCTGAGATGTAAATTTTGAAATTGATGCGCTCATCTTCTTTGATGGTGAGAATACTATCGTTAGGCACTAGAAGCAATTCTGGGGGTAAATCCAATTGGGTAGGCGCAATTTTAATTCTGCCGGTCGTTTCCAATTTTTCGGGCTGATCTTGCACCAAAAATTCGATTATCATCGGGCCTTTCTTCAAGCCACTGAATTGATTGCGCGAGGGTGTCCACGTTAACAACCCTTGCGAACTTAAATGGGCACCTTCCGGCATTTGAGAAGGTATTGATTTAAATACAAATGGATCGCCATCCGGATCGCTCACATAGTCAGACGAAATCTGATATTGATTGAAAGAAGTCTGCTTTACATAAAAAGTAGGCAATTCTTCCACCACCGGCAGGCGATTTTGGTGAGTCACCAGAAAGGTGATTGGTTTGCGGATTTTATTTCCATTTTTCCAGTCGGCCTGAAAGTAGATCGTTACTTCTTTTTGTTTTTCAAGTCGGTCTACTAAATCGAAGGAGGGTGTCCAGTTAAAATGCCCAAGCGTATCCAGTCCAATTCCCAAATCAGCGCCACCTTCAAATGAAATACGAGCTTGGTTGGTATCGGTTGTACCGAGCTGAAAATTTAAGGTTTGGCCTTCTTTCAGGTGATTCCAATTTTCACCAGCCGGAAAGACAAACTGTTGGCCAAATAGCTCACTCGATAAAAGGACAAAAACAAAAAGATACTTCAGCATTAAGAGGGAAAAATTAAAATGAGCCGCAAATTTAATTCTTTGCTATTCTACCCGAAGCCGATCGAATAAAATCACAAAGCTAAATTCTCTTCTGATTTGAAAGTTGGGTGAAAAAGGAAAGAGATTCCTATTTTGGGAATTTTCTCAAAAACAAATCCTTTATTACAGGCTTCTTTCGCACTTTTTTCGTTTGGCATTTATTTGGCTAAATGGCTCAGCAAAAATTATTTGGCTAAACCCCTAACCAATGAAATTAAGATTTACCACTCTGATTATGCTTTTTTGCCTCGCCACATTCGCACAAAAGCAAGATCCATCCATAAAAGTTCTTTCCACTTCTGATGGTGTATTCCATTTTAAAGTGAAAGAAAAACTGCAAGATGCTTTTGTGGAGGTTTTAGATGCTTCCAACCGAGTGATTAGCAAGAAGCCATTGGATTGCAAACGGATGCTCATCGATTTTTATGATGCAACTCCGGGAACCTATCACATTCATATTTCAGCCAAGAACTATGATTGTACGTATGATTATACACTTGTCGAAGAAAAGGGCTACATGAAAATAACGACTGCAATCGTTCAGCCGAAGAATCTTTCTTTTGAAAAATACAATACCAATAAGACCAAATAAGATTACCCTCTTGTAGGCTATTTACCCGACAATTTTTTTATCCTTTCCGAAAGGTTGATTACTTTGGGGTTATGCCCAAAAAATCCCAATCAACCACATCGCTTGTTCCCAATAAGCATCATAATTTTTTTGAAGACGTTTTTGAGGTCGTCCGACTGATACCCAAAGGTAGGGTTACCAGCTATGGCGCAATTGCTCGTTACCTCGGCACTGCATCCAGCGCCCGCATGGTAGGTTGGGCTATGAATGCTTCGCATGCGGAGAAAAAAGTGCCTGCTCATCGCGTAGTCAATAGCCAGGGGTTGCTTACCGGCAAACATCACTTTGTTCCGCCAAGCTCCATGCAAAAACAACTTGAGAAGGAAGGCGTGAAAGTAGTGAAAGACAAGGTGCAGGATTTCTCAACGAAATTTTGGGACCCAGCAAAAGAGTTGCTATAAAATGGGACTTCACCAAAACGGCAGCGTTCAAACCAAGATGTTTTAGTACTTTAAGCCCTATTTTATTATGATAATCGATTTACGAAGTGATACCGTTACTCGCCCTACACCGGGCATGCGTGATGCCATGTTTTCAGCCGAAGTGGGTGACGATGTTTTTGGCGAAGACCCTACCGTAAAAAAACTGGAGGAAAAATGTGCTTCACTTTTGGGAATGGAAGCAGCCATTTTTTGCCCTTCCGGCACCATGACCAACCAAATTGGCATTAAAATTTTGACGCAACCTTACGATGAAGTGATTTGCTACAAAGGCGCCCACATTTACAAATACGAAGGAGGAGGATTGGCAGGTAACAGTAACATTGGTACCAAGTTGCTCACAGGCGACAGAGGAAGAATTTCTGTGGAAGAGATTGCACCGGTAATTGGAAATATCAACGATGTGCATCAAGCCCGAACTTCGGTGGTGGCACTGGAAAACACGGTGGTACGCGAAGCCGGAAGCTATTATACATTGGAGCAGATCAAAAAGATCAGCGAATTCAGCCGAAGCAAAGGCATGGCCATGCACTTGGATGGCGCGCGACTTTTCAATGCCCTTACCGAAACTAAGGAGAATCAGGTAGAGTTTGGAAAATATTTCGATACGATATCAATCTGTTTATCGAAGGGGCTTGGCACACCGGTGGGCTCAGTATTAGTTTGTAAAAAAGAATTAGAACTAAAAGCGCGCAGAATTCGAAAAGTGTTTGGTGGAGGAATGCGGCAGGCAGGCTTTTTGGCAGCAGCTGGAATTTATGCCTTGGACAATCATATTCATCGATTGAAGGACGATCACGTGCGGGCAAAGACTTTAGGCAACATGCTGCAACGATTACCATGGGTAAAGTCGGTGATGCCAGTTGATACGAACATTGTGATTTTTGAAGTAGTCGATGGATTGACACCTGAGAAATGTCTTGCCATATTGGCCAATCACCACATCAAAGCATTGGCCTTTAGTGCCACTGAAATCAGACTGGTTACGCATTTGGATTTTACAGATGACATGTTGCAACACACTGTATCTGTTTTCAGAAAAATGAATTTTTAAGTTATGGAAGAATTAGGTAGAGCATTGCCGGGGTCGGAAGGTTTTGTGGATGCAGAACAAAATACCCTGAGCAAACAACACAATGAGTTTTGTTTAAACTGCGGCACCAAGCTGCAAGACACGTTTTGCCAACATTGCGGCCAGAAAGATATTCCGAAGCGGCAAACGCTGGGAGAGCTTTGGACAAACTTTATTTCTTCTTTCTGGAGTTATGAAGGAAAGTTTTTTCTCACGACTAGATTTCTAATTACCAAGCCTGGTTTTTTGGCAGTTGAGTATAATTCTGGAAAGCGCGAGAGTTATTATCATCCCGCTCGCATGTATGTATTTATCAGCTTTGTGTTCTTCTTATTTTTTTCAATGACATCAAACATGGATGATGTCGTAGAGCATGATTCAAAATTAAAATTGGATAAAGAAGATATTGCCGAATTGAAAGAGGATCATCCAAAGTTAAATATCGATTCATTACTCAAAATTGCTCCAGGCGATACCAGCAAAAATTGGTTGGTGTCACAGAAATTGCTCGACTCGATTGGAAAATTAGACAAAAGGAAGAAAAGTAATGTTGGCTTTAGCTTAACTGATAATCAGTTTAAAACAGTAACGCAATATGATTCGGCTCAAAACGCATTGCCGGAAGATAAGCGTGATAACTGGATTGAACGGAGATTCAACTTACGAAGCATTGAATTGTCTGAGCGATATGCGGATAAAGATTTTGGTAAAGACTTTGGTCAAGCTTTTCTAGATAATTTTTCGAAGGTGTTATTTTTCCTTCTGCCGGTTTTCGCTTTGTTGCTTAAGCTTCTTTATATACGAAGAGATTATTTTTATAGTGAACATCTCGTCTTCTCTATATACTACTACAACTTTTTTTACTTGGCAGGTTCTTTACAAATTCTAGCAGGATTTGCAGAACATATTACTGTTTTTGATTGGATAAAGACGATAATCGGATTTTGGATTTTCTTCTACCTATTATTTGCCATGAAAAGGATGTACGGACAAGGCTGGGGAAAAACCATTTTTAAATTTTTAATTTTTGGGTTTTTATTCACGATTTGCATAGGTATAGGATTTAGTATTAGCGCTATATTCTTATTATTTGCCATTTAGATGTTGCACGCTCCATCGTCACCACTCGCTGAACGTATGCGCCCAACCAAATTGGAAGATTTGATTGGGCAAGAGCATTTGGTTGGTGAACAGGGCATCATTCGCAGAGCCATTCAAACAGGTAATGTTCCATCCATGATTTTATGGGGGCCACCGGGAGTTGGCAAAACAACCATTGCCAATATCATTGCCAACGAAGTAAAGCGACCCTTTCACATGCTGAGTGCCGTCAGTGCCGGAGTGAAAGATGTGCGTGAAGTAATTGACCAAGCTAGGCGTGCGAGTCGGGTGATCTTATTTATAGATGAGATTCACCGATTTAACAAATCACAGCAAGATGCTCTGCTCGGTGCGGTAGAAAAAGGAACGGTGACTTTGATTGGCGCTACTACAGAAAACCCTTCTTTTGAGGTCAACTCCGCTTTGTTATCTCGTTGCCAAGTTTATACGCTCAAGCCACTCACAGAATCTGATTTGCTCAAGCTCATTCAACAAGCGCTGCAGCGTGATGTAGAGTTGAAAACACGAAACGTTGCGATTGTCGAGCACAAAGCTCTGCTCACCATTTCTGGAGGAGATGCGCGAAAATTATTGAATTTGCTCGAACTTATCACGGAATCACAATCAGGTGATATTACGATTACCGATGCGCTCGTTACCGATGTGGCGCAAAAGCGAATCGCGATTTATGATAAGAAGGGAGAGCAACATTATGATATCATTTCTGCGTTTATCAAATCCATTCGCGGAAGCGACCCCAATGCGGCCGTGTATTATTTGGCGAGAATGATTGAAGGAGGCGAAGATGTGAAATTTATTGCCCGCAGAATGGTCATTCTAGCATCGGAAGATATTGGCAATGCAAACCCAACAGCTTTGGTGATGGCAACCACAACCTTTCAGGCAGTGGATGTGATTGGCTATCCAGAGGCGCGCATTATCTTATCACAGTGTGCTATTTATCTGGCAAGTTCTCCAAAGAGCAATGCGAGTTATGTAGCCATTGACACCGCGTTGAAGACGGTGAGCGAAACTGGCGATCTTTCCGTGCCTCTGGCTATTCGTAA
>JBGAUU010000026.1:0-45824 GCA_044228465.1 Cyclobacteriaceae bacterium
GTAGCAGATGTAATCAGAAAGCCAACGACTAAAAAAGTAATGAGCGGCTCAATGCGACCGTGACCATATGGGTGATTTTTATCCGGTGGCTTATTTGAATACCTGAGCCCGATTAAAACAAGAATGGAAGAAAATATGTCGGTGGTAGATTCAATAGCATCGGCAATCAACGCATACGAATTTCCAAAAATCCCCGCCAGACCCTTGATCAATGCCATCGCGGTATTTCCGGCAATGCTGAAATAGGTAGTTTTAATGGCTTTTTGCTCGTTCGTCATGTTGCAATTTAGCAGTAGCGGCTATTATATTCCTGCAAATGGATCAATATTAAAGGGTTAAATTATTTTTTTAAAAAAAAGTGAAGCCCAATGTCCGATTTAGATGGATCTGCACGTCATAGATAAAAATTGTTTAACTTAAACTAAAATTCGTATGGAAAAATTCATGTTCATCTTTCACGGAGGCAGCGATATAGCCCCTGAAATGCAATCACCGGAAGCAATGCAAAACCACATGCAAAAATGGTTTGCGTGGGTGGAGAAACTACAACGCGAAGGACGCTATGAGGGCGGAGAACCGTTAGAGCCGCGCGGCAAATTTGTGAGTGGACCTAATCAGGTAGTTACCGATGGCCCCTTTGCGGAGAGCAAAGAATTGGTGGGCGGTTATTTTATTGTGAAGGCGAAGGACTTAGATGAAGCAGTTGCGCTCACAAAAGATTATCCGGATTTCATTTTCAACGGCAAGGTGCAGGTGCGCCCGGTTCAGAAAATGGATATGTAGAAGAAACCCAAGAGCGATAGGTAATGCCGTTCGCTCTTTTTATTTTATTTTTAAAACTAAACCCAACTCTTATGTTAAAATCAATTCAACTTTTTGCGCTTGCTTTTGCTTTGGTGATGGCCAGCGGATTTCGCACAGCTCCTGAAACGATCAGTGAGGCAGAACGAAAAGCAGCCATCGATTATATGAATGAAACGCGAGAGCGATTGATAAAAGATGTGCAAGGATTAACAGAAGAACAACTCAACTTCAAGCCTACCCCCACCACATGGTCGGTGGCAGAATGCCTTGAGCACATTGCGTTTTCGGAAGGTGCTTTATTTGGTGTGTTGCAAGGCACATTGAAGGAAGCTTCAAATCCGGCTCGCAGAGGAGAAGTGAAAATGACAGACGATCAGGTGAAAGGAATGATCTCTAGCCGTGAACGCAAAGTTAAAACGCAAGAAATGTTTGAGCCTAAAAACCAATTTGGTTCCGCTGCAGGTTCCTTAAAAGAGTTTGTCGCAAAGCGGAATGGTAATATTGACTTTGTTAAAACAACACAGGAGGATTTACGCAATCATTATGCCGTGATGCCCTTCGCCACTTTCGATTCATACCAAATGTTATTATTCATCACCGGCCACTCCGCACGACATACCGCTCAAATCGAAGAGGTCATGGCAAATTCTAATTTTCCCAAAAAGAAATAGTGCATGAAGTGGTTAATGGCGGTGGTTTTGATTGCCCTCATTGGCGGTTGTAATAATAATGAGGAGCAACAAAATGTAGAACTCACACAGAAAATGTTTGCCGCTTTCAATGCTCACAATTGGCAAGAGATGGCCTCATGCTATGCTACCGATGCTCAATATCTCGATCCGGCTTACGGGCCAAATTTGGTATCCAAAACTCGGCAGGAAATTGTAGCGAAATATTTTGAGATGCAACAAATGTTTCCAAATATCAAAGACAGTATAGTTGAAATACAAGCAGTGAAAAATCAGGTAGTTGTTCAATTCGTATCTTCCGGATCATCCGGAGACTCGATTCAATTTAGGTTGCCCATTTGCACGGTGCTTACTTTTGCGAATGGCAAAATTGCAAAAGACGCGACCTATTACGACAATCCATGAGTGAGCCTTCTGAAAGAAGACAGATAGATCAATTACTCGGCCATCTTTTTCGCCACGAGGCGGGCAAGATGGCCGCAGTGCTTACGCGCTATTTAGGTGCCGAAAATTTTGAAGTCGCGCAAGATTTAGTGCAAGACACCCTGCTCAAAGCAATGGAGACTTGGCCTTTTCATTCGATACCGGATAATCCTTCTGCGTGGCTCTATCGGGTGGCTCGTAATAAAGCAATTGATTATTTGCGAAGTCAGCAAAGCGTAGCGCGTGGTAAAGAGAATTACGAAAAAGAGATTGTGTCTGTTATCGAAGTGGCATTCGAAGAAGAAGCTATTCATGACAGTGTTTTAAGAATGATGTTCGCCTGTTGTCATCCGTCAATTCCACCTGAATCACAAATAGCACTTACCCTTAAAACACTAGGTGGATTAAGTACATCTGAAATAGCGCAGGCATTTCTAACAAACGAAGAAAATATTGCCAAGCGCTTGTATCGAGCGAAGGAGAAAATTAGGGATGAAAATATTCAACTCGATCCACCTGGCATCTATGAGTTGCCATCGCGATTAAATAGCGTGCTGAAAGTGCTCTATCTTCTTTTCAGCGAAGGATATTATTCACATCACCCCAGCACTCCTATTCGCGAGGATTTGTGCGAAGAGGCCATGCGACTCACTTATTTATTAGTGCAGCATCCCACCACTGGCCTTCCCAAGGTAAAAGCACTGATGGCTTTGATGTGTTTGCATGCTTCACGCTTTAATGCACGTACGTCTGATTCGGGTGAAATTGTTTTAATGGAGTATCAGGATCGAACCAAATGGTCGCAACCGTTGATTGAAAAGGGTTTGCACTTTTTAGCGGCCGCTTCCGAAGGCGCTCAATTGAGTGAATACCATATCGAGGCGGCCATTGCATCGGTGCATGCACTTGCGCCTACTTGGCAACAAACCCGATGGCCCGAGTTAGTGAGATTATATGATGCTTTGGAAAAGTGTAAGCCGGGATTGATAGTGGCTTTGAATCACGCCATCGCTATCGGGTATGCGCAATCGCCTAAAGAAGGAATCTTTAGTTTGGAAAAAATTCAAGGCCTTGAAAACAATCATTTGTATCTCACGGCACTAGGGAACTTTCATTTGCTGGCAAACGACCATCAACAAGCAATAATTTATTTCAATCAAGCTTTGAAAGCCGCCACTTTACCTCGCGAAGCTGATCTGATCAAAAGTAAACTGAATCAATGTTTCACCCGGACTGTTGCTGATTAATACTAACCATTTGCTTAGTATCAAGTCATTAAGCCAATCTTTTTTATTAGTTTCGTTTATTCTTAGACCAACATTTTCTACCATTCATTGTTATTAGAGGATAGGTATTTTATTTGAAACCAACAGATTAATAAACTTACTCCCAATGAAATTTACTTTATTATACTTCCTAGCAATCATTACTATGACAGGCTCTATTTATGATTTCAAGATTCAGTCCATTGATGGAAAAGAAATTGATTTTGCGCAATACAATGGCAAAACACTATTGATTGTCAACACTGCTTCTGAATGTGGTTATACACCTCAATATGCCGATTTACAAGAATTGCATGAGAAGTATGGCAATCAAATTACCATTTTAGGTTTTCCGGCCAACAACTTTGGAGGCCAGGAGCCGGGCACGAATGTGCAGATTGCTTCTTTCTGCAAGAAAAATTATGGAGTCACTTTTCAAATGTTTGAGAAAATATCAGTGAAGGGCAGCGACCAACATCCATTATATAAATTCTTGAAAGAGAAATCAGGAAAAGAGCCAAGCTGGAATTTTTGTAAGTATTTGGTGAAGCCGGATGGAACCGTGAAGTTCTTTGCTTCCGGAGTGAACCCGGGTGATGACGCTATTCTGAAAGAGTTAAAATGAAAAGAATTGCGTTAATTGCAGTAGCAATTATCATTCTTATGGGACTCATCTCTTTTTTATCTGAAAAACTAACCATTGCCCGAAAAGACAATGTTGCCGGAAGCATTTATGATTTCAAGATGAAGTCATTAGATGGAAAAGAAATCGATTTTTCTCAATACAAAGGAAAGAATTTACTGATTGTCAACACTGCTTCGAAATGTGGCTTCACTTACCAATATGAAGATTTGGAAAAGCTACATGAGCAATACGGTGATAAAGTGACCGTGCTGGGTTTTCCTGCAAATAACTTCTTGTGGCAAGAGCCGGGTAACAGTGAAGAAATTGCTACGTTCTGCCAGCGAAACTATGGGGTTACATTTCAGATGTTTGATAAAATATCTGTGCGTGGAAGTGACAAGTCTCCACTTTACAAATGGCTTTCTGCTAAATCAGGAAAATCGCCTTCCTGGAATTTTTGTAAGTATATAATCGACAAGGCCGGTAATGTAGTCGGTTTTTTCCCTCCGCAAGTAAAGCCACTGGATAAGGAGATATTGGATAAGATTACGAAGTAGTTCCTTCATTATTTCGTTTCTCCTAAACGGATTGGCATCAGCTGCTTGCCGCTTTCACCCCCATAAAATTCCGGTTTCACCGACTTTTTCCCTTTGCTTGCCTTTTTCGTTTCGCCTGACGGGCTTTTAAGGCGTTACATTTGAACAAACAATAACACAATTATGGAAAAGCAAAGCACAAAATTCGGCAACAGCTTTTGGATTGGGATTATCATCTTAGCCATTGGAGCTGTTTTACTTTTAGATAGATTGGATTACGAGTTATTTCCAAGATGGGTATTCAACTTCGGAACTCTTATGATGAGCATCGGACTTTTAATTGGGATTCGAAAAAACTTTACAGGAATAGGTTGGTTGATTCTAATGGTTATTGGAGGGTTAATACTGGTTGATCACATTCCAGATATTGACTTCCAGTTTAGACGGATCATGGGTCCGGTTATCTTAATTTCGATTGGCCTTTTAATATTATTCCGTTCTGTGTTTTCAAAATCGGGAGAAACGGGTGGTCAATGGTTAAACTTCAACAGCAAGAAAAGCGATGGATACGATTCGTCCACCACGGGCGATGAAAATATCAATATCACTTCCATCTTTGGCGGTAGCAAACGCAGAATCTTTTCTAAAAACTTTGGAGGCGGACAAATCACTTCGATTTTCGGTGGCTCTGAAATTGACTTGACACAAGCCGATATCAACGGAATCATTCGCATCGACATGGTTTCGATTTTCGGAGGAGCTAAATTGTTGGTACCTTCCAATTGGGAAATCAAATCAGACATCACCGCTATCTTAGGCGGAGTGGAGGATAAACGCAAAGACCCAACACTTCAAACTCCTGAGAAAAAGATTGTGCTGACCGGTGTGGTAATCTTTGGTGGTGTGGATATCAAGAGTTATTGATTAGAGTTGTAGATAAATTGATACTTTCAATAGCATAATTATGAAGTGGTATTTAGCGAAGTTGGTTTATCAGGTAGTGAGTGGCAGCGGCAACCATGCTCCTCAATTTGATGAACAACTTCGCCTTATCAAGGCCGATGAATATGAGTGGGCATGTGAAAAGGCCTCCATCCTCGGCAGGTTGTATGAATGCGACTTTACGAACAGGAAAGATGAGTTAGTAAAATGGAAGTTTGTAAGTGTAGTAGATGTGCTTCCGATGGGATCATTACAAGACGGTGAAGAAATTTATTCCACCATCGAAGAATCCAAAGATGTAACTGATTATCTTAACAGAATTAAAAGTAAATCGGGAATGCTGGCAATCAACAAATGAGTAACCAATACAAACCAACTCGTTTTAAAAGAGGAATAATCATTTTATCGGTGGCAGTTGTAGCCTGGGCAGCTCAATTTTGGCTGTTGACACAATGGCTTCAATTTGATTTTGAATTGTCGGCTTATGATGCGCTCATTACTACCAATTGGATTTTGTTGTCATGCGCTTTATTGGAATTAATTTTAACGCGCTATACCCCAAAGGCAGGCAAGTATCAATTTGTATTAGCTCTGAGCGCTGCCGTTTCCGTATTGTGTTATTGGATGATCGATCAAAGCCTGCTGATGTTGGGTGAAAACAATGCCGATTACCTTTCATTTCTTCAGAAGGTGACACCTGTGAGAATTGGACTATTATTTATGATTTTATCAGCATGGTCGATAGGACAATTGCTTTTCAAACAATTGAATGAATTACAAGAGTCGATGGAGCAGCAAATATCTACCGAATCCATGGTTCGCGATGCAGAGTTACAAAAACTGCAATTACAACTTCAGCCCCATTTTCTTTTCAATAGTTTGAATTCCATCAACGCATTGATTTTAGTGAATGCTTCCAAAGCGCGCGAAATGGTGCAGCAGTTGTCTGATTTTTTGCGCACCACGTTGCGCAGAGCCGATGAACAATGGATTACACTAGAGCAGGAATTGGCTTACTTGCAATTGTATCTTTCCATTGAGAAAGTGCGGTTTGGACATCGACTGGAAGTAAAAATGGATTGCGATGAACAAATTAAACTTTGGCTCATTCCACCTTTATTGATTCAACCGCTCGTGGAGAATGCAATTAAGTTTGGATTGTATGGCACAACTGAAGCGGTCGTGATCTCAATGTCGACCACACGCGTCAACGACTCTTTGCAGATAGTAATTACCAATCCATTTGATAAAGATATGCAGCCTGCTGAGGGAAGTGGATTTGGATTGAATGGATTGAAACGTAGACTGTATCTTTTATACACGCGGAATGATTTGTTGCAAACTTCCATTCAAGACAACCACTTTACTGTTACTTTAACTCTTCCGGAACGCATATGACAAAAGCTGTTATTATAGATGATGAACCTTTAAGCAGGGAGATTGTGAAAGCCTATCTTAAATCTTTTCCGGAGATCGAGGTGGTGCAAGAATGTGGTGATGGTTTTGAAGGCGTGAAAGCCATCCAACAACATAATCCAGAATTAATTTTTTTGGATATCCAAATGCCAAAGATTACCGGCTTTGAAATGTTGGAATTGATCGAACAAAAGCCGTCTGTTATTTTCATTACAGCATATGATTCGTTTGCCATTAAAGCGTTTGAAGCGAATGCGGTCGACTACCTACTCAAGCCGGTAGCCGAAGATCGTTTTCGTTCGGCCATTTTAAAATGGAAGAGCCAGGTTACGCCTGCGAGCCCCGAACCAATGGAACGAGTGCTCAGCACGATGTCAACAACGGCTGGTCAGCAAAATCGTATTGTGGTGAAAACCGGAAGTAAAGTAAAAATTATTCCTGCTCATGAAATTTTGTATTTGGAAGCAGACGATGATTTTGTAAAGATCTTTACTGCCGAAGGATCATTTCTAAAAAATAAGACGATGAGCTTCTATGAACAATCGCTGGACGCCACTCAATTTGTTCGCGTGCATCGCAGCTACATCGTTCAGATCAATCAGATTACCAAGATTGAACCTTACCAAAAGGAAACACATCTGGCCATTCTCAGAGATGGCAAGCAAATTCCGGTAAGTAAAACCGGATACGCTAAACTGAAAATCATTTTAGGACTTTAAAAACAAGGACAAATGGATTTGAAAGAAATGACCCAATTGCGGCTCGAACTTTCTGTCCGCGCGAAGAACGGAATTGATTTTATTCTTGCGGCAAGTCTGGTTTGGATTGCCATTACTTATGTATGGACTTTGCCGTACACATCCTACAACAAGTCCATCATCACCTTCATGGTAGGAGGTGTGATGATGCCACTTGCAATTTTGTTTTCAAAGTTACTGAAAACCGAATGGACCATTAAATCAAATCCATTGCAGCCACTCGGTCTTTGGTTAAATTTTGCACAACTGTTTTACTTTCCGTTTCTGGTCTTTATCTTGGTCAAGATGCCCGACCATTTCGTAATGGTATATGTAATCATTACAGGCGCGCACTTCTTTCCTTATGCGTGGTTTTTTAAATCAGTTGCCTACGCAATAGCGGCCGGTGTTATTTCAGTTGGAGCTATGCTCATGGGATTATTTTTATCACAAGAAAATTATTATCTGATTCCATTATTTCTCAGCGTGTCGCTGTTGATACTTGCAGCTTCATTATTTAAGAACTATAAAAATCGAGCTAAGTCAAAGGCTCATTAAATCGAATGAGCTTAAAGAAGAAGTTGATTGCGTACTGTAAGAAATACGTGGCAGAACGAATTTCTGTGGCTCAAGTGGCGATGGACAATGCGCAAGACGCTGCCAACGAAGAGGGCAAGAGTTCTGCCGGAGATAAGTATGAAACCGGACGAGCGATGATGCAAATTGAACGTGACAAAGCAGCGCAGCAATTGGCTGAGGCGCTTAAGGTAAAACAATTGGTGGATGGGCTCCTCGAAACCGGAAATACGGACGAAGTAAGGGTAGGAGCTATCGTACAAACTACCCGTTATCATTTTTTCATTTCGATCAGCATAGGTAAAATTTCTTTAGATGGAGTTGACTATTTGTTGGTTTCGCCTCAATCGCCCGTTGGTCAGTTGCTTTTAAACAAAAAGCCGGGAGACAGCATTACTTTTAATCGGTTGGAAGAAAAAATACTCCGAATTGAATAGAGTTAGAATCTATTGATTACACAATGTTTGAAGCTTTGCGCGAAAGACTTTATCTTAACGCCCTATGAATACTTCCGCCTGGCTTCATGCTTTTCGCTTGCGCACACTTCCATTATCGCTCTCCTGCATAGGCATGGGAGGTTTTTTGGCTGCAGCTGCTCAACAGTTCAATGGTCTGATTTTTTTTCTGTGCTGCCTGACAACCATTTTTTTACAAATTCTTTCTAATCTGGCCAACGATTATGGTGATTCCGTGAATGGCGCAGATCATGCCGGAAGAAAGGGACCTCAGCGCGCAGTGCAATCCGGAGCAATCTCATTATCACAAATGAAAGGAGCTGTTATCTTATTCTCGATTTTAAGTTTGGTCAGTGGATTGAGTCTTCTTTGGTTTTCATTTGGGTCGGATTGGAATGGAATCTTTACATTTTTCGGTTTGGGATTATTGAGTATACTAGCAGCAATCGGCTATACCGTTGGCAAGAGGCCTTATGGTTATATGGGCTTAGGTGATATTTCAGTATTGACTTTTTTTGGATTAGTAGGTGTGATGGGTTCCTACTATTTGTTTACCAAGTCACTTTCGTGGAATGAATTTTTTCCGGCCATGAGTTGTGGGTTGTTTTCAATTGCCGTCTTAAACATCAATAATATCCGCGATATTGAATCCGACAAAGAAGCCGGTAAATTTTCGATTCCGGTTCGAATTGGAAAAGAGAAAGCTTCGCGCTATCACTGGTTTTTGTTGTTGACAGCATTGGGATGCGCAATCGCCTATTCCATTTTAAATTATCAATCGCCTTTCCAATTTTTGTTTTTACTCTCTGCGCCTTTGCTTATCAAGAATGGCATATCCGTTTCTGCAAAGCCCTCGGCAGAGTTAGATCCCTACCTAAAACAAATGGCAATGAGCACATTGCTTTTTGTGATTTTATTTGGTGTAGGACTTTTGATTAGATAAAAATGGCAAATACATATACACAATTATTTATTCAGTTTGTGTTTGCGGTCAAGTATCGAATCGGCATGATTGATTCGAGTTGGGAAGATGAATTGTACAAATACATGACGGGCATAGTTCAAAATAATAAACATAAACTGATTGCAGTTAATGGCATGCCAGATCATGTTCATCTTTTTGTTGGATTTCATACGATGCAGTCGGTGGCAGATTTGATGCGCGTGGTAAAAGGCGAATCCTCCGAATGGATCAACGCGAAGGGACTTTCCAATGGCAAATTTGAATGGCAAGCAGGATATGGAGCCTTTTCATATGGAAGAGAGCGCATAGATGGGATTTATAAGTACATCATGAATCAGAAGCAACATCATCAGACCACCACATTTCGACAGGAGTATTTGAATCTTTTGGAGGAATTTGGGATTTCGTTTGATGAGAAATACATTTTTCACGAAATGCAATAGATATGATATTCTGCCCCTACGGGGCAGCTAAATCGGTTTCATATTTTCTACAAATATATCGCCCTTACAGGGCGAATATTGATAGCCAGAATCATTCACCCGATTGTATTATGTTTATTATGTAGAAACGATCTCGCCCATAGTGTCGGAATATTTGTAGGAATTATTTTAACCGCATCAGATTCCTCCCATGGAGGCGAAATATTTGTAGCGAATCAACTTATCCGCATCGGAGTCCGACCCATAGGGTCGAAATATTTGTAGCGAATCAATTTATCCGAAGCGGAGTTCGACCCATAGGGTCGAAATATTTGTAGGGATTATTTTATCCGCATCGGAGTCCGACCGATAGGGTCGAAATATTTGTAGCGAATCAATTTATCCGAAGCGGAGTTCGACCCATAGGGTCGAAATATTTGTAGGGATTATTTTAACCGCATCGGATTCCGCCTCATGAGGCGGAATATTCTAATAAAATAATTTTTTGGTGCTATCAAAAATCACATTCCCGCCAAAATTTTCTTTGCGATCTCCAATTCCTCCGGAGTATCCACACACATCGTTTCGACTGTTGTCTTTGCCACTTTTATTTTGAATCCATTTTCTAACCACCGCAATTGTTCCAACGATTCTACTTTTTCAAGTGGAGAAAGCTCGAGCTTTGTAATGGCTTGTAAAACATCTGTGCGATAAGCGTACATGCCCACATGTTTATAAAATTCATAATGCGACAACCACTCTGCCGGATTTACCTTTTGGATATAAGGAATGATCGCCCGGCTGAAGTAAAGCGCTTCGTTTTGTGTGTTGAAGGTCACCTTCACTTCACTCGCACTGTTGAGCTGCTCGTACGTATCAATCTTTTTGATAAGCGTAGCTAATTCCGTTTGTCCATCCAGATACGATGCTAATAAATCAATCTGATCTGATTGGATGAACGGCTCATCGCCTTGAATGTTGATGGCATAATCATACTTTTCTTTCTCCAGCATCAGCGCCTCATAGCAACGGTCAGTACCGCTCGGATGGTTTTCAGAAGTCATGCAGACTTCTCCTCCAAAACTTTTTACATGATTGTAAATCAATTCATGTTCAGTGGCCACCACTACTTTATCAAGCGATTTTGCTTTTTTGACTTGCTTATAGACACGCTCAATCATCGACTGACCACCCAAGTCGGCAAGCGGTTTGCCCGGAAAACGAGTAGAGGCATATCGAGCCGGAATAATACCAATAATTTTTACTCCCATTTTTTAACATTATAACATTCGAACTTCCTATTTGCAAATCAACTGATCTTTTTCACGCGCAGGGTTACTCCTTCTGTTCCAATCACTTCTATGCTTTCACCCTTCTCTACAAATTCACCGCGGGTAAACGCGTCAAAAACCTGCCCTTCAATCAACACTTTTCCACTCGGGCGCAAAATGGTATTGGCGATACCTTGCTTACCCATCATAGCTTGTGTGTTCGAGTTGACTGAAAATCCTTGCGAACTTTCTTGTGAATCATTAAGAGAAATTCGTTTAAATGCCTTGGTATTTGTAAGACTTGCTCCACCAAAAATCAGCAAAAGCATCCCACCCGAAATTCCTCCCAAGGTTGCAAAAGTGGCCATCACAATATCGCCCATAGGCACAAATTCAAAGTTGAAAAAATCATTGTTGAGCATGATTAGAATCATCGACACCACAATCAGTGTAATTCCGGCAATACCAGCAATACCAAAGCCGGGAATGATGAAGATTTCAGCCATGAGTAATAAGATACCAATAAACAACGCGATGATTTCCCAATATTCCGCTAAGCCACTGAGGTAATAGGGTACCAGATACAGAACCAGTGCTGTAATTGCTGCAAACAATGGAAAGCCTACACCCGGAGTTTGAAGCTCGAAATAAATCCCGCCAAGGATAACTAAAATCAAGATGCCGCTGATGAACGGATTCAAAAAGATCGCAATGATTTTTTCTGTAGCGCCTAACTGAAACCTGTGCAATTGATAATCATTGATTTTGTTTCGCTTCAAAATTTCCTCGATGGATTCCACTTGAGCTTCGCAATAGCGATACTTGATGGCCTCGGAAGTGGTGAAGGTGATTACCTTGCCCGCCTGTTTAATACTGTCAATTACAATTCGATCATCTACCATGCCTTCGGCTATTCGTGGATCGCGGTGATTGGCTTCTGCTGTTGAGCGCATGATGGATCGCATATAAGATTGATATTTATCGGGTGCCTGCTGACCATCACCTTCAACCACCGTTGCTGCACCGATGCTGGCCCCCTTTGACATATAAATACTATCGCACGCTATGGAAATCAATGCACCTGCCGAGGCGGCATCCGAGTTGATAAATACCCAGATCGGCTTCTTAAAATCCATGATAAGATCAACTATTTCTTTTGCATCGGTTAGCACACCGCCATACGTGTCCATGTCAACGATAACATAATCCGCTTTAATCTTTTCTGCATGATCTAAAGCCAATTTTACCTGGCGCAACATACGCGGATCAATTTCATCGCGAATCTCCATAACCATTACTTGTGCCTTCTTCTGACCCCAAACAAGGCTTGCTGACAGCACCAAGGCCGCACTCAAAATGAATTTTAACATGACCATTTTATTTGTTTGCAAAAGTAATACACTTACTGCGAATAACGTTTTTTATCTACTCGCAGAATTGGTAACTTTTCGCACTGTTTCAAGATTATGATAAAGCTACTTTTTGTATTCCTTTCATGGGCTCCGTCTGAATCCGACTCACTTCGATTAGAAACGATCGATGGCAAACAATATATTATTCATCAGGTGGAAGCTAAGGAGACTTTGTACGCCATTTCGCGCAGGTACAATGTGCCAGTAACGGTTATTTTGGCCAATAATCCTTCTTCTGATGGCGGGATATCTGTAGGCAAACTTTTGCGCCTGCCTTATACTCCTAAATCAAAACAACCAACTACCAGCGGGCAAACCCACGTGGTGGCGCAGGGCGAAACACTCTATTCAATCGCAAGGCTTTATAATGTTTCTGTAGACGATGTTAAAAAAAGGAACAACCTGACAGAAAACGAAATTTCTTTAGGGCAATCGCTCTCTATTGGCAAGAAAGTAGCAGTGGTAGAAGCTGCACCTAAATTAATAACACAGCAAAGTGTAAACAGCACGCATACCGTTGCGGCTAAGGAAACGCTTTATTCGTTGGCAAGGCAATACGGTGTTACCGTGCAACAGTTAAAAGAATGGAACAACCTCACGACCGATGAATTGAAACTCGGTAGTATTATTTATGTGGTTCAACCGGTAAATAATGGTGTGCAACAACCTTCAGCAACACAGACGGGTAGCATAGTTACACAGGCAAGCTTGAAGATAAATGAACGCATAATTGGCACCGAAGAAGTCAAAGAGCAAGGAATGGCACAATTGATGGAAGGAACTGACGGCAACCGAAAGTACCTCGCTCAGCACAAAACGATTAGGCCGGGCACCATCTTAAAAGTTAAGAATTTAACTACCAATCAAGAAGTATTTGTGCGCATCAGCAGCGTTTTAACCGGAGCCGATTCAGACGTAATTATGCGGCTTTCCAAGTCTGCCTACCTGCAACTGGGAGGAGAGGAAGGTAAGATGAAAATTGAAGTCACTTCGTATAAATAATCCGGCAAGTTGAATTCATAGAAATTTCATTTGATCACCATTGAGAATTTTCATTCTAATTCTGTTCGCAATTGCGACTGCATCAGCACAAAATTTAGTGCCCAACGGAAGCTTTGAAGAATTTTATAAATGCCCCGGTTCCTACAACTACGAAATCAACGAGAAGTTTGCGCCCGGTTGGTTCTCTGCCAATCGCGGCACGCCAGATCTATTTAACTCGTGTAGCAAAGGTGATGCGGGTGTTCCCACCAATTGGGCCGGATTTTCGAAAGCTTACAGCGGGGTGGGCTATGCGGGCATCTATTGTTATACCAAAAACGGTTATCGCGAATATTTGCAAACGGAATTGACCGAAGTTATGCAAGCCGGAGGCAAGTACTACATTGAGTTTTACTACAAGCTCTCCTCCAATTCAAAGTATAGTATCGATCGGATCGGATTAGCGATTGCCGATTCGGCCCACCGGAGGAAAGATGACTTTGTGGTGTATGGCACACCCACGTACGAGTTGATTTTGCCGGCAGCCTACACCCGATCTACTGGCGTTTGGGCCAAATGCGGTTATACCTATCTGGCAAAAGGTGGAGAAAAATTTATCACCATTGGCAACTTTTCAGATAATACGAAAACGCGTTCATTCCATATTCATTTTTCAAAGGCCAAAGAAGCCATGCTCAACACATCAGCATATTATTTTATTGATGATGTAAGCGTCAGGCGATTGGATTTCCCTAAGGTCGAAAAGCCATTGATCATCTCCGGGTATCCGGAAATAAAAGTTAACGAGGTGTATGTATTGAAAAATATCTTTTTCGATTTTAATAGCTACCGACTTATTGGCGATTCATTTCAGGAATTGGATAAATGGATCAAAGGAATTCAAGCAAGACCTAGTTGGAATATCATCCTTACGGGGCATACGGATGAGCGAGGTACGGATGATTACAACCTCAAGTTATCGGAACAGCGCGTGAAGGCCGTTGCTAATTACCTGATAGAAAAAGGAGTGGATAGCGCACGCATAACCGTGAAAGGTGAAGGCAAACGGAAACCGCTCAGCAATGCAAAAGATGAAGCAGCACATGCTTTAAATAGGAGAGTGGAAATAGAATTTGTGAACAAAGAATAGTTGTTGAAATATATCGGGTATGACATCGCGTAAACGCCAACAACTATTGAATCTAAAAGAATTTTTGGATGAAAAAGTAGCTACCTACAATCGCCCTCAGTTCATCGAACTAGATCCGATTTCCATACCTCATCGTTTCAGAAAAAAGCAAGACATTGAAATTGCGGGCTTGATGGCTTCAGTGCTAGCTTGGGGTCAGCGCGTCACGGTAATCAACAAAACCAACCAATTCCTTTCATTCATGGATGACGCACCCCATGATTTCGTGCTTCACCACAAGCCTTCTGAACTTAAACAATTTGAGAAGTTCAAACATCGCACATTCAATGCAACCGATGCTTTGTACTTTATCGCAGCACTCAAAAACATCTATCAGCAGTTTTCCTCTTTGGAAAACGCTTTCCTGATTGCACCTGAAGCACCTAATACCGAATACGGATTACGGCAATTTCATAATTTGTTTTTTAGCCTTCCCGATTATCCTGAGCGAACCAAAAAACATGTTTCTACACCCGAGCGAAAATCGGCCTGCAAGCGCTTGAATATGTATTTGCGCTGGATGGTGCGACAGGATAAATCCGGAGTTGACTTCGGCATTTGGAAAAACATAAGCCCTTCACAGTTAATTTGTCCCTTGGACGTGCATGTGGAGCGCGTAGCACGCAAACTAAAGCTGATTCAGCGCAAGCAAGCCGATTGGGAAACGGCCGTTGAACTCACCAACAATCTCAAAGTGTTAAATATACACGACCCGGTAGTCTACGACTTTGCCCTTTTTGGTTTAGGAGTGGGCGAGAAATTTTAAACATTTTGAAAAAAAGTGACGAACGGAGTACTACCTTCCCAAAAAGTTTTTACCTTTTAACATTAATTAAACCTGTTCTTATCATACCATGAACCTAAATACGGAAGCAGAAAAGAAAAATACCTACGATGCCATTGTAGTAGGCACGGGTATCAGTGGTGGCTTTGCCGCCAAAGAACTCACAGAAAAAGGATTGAAAACGCTGGTATTAGAGCGTGGGCGCGATGTCAAGCATCCCGACTACCCAACAGCTACCAAAGATCCGTGGGAGTTTGAGAATGCCGACATGCCTACACAGGAAGATCTGCGTAAGCAAGGTGTACAAAACAGAACAGGTTACACTGTACGTCAATCAACGAAGCATTGGTTTGTCAACGATTTAGAGCATCCTTATACAGAAAAAGAAGGCACCCGTTTCGACTGGATGCGTGGCTACCATGTGGGTGGTCGCTCCATCATGTGGGGCCGCCAAAGCTACCGTTGGAGCGATCTGGACTTTGAAGCTAACGCAAAAGATGGACACGGAGTGGACTGGCCGGTGCGCTACAAAGAAATTGAGCCATGGTATGACTATGTTGAAAAATACATTGGGGTGAGCGGTCAGAATGAAGGCTACGCCCAATTGCCGGATGGACAATTTCTTCCTCCGATGGAGCTTAATTGTACAGAATTAGAATTAAAGAAAGCTGTTCGCGAAAAGTTCGGTCGCCCGTTTACCATTGGCCGCACAGCCCATGCTACCGCGCCACTTCCTCACACACCGTGGAGAGGTCAATGCCAATTTAGAAACTTGTGTAGCCGAGGTTGCCCTTATGGCGGATATTACAGCAGCGTTTCTTGCACACTTCCGGCAGCAGAAAAAACCAATAACATGACGTTGCGCCCGAATTCAGTGGTTTACGAAATCATTTACGATGAAACAAAAAGCAAGGCTACCGGAGTAAAAGTAATTGATGGAGTGACCGGTGAACAGATGGAATTTTATGCAAAGATTATTTTCTTGTGTGCTTCCACTTTTGGCTCGACTTTCATCATGCTGAATTCAATATCCAATCGTTTCCCGAATGGATTTGGAAATGATAGTGGTGAATTGGGTTGCAATATTATGGATCATCATTTAGGAGTAGGTGCTGGTGGCGATTTTCCAGGCTTTGAAGATCAATATTATTTTGGAAGACGTGCCAACGGATTTTATATTCCTCGTTATCGCAACTGGGGTAAAGACAAGCGCGACTACGTGCGTGGTTTTGGATACCAAGGTGGCGGAAGCAGACAAGGTTGGAATAGTTTGGTGGCAGAAGCAACAATAGGTGCCGACCTAAAGAAAATGGCGGCAACTCCGGGCAAGTGGACAATCGGTATGATGGGCTTTGGTGAAGTGTTGCCTTACCATGAAAACCGGGTGACGATCAATAAAGACAAAAAAGATATCAACGGATTACCTACGCTTCTTTTCGATGCGGGCTTTAAAGAGAACGAAAAGAAAATGCGTGTAGATATGAAAGCCGATGCAGCCGAAATGTTGGAAGCTGCAGGTGTGAAAAATATTCATACCTACGATAATGAAACAGGGCTTGGTTTAGGTATCCATGAAATGGGAACTGCAAGAATGGGTAAAGACCCCAAAACATCAGTTCTTAACAAATGGAATCAAGTGCATGCTTGTAAGAATGTGTTTGTTACCGATGGATCATTTATGACATCGGCAGCATGCGTGAATCCTTCACTTACCTACTTGGCATTTACGGCTCGCGCAGCCGATTACGCTGTCAGCGAATTGAAAAAAGGAAATTTATAAACGATTAAAACGAAAGTTATGAACCAATTAATCGATCGAAGAGAAGCATTAAAAAAGACAGCTTTGTTTTTAGGAGCAGCCGTTTCAGCTTCCGCTATGGCGGGAATATTGAATGGATGTAAAGCAACACCTGACTTAAACTATAAACCAGTCTTCTTCAATGAAGATGAAGCACGTCTGGTAAGTGAATTAGCAGATATCATTTTGCCAAAGACAGATACTCCCGGAGCAAAAGAGTTAGGCGTTCCTAACTTCATCGACAAAATGTTGAATGAGTGCTACAAGAAAGAAGATCAGGAGCGATTTAAAACCGGCTTAGCAACTTTTGATGAAGAAGCGAAGAAGGCACATGGGGATAGTTTCATCTATTGCAAGCCGGAAGATCAAGTAGCTCACATTACCAAATCACTCACAGCAGCCATTGAAGAGCGCAAATCAAATCCGGGTGCAAAGCGCCCTTTTATTTTGATGGCAAAAGAATTGACCATGCTTGGATACTTCAGCACACAAGTAGGTGCAGAAAATGTACTTCAATATGAAGCAGTTCCGGGTGCCTACAAAGGATGTATTCCTTTAAAAGAAGCCGGCAAAGGCCGCACGTGGGCTACCTAGTTCATCTTTATTAAAGAATTAAACGCCCGGTTGATAAATTGACTGGGCGTTTTACTTTTAATTTGGTTCAGCGTCTTTTTAAAGACTTTAGAATTTATGTGAATAAAAAAGGGATGGCATTTCTGCAATCCCTTTTATGTTCTCTTAACTTGATTTAGAATGAAGTGCTGGGAACGTATGTCAGGTTATTATATTGATTATTATTATCCGCACCAATGGTTGAAATGTAAGTTGCAGAAAGGGCAGTTAAATCCAATTTAACCAAGTAGGTCTTTTTGCTTGCCGTTATACCATTGTAAATCAAACCATAAATCGGAGCATTTGTTCCATTTTGTGCCATAGCTTTTAATGACAAACTGGAAGAAACAGAAAAATCTTCAGGGAATCCTGTAAAGGTTGTAATGATCTTTTCATTGGATAGCACGCCTGTTGCTGCATCTAAGTCTTTAAAATTTAATTGATTTTTCTTTCCTCCTGTGTATGCAAGAAAAAACTTGTTAGTTTTTGAATCGTAGAGCATACCCATTCCGCAGCAGAAGTCAGAAGTTACTGGTTTTAAACCTTGCTTTCCGTCAGTTCCAAACTTTATAATGGAAGAGCCTGATCCAGTTCTAAAATAACCTAATCCAATAAGGCTGTCATCCTTTGCTATCGACCAATTGCCAATTGCCCAAATTAGTTTTGAATTGGAATTGTCATTAACTAAAGCGCTTATTTTGGTTGTAGGATTCATGCTATAAAGGTTACCTAAAATATTTCCGGCAGTTAGCCCTTCTGAATTTTGGGCAAAATAAAACAAGTTTTTCTTGGGATGGTAAACCACGGCCCTAACTTCAGTTAATGCAGCTCCATTGTAGGTAGGTGTAAAAATTTCTTTGGTGGCACCGGTTGTTTCGTTAACAGAATAGAATTTGCCACTGGTTCTATTTCCGGCAATTAATGTGTAAGTAATTGGCGCTGGATCATCGCTTTTACAAGATTCAATAAAGATAAGGCTGGAAACAAACAATGCCGTGATGAGGGTGTGGGTGGATTTCATAAATTTTTAAAGTTTAATAATTCCGCAAAACTAACATTATTTCAAGGCGCTTAAATAATTTTTATTTCATCGAAAATTGGATATAAAGTTTTAATTAAACGATTTAATTATTTATTGATTAATTAATTGTGCTACAGTATTTTTTTACTGAGTCGAAATCTTATTTTTGTCCCCCCGAAAAGTATTATTAATGGAAAAAAACATCGCTCGCATTGCTGCTGAATTAAAACTAACAGCATCTCAGATAGAAACAGTTGTCAACTTATTAGCCGAAGGTGCCACCATACCTTTCATGGCACGCTACCGCAAAGAAGCAACTGGTAGTTTGGATGAGGTGATGCTTACGGCTATACGCGATCGGCACGAACAATTACTTGAATTGGATAAACGGAAAGAAGCGGTTCTTAAATCAATCGAAAAACAAGAGAAACTAACTCCGGCGGAAGTGGAAGACATTTATTTACCCTACAAACCTAAACGTAAAACACGAGCCACAGCAGCCAAAGAAAAAGGCCTGGAGCCATTGGCATTGAAAATTTTTGAGCAAGGCAACTTCAATGTTGAAGAATTGGCCGACACATTTGTTAATACAGAACTAGGTGTTGCCACTGCTCAAGAAGCACTGGATGGCGCGCGCGACATTATTGCGGAGATGGTGAGTGAAAATCAAGAAGCGCGTAAAAATGTGCGCGATCTTTTTTGGAGAGATGGTGTCATACATTCTACCGTTATTAAATCCAAAGCGGAAAGTGAAGAAGCCCAGAAGTTCAAAGACTATTTTGATTGGAAGGAGCCGATCAAAAAAACGCCATCACATCGATTGCTCGCTATGCGCAGAGCTGAGAAAGAGGGATTCATTATGCTTGATATTGCTCCAGAAGAGGAGACGGTTATTCAATCTTTAGAATCGCAGTTTGTAAAAGGAAATTCTGTTGCTGCCGATCAGGTTAAACTGGCCATTAAAGATTGTTACAAACGTCTGCTCAAACCAACACTGGAAAGCGAAGTGCGCTTGGAATCAAAAATGCAAGCCGATGCCGAAGCGATCAAAGTATTCGCAGCCAACTTGAAAAAGTTATTGTTGGCATCGCCTCTTGGTCAAAAGCGTGTCCTCGCTCTCGACCCCGGATTCCGCAGCGGAATTAAATTGGTTTGCCTAGGCGCTCAAGGAGAATTACTTTTTGATACTGTTATTTATCCGTTGGAGCCACAGCGCCAAACGACTCAATCTGCCACCATTGTTTTAGGATTGTGCGATCGCTTTAAAATCGAAGCTATTGCCATTGGTAATGGAACGGCCAGTCGCGAAACCGAAAGCTTTGTAAAGGGAATCGGCTTGCCAAAAGAAATTTTGATTGTGATGGTAAACGAAAGTGGTGCATCGGTTTATTCAGCATCCGATGTGGCACGTGAAGAATTCCCGAACCATGATGTAACCGTGCGTGGAGCTGTTTCCATCGGAAGGCGTTTAACGGATCCATTGGCGGAGTTAGTAAAGATTGATCCAAAGTCAATCGGAGTAGGGCAATATCAACACGATGTTGATCAAACTAAATTAAAGGCTGGCTTGGATGATGTGGTAATGAGTTGCGTAAACTCTGTGGGAGTTGAAGTGAATACAGCAAGCAAAGAATTACTGTCGTATGTTTCAGGACTCGGTCCGCAATTAGCTAAAGGTATCGTTGAGTACCGAACACAAAACGGACCATTCAAAAGCAGGCATGAATTGCAAAAAGTACCTCGCCTGGGAGACAAAGCTTTTGAACAATGTGCGGGTTTCTTACGCATTCGCGAATCGGTCAATCCATTGGACGCAAGTGCTGTTCATCCGGAGCGATATGATTTAGTGGAGAAATTTGCAAAAGATCTCGGTTGTACCGTGAAAGATTTGATGACGAGCGCAGAGCTTCGTAAGAAATTGGATTTAAAAAAGTATGTGAGTGACACGGTAGGCTTGCCAACACTGGCGGATATTTTATCGGAGTTAGAAAAGCCGGGCCGAGACCCTCGCGAAAAATTTGAAGTGTTTAACTTTGAAGAAGGCGTTCACGAAATCAAAGATTTGAAAGTAGGAATGATTTTGCCGGGCATCGTTACCAACGTAACCAACTTTGGAGCATTTGTAGATGTAGGTGTGCATCAAGATGGACTTGTACATATTAGTCATCTGTCTGATCGCTTTATAAAAGATCCCAATCAAGTGGTAGCTGTACAGCAAAAGGTAAAAGTCACAGTCGTGGAAGTAGATGTTGCGCGCAAGCGAATTGCATTGTCTATGAAGAGCGATCCGTTTGCTTCACCAACATCAGCATCCAAAGAGACAGATAAATCGAAATCGCCAACGAATTATTCCAAACCTAAATTAGCTCCAAAACGCGAGGAGAAAGTAGAAACGATGGAAGAAAAGATGGCTGCTCTCATGAATAAATTCAAGAAATAGAGGTTCGAATTGAATTGATTAGACGGTTGATATAAGGGTAAACAGCCAGACGACAATTCTGGCACGGTTCATGTTTATTTATTAAATTGATGAACCAACTAAACCCTCACCTTCCCACGTCATGAAACATCTCCTCACCCTGCTTGCCATTTCACTTTTGGGGTGGAATATGGCATTTGCTCAAATCGAAAACTTTGCACTTAAAAAAAGAGCTACCGCCAGTAGTTTTACAGAAGTAGGCGGATTGAAATTTCCGGGCGGTGCTGTAGACGGAATAAAAAATGGTGGCTATGGTTTCCACACCCAACTGGAAGATAACCCGTGGTGGCAGGTGGATTTGGGTATGGAAATTGCCATCGATAAAATCGTCATTTACAATCGACAAGATTGCTGTTCCGAGCGCGCACGAACGATCCAGATTTTTCTTTCAACGGATGGTGTAAATTTTGAAAACGCGTATCAACATAACGGGTCTGTTTTTGGAGGAGCCAGAGATCAGAAGCCATTGCAAGTTTCTTTACAGTTTAAGAAAGCTCGTTTTGTGAGATTACAATTGAATCAACGGAATGCGTTGCATTTAGATGAAGTGGAAGTTTATGGAGTGATGGCACAATTGGCAAATCTCGCTCTCGGTAAAACGGCATCACAAAGTAGCACCAGTGCTTATTCGCACGAGAATGATGCGCAGGGTGGTGTAGATGGAGTAAAAAATGGTCTGTTCGGATTTCATACCGACTCTGAGAAAGATCCATGGTGGCAAGTTGATTTAGGTGGAGTTGCCAAGCTTGACAAGATATTTGTATTTAATCGGCAAGACTGTTGTGCTGAGCGTGCTCAAACATTGGCTGTAGCTATTTCTGTTGATGGAGTGAACTTTCAAACTGTATCGGATTTGAGTAATACTGAATTTGGAGGGGTGAAAGACAATGAGCCACTGCGAATATTTTTGGATCAACAAGAATATCTCGCACGTTACGTGCGCCTGCAATTACGTGATATGAATGCACTACACTTAGATGAGATCGAAGTTTATGGAAAAATGATTCCACAAGAGCCGGCAACTCCAGCGGTTGAACCAACTCCTGCTTCACCAGTTTTGGAACCTGTTCCACCAATTACATTGTATGAACACGAACGTTTTGGTGGCGCATCGTTGAGTATCAACAGTAATTGGGATGCATCCATGAATCCGGATTGGAATGACCGCATAAGTTCTATCAAAGTACCTTCAGGTTATAAGATCGTTGCTTACGAACACACCCAACAAAAAGGAGTTACCATGACTTTGACAAAAGACTGGACAATAGCAAATGGAAACTTCACGTTCAATGATAAGATATCATCCATCAAAATACTAGAGTCGCCTACACCTAAGGTTGCTCCGCCAGCGGTTGTCACATCAGAAATTACGGGCGGCACTTATTTTATAGTTACAAGCGCGAATAACAAGTTTTTGGATCAGGCTGTGGTAAATGGTCCAATCATTTTGTTAGATGCAAATGCTAAAGAAAGTCAGCAATGGGAAGTTGCGCCCGCTGGAGATGGATATGTGCATATTGTTTCAAAACTGAATAGTTTATTTCTCGATCAGTACGTGGAGAAAGGAGAGGCAGTCGCATCTTCCGGCAATGGACAAGCCAATCAACAATGGCTCATTCAATCAAGTGGAAATGGGTTTTATACAATTACTTCACGAGTAAACGGCAAGGCATTGAACTATGATATAACGCGCTCCAATCTGCCACTCACGCAGCGCAACGGATCAAGCGCACAGCAATTTAAATTGATTCAAGTAAATGGCACTCCTGCACCGGTTACTACTCCTATCACTTCAGCACCGGTTGAAATTGTAAACTGTAGTTTGACCAATCAACAATTTGAAAATGCAAAAAATGCAATCAGTAAACAGTCATTTTCAGAACAAAAAATGACGACAGCCAAATTAGCACTCAAGAACAAATGCGTTTCTTTAGAACAAATCAGAGGCTTTGTTGAATTATTTGCTTTCGATGATCAAAAATTAGATTTTATAAAATTTGCCTACAACATCACTGAAGATAAAGATGAATACTATACACTAAGTGATGTGTTTATGTCTTTGTTGACTAAAGATGATTTCACCGAATTTCTGCAATCCAAAAAATAAATTTGATTTTTTTCCAAAAGGTCGATGTGTGCGCATCGACCTTTTTTGTTAAAAGGAGCCACTCGCAGACAATCCAGGTGAGATCGTAAAATTTAGTTTATCTTCGCAAATCTATGGCTCTTCAGTTCGCTTCGCTTAACTCAGGCAGTAATGGAAATTGCTATTACATTGGCAATGAAAATGAAGCAGTATTAATCGATGCCGGCATTTCATGTCGAGAAACCGAGCGTAGAATGAAACGATTGGAACTCTCTATTAAGAAAGTAAAAGCCATCTTCATTACCCACGAACATGCCGATCACATCTACGGGCTGTTGAAATTGGTGAAGAAATATAAAATACCTGTTTACATTACAAAACCTACGCGCCATCATCCATTGCTCGGCTGGTGCGAAGGAACAGCGATTCACTTTCATGCGTATCAACCAATTCAAATAGGGAATTTGGAAATTACGCCCATTCCCAAGTTTCATGATGCGAATGATCCACACAGTTTTTTGGTTTCCGATCAATCAATAACTGTGGGTGTGTTTACAGACTCAGGCAGAGTGTGCAATGACTTAATTAAAAATTTCAAACTTTGTCATGTAGCATTTCTTGAATCTAATTATGATGAAGAAATGTTGATGAATGGCGATTATCCCATTCATTTGAAGAATCGTATTCGAGGAGGGTTAGGGCATTTGTCGAATAAAGAGGCACTGCAATTATTCCTTACGCATCGGCCTCCATTTATGTCGCACCTCTTTCTTTCTCATCTTTCAAAGAATAACAACACGCCCGAAATAGTAGAATCTCTTTTTAAAAGTGTAGCCGGTGAAACAGAGATTGTAGTGGCGCCTCGCAATGAAGAAACACAACTTTACACGATTGCCTCGCAGCCATCCCTTCGATCGAAATCGAAAATCCACGCTAGTGACACTCAACTCACTTTGTTCTGAACTTTAGAAAAACTCGCCCAGGCCAATATAGATTTGAAATGAATCGGGCGCCATCCCAAAATCAATCGCAAGGTTTGTGCCGGATGTTTTGTTGAATTTAATGCGTGCACCTGCGCCAATGGCTCCGTTTAATCCGCCATAGTTATTGTTTACATCTGTCAGCGATTGAAAATTTAAAAACGCAACGCCACCGAATAATCCATTTCTACTCAAATCAAAACGATACTCGCCTTCGAGGTAGAACATTTGCTTTCCGCGAAAGCGAGCAGTGGCATAACCTCTGCCAGATCGGCCACTCAATTCTAATTGTGTACCCGGTAAATTAAAGTATGGGGTTCTTCCAAAGGAGCCCCAATAAAAAGCAGAGACTGCAACTATTCTTCGCTTAGGATGATCTAATCGAAAATAACGCCTTCCATCCAGATAGATCGATGACCATAAGTCATCATTCGATAGCCAAGATGGATTTACACGAAGCACTGCCTGTAGATATAATCCATCATCAGGATTGATCGAATTTTTACGATTGTCGTGTAGTAAGTTAAATACAACACCGGTGGCTGAATAAGAGGGTTGAGTGCCAATGCCGTATTTCTCATACTCGCCTGGTAGTTTAGGAACTTCAAATACGGCTACACTAAAGTACCGATCGAAGCTTAACCCCAAACCGCCATAGATGGCTTTGTAGATCCGATGGTTGGCAATAAAATTGAAACGAAAATTATTGAAATTAATTCGAAAGCGATCGGAATGTGTTGAGCTGCTTCCGAGCCCATAAGAATATTCAGTCAGGTTGCTAATGCGTAATTCACCTGGTAAGTTCCAGGTATTGCGCGGTGTGAATAAGTTATACTTTAAACCAAAGCCTTTATTCTCTGCAAAGTCTGTATAGGGCAAAAAGAATACGCTTGAGTAATTGGTCTTTTCATCTTTGCCCAATACAAAGGCGGCATTAAATGAGGAAACCAGAATTTGCTTTCCACCTGAATTAGTGGTGGAAATCGGAATCACAGAAAAGGATACCGGCTTACTATCAGGTGGCTTTGGCTTGCGCGAAATTTTTAGTGTCTTACTAAAAATTTCGACTAAATCGGTTTGCTTGGTACCTGATTTCTTTTGAGCATGGAGTGGCAAAAAAGTAAAACTAAGCGCACACAAAAAGACCCAGCGAGCAAGAAACATTTTTTTGAGATCAATAAGCATGATGAATAACGCAGAAAACAAAAAAGACACCATCGGAACGGTGTCTTTTTGTTGGCTCCTCCTCTTGGACTTGAACCAAGGACCCTCTGATTAACAGTCAGATGCTCTAACCAGCTGAGCTAAGGAGGAAATTGGAGGTGCAATATTAAGGCTTTGTGGCACAATTATCAAAATCACAAGAAAAATTTTATCCCAAAATAAACCTTGGATCTTCAATTGCGTATTTTAACTTTGTAAAAAAAAGTACTTTTATATGCATAAAAAATCACCTCAAAGCGACATCGAATCCATTCGGCAGTTAATGGAGCGTTCTGTCAAATTTGTATCGCTGAGTGGATTATCAGGTATTTTGGCAGGTGTATATGCATTATTAGGCGCAGCCTACGCCTATCAACAAATATATTCAGGAGAGGCACTTCAATCTGTTGAATATTATCGGGGAACCATACCAATCGTGCAAAATCTTCTGATTACTGCAATCGCTGTTTTAGGTGCATCGCTTGCTACCGGATGGTGGTTCAGTCAGCGAAAAGCTAAGAAACTAGGAACTACCATTTGGAATGCTACCAGCCGAAGGCTGTTGCTCAATCTATCAATACCCTTGGCAGTTGGGGGGTTTTTTACTTTAGTGCTGTTGTATCATGGTTATTTCAACATGGTTGCTTCAGCAGTTTTAATCTTTTATGGATTGGCTCTGATCAATGCTAGCTCGAGTCTTTTTGAAGAAGTCCGGTATTTGGGATACAGCGAACTGTTAGTAGGTATGATCGCAGCCATTTACCCGGGATTTGCATTGTACACGTGGGCGTTTGGATTTGGCGTGTTGCACATTGTGTATGGAAGCCTGATGTATAACAAATACGATCGACACTAAACGCCTGTGAAAAACCCATTTGAAAATTTAGATAAAGTGCTTGAACATCGGCTGCGATTGCAGATCATTTCTGTATTGGCAGCTAATGAATCGTATGACTTTAATGAGTTGAAAGAGTTGCTGGAGGCCACCGATGGAAATTTGGCCACACACATCAAAGCACTAGAGCGTGAAAAATATTTATCTGTAACAAAATCATTCATCGAACGAAAACCAAACACGCGCTATAAAATAACTGAGCGTGGTCGAGCAGCTTTTAAAAAACATTTGGACGCATTGGAAGAATTGATAAAACAGCAACGGAAGTAAAATTTTTTACTTAGTAACTTTTAAAATCAAAGTACTTTTATAAACAAAAATAAACAATAAAATGGAAACAACACCTACGAACATTTTCGAGCGAATCAACCAATGGATAAAAGAGTCGGTAACTATTAAACTACTCTCCATTGGTTTTTTACTACTGATCTTACTCATTCCGGCATCGTGGATTGAATCATTAATTATTGAAAGGCAAGGCCGGGCTGAATCGGTGGTAAGCGAGATTTCAAATAAATGGTCAGGCGAACAAACATTATCAGGGCCGGTATTAGTCATCCCGTTTTTAAAGCGTGAAAAAATCGACAAGGGAAAAGACGGCACCGAAACACGTGAATGGAAAGAGAAGGCATTTTTTCTTCCTGATAAGCTGACAACCTCAGGAAAAGTTAAACCGCAGAAATTACATCATGGAATTTTTGAAGCCGCTGTTTATGAAGCCGCCCTCGAAATGCAAAGCTCTTTTTCAACACCTGATTTTTCAAAATTGAAAATCGCTCCGGAGGATGTGCTATGGCAGGAAGCTTACCTCGTCCTTGGTATTAATGATTTGCGTGGGATTAGTATAAACCCCGTTATCAAGGTGGGAGGAACTGAAATTGTTTCGGAGCCATCCAGTCAAATTGGAGTTTCAACACAATACAAAGCATCCTCAAGCATGATAGCGGACGAAGAATATACGGATGGAAATAACGCGACTCATTTAGTCCAAAATGGAATAACTGCGCCACTTTCGTGGAAAGCGGCAGAAGACTTTCAAAAGGATGTTGCTATTTCTCTCGCATTAAAAGGAAGCACATTGCTTTGTTTTGTACCAACAGGCAAAACAACAAAAGTGTCGCTGGCCGGAGCGTGGCCTAATCCTAGCTTTACTGGAAATTTTGCAACGTCATCACGCGAAGTGAATGAACAAGGGTTTACTGCGAATTGGGATGTATTACATTACAACCGTCCATTTGCTCAACAATGGGTAGGCGAGGGGCAACGTTTTTCGGGTTCTGAATTTGGTGTGAAATTGTTAATTCCGGTAGGGCAGTATCAAAAGAGCATGCGCACGGCTAAATATGGTGCGCTCGTTATTCTCCTCACATTTGTAGCACTGTTTATGGTAGAAATCATGCGCAAAGTTCGTATTCATCCTTTTCAATATATTTTGGTAGGCGCTGCGCTAATCATTTATTATTCGTTGCTGCTTTCGTTTTCCGAACATGTAGGATTTGATACAGCGTATCTGATCGCTTCCTTGGCAACGATCACACTCATTAGTTTATATTCGTTTAGTTTCTTTGATGTGCGCAAACTGTCTGGTGTACTAGCTGGACTTCTCTTTTTCTTTTATGCATTCGTGTTTGTCATCATTCAGTTGCAGGATTATTCATTACTGCTTGGTAGTGTAGGTTTGTTCATCATTATTGGTTTGATCATGTATTTCTCGAAGAATATTAAGTGGTACGGTGAGGAGAATATAAAGTGATAAGAGTGTGAAGTATCAGGCGTCTGACCGCTGTGTGTAATCTGAGTATAGCGGTCTGACGCCTTTGATTAATAAATACCAAGATCGTTTTGCATTCCGTTGCTGCCTGTACGTTCCTTAAACGAAGCTCTATAGCTTTTGATTTCACAGTTCGGTTTCTCATTTCTTTTGTGAAAACCGAAAGCAATCATTGCTATACTGGAACCAAAACTAGAATAGGCTAGAATCATGAATGGAATCGAGCCAATAACAAACAATGTAAGTGACACTGCGCTAAGAATAGCACCGGCTATAATCCATTGTGCCCCCTGCTTGCGATTCAATTTTTGAAGTTTTTCGTGCGAGTGAAAATCATCAATGGCTTGTAAAATATCTTTGATGGATTCTGCAGGTATACCCTTCTTGAGCAAATCTTCCCGTATTACTGAAAACGATTTATATGCATCAATCCACGAAATGTATTTTCTTAAATCTTCTTTTTTCAAGTCCTTATAATTTTGATTTTAACCTTTAGTGAAGGAATGAATTAGAAAAGTGGTCGTTCACTTCTTAAAAATAAAATACACAGCCAACACCAAAAACACGAAGCCAATCAAATGATTCCACCGGAAGGTTTCAGATTTAAACACAACCAGTGAAAAAATCACGAAAACAACCAAAGCAATTACCTCTTGAATCACCTTCAGTTCCAATAAGGAAAATGGCCCTCCGTAGCTTTTAAAACCAATCCGATTGGCAGGCACTTGTAATATGTATTCAAAAAGTGCAATGCCCCAACTGATCAAAATAATGGCAATCAAACCCAAATTCTGACTCCAACTCATTTCTTTAAACTTCAGATGACCGTACCAGGCCACAGTCATAAATGCATTCGACAATACGAGCAAAATAATGGTTAAAGCGCCTTTCATCGTTTCTTAACTAAATTTAGTTGTAATTTATACATCCGAATCGAAATCCAAATCACAACTAATTTACGTAGGTCTAATAAGTTAAGTCCAAAAGTATGAATACAACCGTAACGAATTCAACCAACTGGAAGCAGATTTATAGCTTAATGGCGCTCAACGCGGCCATTGTTATTAGCTGGATTGCCTACCATAATTACCAACCTAAAGTGCTCGAGATTTTCCATTTTCAAGAGCTTTCTTTTTTTCTGGTAGTAGCACAGGCCCTCATTTTAGTATTTATTCCACCGCTTGCCGGTATTATTGCCGATCGTGTTATTCAATCGAGTGGCAATCGATTTGTAGTGTTCACCGTGGGCATCAGCGTCACCGCCATGGTGTTTATGTGCGTGGCGTTTACTGTAGGCACAGCAAATACCATCAACCTGACATCGGCCTTGCCCTTCATGATTGTGGTGTGGTTAATCTCGATGAACATCTTTCATAGCCCGGCTAACTCCATGCTTGAGCTTTTTGCCCCGGCTAAGGAACTGCCAACTGCTATGGCGATGATGGTGATCACCACCGAATTGCTCTATGCCTTCGAGCCTTTGATTGTTGGTTTTGTAGATTACCTCGGCCCGGTAAAAACGTTTGCCTTAGGAGGCGTGCTGTTGATCATTACCGGTTATTTTTTCAAAACATCTACCCGGTCATTGAATTTAGTCCGCGAGTATCAGGAAGCTAAGAATACCAATACCGATTTTGCCATTGTATTACTAGCAGGTTTAGTATTAGGATTAGCCACATCATTGTTCAAAAATTACCTGCCACAAAAAATTGATGTAGCTTTTCAAGCCATGCGCAAGGATGGAATTGATATTGTTATTTCCGGATCAATGGTTATCTCTTTCGGTTTGGTTGTGGCTGCACTCACAGCTTGGCCACTTTCTAAACTAGTTGATAAAATAGGAACGCAAAGAAGTTTGGTTTACGGATTAACTGGCGCGTTCATTATTCTGCTTCCTTCTATTCTGTTACATAATGTTTATGCCTTGATGGCCATCACGCTTTTTGCCGCTCCTTTCATCAGTTATGCAACTGTTGCTGGCTTTCCGTATGCTTTAGGTAAACTATCTGCAAAAAATGTAACGCTCGGTGCGGGTATATTTTTCGGAAGTGTAGAACTTGCCGATGGCGTGATGAATATCCTTCAGCAATAGAAATCTATTATCAGGTATAAAAAAATAGAGTTCACCATCGAACTCTATTTTTTTGAAGATTGACAAAGCGAAAATTACTTCACTAGCTTTTTATATTTAATCCGCTTCGGTTGCTCATCACCCAGGCGTTTGCGTTTGTTCTCTTCATATTCGCTGAAGCTGCCTTCAAACCAGAATACCTGCGAGTCTCCTTCGAAAGCCAGAATGTGTGTACATACGCGATCCAAAAACCAACGATCGTGAGAGATAATCACCGCACATCCACCAAAATTTTCCAAAGCTTCTTCTAGTGAACGAAGTGTGTTCACATCCAAATCGTTGGTGGGTTCATCCAACAACAATAAGTTGCCACCTTGCTTAAGTGCAATGGCCAGGTGAGCGCGGTTGCGCATACCGCCCGAAAGTTCTTTTACCTTCTTCGATTGATCTGTGCCGCTGAAGTTAAACTTGCTCACATAAGCACGCGAATTAATTTCTTTTCCACCCACCATAATCAAATCACTTCCTCCGGTGATCGCCTGAAATACCGTGTCCTCCGGCTTCAAATCATCGTGCTCTTGGTCTACGTAGGCAAACTTCACGGTTTCACCTACCGAGAATGTGCCGGCATCCGGTTTCTCAGCACCTGTAATCATTTTGAAGAGTGTGGTTTTACCGGCACCGTTAGGGCCAATAATTCCTACAATACCTGCCGGTGGCAATGAGAACGTTAAATTTTCATACAATAACTTATCGCCATAGGCTTTTGATACACCCGTTGCTTCAATTACTTTATTGCCCAAACGAGGACCGGGCGGAATAAACAACTCTAATTTTTCTTCTTTCTCTTTCGTTTCCTGACTGATCAACTTTTCATAGTTGCTCAAGCGAGCCTTTCCTTTTGCCTGACGACCTTTCGGATTCATCCGCACCCATTCCAATTCGCGCTCCAATGCTTTTTGACGCTTCGATTCAGATTTCTCTTCTTGCGCTAATCGTTTTTGTTTTTGATCCAGCCAGCTTGAGTAATTTCCTTTCCACGGAATTCCCTCACCACGGTCGAGTTCTAAAATCCAACCCGCTACATTATCCAAGAAATAACGATCGTGGGTTACCGCAATCACCGTTCCTTTGTATTGTTTCAAATGTTGTTCCAGCCAATACACTGACTCCGCATCCAAGTGATTGGTTGGTTCATCTAGCAAAAGCACATCTGGTTCTTGCAACAGCAAGCGGCACAAGGCCACACGTCTTTTCTCACCACCCGACAACACTTCAATTTTCGCATCCGATGGTGGGCAACGAAGCGCATCCATCGCACGATCTAATTTGCTATCCAGTTCCCAAGCACCAATGGCATCCAGTTTTTCCTGAATCTCGCCTTGCTTGGCAATCAGCTTGTCCATCGCATCCGGATTTTCCAACACAGCCGGATCGCCAAACTTTTCATTGATCGCTTCAAATTCTTTCAGCAACGCAACCGTTTCCTTCACGCCCTCTTCTACAATTTCGCGCACGGTTTTCGATTTATCCAATTGCGGCTCTTGCTCCAGCAGACCAACCGTAAAACTCAAATCCGAAACGACTTCTCCCTGAAATTCTTTGTCGATGCCCGCAATAATGCGCAGCAAAGACGATTTACCCGATCCATTCAGACCCAGCACCCCAATTTTGGCTCCGTAGAAGAAAGAGAGATAAATATTTTTTAAAACTTGTTTTTGAGGCGGGTAAATCTTGTTTACACCAGCCATCGAGAAAATTATTTTTTCGTCAGCCATAGTGGTATTGATTCAATTTGGGAGGACAAATATGGCTTTTTTAACTCAATAGTCCACAGTTTACGCATTTGAGAAATAGCCCGTGCAAGGGTTACTTTTATTTAATTTCAATCATGCACCTGTGGCTATTGACTATGGTCTAATTAATTCTATTTTTGCGGAAAATTAAAAGGAGAAAAATATGTACTGGACACTTGAATTAGCTTCGTATTTGGAAGATGCTCCTTGGCCTGCAACAAAGGATGAGTTGATCGATTTTTCTATTCGCTCCGGTGCTCCGCTCGAGGTGGTTGAAAATTTGCAAGAGTTGGAAGATGACGGACAACCCTACGAGAGTATCGAAGAGATTTGGCCTGATTACCCCACCAAAGAAGACTTCTTCTTCAACGAAGACGAGTACTAAAAACAATCTATTCTGAGAAAGAACATAGAAGCCCTGCCAGTCGGGGCTTTTTTTATGGGCGGCTGGCCAAGCGAGGCGCAAGGCCACTAGGCTGTTCGCTGCAAGTCTCCCGATAGCTACGGGAGGCTTTCCGCTGCCATCCTTGGCCGATGAGCTTCGGATTAGATCGCAACTACCTAAAACTTAGTAAAGAATTATTACTTTGCTTCTTAAAGTTCGATTGAATGACCCGACTATTATTTTTTGCAATACTTTTTTTGGCGTCTATCCCTTCAAATTCCCAACAAAAGGAAGTTTTAGGCAGACTTATCGACATCGAAAGCCAGAAACCGATTTTGGGTGTTCGAGTAATGATAGAAGGTGCAGATTCCGAAACAACTTCGAATCAATTAGGCTATTTCAAAATTTCTATTCCTTCTGAAGAATCTGTACTGATATTTTCACACATCAGTTACCAGACTATCAGAATAAAATCCCCGAATGGTACCGGTATACTATTGAAAATGACCAAACAATTTTACGAACTACCATCTTTAGATTTGGAATATTTTAATCTAAACAAACCATTGATTGTAGATGATACAACATCTTCAATTTCGCAGAGCAGAGAGCGAAACGCCAATTATCCGGGTGGCTTACAATTTTTTTACAACGAAATCTATAGATTGTTGAGGGCCGATTCACTTGTACTAAGAACAAAAAAAACGCTTGTTGTTGTTCGTTTCTCAGTTGGCACGGATGGGGCAACAAATTTCCTTCCGGATACTTCTTCGAATCAGACGGTTTACCAGTCATTAAAGCTGCACGAGACAAATTTCTTAAAGTGGAATTCCGCTTTGCAGAATGACGTGCAAGTTGTTCAGTTTTTTGAATTACCTGTTCTTCCAAGGGGAGAAGTATACACTGTAATTGATGAAACAGCCGTGCCTCAGGGTGGATTCCCAGCTTTGTACAATTTTTTTAGTAAGCAAATGAAGTACCCAAAGGAAGCAAAGCGCAAGGGCGTGAAGGGTAAAGTATTTGTTCAGTTCACCATAGACCACGATGGCTCCATTTAATGACATTAAGCTTATCAAAGGTTTAGGTTATGGTTGTGATGAAGAAGCAATTAGAGTAATGTCTATTTGCCCAAAATGGATGCCTGGTAAGCAACGCGGCAGGACTGTGAGACAGAGATACACCCTTCCAATTATCTTTGATTGAAACTAATCTATTCACTACTTACCGATAGGAACTATCCATTAACGCCTTCGCTACAATCAAATCCTCAGGAGTGGTGATCTTGATATTTTCGTAGCTGCCTTCAAACAGAGAAATGATATGACCCGCGCGCTCGGCCACACTCGCATCGTCTGTTAAGCTGGCATCTTCTTTTGTTTCGTAGGCTTTCTTGATCAGTTGCAGATCAAAAGTCTGTGGCGTTTGGATCAACCGGAATTTCGAGCGATCCATTGCCTTGGTATTGTCTTGATCCGTCATGCGGATGGATTCTTTCAACCGCACGGCTGCTACAGCCGATTGGTGCACAGCCGCCAACCGAAACGATGCCCCGATGATATCCGAACTCACCAGCGGCCGCACGCCATCGTGAATGGCCACCAAGCCTTCTCCTTCCAACAAACTCAGCCCATTTTTCACTGACTGAAATCGACTATCACCGCCTTTTTGGAGTAACAAAGGCTTGGTAAAACTATACTTTTCACAAATTGAATTCCAAATTCCAAAATCATCTTCCGGAAGCACCACCACCACTTTTATTTTTTCAGAATAGCGATAAAAAGCCTCCAGCGTATGAAGCAGAATGGGCTTTCCATTCAGTTCAAGAAATTGCTTGGGCAAAGCGCTTTTAATACGCGTGCCTTTACCTCCGGCAACAATTATTACGTACTCGGGTTTGTTCACCATGTTGATGCTTGATTAGCCAAATTAGAAAAAACAATTTGGTTCGTTAGCTTTACTAACAAATTAAGAATGTTATGGGTTTTCTTCGGATACTTTTGGTGGCATTTAATACAGCCATTATCACATACCTAGTTTATAGACTGGTTCAAATCTACCGATCTTCTTCCTCCTATAAAGCAGTTATTTTGATAGCCGGAATAGTATTGTTGCTGCTGCCGATTACTGTATTAATCGGTTTTATAAAACCAACCGTTATTTACGTGTTGATTTATCCAATAGCCATTGGCTCCTTTATTTTCCTAATCAAAAGCGAAGGCTGATTATACAATCAGCATCGCATCACCATAAGTCAGGAACTTGTATTTTTCCTTTTTTGCAGTTTCGTAGGCTTTCATCACTAAATCATATCCACCAAAAGCGGCAGTCATCATCAACAAAGTAGACTCAGGCTGATGAAAATTCGTTACCATGGCACTGCAAATCTTAAAGTCGTAAGGCGGGAAGATGAATTTATCCGTCCATCCTTCGCGTTCTTTTAATCTATTATTGGCAGAAACAGCAGATTCCAATGTGCGCATGGTAGTTGTACCAATCGAGCACACACGGTTTTTGTTATCCAAAGCCTGATTTACAATTTTAACGGGTTCAGCACCAACGATAAAATTTTCTGAATCCATTTTGTGCTTCGTCAAATCTTCCACATCCACTGCGCGGAAAGTGCCCAAGCCAATGTGCATCGTTACATAAGCCATGTCAACACCTTTCAACTGCAAGCGTTTTACCAATTGTTTGGTGAAGTGCATACCGGCAGTAGGAGCGGAAACAGCGCCCTTGTGCTTAGCGAAAATAGTTTGAAACCGTTCTTTATCAGCAGGCTCTACTTTGCGCTTAATGTATTTGGGCAGTGGTGTTTCGCCCAATGTTTCTACAATCTTGTCAAAAGCCGCTGAGTCGCCATCAAATAAAAAGCGAATGGTTCTTCCGCGCGAAGTGGTGTTATCAATTACCTCGGCCACTAAGTCGCCATCACCAAAGTATAATTTATTGCCTACGCGAATTTTTCGGGCGGGGTCAACCAATACATCCCATAGGTGCATTTCAGCATTCAGTTCGCGCAGCAGAAATACCTCAATTTTGGCTCCGGTTTTCTCTTTTCGCCCATACAAGCGAGCCGGGAAAACCAGTGTGTCGTTGGCCACCATTACATCGCCATCATCAAAATAATTCACTATGTCTTTGAAAATTTTGTGCTCTATTTTTCCGGTGTCTTTGTGTAACACCATCATTCTGGCTTCGTCTCTGTTTTCGGCTGGGTGGTTGGCAATTAAGCTGTTGGGGAGTTCAAATTTGAATTCAGATAATTTCATAAGCTTACGGGCTTTTAAATCCAGTACTTTTCCGGATTTATAAATAAGGTTGCAAAAATAGGGATTTGTTTGGTACTTGAAATAAAAATAGGTTTTCTTAATCCAAAACGCACAAAACAGCGTTAAAACGCCATGCTTACATTTCGACTCATTCTTGAAAGTTTAGGTTTCGCCTGGAGGGCTCTCCGTTCAAACTTATTGCGCACCATTTTATCACTCCTTGGCGTTACGATCGGTATTTTTTCGATTATAGCTGTTTTGACACTGGTCGACTCTCTTGAAAAAAACATCCGAGATAGCCTTAATTTCTTGGGCAGCAATGTAATTTATGTTGATAAGTGGCCATTTACAGGAGGAAACAGCCGCGATTGGTGGAAAGATTATATAAAAAGACCTAACCCTTCCTATAATGAATATCGCTTCCTCAAGGCGAATTTGAAAAATGGACAAACAGTTTCCATTTATGCCTCGACAGGTGAGGTTACTGTAAAAAGCAAAAACAATGGCATTAACAAAATCCGATTGAATGGTGCATCCCTCGATTATGAAAAAGTATTTGAGGTGAATGTTGATCAAGGTCGCTATTTTACAATTGACGAAGTAGAGGGTGGTCGAAATGTGGTGGTGCTCGGCTACGAAGTTGCGAAAGCGCTCTTCCCCAAAATTGAAAACCCTGTTGGCAATTATGTAAAGATCAAAAACCTTCGATTTTCAATTGTAGGTGTTGTGAAAAAAGAAGGAGAGAGTTTTATGGGCTTTACGAGCAACGATTACAGCTGTATCATTCCATACGATGCCTATCGAAAATTATATCAAACTGGTTCAGGCCGATGGAATGAAATTGGTTCTCATATTGGCTTGAAAGGCTATGATACAGATTTCGGTTTGGTGGAACTGGAAAATGAAGTGCGTGGTGCGATGCGTGTGCGTAGAGGATTGAAGCCATCGCAAAAAGATAATTTTGAATTGAATAGACCGGAAGCCATTGGCAAAGCCATTAGTGGATTGTTTGACGTGTTGGGGGTCGCAGGCTGGGTGATTGGCGGATTTTCCATGTTGGTAGGTGGTTTTGGAATTGCCAACATTATGTTCGTTTCAGTAAAAGAGAGAACCAGCATTATTGGATTGCAGAAATCCCTTGGTGCGAAGAATTATTTTATTCTATTCCAATTTTTGTTTGAATCGATTTTCCTCAGCTTAATTGGTGGCTTGGCTGGATTGTTTTTGGTATGGTTGCTCACGCTCGCCCCATTTGGAACTTTAGTAGTGGTGCTATCTATTAAGAATATTGTACTTGGATTGGGAGTTTCTTCGGTAATTGGTTTGGTCGCTGGTATTGTGCCAGCAGCTATGGCCGCCCGACTTGATCCAGTAATTGCAATCAGAGCCAACTAGAAAAATCAAAGGGGAGCACGAGTCGCTAAGAATTGAGTTGGTATTAGGAGAATTTTTTGAGAGTAAAGAAGAAAGTACTGCCTTTTCCGAGTTCGCTTTCTAACCAGATTTTGCCTCCATTTCTTTCAACAAACTCTTTACAGAGAATGAGGCCGAGGCCGGTACCTTTTTCGTTGGCGGTTCCTCTTGTACTATAGCCGGTTGTTTTTTCGAAAAGCAATTTTTGTACTTCGGGGCTTATGCCAACGCCTTGATCTTTTACAGAAATAACATAATTGTTTTCATCTTCCTTTGCGGCAATCTCAATCAGATGCCCGGCTTCGGAGAATTTGATGGCATTGGTTAAAAGATTTCTCAAAACCAGATTGATCATGTTGCTATCACCCAAGGCAAATTGAGAGGGTGAGATCAGGTTGTTGATTTTGATTTCCTTGAGATGTAAAGAGGTAAGCAAGGTAATGTTACTTTCGGCAAGCTGATTTAAATCAATTTTTTCAAATTGAATTTTAAGCTTATCCATTTGTAAAAGCGTCCAATCGAGCAAGTTGTTAATGAGCGTTTTAGTATGATTAAATTGCATTCGCAATTCTTTATTGAGTTTCTTGAACTCGTCTGGAGAGATCTTGTCTTTGTCCATCAAATCTAAAATCCCCGCCAGCGCATTCATTGGCGAACGCAAGTCGTGTGAGATGATAGAGAAGAATTTATCTTTTACTTTATTCAGTTGTTCTAGCTCAACGCTTCGCTTTTTAATTTCATCTTGATGTTCGAGTAGAAGCTTATTGATCTTGATTCTGCGTTGCCCGCTTCGATACACGGTAAATAATAAAATTCCAGTAAGGGCGATGGCCACCACCAAGATATTACTGATCAGTTCCTGCTTTTTTACTTCGCTTTTGCGAAGTTGTTCCATTTTAGTGAGCGCTTTTATTTGTTCTTCTTTAGAGGCAGTTTCAAAACGCACCTGATCTTGTAGTAGCTTCGCCTGCATTCCTTGGCTAAAGAGGCTATCTTTTAATTGTTGATGTTGCCTATTGTAACTGAGGGCTTTTTTAAAATCACCGCTTTCTTCTAAAAGCTTTGATAAATTTTCATAGCACTCAATTTCCAGTGTCCACGCATTCAATCGATGAGCGATTTCGGCACTTCGCTCTATCAATTTTTGTGCATCTCCAAATTTGCCTTCATTCATAAACACCAAACCTCGTCCCAAATCAATCTGAGCGAGCCCATATTGATTGTCATTTTTTTTGAATGAGACAAAGGCTGTGTCGTAATAACTAAGAGCGGGTGCATTGTTGTTTAACAGTCGATAGGTTTTGGCAATGTTTAGAACAATACTTGGCTCGAGCTCATTAATCCTTAACTTTCTTTCGCGAGCGTATTTCAGAGAAAGCCGTAATGCTATCAGTGCGGAATCATACATTTTTTTGCGTATGTATACGTCACCGATTTCACTGAAGTGATATGGTTCGCCTTCTAGATCCTTTATTTCCTTGCTGATTTTTAAAGAGAGATTCAGATAATCTACCGCCCGATCGTATTGTCCTAAATCCTTAAATACTACACCAATATTATGAAGGGAAATGGCTTGTTGTAATTTGTGTTTGGAAGAGGTTAGTGCAATTCGGTAACTCTGTGTATGATAGAAATAAGCTTCATCAAACTTTCCTAGCGAAGAATAATTTGTACCAAGATTATTATATGCTGTTGCTATTCCTGTACTGTCTTTTAGTTGATAATAGATATTGAGCGCTAAGTTGTTGTATTTGATAGCGGAAGCAAAATCGCCTTGAATTCCTTTAATTGATGCGTAATTGGTATAAGCATTTCCCTTACTAGGAGTAGATTCTTTGTTTAATTCCGCAATTTCGATGGCTTGTTCTGCATAAAGCAAACTTTTGCTAATGTCAATAAATTGATATTCGGAGATTAACTCAAATAAGATTTTCAATTTTGTTGAGTCAGCATTCGCTTTTTTGAGTTGGTTGATTAAACTATCTTGAGGAGTCTGCGATTGAGCAGACATAAAGATTAAGCAACTGGCTACTAGAATGGGGAGAAACTTTCGCACGGTGTATTACTTTCTAATAAGGTGAATAACACTTATAAATTTCATGCTTTTTACGTTCCGAAAATAAACAATATTTGGATAAAACCTACATCGCTGATTTTGAATGCTTCTTTCAATTCCATAAAGGATGCCACTTTAGGCTCACTTTCTGATGGAAGAAAATTTGAGTAGATGCTTCGAAAGACTCCGTATAGTCGGAAACCAGAAATTGAAGCTCTGGATTTTTTGAAGAATTAAGTAGTTCATGGCCGATTAAATATTCTTTTAGTGACTCAACGATGATTTGAGTCGAATCCAGAATATTTACTTTACCTCTATAAAATTCGTTGATTTCATTTCGAATAAGGGGATAATGCGTACAAGCTAAAATCAAGGCATCTATATCTTGAAGAACCGGGTCAGACAGATAGTTCCACACAATTTCATGACTAATCTGACTATTATAAAATCCTTCCTCAATCATCGGTGCTAATAATGGAGTTGCCAATGAATGGATGGTTGCAGACGGGCTTATTGCTGCTAATTTTTTTTGATAGATTCCTGACTGCACCGTTCGCTTCGTGCCAATCAACCCAATTCTTTTGTCTGCTAGCGAATGAGATACAAATTGAACCATGGGATCAATTACATTGATAACATGTGCCTGTTTATTGACATATTCCTTGAGTAATTCATAAGATGCAGAACTTGCCGAGTTGCAGGCAATAACAATCACTTTGCATCCCATTTGTAATAATAAATCGGCTATGCGGATGGAGTAAGCCTGAATGGCTGCTTCTGATTTATCGCCATATGGTAGATGAGCAGTATCTCCAAAATACACAATGCTCTCCTGAGGAAAGTATTCATGAATAGCTTTTGCTACAGTTAAGCCACCAATACCGCTATCAAAAATTCCGATAGCTCCATTCTCACTATTTTTCAAAATCGATTGATTTAATCTCACTCAAACATAATAATAAAGCCCCTGAAAGAGGGGCTTTATTGCTCAAAAAGAAGCTTGTAGATTTTAGATGTTGGTAGAAAGCTTCGCCAGCTTCACTTCTTTGGCTTCGCGATGCTTGCAATACGTACACTTGTAGTGCTTTAATAGAAGCCCCGTTTCTTCGGCTGTCGGCTTGACTTCAATTTCTTCTTTATCCAGCTTAAGTGTGTAATAGCCACACTCACTACACAACTCAGCATGCAGGTAGCTATCGTATTTTTCAATTTTCTTGTAACCGGTTTTTTCATCCAACCACACATCGTAATCTACAGAATGCACATTTGCCTGTTCGGCAATTTGATCCGCATCCAGATGCGCGTCTTCTTCCGATTCAGTTAGTTTACGCATGGTGTTTCCCTCCGGGGATATACGAGGCGTATTACGAAGTTTCACCAACCGTTTTTCTACTGATTTAGGGTAGTAAATCCGCACCATGCTATAAAACACAAAGTAGAAAATCACTACAAAAGAAACAGTAATAAACACACGCACCCAAAACCAGAGCATGCCGCTGTGAATGATTTTTTCAGTATAAAGTGAGTTAGCGTAAAAACCTGCAGCAAAAATGAGTGCCAAAACCGCATACCAGAAGTACCTGATCTCGTGCAAATTCACGTAGTCGTACTTTTCTTTATAGTCCTTTATTTGCAGGACTTTAAACTCATAGTACAAAAAGATAAGGGCACCCAATACAATGCAGGATATGGTGGCTATATTCATATAGCTATCCCACTTTAAAACAAATTCATGCTCCATAAGAAATAGGTTTTGGGAAAGATTTTGGTCTGTCAAAGGTAACTTATTCTTTTAATTTGCCTTAAATCTTACGGAAAAATTACATGCACCCGATAGTACAAATGCCCATCCGCACGGATCGGTTTATCCATAAAGGCTGGATTTTGTATACTTGCAGTTGTTTATAAACCCTTAAAATCATGGCAAATAACTTACTGAAAGGAAAACGCGGAATCATTTTTGGCGCTTTAGATGAGAACTCCATTGCATGGAAAACAGCACTGCGAGTGAAGGAAGAGGGGGGAAGCTTTACACTTACCAACGCCCCAATAGCCATGCGCATGGGTAAAATCAATGAATTGGCAAAAACCTGTAATGCCGAAGTTATACCGGCAGACGCTACTTCTGAACAGGACTTGAATAATCTTTTTACCAAATCCATGGAAGTTTTGGGTGGTAAACTTGATTTTGTACTTCACTCCATCGGTATGAGCCCAAATATCCGTAAAGGAAAGGAGTATGGAGATATGAATTATGAGTGGTACCTGAAAACCCTTGATATATCCGCCTTATCATTTCATAAAGTATTGCAGACTTCTGAAAAACTCGATGCCTTAAATGAATGGGCTTCAGTGATTGCGCTTAGTTACATAGCTGCACAGCGCGCATACCCGGATTATACGGATATGGCACAAGCCAAGGCAATGTTAGAATCGATTGCCCGCAGCTATGGCCAGCGCTATGGTACTAAAAAGAAAGTGCGCGTAAACACCATTTCACAATCGCCTACTAAAACTACGGCCGGAGCCGGAATTTCAGGATTCGATGTGTTTTTTGATTTCGCTCAAATGATGTCGCCATTGGGAAATGCTTCCGCTGAAGATTGCGCGAATTATATTACAGTTATGTTCTCCGATTTCACGCGTATGGTGACCATGCAAAATCTGATGCACGATGGTGGATTCTCTTCATCGGGCATTACGGATGATTTGGTTGCGAAACTTTCGAAGTAATCGACACATTTCTAAAATGATGCATGTATGATCGCCTTTCCGGTTTGTAAAATCAATCTGGGGCTATCGATCATTTCTAAACGGGAAGATGGGTATCACAATCTGGAAACCTGTTTTTATCCCGTGCCTTGGTGTGATATTCTGGAGGTGATTCCTGCAGATCAAACCTCTTTTTCGACTTCGGGTATTGCTATACCCGGAGACGAAAAGAGTAATTTGTGTTTGCGAGCTTATCAGCTTTTGAAGCAAGATTTCCGCCTACCGGAAGTAGAGATTCACTTGCATAAAATCATTCCCATGGGTGCGGGGCTGGGCGGTGGTTCTTCAGATGGTGCAAAGACGTTGCAATTGCTCAACGAAATTTTTCAGTTAAACCTCTCCATTGATCAACTTCTGAAGTATGCCTCGCAACTGGGAAGTGACTGTTCTTTCTTTTTGTACGATCGGCCTATGATAGGTAGTGGAAAAGGTGAAATTTTAAGTGAAACTTCGGTTTCGCTCAAAGACTATTTTTTGGTTTTGGTGAAGCCACCCGTGCATGTTTCCACACAGCAAGCGTATGCCAATGTAATTCCAAAGTCAGTCGAAATGCCAACAGAAGATGTGCTTCGTTTACCCATTGCACAATGGAAAACGTATTTGAAAAATGATTTTGAGGATTCTGTGTTCAAGGCACAACCTGTAATCGGAGAAATTAAAGCGCAGCTTTATCGCCAAGGTGCGATTTATGCCAGTATGAGTGGTTCCGGTTCTTCTGTTTTTGGCATTTTTGAAAAGCCAAAGCACTTGAAAAATGAGTTCGCAGGCATGGATTATTGGGAAGGCGTTTTGAAATAATCACTAATAGAAATAAAAAAAGGAGCTCGGGTTTTCCGGCTCCTTCTTTTTTGATTTGCAGTTGGCTTATTCCACCTCTTTCTTCAACTCTTCGCCACTCGCAATTTTTTCTTTGATTTTCTTTTCCAGTTCATCCATCAATTCCGGATTATCCTCAATGAGTTGCTTCACTGAATCGCGGCCCTGACCTAATTTATTTCCTCCGTAGGAGAACCATGAACCCGACTTTTGAATCACATTCAATTCTACACCTAAGTCAATCACCTCGCCAGATTTCGAAATACCTTTTCCATACATAATGTCAAACTCCACTACTTTAAATGGAGGAGCCACTTTGTTTTTCACCACTTTCACCTTTACCCGGTTACCCGTAATGTTATCGGCATCTTCTTTAATCTGACCAATTCTGCGGATATCCAAACGAACCGAAGCATAGAATTTAAGGGCATTTCCACCCGTGGTTGTCTCCGGGTTTCCAAACATCACCCCAATTTTCTCACGCAATTGGTTAATGAAAATACACGCACATCCGGTTTTGCTGATTGTGCCAGTTAGTTTTCTCAACGCCTGAGACATCAGACGAGCCTGAAGACCCATTTTACTTTCGCCCATTTCGCCTTCCAATTCGGCTTTTGGCACCAAGGCAGCTACGGAGTCAATAACAATAATATCAATCGCACCGGAGCGAATTAAGTGCTCGGCAATTTCCAATGCTTGTTCTCCATTATCCGGCTGAGATATCAAAAGGTTTTCAGTATCGATGCCTAGTTTTTCGGCATACGTCTTGTCAAAGGCGTGCTCGGCATCGATAAATGCGGCCAATCCACCTTTTTTCTGTGCTTCAGCAATAGCGTGCATAGTCAGGGTGGTTTTACCGGACGATTCGGGTCCATAAATCTCAATCACCCGACCTCTTGGTAAGCCACCAATTCCCAATGCAATGTCAAGTCCCAAAGATCCGGTTGAAACCGCAGGTACATCCATTACCTTCTGGTCGTTCAACTTCATTACGGTGCCCTTGCCGTAGGTTTTTTCTAGTTTGTCGATCGTTAGCTGTAGTGCTTTTAACTTCTCTTTTACTTCGCTCATATGATTATTCTTTTTTTTACGCTTTCAGTTTGCAATTCGAGCCAAATTACCATCAAAATTCGGCATTAGTTGCTGTTATTTAAATGCTAAATTAATTAGTATTTGCTAAAAAACAAATCAAAGCAATAAAGATTTGCCGATTTTGTTCTGTAATCGGAGTTATCTTGCGTCTTCATGAAAAGGAAAATAGGTTGGGCGGTTTTCATCATTATAATAGTTTCGGTAGCGATTTATTGGCCACTCATCAGTTATGGCGTACGTCAGGGGATAGGGCAGTTGGAGATTATTATTAAGGCAAAGCCTACCTCCGAGTTTCTACAGGATCCTGCCTTCCCCGATTCGTTGAAAGCAAAGCTTCGGTTGATTGAAGAAGTGCGCAGGTTTGCCATCGATTCTCTGGGTCTGAAAGACACAGAGAATTACAAAACCCTTTACGACCAAAAAAATCAAGAAATAATGTGGGTGGTGCAGGCGTGTGAGCCTTTTGAGCTAAAACCCAAGGAATGGCACTTTCCGATTGTTGGTTCGGTGCCCTACAAGGGATTTTTTGACAAAGACAAGGCGCTGCAACTGCGCAAAGAATTGGAAGACGAAGGTTACGATGTCAGTGTGCGAAACCCGGGTGGTTGGTCTACACTTGGCTGGTTTAATGATCCGATCCTTTCGGGAATGCTTCAGCGAAGCGAAGGCGATTTGGCCGGCTTGATCATTCACGAAATGGTGCATGCCACCATCTTTGTAAAAGACAATGTAGACTTCAATGAAAACCTGGCCGATTTTATTGGCGATACAGCTGCGTATCATTTTCTGAAGCATCGCTATGGTTTACACTCGAAGGAATACGATGATTATTTGCACAGCGATCAGGATTATCGAAAGTATTCCAAGCATATTTTACGTGGCACGCGAGCGTTGGACAGTCTCTATGCAAGTATGAAGCAGGACCCTGTTGAAATAAAGAAGGAAAAGAAACAGAAAATGATCTCTCAAATTGTGGACTCGATTGACACACTGAAATTGTTTCGGCCTCGCAAGCCGTCATCGGCAAATCGGAAACTGCCCAACAATACTTTCTTTATGTCGTATCGGCTTTACCGTGCGAAGTTAGACACATTTGAAAAAGAGTTGAATGAGAAGTTTAACGGCAACTTGCGCAGCTATATCATTTATCTGAGTGAGAAGCATCCATTCCTCTAATGTTGACAAACCATTAAGTAATTGTTAAGTTGGTAACAATGGTTTTTAAATAGGGTAATTTACCTCTACTTTTAAACCAAAATTAATCGACTCCCATATGGCTAATAAGCCGTCTCAAAAAGTGTTAGTAGTAGATGACGAAGAGCCCATCTTAGAGCTGCTCAAATATAATCTTGAGAAACAGGGCTACGATGTGCGCACCGCCAGCGAAGGACAGGAAGCGGTAGATATCGCACGTAAATTCCATCCCGACTTGGTATTATTGGATATCATGATGCCGAAGATGGATGGTGTGGAGGCGTGTCGCCAAATCAGAGCCATGCCTGAGTTGGTCAATACCTTCATTGTTTTTCTGACGGCACGTGCCGAAGAGTATTCTGAAATAGCCGCTTTCGATGGAGGAGCCGATGATTACATTCTGAAGCCCATCAAACCACGGGCGTTGATGAGCCGCATCAGTGCCATCTTTCGCAGAGATTCGAAAAAGAAAACTTCCTCCAGCCAAATTAAAATTGGTGACTTGATAGTAGACAGAACTAGCTACACAGTGAAAGTCAATGGCCGCGAAGTGAGCCTTCCTAAAAAAGAATTTGAGTTGTTGTTTTTCCTGGCTCAAAATCCCAACAAAGTATTTAACCGAGA
>JBGAUU010000027.1:0-44401 GCA_044228465.1 Cyclobacteriaceae bacterium
GTGGAATGCTTGTAGACGGTTTTACCGTTAAATGAAGAATTGGAAGAGTAAATGCCGATCTGTCCCCACACGGTGGACGATGCAATTAGGGCAAGCGAGAGTAAGTAAGCCTTCATACGAATAGATATTTGAACTACCATACGGCAAAAGTGAGGCTTAGATGCCTACCCGCCAAGTCAAATGACATGAGTTGTAGGACGGGTGTATTGAATTGCAAAAGAAGTTAGGGTTTATTGGCTAAGGGTGATATTAATGCTAAATTCAATAGCTTTACGTTACCCTATCATACTATAAAATGAGTAGAAAATTACACCTAAAATGGATATTTCTTTTTGTGTATTCTCTAATGATTTCTTGTACCCAAGTGTCAGAACACCAAAGTTTTAAGAATAGTAAGATTTTAAAAGGCACATGTGAAGAAGTAGTCTCAACCTCAAAATACTTTATAGGTAAGTACAATGAGTCTCTGAAGAAGAGAATTCATGAAAAATTCCGAAAGGAATTTTATTTTGATGAGACTAACAAATTCAATATCCAGATAGTTTTTTCGGCTTCTGATAACACCTTAGTTAATATTGAGAGAGATGCTAGCTCAAAGGATAATTTCATATGTTACTATACAGAAGGAGATCCACAAGCATTCATACAAGAAGTTAAGTTAAATAAAGGAATAGTTCTTCAGTCAAATAAGGAAATTAGACTCAAGTCAAGTCGACATACCATTTCATTTGGTCGCGGGCAAGATGCGTTTATTACTGGTGTAACATACCAAAATATTACAACGCCTTATGGAATATCGGAGAAAAATTTGATTGGCACTTTTAACTATAAGACAACAGTGCTGATAAATCAAGTACCACTTACTTCTGAATTCCCAGGTATCTCACTATTATTTAGTGATTCAAACTCTAAAGACTACCAAGAAAAGATTGATTCATTAATAAACCAACAGCTTGATTATGAGATTTTGAGGCTTTACACTTCATCTGAAATTTTTCGTAAAGCCTTGCTTCACCCGTTATTCAAGAAAACTGCTCAAAGAATAGCAAGTAGGAAAGACAAAGCTCAAAAAAACATAGAAGAATATCCCGGTTGGGAATTTGAAATGGATATAAATGAGATAAGAGATTTAGCAAATGCTAACGGAATATCAGATAACTATGTTGATGAAATGATAAAAGATCCGCAATACTATCCAATATCAGGCTCATTGTTATATTACTACACAAACTATCTAGGATTTATGTTACAGTGGATACTAATTGGGCTGTTCTTGCTTATATCTTCATTTTTCTATTTGCAAAAATTCAAGAATGAAAACTCTAAAAATGTACTAGCTGCGGTATTGGTAGCCGTGAATGGTTGGGTTTTTAGTCAAAAACCTGAAATGTTAAGCCTTGTTTATTGGATTGTTCCTGGAATAGTCTTTATCCTTAATTCGTTAGTAGTTTTAGGATTTTTGGGAAAAGTTAAGAAAAGATCGAAGTCGACTTCATTGTTATCTGCAAAATAATTCGCTCCTTTTATTATTTGAAAATAGAATTGAGCACAAGCCCCAAGCCCGGCATAATTGATGGATTAAAACTTCCTATTTGAGGGCACGGATAAAAAGTATTTCGGTCTGAGAGGACACAGACCGAGGTGAGGGGAATGAGAGCGGTTGGGAGATATTGGAAGAGAAAGTGAATGCAATTTTATTCCTTTGCTTCAGAATTTCCTACTTCCACATGCTCTCGGATTTTCAATGCGGCTGAATCGCCCACCACTTTTTTCAACTCTTCGAAAGAAGCTTCTTTGATTTTTTTAAACGACTTAAAATGTGCCAGTAATTTATCGGCTGTCTTTTTACCGATGCCCGGAATATTTTCCAGCTCCGTAACAAAAGTAGAGTTGCTGCGCTTCAGTCGGTGGAAAGTAATTCCAAATCGGTGTGCTTCATCGCGGATGCGTTGAATCAACATCAAGCCGGGCGATTTTTTGCTGATCAAAAGCGGGAGTGGATCTTCCGGATAATAAATTTCTTCCAACCGCTTGGCGATACCCACAATCGGAATTTTTCCATACAAGCCCAACTCCTGTAATGCTTCACACGCACTGCTCAATTGGCCTTTGCCACCGTCTACAATAATCAACTGCGGATATTCACCTTGTTCTTCCATGATCCGCTTGTAGCGCCTGCCTACAATCTCTTTCATCGAAGCAAAGTCGTTGGGACCAACAACCGTTTTGATATTGAAGTGACGATACCCTTTTTTGTCCGGTTTGCCATCCACAAAACGCACCATCGAAGCAACCGGATTGGTGCCTTGAAAGTTGGAGTTATCAAAACACTCAATAATTTTTGGATATTGAATCAGTCGCAGGTTTTCTTGTAAGATGTGGAGTACTTCGTTCTTCTTTGTCTTACGCTCTTCCTGATTGATCTCTCGTTCTCGCTTCAGGTACAACGCGTTTTTCAAGGAGAGATCGACCAGTTTCTTTTTGTCGCCAATGATCGGTACTACATTCTCAAATGCTTCCGACTTCACACTCAAAGCCACATTCGTATAGACCTCCGGGTTGTTGCTATGATATTCAGTGCGCAAGTCTTCTACCGCCATACTCAATATCTCGTCATCCGATTCATCGAGTTTTTTCTTGATCTCCAGATTTTTAGAAAAAATGATCGAGCCTTCTTTGATTTGCAAGTAGTTGATGTAGGCAAAAGTTTCGCTGCTGGCAATTGTCACCACATCAATATCGGTGAGTTTGCGATTCACCACCAACGATTTGCTCTGGAAATTTTCGAGTTTCTCTAACTTGAATTTATAAAAAGCTGCTTTTTCAAACTCAAGCTTCTCAGCCGCTTGTTTCATCTGATCAGCAAAATAATCTTCCACAATACTGAGGTTGCCTTTCAACACGTGGCGCGCTTGCGCGATTTCTTCCAAGTAGGCTTGTTCTTCTTGTTTGCCTTCGCATGGGCCTTTGCAATTGCCGATGTGGTATTCCAGACACACTTTGAATTTTTTCTCTTCAATATTTTCAGCGGAAAGCAACAAGGAACATGTTCGTATCGAGTACAATTGTCTCACCAACTCCAACACACTATTCATCGAGCCTACGCTGGAGTAGGGACCAAAATATTCACCTTGCTTCGGAATGTATTTTCGGGTGGAGATAATCCGCGGAAAGCGTTCTTTTAAAATGCAGAGATAGGGAAACGTTTTGTCATCCTTCAGTAAGATGTTGTACTTCGGCTGATTCTGTTTGATCAGATTGTTCTCGAGCAGCAACGCATCAAATTCGGTGTTGGCCAACGTAAACTCCAATCGGTGGATTTCAGAGACTAGCTTTTCGGTTTTACGATTGTATTGCGATTGCTTGTTGAAGTAGCTGCTCACTCGCTTCTTCAGACTTTTGGCTTTGCCAACATAGATCAATACGTCTTCTTTGTTGTAATACCGATAAACACCGGGGGAATCGGGCAGCGAAGCAACTTGATCTTTCAGCATGTGTTTGGTGCAAACGTGCGACTCGCAGTTTAACTCCTAATTTTTAATGTCCCACTCGTCCTCGTCTTTCACTTTGACAGAATCCGATACTTGGGTGAACTTACCGCAGTCAAACGAAACATCAACACCATTGGAAGGACGCTTGAAATATCCTTTCGCAACACCTGTTTTAGGATCGGAGTACGTCTTCACCATATACTTATCCCAAATAGGTCGGGCAGTACGGCTACCTTGTCCAAAATCCCACGAAGGGAAGTGAATGGCGCGCTCGTCTCCACCTACCCACACACCTGTTACTAAGTTGTGCGTTACGCCCATGTACCAACCGTCTGATGCATCGTTGGTGGTTCCGGTTTTTCCGCCCACTTCATTGTCTTGAAGGATGGCCGGACTTAAACCGCGTGATGAACCTCCTACTTCTTCCACACCACCTTTCAACATATAGATCATGCGATAGGCTGTTTGTTCATCGATGGCTTGCTTGGTTTTGGGAACGAAGTTTTCGATTACATTGCCATTCTTGTCTTCAATGCGTGAGATGAAAAACGGTTGTGTGTTGATACCTCCATTCACGAAAGTGCTATATGCGCCTACCATTTCAAATAATGAAACATCGCTTGTGCCAAGACATAGTGATGGCACCGCATCTAAATGACTTTCAACACCCATGCGATGTGCAAACTCTACTACATTCTCTTCACCGAGGTCTTTCATGAGTTGTGCGGAGATTGCATTTACCGATTGTGCCATTGCCTGACGGATGGTCATTTTCTTGCCGGAACCTCGTGTGCCATTGGAGTTCATCGGGTACCAATCGGGTTGACCCGGAATGGAAAATTGAGGTGAAATATCTGTCATCACGTGGCAAGGAGAATAATTACTTTCAATCGCCAGGCCATAGATAAATGCTTTGAAGGTAGATCCCGGCTGGCGCTTGCCCTGACGCACGTGATCGAACTTGAAATACTTGTGATTGAAACCACCTACCCATGCTTTGATGTGACCGGTGTTAGGATCCATGGACATTAATCCGGTTTGTAAAAAACGTTTGTAATAATTGAGTGAATCGAAACTGCTGAAGGTGGTATCACGCTCTCCATCCCAAGTGAAAATCGTCATTGGCTTTTTCAGCTTGAGCATGATTTTTAATGAGTCAGAATTTTCGCCATACTTCTCTACATACATTTTGTAGGCATCACTTTGCTTGATGCGTTTTTGAAGAAAGTCTTTGATCTCTGCTCCATTTTCATCAACCCACGGGTTGCGGTTTCTTCTTTTCCATTCGCTAAAAAACTTTGCTTGCAAATCTTTCATGTGTTCATTCACAGCCTCTTCCGCATATTTTTGCAAGCGGCTGTCGATGGTAGTATAAATTTTTAAACCTGAGTTGTAGAGATCAATACCTTTGTCGTTGCAATACTTGGTCAGATAATTTTGTAATATCGTGCGGAAGTATGTAGCCAGTCCTTCGTTTTGATTTTGAACGTTGTAGTTCAAGTCAATCGGCAGTGATTTGATTGAATCGAACTGAGCTTTCGTTTTAATCTTGTAGCCTTTCTTGTATACTTTGTATAAAACTTCGTTACGTTTTTTTGTTGCGTTATTGGGATTTCGCTTCGGGTTGTAAAATGAAGGCGCTTGCAACATTCCTACTAAGATGGCCGATTCTTGAAGATTGAGACTATCTGGGCTTTTATTAAAGTAAGTTTCGGCAGCTACTTTAATTCCGAAACTATTGCTGCTGAAATCGCAAGTGTTTAAATACATCGCAATAATTTCCTCCTTGGTAAAATTCTCTTCCAGATTGACTGCAATAATCCATTCTTTTGTTTTTTGAATAATTCTGCGCGGATATTTTCCAAGTTTTGCCAGTGTTCCATCCAAGCTTTTTTCGGGATTGATGGTATATAAATTTTTAGCCAATTGTTGTGTGATTGTACTGCCACCACCGGCTGGGTTGAATGTGACCAAACCTTTGATAACCCGAAAGAATGCCGGAAGATCTAAACCGGAGTGCTCATAGAAACGATGATCTTCAGAAATTAATAATGTGTTCACCAAGTCTGGCGACAACTGGTTGTAATGCACCTGACTGCGGTTGTACCGAAAGTATCTTCCCAACGAAACGCCATCAGCCGAAAGAATCTCAGACGATAAATCGTTATCGGGATTTTCAATTTCTGTCAGGCTAGGCATGCCCCCGAACAATCCGAACAAGTCTACTTTTACACTCAAAATGTAAAGAGGCAAGCCGAGCATAAAGCACAGGAAAAATATCCAGATGTACTTAATGGCCTTGGGTATCCAGGTCTTTTTTACCCGAAGGAATTTACTGACTTTGCTTTTGATAGTTCCGATCGAAGAAGGTGAGGTACTCATCCAGCGCTTTGGTTCTGTAAAAAGTTTGGAAATTATCTTTGGTAATTACAAAATTATAGAATTTATAATTGGAAAACGGCTTTGCGTTGGCCAGTTGAGCGAGAAATTTGTCAAAATAACTCAGGGCGCTTTCGCGATCGGTAAATTCCACGGTCATGGTAAGCGTTTTATCATCTGTTAATGCCAGATTGCTGGTAGTCAGCTTCAAATTATTCCATTGACTGGCGTTGAATTTATCCAGTGCATCGGCCACCGCGTTGGTAATGCGGTCGCTGGTTTTGTAAACCACCACAAAATAATGTGAGCCCGTGGTGGTTGTGCTGTATTGAATGCCTTTGGCGCGTTCCAATTTGTCTAACAATGCTTTTGAGGAGGCGAGTAATTCTTCTGCGTAAGCTTTTATCGGTTCGCTGGGGTATTTCTTAATAAAACTCTCCAATTCATATTGGTATTTGGCCACATCCTCTGTTCGACCTGTGATCAAAACTTTTAGCAATTCCAGTTGAGGCGTGAAATTGGTTTCACCTACTTGTACGGCTTGTTCTACTTTTTCTTGTGCCGCCCGCAAGTTGTTTTTCTGAAACAGGGCATATGCTTCTTTGTATATCAACTTTTGTTTTTCAGCAGCTACGCTGGTCTCCTTTAAGTAATTTGGATTGATAAGTATTTTGGCAAAGGTTGAATTCGGGTGTTCATTCTTTAATCGATCCGCATACAAGGCTGCTTTCACCGGATCAGTTTCCTGATAGATGAGATACAGTTTATAAAGTGATTCCGGCTCAAGCTCTGACTCCGGAAAACGATCGAGTAATTTTTGATACGATTCGGCCGCATTGATGCGCTCGCCTAAGTTAAAGTAGTATAAGTCGCCCAACTTAAAATAGGCATCTTCTATTTTGGCCAATAATTCAGCCTTTTGTTTTTCAGTGTATGGCAACGATTTTAAAACCTTGCCTGCTTCGTCCACCTTAGCAGTTGGCGTGGTTTCTGCTACCACCGTGGGCTTGGAGGCAACTTCAACGGGTTTTGCTTCTATAATCGGTCGGTCGCTTATCACATTCGATTTATTCGATCGTCTCCAGTTGTCCTCTAAAGGGATGTTTCCCCAAATGCGCTGAAACTCGGTTTGACCGGCTGCTACCAATGCACTGTTGCCAAAATACCAATCGCTGGTAGAGGTAGATTCGTTGTTGTTGAAGGCCGAATTTTGGTTGCCGGATGAACCCGCATTAGAGTCGCTTTTCTTCTTTCTCTTTTTTGCAGAGGCAATTTTTTTATCGCGCGCAGCAAAAGCAGAGTCAAGCTGTTTGCGCAACTGCGCAGTGTCCATCGCGGCCAGTCGCAGCAAACTGTCGTTGAGAGAAATTGTTTCGGTGTAGGTAACGAATTGCCCGAGCACCTCTTGGCGTTTTTTGATGGCGTTGTAGTTTTCAAACTCTTTTGGCAGCGTCATGATGGCGCTATCGTAATACAGTTTTGCCTGTGAATATTTTTTCAGCGAATCAAAGTTGAGTTGGCCTATTCGCAGGAATGACTGCCCTTGAATGCGCTTGCTGGTGCCGGCATGTGCAGCTAGTTTATATTTTAAAATGGCTTCCGGCACAAAACCTTGCTTGCGTTCAAATTCCCCATATTCAAAATAAATTTTGTCTTTGAATTCCTGATTTTTGGCATCGGCCAATAATTTTTCAAACTGCTTGCGCACCAATTTTGAATCGCGCTTGTCTTGAATATTGGCGACTTGAGCCATGTTCAATCGGGCATAAAAATCAATTTCATATTCCGGATTTGTAGTGAGGCACTTACGGTAAAAATTATACGCTTCTGCATTGAACCCCAGCTTTTGATACACCTGCCCGATGATGAAATAAATCCGACCCTTTCGGTCTTTGCGCACCAATAATGAATCGGCCATGGAAAGGTTGTGCACCATATTATTGTAATCATGGCGCAGTTGGTAGAGATACGCTTTTTCCAGATATAGTTTTTTGGCGTTTTCCTTGCTCAACTTTTCTTTTTCTAAAAAGCGAAATACTTCATCCGCTCGATCGTAGTCGCCTTGCTCGGTAAAGGTGCGCAGCAAATGTAACAATGCGGTGTGTCGAGTATCGGGCGAAGGACTTTTGGTATTTACAAATTTGAAAGTGAGAATAGCGTTTTGAAAATCGCATGCATACAAGCGAGCGAGCCCCACCATAATATAGTTATCGTCTACCCATTTGCTATTGGGGTGACGTTGAATGGATATGGAGGCCATCTTGATGATTTCCTCCGTATCTTTTACATAGGTCTTCGCATTCGTAGTATCCAATCCGGCAAAAAGCCGTAGAATTTCAGTAGGGTCGTCATCCAAAGTTTTGGCAATCAGTTTTTCAACTTCCATTGCTTTTTCGCGTGCGTAATAGTAGCCGTTGTAGTGGGCGGTTACATCATGAAATACTTTGCTGGTAATGGTTTTTTGTTCTGCCGAGCAGCCCGCAATTAAAACCATGACCGCCATGCACATTGTTGCTTTGTAAAAGCCGGGCATGTGGATCAATAATTTCAAACGGGTAGATGGCAAAACGGTCATTAACGGACTATAACGGGAAACAATTCTAACTTAGTATAATTGAGGAAAATGGAACACTCACCTGTAAAAGTAAAAAACAACATTCAATAAATAAGCAGTGAGCTGCTTAACCCAATCCATGGTGGTTCATCCACTGTTTTGGCAATACCATCCAAACTTATTGCAATGATTTGGAAGTATTGGCTAATTTTACCGCAAATTTTACTTTTTTGAAACCGAAGAAAACCCTTTCTGAACGCCTCACCAACAAATATCAGCTGGTGATACGCAATGAAGATAACCTGGCAGAAAAAACCTCCATTGGTTTTACCTATGCCAAGTTATTGGTAGTTGCGGCAGCTATCTTCTTATTCATCTTTGTGGGAAGCCTTTTTCTTTCAAAAACGTTGCTGGCAAAATGGTTTGATCCTAAGTATGAGCAAACCGAGCAAAACAAGAAACTCTATACCCTTGCACTCAAAGTTGATTCACTTTCGGTAGAGGTGGATCATAAAGACCAGTTCATTCAAAACTTGCAACGCATTTTACGAGGCGATACATCATCAGGATTTGTTGATCCTGCCAAATTATTGAACGTAAATTCGGAAACAGTCAAGCCTACCGGAGGGCTTGAGTTGGCCCCCTCCGACTCGCAATTCAGGAAGGAGTTTGAGCAAACAGAGTATTCGCTGGTGTCACTCAACGAACGCAAATACCGCGACTTACAAGGCTTCTTTTTCTTTACACCCATCAACGGATTTATCAGCGATAAATATGATGCCAAGAAAGCACACTTTGGTGTAGATGTGGTTGCCAAAACCAATGAGCCGGTGAAGGCTGTAGCAGATGGTACGGTGATTGTAGCATCGTGGACACAAGATGCGGGCTATGTCATAGCCGTGCAGCATAGGGGCAACCTGATTTCGGTCTATAAGCACAATGCAGGATTATTGAAAAAAGTTGGTAATTTTGTCAACGCAGGAGATATTATCTCTATCGTTGGCAATAGTGGAGAAATGACGGACGGACCGCATCTTCATTTTGAATTGTGGCACAATGGCAATTCACTCAATCCGGAAGAATTTGTAACATTTTAAACAACATGCCATGTTAACTTCGAAAGAACAAAAGCGAGCAGCAGATGAAATCAGTAACTCTAGCAATGTTATTGGCAAAGGCACCATTTTAGAAGGCAATATTGAAACCTATGGTAACATCCGCATAGAGGGTAGAATCATCGGCAACATTAAATCAAAATCAAAAGTGGCGTTAGGTAATTCCAGCCACGTGGAAGGCAATATCACTGCACAAAATGCCGACATTGAAGGCGAAGTGAAAGGCAAAGTAGATATTTCCGAAATGTTGGTATTGAAGTCTACGGCAGTCATTAATGGAGACATCAGTACCGGAAAACTGGTGGTGGAGAGTGGTGCTGTATTTAATGGAAGTTGTAAAATGGGAGCCGCCATTAAGGAAATTAAGTTGAGCGAAAATGGCGTTCGCCAACATGCGCAAGAGGCCAGACTCAACTAAATGAAAATATAGAAAGTACCAGAACCGTAGGTAAACCACCTGCGGTTTTTTTTTGATCGTCATGCCTGAACTACCCGATAACAAATTTTTAAAATACAGCAGCCTTGGCATACAACTGCTGGCGACACTTGGTTTAGCCGGGTGGGTAGGTTATCAACTTGATAAACATTTTCATCTGCGTTTTCCCGCATTTTTATTGGGATTGATATTGATTGCTTTTGTTGGAATGATGTACAAACTGTATTGCTCGTTGAATGAATAGTACAACCCGTTTTTTAATTGGATTGATAGGCATGGCAGTGGTGGTGATGGCTGTCACACTTTTTCTAATAAAAGTAGGAGCCATAACATCGCCCAGTTTTCTTCAGGCTACTTTAGTGATCATGACCGCGAGCACGGCTCTCATCTTTTTGTTTCTCAGCCGTACCAATCCACGACAACCACTCGACTTTGTGCGTAACTTTATGTTGACGCTCGTGTTGAAGATTATATTAAGTGGATTTTATGTATTCGTTTTTCTACGGCTCGATCCGGCAGCAGCCAATGCGAACGTCACATTCTTTATTGTAAACTATTTTTTGTTTACCGCTTATGAAGTTGCCTGGTTTGTGGTTAAGAAAAATGCGGAGTGATTAGTCAGATTATGAAGTGTTAAAAATCGTTCTATGCGCATAAAAATTTGTTTTCTGATCGCAGCACTTTACGCCCCATTCGTAGTTGCCCAATTACCCGATCCGGCTACCATCGATATCATCCGCGATAAGTGGGGCGTGCCGCACATTGCTGCGAAGACCGATACGGGTGTAGCGTATGGTTTGGCGTGGGCCAATGCCGAAGATGATTTCAAAACCATTCAGCAAGGATTTTTAGCTGGCAAGGCTATGCTCGGAGTTTATTCCGGTAAATCGGGTGCCACTGTTGATTTTGTCGTGCAGTTTCTACAATGCCGCAAGATAGTAGATGAGCGCTACGACAAAGATATTTCTCCTGATTATAAATTGATTTTGGAAAGTTATGCTGCGGGCATCAACGCTTACGCGAATGCGCATCCACACGAAGTGTTGGTGAAAAATCTTTTTCCGGTGACACCGAAAGACATGCTGACGTATTCTGTTTTGCAGTTGGCCATTTCCAGCGGTGCGGATAAAGCACTCCGCGAAATTACAGGAGGCACTGTTCCATTAGCAACCGGCTTTGCTCCGGGCGGTTCGAATGGGTATGCTTTCAATTCCAAGAAGACAAAAGATGGCAATGTATATCTGGCGATTAACTCGCATCAACCATTGGAAGGACCTGTGGCGTGGTATGAAGCACACCTGATGAGTGAAGAGGGTTGGAATATTTTAGGTGCGTTGTTTCCTGGGGCACCGAGCATTTTGCATGGATGCAATGAGAATTTAGGATGGGCACACACCGTCAACAATCCGGATAAGTTGGATGTCTATCAATTGGAAATCAATCCGGCCAACGAAAACCAATACAAGTTGGATGACCATTGGGAAACCTTGGAAGAAACCACCATCAAGCTAAAAGTAAAAGTGATGGGGATTTACATTACCGTGAAGCGAAAGATTTGGAATAGTAAGTTTGGCCCCACACTGGTGACGAAAAGAGGAACCTTCGCCATTCGCACCGGAGCGTTGATGGAAATACGCGCACTCGAGCAATGGTATCGTATGAACAAAGCGAAAAATTTTTCAGAGTTCAAACGAGCTTTGTCCATGGGAGCCATCTCCGGTTATAATATTATTTATGCAGATAAGTATGATACGATCTATTATATCAGCAACGGAAAAATTCCAGTGCGCAAAGCTGGGTGCGATTGGAATGCAACGGTGCCCGGTAATACATCTCAAACTTTGTGGAATGATTTTTATTCAATTGATCAACTCCCACAATTGGTGAATCCGGCTTCCGGTTATTTGTACAACAGCAATCACTCGCCTTTCAATGCCACTGCCGAGGTGAATAATATTTTAGCTAGCAACTACAATGATAAAGCGATGGGCTATGAAACACATGACAACAATCGCAGCAAGCGATTCATGGAATTGATTGCGCAATATCCGCAGGTGAGCTATGAAGATTTTAAGCGCATCAAATACGATTTGCAGTTACCGCAAAAGTTGGCATATCAAACCGATGCTAATGCGCTGTTTCAACTTTCGCCAAATGATTTATCCGATCATCAGGAAGTGATTAAAAATTTGATTTCGTGGGATCGCAAAGCTACGATTGAAAGTAAAGGCGCAGCAATTTTTGCGATCATCTATTATCAAGTGGTGAATGAACAAGCAGGAGGCGCTACTTACCGCACCTTATCCAAACAAAAATGTTTAGAGTTGATTGCGTTCGCCAAGAAGTACATGCTCGATAATTTTGGACGTGCCAATATTACACTGGGCGAATATCAAAAATTAGTGCGCGGAGACAAACGCGTTTCATTACCGGGTTTGCCCGATGTCATTGCGGCTATGCACTCCGTACCCGACCAGCATGGCACCATGCGTGGCAACCAAGGGGAATCGTATATTGAATTAGTGAAGTTTACCGCAGCCGGCCCTGAAATCGAAACCATTCATTGCTACGGTGCTTCCAACAATCCGAGTAGCGAACACTATAATGATCAAATGAATTTATTTGTCGAACAAAAGACAAAACCCATGACACTCAACAAAGAGAAAGTGTACCAGGAAGCCAAGCGGATTTATCATCCGAAGTAGTGCTTAGATAATCTTCTAATTGGCCAACATACAACTTCATTGAATCTCTTTCGGTTTGCGAAAGCGAATCTTGATTATCTCACGATATTCCTCACTCGCTGTGCCAAACAAAGCCTTTACTTTTTGTCGGGCGGCATTGCCAATGGCGCGCAAGCAATTAGCGCCTACGTAGAGTGTCGTATCTCTTTCTCTTCTGGCTACACTCCAAATCGTAGCTGCGTTGATTACCCGGGTATTGGCTTCACGCAATTCATTCAATTTAAGCGAGAGGCTGGCGACAGACAGTTCTTCCGCTTCAGGTTGATAAGCCGGTTCGGATGCGACTAATAATATCAACTCTTCAAAGTGTTGCGCCATCGTTGCAAAGTCCAGCCCACGTGCTCTGCGTACTTTTGGTGTTGTAGTAGTTTCTGTTGAAGCATTCACTTCGGTTGAATGATTCTGTGGACGATAGCCTTGCAACTTGCGCACGATGGTTTGCGCATCGTCTTCTGTTTGTGACAAAACTTCACTCGACTTTAGTTCGCCAACGATGCGCACCGCCCACTTGCTTAGCCCTTCATAGGCCTGGGCACGCAAATTTGTTTGGTTATTGAAATCAGTTTTTGCTAAGCTGCAGCGGTTCATCACCAGCCTACCTTCTTCCAATAGTTTTAACATGCTTTCGGTGCGGAGTTTTTCTTGAGCAGGATTGTACTTACTACCGTAACCTGCGCAGAAGACCGTGAGTCTTTCAAAGGCTTCTACATTTTTGATGTGGGACATATATTAATGTGGTTTATTCTTGCCAACGCAAGCGCCCCATGTGGAGGTTGTGAGAAACGAAGGGAATTTTTTAAACTTTATTTGCCTTACTTTATGCAACCTGCCGGCACTTGGCACGTTGAGGGCCGCTCTTTTAGAAATGGGTGAAACTATTTTTAAAGTTGGGGTGTGTATCTTAAAAGTCGGACGTAAAGTATAAAGCGGATGATGTCGGATGTTACCTAACGGATCAACGATAAAACACGACTGCTGTGAAATGAGAAGTTGCGGGCAGAAGAAAAAAAGTGACGTGTAGAAAATGTAAGAGGGTGGGTGCGTAGTGAAGGTTGGCTGGTGAGACCTGTAAAATGGTGGGCAATAAGTGAAAGATGGCGGGTACGAAATAAATGGGGAAGGGTGGTTAATAAAAAATGACGGATAGGAAGTGAAGAGTGCTGTATGGGAAATGAAAAGTGGCGGGTGCAAGATAAAACCGGGCGGGTGCGAAATAAAAAGTGGCGGGTAGGAAATGAAGGTTTTGATCTTTTAGGTCAGCGATCGCAACTGTTGACTAACCGCAGTAGGTGCACGAATTTGCCCTCGAATAAGTAAGCCCTAATCAGTTTGATTTGGTTCAATTAGTGAATCCTGTACTATTGTTTAAACCTTTATATTTGAAAATCATAAACGACTACTTTACACCATAACAGTATTCACAAGGAAACACAAGGACTGAAAGAATTACAGGTATCAATCCACAAATTCATGCTTGAATAAAAAATATTATTAGTAAAGAGAAATGGTTGAAAATCAAAACGTAGAATACAAATCTTCATGGCATGATGACCACCTGAAATGGGTGTGCGGTTTTGCAAATGCGACAGGTGGAACAATTTTTATAGGCAAGAACGACAAAGGTGAAGTAATAGGAATTTCTGACTATAAAAAGTTGATGGATGATATTCCCAATAAGATTAAAAACTATTTGGGAATAATTGCTGAAATAAATTTACATAACCAAGGCGGAAAATACTTTATCGAGATAATAACACCACCCTACACCGTAGCGGTTTCATTAAGAGGTCGGTATTACCAGCGAAGTGGAAGCACAAATACAGAATTGGTAGGAACTGCATTGACAGAGTTTCTTTTAAGAAAATCTGGTCAGACGTGGGATGAAATCATTGAGTCGCGCGCTACCATTGATGACATTGATCAAAAATCGATTGATCTTTTCTTAGAAGCTGCAGAAAAGTCAGGCCGGATGCCCGATGTGAAGGGATTAATTCTTATGGATTTATTGGAAAAATTACGTGTAGCTGATGGCGGGAAACTAAAACGTGCCGCGCTCATCTTATTCGGCAAAGACCCTGGAAGGTTCTATCCCAACCTAACCGTAAAGCTCGGCAGATTTGGCAAGACGGACGATGATTTGAAATTTCAGGAAACCGAAGAAGGTAATTTGATACAACTTCTTCAGGAAGTACCTAAACAACTCGGGCATAAGTTCCTGATTAAAAACATAAGCTTTGAAGGATTATTGAGAATCGAAAAAGGCGAATATCCGGCAGCTGCTCTGCGTGAAATGCTATTGAATGCTTTGGTTCACCGGAATTACATGGGAGCCATGATCCAGATAAGAATCTATGAGAATAAATTGAGCATCTGGAATGAAGGTACTTTACCTGCTGGAATCACCTTTGCAGATTTAAGAGGAAATCACCCCTCAAAACCGCGAAATCCGATTATTGCAGATGTCTGTTTCAAGGGTGGTTACATTGATGCGTGGGGACGCGGAACTTTAAAAATTATAACTGCGTGCAGAGAGGCCGAACTTCCCGAACCGGAAATGAAGGAAGAATTTGGAGGAGTGATGATAACGCTTTTCAAAGATCGGTTTACAGAAGAGCAGTTAAGAAAAATGGGGCTGAACGAAAGGCAAGTAAAAGCAGTGTTGTATGTGGTTGCGAATGGAAGTATCACTAACTCTGATTATCAAAAAATTTCTAATACTTCTGAAAGGACTGCCCTACGGGACCTGGATGATTTAACCACCAAAAATATTCTGCAAAAGAAAGGCGAAAAGAAAGGTACTTATTATGAACTGCGCGGTTAATTGACTGTTTGGTGTCGGATATGGCGGATATATGACTGATAAACTGTTAGCTCATAAATTGGCTGAATTTAACCTAATGAAACTCGGATTGCACGAATTGCCTGCGACTGCCGGGATGACTTAACGACTTACAGAAGTGACATGTTAGGCTTCAACTTCTTATTCAATAAAAAATAAATTTCGTTTATTTCGAATATTATATTAATTTAATACATTGATATACAGATTATTATATAAATATATTTATTGATTAAATCATAACTAATTTTCGTTTATTTCGTTTATTCTAATAGTTTTAAGCAAAACTTAACCACTATGAACTCAATTGACGAAATCAAAAAGCCCTCAAAAGAGGAGCAACAAGTTGCTTTGGAGTCATACAATGCTTTAGATGCCGTGCTTAAGCAAATCTCGTCTCAGAATCCTGAGATTGAGATAGAAGAAACCAAAGAGAGGATTAAGGTACCCATTCAAGCACTTCGACTCCTATCCAAAATTCTGCATGTAACTGCACAAGGCAAACCTATTTCAATTGTTCCGTTAGCGATGGAGATGACAACCCAATCAGCCGCAGATTTTCTTGGTTGTTCAAGGCCGCATTTAGTCAAACTTCTTGAGGAGGGCGTCATACCTTTTACTAACGTTGGCAGACACAGACGAGTAAAATTTGAAGATTTACAGAAATATAAAAAAGTTATGAAAGCTTCACAGAGAAAATTATTAGTTGAAATGATGAAGCAAGACGAGGACTTTAATATGTATGATTCATAGCACTCGTTTCACTTGTGTTCTAGATACCTGTGTCATTTACCCCATTGACATTCGAGATTTATTATTATGGTTTGCTCATTTTGAGTTGTATCGACCAAAGTGGAGTCAAACCATATTTGATGAATTGCACAAAGTGATGATTGAAAAAGGAATACCTATCGAAAAAGCAAACAAACAAATCGAAAGAATAAATGCTGCATTTCCCGATGCAATGGTCAATAATTATGAAGAACTTATTACGACACTATCTCTTCGTGATAAAAAAGATTGTCATGTACTAGCAGCGGCAATTAAATCAGATGCAAATCTGATTGTTACCAATAATTTAAAGGACTTTGACAATGAGTACTTATCTAAGTTTGGACTCTATGCAAAAAATGCTGATGACTTCATCACTGACACAATCGACTTGAATACAAAAATGGCAAAAGAAGCGTTTATGACTATGGTCGCCCACAGAACAAACCCCAGTCTTGATGAATATCAAGTTCTGGATATTCTTCGTAATAGAGGACTAGTAAACTCGGCTAATTATCTTCATTCGCTGATTTGATTGTAATCATCCCGCACCAATGCAAAGGCCCTACTTACCCTTAGTCTATATTGCTCTCATAAGTTTGCAACTCATGAGTTACGCTGAATAAACAGATTTAAGCTTCTTTGAAATGCGCTCGGGACACGCCACGAGGACTTGTAACAGCCTGCCCCGAGGTATGAGGGGCCGCCAAAAAGAAATACTTACTTCGCAAAACGAATACAATGAAATCGGGCAACTCGTGACAAAGAACTTGCGCAATACCGATCCGGTTGCCACACCTGATGCAAACCGCCAGCACAAACAAATTGTAGACTCCCCAGTTCAACGCTTAAAATCCCCAATTACCACTTTGCCTTCTGGTAATCCTTTGATTTCTTACTAACTTCACCTCAATAAAGTTATTTAGCTGATGAAGAAAGTTTTCGTTCTCGTTCTGGGGTTACTCCTTTTCTTTTCGTGTAACCAAAAACCACAGCAGCCGGTGGCGGATTCAAAGCCGTTTTTAGATTCGCTTTCGCGCGATACGTTTGGATTCTTTTGGGATCTGGCGGATTCAACCACCGGCAATTTGCCCGATCGCTGGCCAACACCTTCGTTTTCGAGTATTGCTTCTACCGGCTTCGGCCTTACTGCGTATTTAATTGGTGTAGAGCGAGGCTACATCACACGTGAGCAAGCGGCTGAGCGTGTACTGAAGACGCTTCTGTTTTTTCAACAATCACCGAAAGGAGATGCACCATCAGGTGTAACAGGTTATAAAGGATTTTTCTATCACTTTATTGATATGCGCAAAGGCGATCGCTTTCGCGATGTGGAGCTTTCCACCATCGACACGGGCTTGCTGATGATGGGCATTCTTTCATGCCAAACTTATTTTGATGGTGATAGTGAGACCGAGAAAAAAATCAGAGATATAGCCGATGCACTATATCAGTCGGTGGAGTGGGATTGGGCGATGAATGGAAAAGATGTGATGAGCATGGGTTGGAAACCTGAATCGGGTTTTATCAATGCCACGTGGAAAGGCTACAACGAAGCGATGATCTTATACATTTTAGGAATAGCTTCTCCTTCGCATCCTATTCCGGCATCATCATGGAAAGCATGGACAGAAACGTACCAGTGGGGAAAATACTACGATCAGGAGCACATCAACTTCGGACCGTTGTTTGGGCATCAATATTCACACGTGTGGATCGACTTCCGCGGCATTCAAGATGACTACACAAAAAGCAAAGGCATCGACTATTTTGAAAACTCGCGGAGGGCTACGTATGCTAATCGTGCGTACTGTGTCAACAATCCTGCCGGTTATATTGGCTATGGTGAAAACATTTGGGGGCTTACCGCATGCGATGGTCCGGGAAACGATGGGAAGATCAATGTCAACATCAGTTTTGAAGGATACAATGCACGCGGAGCGGCACAATGGTATGTGAAAGATGATGGCACCATTGCACCGACAGCGGCAGGCGGCTCTATTCCATTCGCTCCGGAAATTTGTATACCTGCATTGCAACAGATGAAAAAGCAATTCGGAAACAAGCTTTACAAGAAATATGGTTTTACCGATGCGTTTAATCTCACGATCGAACGCGAGGGCGGAATTCATGAATGGTTTGATGTCGATTACTTGGGCATCGACCAGGGCCCGATAATCATTCAGTTGGAAAATCATCAAAGTGGATTTGTTTGGGAGTTGATGAAGAAAAATAAATATGTGGTGGATGGGTTGAAGAAAGCCGGCTTTCAAGGAGGTTGGTTGAAGTAACGCTGTAAGAGGAAATGAAAATCGTAGTATCGCTTATCATAGGAGTATCCTTTGCATTTACAATGCAAGCGCAACAACCCGTGGAGGTGGACGACCGCATTGAAGAGCGTAACTTCATGCCCTATGAGTTGATGTACTACAAGGATCTGACCAATGCGGTCACCTTCGCACAGATTTCTTCACCCGACTACGCTACTAAATTCCAACTGCATACAGATTACAGGAATAAAGACTTTGTACCCAATGCATCGTATTGGGTTCGCTTGCCTATTCGACATGTAGCCAATACACAAAAGGCTTGGTTGCTGGAGTTTTACGATCAGACCATTGATCATATTGATGCTTATGTTCCGCAAGTGGATGGCACGTATCAATTGGTAAAGTTGGGCGATGAACAGCCGTTTACCGATCGCTTATTTCGCCACAAAAATTTTGAGTTGATGTTGAACATGAAGAGCGACACGGTCATGTTCTATTATTTCAAAGTTCAATCGCACGATTTTGCTGACATCCGCATTGCGTTTCGGTCTACCAATCGATTTATCTATTATTCACTCAACGAGTATTTCTTATTTGGCACTTTCTATGGCATGATCTTAATCATCGCCCTCTATAATTTTCTTACGTTCCTCGCCATTCGCGAAATCAAATACATATACTACATATTCTATATTATCAGTGTTGCCTTATATGCCATGAGTTTGGATGGCATTGGCTTTCAATATTTGTGGCCCGAACAGCCGCAGTGGAATGCGTACGCTACCGGCATTTCGCTCTATCTGGTGATTTTATGGTCGCTTATTTTTACAAGGCGATTTTTGAGTTTAGCCGCCAACGGTCCCATGTTGAATACTATTTTCAAGTGGGCAATTGCGCTACGCACGGTGATATTTCTTTACGCCCTATTTTTTGCGCCTGCTATTTTTAGTCAACGCATCATTGAGATTGCGCCACTCTCACTTATTTTTTATTCGGCTATTCATGTGTGGAGAAACGGCTACCGGCCCGCACGTTTTTTTGTGATAGCATATGGAGTATTATTTGCCGGTTTCTTTTTGCGCGCGATGGTATACTTCAATTTTTTGCCATTCACCATCCTTTCGCATTACAGTTTGCATTTAAGTTTTGTGCTAGAGATGCTGTTCCTCACGTTGGCGTTGGGTGACCGTATCCGCATCTTAAAAGACAATCGAGATCGTGCACTTCGCAAAATTATTCGGCAGCATGAGGCCAACATGCAGTTGAAAGATAAAGTCAACCGCGAGTTGGAGCAGCGCGTGAAGGAGCGTACGCTGGAGTTGGATGCCAAGAATTTAGCGCTGGAAGAAAGCAACCACAAGCTGGTTAAGCAAGCCACGGAGATCAACCAGATCAACTCGCTACTCGATTTGGACAACTGGAAGTTGAAGAATCGGGTGAAAGAGGTGTTGGAGGAGATGTTGATGGAAAAGACCATGAACTATGATGAGTTTAAGACACTTTATCCGGATACCCTTTCGTGTTACCGTTTTTTAGAGACCCTCAAGTGGGAACACGGGTTTCACTGCGGCAAGTGTGGCAACCCCAAGTACTTTGAAGGAGCTCAGAAATTTGCACGCAGGTGTACAAAATGCGGCTATAATGAGTCCATTACCGCCTTTACCATCTTTCAAGGCATTAAATTTCCGCTGGAGAAGGCGTTTTATATAGCTTATCTGTGCGTGGTTGGCAAAAAGGAGGGCACACTTGAGTCTTTCGCTAAACAATTGGAGGTAGGGTTAAACACCGTTTGGGCATTTCGCACGAAAGTGATGACGCGATTGAAGGAATTAGAAGACTCGGGAAAGCGGTTAAGTGCTTCCAAATGGGAGGAAGTGATGCTTTACCCCGAATCATCCCCAAGGGTAAAACACAAGAAAGCGAAATCGTTGGCATAAAATTTTTAGCCAAAATTGGCTTCTAGAAAACCATTGTTTTTTTTCTGTGATAACTGGACACATTAAGTCCAAAAATTTGGCCGTAAACGGTTGAAATCAATGTTTTTATTGTGTGAAATCGGCTATTCTATTGTAACTAGCTTTAATACCGGTTTTTGCATTAAAATCTTTAAAAACTATTGACTGATATTGATTCTGAATAAATTAGTAAGGTATTGCAACTTCAAAAGCGCGATTTATGATGGGTAAAGGCTTCTCTAGAATATTGATTTTCACGGTTTTGACCGCAGTTTCTACCTCGCTGGCGGCTCAAATCCGCCTAGTGAAAGGTAAGGTATCGACCTTAGAAGGCGGTAAAAGCGTGGAAATGCCTGGTGTTAATGTGATTGTGGTGGGCACTTCTAAGGGTACTACCACAGATATAGAGGGTAACTATTCCTTGCAATTGGCTGATTCCGACAAAGAGCTTTCATTTTCATTTATTGGATATACCATGAAAACGGTAGTCGTTGGCGACCAAACGGTAATCGATGTGGTGCTCGAAACAGATACGAAACAACTGGAAGAGGTAGTGGTAGTTGGTTATGGTGTGCAGAAGAAGAGCGATATCACCGGTTCAACTGCCAATGTGAAGGGGGATGAGTTATACAAACAGCCAGTATTGACAGCCACACAAGCTTTACAAGGAAAAGTGGCGGGCGTGCAGATCATTAGTAGCGGTCAGCCCGGAACATCACCCCAAATAAGAGTGCGAGGCGTTAGTACGGCTCTTGGTGGAACTGCCGCACTTTATGTAGTAGATGGGGTTTTGACAGACGATATTTCAAACATCAATACAGCAGATATAGTGGATATGAATGTGTTGAAGGATGCTTCAGCGGCTGCCATCTATGGTTCGCGAGGTGCGAATGGTGTAGTTATTATTTCCACTAAGAAGGGTGTTTCAGGTAAGCTATCAATATCATATAATAATAATATTGGCATACGGCAGGCGGCAAATCTCGTAGAGATGGCCAATAGCGCAGAGTATAGCAATTATGTTGAGGCTGCAACAGGATCAGCTCCACCGGCAACAGCCTATAATACAAATTGGTATAAAACAATTTTGCGTAATGCCTGGCAGCAAAACCACAATATTTCAGTTTCGGGTGGTTCAGAGAAATCTACCTTTCTGGTCAACGTGGGCTATCTTACAGATGAAGGAATAGTAGTTGACAACGATTTTAAACGCTTTAATATACGGTTGAATCAGGATATCAAATTGAGTGAAGTTTTCAAGATCGGCCTCCAATCATCTTACACCAACAGCGTAAATCAAAATGGCTTTGGTAATATCGATATCGATGAATTTGGGAACATTGGTTCTGTATATAATGATGCCTATCGGGCAGCGCCAATAATTGCCAGTATCATTGGAGGTAAATATGGAAATACATCAACCTATCAGAATGTAGGCAATCCTCTTTTAGATATTAAGAATAATAATGTGAAAGTGGTAGCAGACCGCTTACAAGGCTCTACATTTTTGGAGGCAAAGCCTCTGAGCTGGTTAACGGTCAAAACATCTATTGGCGCAGATTGGCGCAACTCACTCAATCGCGCATACAATTACAAATTTCTGGCAGACGAAAGTACCTTTTTAGTGGCGGGAGGGAATCAATACAATACCCGCAGTACACTAAATGTAAAAAATTGGCAATCGTTGCAATGGGTATGGGATAATATCATTACGGCCAATAAGAAATTTGACTTGCACGATGTGACGTTGATGGTTGGTACCACTGCTGAAGAATATAGTTACACCTCGTTTTCGGCAAGTCGCAAGGACGTGCCTGCAGATCAAAGTCTATGGTACATTGGAGTAGGAGATGCCAATAGTTCGCAAAATGATGGACGAGGCGATGCGTGGGCCCGCAATTCATTTCTCGCACGCCTTAATTATTCATATGACGGAAAATATTTGTTAACAGCTACCATTCGTAGTGATGGAAGTTCAAGATTACCGAAGCAAAACCGCTGGCAGCAATACCCATCCGTTGGCGTTGCATGGGTAGCATCGAAAGAGCCTTTTATGCAAAATCAAAATGTTTTTGATTTACTAAAATTGCGCGCTTCTTTTGGAATTGTTGGTAATGATCGGATACCGACAGATGCGTTTTCTCAAACAGTTGCATTAAACAAGCCTTACCCGTTTAATGGAAGTGCATCAGCTGCTACAAATGGTGCGCAAATCAATCAGATTAAGGATCCCAACATAAAGTGGGAAACCACGGAAGAAATAGATTTTGCCATTGAATTTGGTTTGTTACAATCCAAACTAAGTGGTGAAATCAATTACTATGACAAAACAGTTAAAAACGCATTAATTAATGTGCCGATACCTCGTACCGTTGGCGACATCGATGGTATGATACTAACCAATGCAGCCTCGATTCAAAATAAAGGGGTAGAGGTACTGATCAATTGGAAAGATAAAATATCAAGCGATTTCTCTTATTCCGTTGGAGCTAACGTCACATTTAATTCAAATAAAGTGGTGGCCTTAAATGGTGGGCAGGCTATTCGTGGCGGATACATCGGTGCCAGTCAAGGATACACTACCTATACCGACAATGGATTGGCAATCGGCAGTTTTTATGTTTTGAAAACATTAGGTGTTTTTAATTCAGATGCGGATGCAGCGGCATATACAGATGTGAATGGCAAAATGATTCAGCCTTCTGCAAAAGCTGGAGATTTTAGATATCAGGACGTAAATAATGATGGTATCATTGATGACAATGATCGCGTTTTAGCCGGATCGTATCAGCCCAAAGCATACTATGGTTTAAACCTTTCTGCAAACTATAAATCTTGGGATTTTAGCTTGAGCATTTATGGTAACGCAGGAAATCAAGTTTATAATGGAAAACGCGCAGTGCGAGTGAAAGGCGAGGATAACGTAGAAAAGGCGTTGGTGTATAATCGTTGGACTTCCGCTAACCGATCTCAATCTCAGCCGGCTGCAAATACGGGTAACCAATTGGCATCTGATTACTTTGTTGAATCAGGTTCATTTGTTCGAATCAATAACTTGACAGTAGGTTATACATTCAATGCAGAAAAACTAAGAAGATTGCGTATTAAGAGCTTGCGCGTTTATGCTACTTCCCAAAATTTGTTCACCATAAAAGACTACAGTGGGTTTACTCCTGAATTACCAGGAGACCCACTTAATTCGGGAATAGAGTTGAGTGCATACCCGACTACACGAACAATAGCTGTTGGTTTAAATGTAAGTTTCTAACATGACGAAGAATAATCAAGTAACTACAAGCGAAATGAAAAAGGTATTGTTCAAATTGACTTTGGTGTTGACGCTGTTATCCGGAGTCTTTTATTCATGTAGTGATAGCTTTTTAGATGTGCCCGTGCAAGGCGGTGTAAGTACAGCTTCTGACCCTGAACTGGCTTCTAAACTCGTTACAGGTGTTTATCATAGTTTACTTCAGGGCAGTTCTTTTGGTGATGGAGATATTCATGGCTTTGCATTTATATCCGTAACCAGTATTATGTCGGATGATGCGGATAAAGGAAGTACAATAGGAGATCAGGCAGTTCCAGTTGGAGATTTAGATAATTTCACAATCAGTCCTACCAACAAATTTGCGGAGACCTTGTGGAGCGGCCATTACAATAGCATTGGTGCTGCCAATCAAGCATTGGCTGCATTGTCTAAAGCTACTTCCATTTCACCGACACTTCGAAACCAACTGACGGGTGAAGTCAAATTTATTCGAGCTTACCTCTATTTCAATTTAGTACGAATGTATGGAGGAGTTCCGTTGGTGCTTCGCGTTCCCAAAGATTCACAAGATGCGAACTCGGAGCCTTCGTTTCAAACACGCATAGCCGCTAATATTGTTTATGATAGTATTGCCAGAGATCTTCAATATGCAATCAACAATCTCCCATTGAGATCTCAATCAGCAGTAGGCCACGCCAATAAAGGAGCTGCACAATCATTATTAGCGAAAGTATACATGTATCAAAAGAAGTGGGATCAGGTAAAAGTGTTGACTGACGAAGTGATTAATTCAGGACAATATCAACTACTGGCTAACTACGCCAACTTATGGAGACAGGAAGGAAATAATAATGTCGAATCAATTTTCGAAATTGAAACAGGAGCATTCAATAATGCGAATCTTGGCCCGGATATCTACACCGTTTGTCAAGGTCCTCGTGTTGGTGGTATGGGTGGCTGGGATGATTTAGGTTGGGGATTTAATAACCCAAGCGCTAGTTTGCTAAGCGCTTACGAGGTGGGTGATATAAGGAAAGATGCAACAATTATCGCTATCGATAACTCTGGAACTCATAAAGGCACGGTGCTCTGGGATGGCTTCCGAATTCCAAGCTCTGATTCTGTTCAGAACCTTTTTTACAACTACAAAGCATATACCAGTAAAGAGAAAGAAAAATATGCGAACAAAGACGATAAAAATCGACCTAAGAATATTCCCGTTTTACGGTATGCGGATGTTTTGTTAATGAATGCAGAAGCTGCCTTACAACCTAGCATTAATCAGCCGGGTGTTGCCTTAATTCAAGTTAATAAAATAAGACAACGCGCAGGATTAGCTGCGAAGGGAGCCGTAACAATAAACGATGTTTGGCAAGAGCGGCACATCGAATTAGCTATGGAACACGATCGCTTCTGGGATCTGGTTCGCCAGGGAAGAGCAGGCCAGGTTTTGAGAGCATCAGGCAAAACAAATTTTGTAGATGGTAAACATGAATTGTTGCCTATACCGAATTCTCAAATATTATTGAGTGGCGGTAAATTGACACAGAATCCGGGATATTAAAAACGTGAAGTATGGCAACTGAATTTGATTCTCGCGGCTCACCTTAATTTTGAATGACTGATTTTTGAATAAACTTTTTTAACACTTTAAATTAAACTCAAAACAAATGAAAAAAACAATGAACTATTTGACTGGAGGCGCATTGGCATTGGCCCTCGTAACATTCGCAGGATGCTCGAAAAGTGATGATGCATTGCCGGCAATCGATGGGTATAATAATTCCAACGAAGTAGCAACAACCAATTTAGTTGCACATTGGACTTTTGACGATACCAACAACGAGCGACTTTCTAGCACCGCACCAACAAAAACAGTCGGTACTGTTGGATTTACAACAGGTAAAATTGGAAAAGCACTTCAATTGACAAAAGGTGGAATGGTATTCCCAGCGATTTCAAAAATTAATACAGTAGATGCTTTGAATAACTTTACAGTGAGCATGTGGGTGAACGTGAGAGGACAAAAGGGTGTAGCAGGTGGTGGTTTTACATCATTCTTCGGTATCATACCTACTTCTACTGATTTCTGGGGAAATATTCAGGCTTGTGCAGAAACAGGAAGACATTTACCTGCTTCTGATACAGTAGAATTCAAAAATTACTTGAATACGACCATGGGTGACGGTTCACAAAGAGGTGAAGACAACGTAGCATTGTTCAACAACGACCCTGCAACACCTGATGGCAATGGTCAAACAGGTGCTTACTTCAAAGGTGGTAAGGATTGGGCTTTGTATACGATGACTTGGGAAGGATCAACAGGCTTGTTTAAGCTATACGCTAATGGAGTTTCTGTAGGCGGTTATACCAAGCGCGGCACAACACCAGGTGTATTAAAAATGAGAGTACCTGCTTTGGCTGTATTCGGTAGCATGGCATCTTCTGATTTAGGATTCGCAAATGCAACGCGCCCTGACTGGGCACCGCTTGCTACTGCATCTATTGATGATGTTCGTGTTTACAACACTGTGCTTGCACAAAAGGATGTTACAGCGCTTTATAATCTAGGTAAAGCTGGTAGATAAGATTTTGGGTTGATTTATTTTTTTTCAAAGAGGGGTGCGATAGAACAATCGCCCTCTCTTTAATTTTTTAAAGCTACCTCATGAAAGAACTAGTTGGATTTATTTTGTTGTCACTTGTTTTTTCATGTGCAAACAATGATCAAGCACCTCAATCGAATGACCCATTTACGATAATTAATTATGAATTAGATGGTCGACCGATCAGCAATAAGTACACGAACGCATCAACAACTCCGACCATCACACTTTATTTTTCAGAGCCTGTAGATCGTCAATCTGCTGAAGCAGGTTTAATTTGGTCGAATAATACTGGAAATATACCCGTCACATTTTCATATAGTCGTAAGGATAGCGTGGTAACTGTAACCCCAGTAGCCCCGCTTAATTATTGGAGTACATATTATCTTACAGTTTCTACAGACTTCAAATCGGCTTCAAAAAAAACATTTGACGCTGGCTTCTTTATCAAAATCATTACGCAAATAAATCCTACTCCCAAATTTCCAACGATCAGCGATGATGCGTTATTAACGCTCACGCAACAAAAGACATTTCAGTATTTCTATGACTTCGCCCACCCCACAAGCGGTATGGCGCGCGAGCGAAATACTTCAGGCAATACAGTAACCACGGGAGGAACCGGATTTGGATTGATGGCCCTGGTCGTAGGCATCGAGCGAAATTTCATCACCCGGCAGCAAGGAATACAACAATTCAATAAGATTGTTACATTTTTGGAAAAGGCAGATCGCTTTCATGGAGCTTGGTCGCATTGGGTAGACGGCAACACCGGAAAAGTGATTCCATTCAGCACCAAAGATAATGGTGGTGATTTAGTTGAAACTTCATTTTTAGTTCAAGGCTTGCTTACCGTTCGGCAGTATTTGCAACCTGCCGATACTGTTGGCAATAATCTCATCAAGCGAATCAATACCTTATGGGAAACGGTTGAGTGGGACTGGTATCGAAAAAACAACGAACAAGTTTTGTATTGGCATTGGTCGCCCAATTACACTTGGGATATGAACTTTGCAATGTATGGATATTTTGAAGAGCAAATCACCTATGTATTAGCAGCGGCTTCTCCAACGCACAGTATTCCCAAGTCAGTTTATACTAATGGCTATGGAAAAAATGGAGGCATAAAAACCGGAAGCACGTATTATGGAATTAAACTTCCACTCGGCACACCTAGCCCGCTCTTTTGGGTTCATTATTCTTACCTCGGGCTCGACCCCCATTTTTCTGATGACTATGCAAATTATTGGGAGCAAAATGTAAACGCTTCTAAAATTAACTATGCTTACTGTGTAGCGAATCCTAAAAAGTATCCCAACTATGGTGAATCGTGTTGGGGATTAACCTCGAGCGATAATCAAGTGGGATACAATGCGCACTCTCCCTCCAATGATTTAGGTGTGATAACTCCAACCGCTGCACTGTCTTCTTTTCCTTACACACCAACTGAATCGATGAAGGCATTGAAATTTTTCTATTATACCATGGGCGATAAACTCTGGGGAACATATGGATTTTACGATGCATTCAATATTTCAGAAGCGTGGACAGCTAATTCGTATTTGGCCATTGATCAAGGCCCCATTGTAGTAATGATTGAAAATCACCGAACCGGATTGCTGTGGAATTTATTTATGTCTGCACCGGAAATACAATCAGTGAAAACAAAATTAAATTTCACTCCGTAGCAAATAATTGATGTAAGTAGTAACTTGTATAACCGAAGTATCAAAATCAAATTTTCACTCCCATGAATACTAAATTCTTCTTCTTTGCATCACTCATTTTCATTGTAAGCTGCTCCAAACCTTCAACTCATAAAACAGATAGAATGACGGTTGTAGTTGATTCTATTCTTAATCAAATGACGCTGGAAGAGAAGATTGGTCAACTCAATTTACCATCATCCGGTGACATGGTAACCGGTGAGACGGGTAACTCTGACATTGCCAAAAAAATTGAGAAGGGAATGGTAGGTGGTTTATTTAACATCAAGACGGCAGCAAAAATTAGAGAAGTCCAAAAAATTGCCGTTGAGAAAAGCAGAACGAAGATTCCATTGATTTTTGGTATGGACGTTATCCATGGTTATGAAAGCGTCTTCCCTATTCCATTAGGTTTAAGCTGTTCGTGGGATATGAAATTAATTGAGCGCAGTGCACGCATCGCTGCCCAAGAGGCGAGTGCCGATGGAATCAATTGGACATTCTCACCGATGGTGGACATTTCTCGTGATGCACGTTGGGGAAGAATCTCCGAAGGAAGTGGCGAAGATCCTTATCTCGGCTCACAAATTGCAATTGCCATGGTGCGTGGTTATCAGGGCAATGATCTGTCAGCGAACAATACAATTATGTCGTGCGTAAAGCACTATGCATTGTATGGAGCCTCTGAGGCTGGCCGCGATTATAATACAGTTGATATGAGTCATCACCGCATGTACAATGAGTACTTGCCACCTTATAAAGCAGCGATAGATGCAGGTGCCGGAAGTATTATGGCATCATTCAACGAAGTAGATGGAATACCTGCCACCGCCAACAAGTGGTTGCTTACAGATGTGCTGCGCAACGAGTGGGGTTTCAAGGGTTTCGTAGTATCGGATTATACCGGCTTAACAGAAATGATAGCGCACGGGTATGGCGACACTGTTACCGTTTCAGCGAAAGCGCTGGAAGCAGGATTGGATATGGATATGGTAAGTGAGGGGTTATTGAATACACTTGCGCGCTCGGTGAAGGAAGGGAAAATTTCAGAACAACAAATCAACAATGCTTGCCGCAGAATTTTAGAGGCCAAATACAAATTAGGTTTGTTTACGGACCCTTATAGATATTGCAATGTAGATCGTGCCAAGACCGAAGTATTCAATGCAGCCAATCGCGCAGAAGCACGAAGCACAGCTACCCAAAGTTTTGTATTGCTCAAAAATCAAGGAGAGATATTACCACTTAAAAAAGCAGGAACAATCGCATTGGTTGGTCCGCTTGCCGATGCAAAAGAAAATATGACCGGTACCTGGAGTGTCGCAGCTCGTTTTGCAGAATCTATTTCGGTGAAAGCCGGTTTGGAAAAAGCGCTGGAAGGAAAAGCAAAAGTGCTGTATGCTAAAGGATCTAACCTTGATGAAGATGAAGCCATTGAAGAACGAGCTACGATGTTTGGAAAATCACTTCATCGCGATAAGCGCTCGGCTGAAGAATTGCGAAATGAAGCGGTAGCGATTGCTAAAAAAGCAGATGTGATTGTAGTAGCTGCTGGAGAAGCAGCCGAAATGAGTGGAGAGGCTTCAAGCCGGACAAATATTCAAATTCCGGAAACACAGCGTGATCTTATCAAAGCATTATTGAAAACAGGCAAGCCGGTAGTGTTGGTGTTATTTGCTGGCAGACCACTTGCACTGAAATGGGAATCTGAAAATGTGCCCGCCATTTTGAATGTTTGGTTTGGAGGAAGTGAAGCAGGTGATGCCATTGCTGATGTTTTGTTTGGCGATGTAAACCCCTCCGGAAAATTGACAACTACTTTCCCACAGAACGTTGGTCAAGAGCCAATGTATTATGCACAGAAAAATACCGGAAGACCATTAGGAAATGCCAAGTGGTTCCAAAAATTCAGATCGAACTATTTAGATGTTTCGAATGATCCTGTGTATCCGTTTGGATTTGGGCTGAGCTATACGCAGTTTACTTATGGCGATATTACCCTTAGCAAAAATCAGATGAGTGCAAATGACTCAATCATTGCAACGATTACGGTGACGAATACTGGTAAGCGCGATGGTGCTGAAGTAGTGCAAATGTATATCAGAGATTTAGTTGGATCAGTGACACGCCCTATCAAAGAACTGAAAGGTTTTGAAAAAGTGATAATCAAAGCAGGAGAAACAAAGACAATTTCCTTTAAGATTACGGATGAGCAGCTTTCATTCTATCGCCAGGATTTGAGTTATGGCAGCGAGCCGGGTAAATTTCAATTATTTATTGGAGGTAACTCACGCGATGTAAAGCAAGTGGAGTTTACATTAAACTAATACCAACCAAAATCCTTCAAGGTCTTTATGAATTAGCAAATAGACCTTGAAGGATTAATTCTTCTATCGTAATAAGAAAAATCCTTCAAGGTATTCACGCTTTAGCAAAGAGACCTTGAAGGATTAATACCTCTATCGTCAAGCTGAGTTTATATTGGATTAATTCTTTACGACCTTAAATAAGAAAAATCCTTCAAGGTATTCACGCTTTAGCAAAGAGACCTTGAAGGATTAATACCTCTATCGTCAAGCTGAGTTTATATTGGACTAATTCTTTACGACCTTAAATAAGAAAAATCCTTCAAGGTGCTTATGCTTTAGCAAATAGACCTTGAAGGATTAATCACTTTAGCAAATAGACTTTGAAGGATTTAATTTTACTACATTATATAATCCGTACTTAAAAACGCTGACTCACGGTTGCGAATAATCGTATTCAATATCTGTTTATTATCATCCGTTGCTTTGGTGGCCACAATGGTGCGTATAGAAAATACTCGTAAAGCATCGGCAATTGAAAGCGTTCCTTCAGCTGAATCTTTTCTTCCGTTGAATGGAAACGTATCAGGTCCGCGTTGCGATTGTGCATTCAAATTGATGCGACCCACTTGGTTCACAAAAGCATCCATCATTTTAGCGAGTTGCTTCGAATCTTTTCCAAACAAACTTACTTGTTGGCCGAAGTTAGAATTTAGTACATACTGGATGGCTTCTTCATCCGCATCAAAAGGAACGATCGGTACCACTGGGCCAAATTGCTCTTCATGATAAATATTCATTTTGCTATTTACCGGATATAGAACGGCCGGATAAAAAAATGAATTCAGAATTTCACCGCCATTTTCATTCAATATTTTAGCGCCATGCTGTTTTGCGTTTTCTACCAACCCTTTCAGATAATCAGTTTTGCCAGGCTCCGGCAGTGGTGTTAAACCTACGCCAGCATCCCATGGCATACCCGGTTTAAGTTTTTTTATTTCGGTTAAAAACTTTTGTGTGAAAGCATCAACAATGGAACGATGAACAAATAAAACTTTCAATGCGGTGCAGCGCTGTCCGTTGAATGACAGCGAACCGGTTACACATTCACTCACCGCATTATCCAAATCAGCGTCAGCTAATACGATGGCCGGATTCTTTGCATCCAATCCTAAAATTGATTTTAGACGGTGTGGCTTCGGATGCAGTTTCTTTAAATCATTTGCTCCTTTGTTCGTGCCGATGAATGCGAACACATCAATCTTTCCGGTTTCCATCAATGCACCTACGGTGTCTCTTCCTTTTCCGTAAATGATATTGATAACACCGGCAGGAAAGCAATCGCGGAAAGCTTCAAGCAATGGCTTTACTAACAATACACCAAACTTAGCCGGTTTGAATACCACCGTGTTGCCCATGATGAGTGCGGGGATCAGCGTGGTGAATGTTTCGTTCAATGGATAGTTAAACGGGCCCATACATAATGCCACGCCAAGTGGCACACGTCTGATCTGCCCTAAAAATCCTTGCTCCTCTACCAATTTAGAAGCTCTGCGATCTTGTTCTTTTAAAGCTTTAATCGTATCGACAATATAATCGCATGTGCGATCAAATTCTTTTTCTGAATCTTTTAGTGACTTACCGATTTCCCACATCAGGAGCTTTACTACTTCTGCGCGTTTGGTGCGCATAGCGGCTAAAAACTTTTCAATATGCTCAATGCGATCGGCTACACTCATCGTTGGCCAAGCACCATGCCCCAGATCGTAAGCAGCTACAGCAGCGTTCAAAGCTTCCAGTGCTTCATATTTTGTCAACAATGGTGTAGAGCCAATGATCCGTTGTTTGTATGTTTCACCTTCTTTTAAAAAAACAGGGCTGGCCACAGCATTCATTGTGCCGGTCCATTGTCGTAATATGCCGTTGATGAGGTACTCGCGTTGTTCGATGGTGCCATGCAATTGAAATTGTTCCGGAATGGCTGATTCAACAGGAAAAATAGAAGATAATAACTGACTCATGTATAGAAGATTTAGCTACTGAGATGTGAAATTAACGATCTCTGAGCAAATCACCCACAAATAATAATTCCGGAAGAAGTGCCGATACGATTAGCACCTGCCTGAATCATTTCAATCGCTTGCGCTTTAGTTTTGATTCCACTGGAAGCTTTTACGCCAACCGAAGATGGAGCCGCTTTGCGCATTAATTGGACGTGTTCTGCTTTGGCACCGGATGGCGCAAAACCCGTGGATGTTTTCACAAAATCGGCACCGGCATCAACACACATCTTGCATCCTTCTACAATTTCTTCATGACTGAGATAGGCTGTTTCAATGATTACCTTTAATGCCTTTTGATAATCGTGGGCGAGTTTACTGCACTTGGCGATTTCAATTTTTGTCCAAGGCATTTTAGTTTTAAAAGCAGAGATATTCCATACTACATCTATTTCGTCAGCACCATCTTCAATGGCTTGTTTAATTTCTGCCAACTTCGATTCTGTTTGTGAATAGCCGAGAGGAAATCCGGCTACAGTTACCAGAATAATTTGACTGTCACCAATTTCGCGTTTGGCTCTTTTCACCCAGAAGGGAGGCACACAAATGCCCAGGAAACAATAATGCTTTGCTTCCGCCACTAGTCGGTCAATATCAAGGCCGGTGAGGGTAGGGCTTAGATTGGTGTGTTCTATGAAACTTGCCAGATTTTGCATTTAGCAAGTTAATTTATTGTATTCAAATGTTCACATGAATCAATGCCTGATTCCGCATTCTTTGCAATACTTCATGGCATACGGCTTGTTGCGTTTGGGCTTTTTCTTGTGACCGAAATAGGCAAAGTTTGAATATTGAGGCTTGGAAAGTTTTTTCAGTAGCTTTTGTTTTTCTTTTGCTGCTTCTTCCACGCGTTTGTAAAACTCGTAGCGTGCCGTGTTTTTAGCCTTGGGCTTTTTGAATAACAGACGTTGTCTACGCTTTTCTTTCCGTGATAAATGTACGCGATGCGTTTTTTCTTCTACAGCCGAAGAAGTTGGTGAACGATCGCCTCGGGTATTGTCTTGGCCAATCGCGCACAGTGGCAACGCCAGTGCTGCGAAGGCATAAAAAAACCTCCACTTGTTTTGCATAGTGGAGGTATAACGGAGTCTTATTTATTTTATTACACTCGCTAATTAGCTTGTCTTAAATTGTTGTAGCGTTTGTTGTCTGCGAAACGTCCAGGGAGCCGTTGGCTCGCTTTCCTTCCATAAACCTTTACCTTCTTGTTTCGCTTTTTCTTTCAAGGCATCTAATGCTTCAATCGGATTGCGTTCGGCTGTCCAAGCGAGTCCTTCCTCTAACAACCTAATCCGAGGGTCTTCACCATTTACTTCAAAAGTACCTAAGCGTGTGCCCCATCGGTCTTTTCCTTGTATTTCTACAGCGATGGTTTTTTCCAAAATCATTTTTTCCAAAAAGTCTTTCGCTTTTTCGCCATACTCTTGTGTCAACTCGGGCGAGTCGATTCCGAAAAACATGATTTTATAAGATTCTTTTTCGGCAGTCTGAATTTCAAAAGTATTTCCATCAATTACAGAAATTACTTTTCCGGAGATAATTTCATTTGCCCACAAAATGGAGGGCATTAAAATGAATAAGAACAAAGCAGGTCTGTACATCTTAACGGGGATTTTAAGGTTCAACTTCACACATCAATTGTTGATGCTGCAAAATTCTACACTGTAACCCGCAATTCATCGGCCAAAACTACCGTTTGCGCACAGATGTAAGATTGGTAGTCAATCAATCGCATTTTGTGAAGTTGAAGTGCGCTTTCGAACACTTTCTCTTCAACAAAAGATTGAGGTCATTTGAAAGACAAAAAGAAATATGTCTCTATTTGGAACAATTTTTCCCGAATTGATCACTTGCAATATTGGTCGATACTGAATTTGGCTTTCGCGTCTCCCAGTTCAACTGCTTTCTTCCAGTCGGCACAAGCCTCATTTTTATTGCCTAACTGGTAATGAAAGTTTCCGCGTTGCTTTACATACGAAACTTCTTTCGGGTTAATAAGGATGGCTTCATCCAAGTCTGCAATTCCTGCGCCAATATCTCCCATTTCCGCTTTGCAGTTGGCACGGCCATAGTAGGCAGCTTCGTCTTTAGGATTCAACTTGATGGCTTTATCGTAATCTGATTTTGCAGATTCAAATTCACCGTTTTCTTCCTTGATTAATCCGCTGTTATAGAATAAGTCGGAGTTGTTAGGCTCCAGTGCCAATGCCTTAGCGATATTATCTAATGCGCCTTTACGATTGCCTAAGCCAAGATAGCCTCTGGCGCGTTCTTTAAATAGCTCCACCGTATTCTCTCCAGCTTTTAGCGCTTCGTCAAAATCTTTAATGGCTGCCTGAAAATCTTGTTGTTCTAATAAAGACTTCCCACGCTTGAATAAATTGGATTTATCGCGAAGTCCACCTTGAATAGCTTTGTCCAAATACTCTTGAGCGAAAGGATAGTTCTTTAGTTCGTAATACGTTTCTCCCAGTTTTTGAAAAAATGAAGCTTCCGGTTTTTCTGTCAGTTTTTCTACTTGCCGCAAATCACGCACAGCATCTTCAAACTTTTTAATTTTCCAATACGCGTCAGCTCTGTTTTCGTAGGCGCGTGTGTAATCTGATTTTTTAGCTATGGCAACACCATAGTCAGTAATGGCATCATCGTATTTTTCTAAATTGAAAAATGCCTTCCCTCTATTGTTATACAAAGTCACATCGGTAACACCACCGCTCATGGCTTGCGTATAATCTTGCACCGCTCCTTGATAATTCTTGTTCATGAATTTGGCGTCTCCCCGGTGAAAGTATGCAGTGAACAGTTTATTATTTTTTTCGATTGCTAAATCAAAATCACCGATCGCTCCTTCTACATCTTTGTTAGACAATCGGCAAAAACCACGCATATCGTAGGCAATCGGATCGCTGCTGCCGGCAGCTAGTGCTTTTTCTAAATCGGGTAACGCGAGTTTTAATTCTTGTGTTTGAAAGTAGCATGTACCTCTCTTCAAATACACATCGGCAGTGGTTTCACCGAGTTCAATGGCTTTGCTCAAGTCAGCAATAGCTTTTGGAAGTTCTTTTATTTCAAAATAAGAATAGCCCCGATTGAGGTAAGCCAGCTTGTCTTTTGCGCCACCGTCAATAGCTTTAGACAATTCCTCGACAACACCTTTAAAATCTTTCAAATTATATTTTGCATTTCCACTCAACACGAAATCTTCTAGGCTCCCTTGATTGTTGGCTGTAACGATTGCTTCATCTACAATTACTTTCGACCATTCTTTTAGTTGCGAATTGGCGCTGGCACGGTTTCGCAATGCTTGTGTGTAATTGGGTTTCAGTTGGATGGCTTTATCAAAATCTGCAACCGATTCTTTTGTAAGATTGGAATTGAGTTTTGCTTTGCCGCGATTGTTAAAGATTACCTCGTCATTCGCGCCAAGCGAAATAGCTCTGTCGTATGCTTCAATCGCTCCGGCAAAATTGTTTTCTTTAAAACGTCCATTGCCTACTTGGTACAAGACCTCTTTGCTCTTGCTGCCTGCAGCGACTGCTTTTTCAAGATATGAAAGGCCTTCCTTTGTTTTTTGAGTTTGCATGTAAGCAATTCCTAAAAACTCGAGAGTTTGTAAATCAACGGGTTCTTGTTTGGCTACTTTTTCTAAATCCGTGATGGCGCTTCCAAAATCTTGAGTTTGATAAAGCGCTTTGCCTCTTTTTTCGTACAGTGAAATTTCTTTTTCACCGGCCGCTTCGGCCGCTCTCAATGCTTCGATGGCAGTTTTGTATTCGGAGGCTTCGTAGCGCAATAAGCCCACATAATAATTTGCTTTGCCGTCTTTGATGCCTGCCTTCAGCGCATTTTCTAAAAAAGATTTAGCAGCGCCTTTTTCGTTCAACTGATATTTTGAAATGCCCAGCATTTTAGAAAGTTCTGCTGATTCACCTTCAGCCGCACGTACTTTGTCCAAATCTTCGGCTGCGCCTTTGTAGTTGGCCATTGTAAAGTATAGCGACCCGCGATTGAGGTAAGCTTTGGTATAATCTTTTTTTAATGCGATGGCTTTGTCGAAATCAGTGACTGCTCCTTGTAAATCACCCAGTGTCATTTTGGCTTTTCCCCGGTTGTTAAATACAATCGGATCAGTTGATGAGAGCGCAACAGCTTTGTCATAGTTTTGAAGAGCCGTAGTAAAATCATTTTTAGTGAATTTGAGATCGCCCACGTTTTTAAATGCTTCATACTCATTCACGCCAAGTGAGATCGCTTTTTCTAAATCTTTCAAGGCAGTTTCATTGTCTTTCAAGTTGAATGCGGCATTGCCCTTGTAAAGAAAAATTTCTTTGGAAGAGGCACCCAGTGCGATTGCTCTACTGAATGACTCTCCGGCAACTTTATAATCTTTTGTGAAATACTGCGCATTACCAAGCTGCTCGAAAACTTCTTTGTCGCTCGCACCGAGCGATACGGCTGCAGCCAGCGCATTCGTGGCTCCAGTATAATCTTTTAGTTTAGCCTGGCTAAGCCCCAGCATCCGAAATACTTCTTTGTCTTTGATGCCTTTGCTCACCACCTTATTCAGCGCATCGGCTGCACCTTTAAAATCTGAAAGATTGTATTTGGCCGTTCCCACATTTTGAAAAAGTTCTTCATCGCTTCTGCCGGAAGAAATAATTTTTTCATAATCTGCCACCGCCCCGGTCCACTCTTTTAATTGAAAGCGCGCAGCAGCTCGATTCTCAAGCGCTTTGTCATAATCTGGTTTTAATTTCAATGCTTCATCAAAATCGGCAGCAGCTCCGGACACATCTTTTAAATTGATCTTAGCCTTACCGCGATTGTTGTAGAGTACATGATCCTTTTTGCCCATGGCAAGGGCTTTATCGTAGTTGGTGATCGCGTCTTTATAATTCTCAAGTCGAAATTTTGCATTCGCCAAATTGACAAATGTTTCAAAGTTTTTAACGCCCATTTGAATGGCTTTTTCCAAGTCGCCAATACATCCCTGAAAATCTTCGAGTTTGTATTTTGCGTTGCCGCGGAATTGAAATAATTCAGCCGAGTTAACTCTTCCTTTTACCGCTTCATCTAAGTCCAATCGGGCCTTTTCGAATTCATTTAACTGAAAGTACGCAATCCCTCTTTTCACGTAAACTTCTTTGTTTGAAAAGCCCGTTGTGATGAGTTGCGAAAATTGAGCAATCGCTTCCTGATAGTTTCCTTGTTTTAACTTTTCAGATGCGGATTGGTAAACTACCTGTTGCAGTGAGTCCGATTTTTGAGCAACAGCGCAAAATGAAACCAACAAGAAGAGAGGTATGTAGTAGCGCATGGGGAAAGATTTGATCTACAAAAATAGGAAATTACTCGCGCTGAAATTTCGCAAAAATGAGATTTACCCTACACCGAATTTAATGTGCGGTAGAGTTGAAGTGTGGATTGTAAATAATGCCAAAAGGATTATCCCAGGGGTCTTTTACCATAGCAACCCATATATCGCCACCCACATCGTGAGGTGCTTCGAGTGTGGTGGCACCAAGAGCGAGCATCTGTTGGTATGAAGTTTCAATATTTTCTACTCCCCAATAGGTGCTAACGGAATCGCTTTTATTACCAGTATGGCCATCTGGAATTAAGCCTAATTCATAGCCTTCAACAGAAAAGCCCACATAAAAAGGCTCATCGAAGTAAGGTGCGAAGCCTAAAACTTGTGTATACCAATCTTTTGCTTTGGCAAGTTCTGCAACTTTGTAAATCGTAGTTCGAAGACCAAGTAGTTTCACAGTAAGAGATGTTATTCTATCAACCAGGTATAAATGTAATAGAACAGAAAGGCAGTGAGAGCCGCCAATAAGATATAGCCGAAAACACGACCTCTGTTGTAATAACCCTTTACGTTCATTGTAATACTGATCCTTTAATGGAGAAAAAATTTATTACGGCATCAAACTCACGAAAATTACTATGTCAATTTATTGAGGAGCTGGTAAAGATCGCTTGGCAAAAAATATTCATAAAACGTTGATGCAAAACCAATTGTATTCAATATACTACTTCTAACTTAAAATAACCAGCTAATCGGATAAATGGGTTAAAAATTAGTTTAACGCGCGAATTTCTCTTTCAACATCAAATCGTATTAAAAGGTTTTGAGATCAGGGCTGGAAGCGATCAATGATATGCTGGCTTATGAGTTTATAAATTTCTGCAATACTTTCATCTTCTTTCAAAAACTCCAGATGTTGATCGAGTGTTTCTAAATCACCGCGTCTGGCCGGGCCAGTTTGAGCGGCTTCAGAGCCCATCGATAAACTCTTTTGTACCGTTTCGGTAATCAGGGGTTTTAACCAATCATATTCCAAGCTATAGCTTCGCATAACATCTTTTGAAATAGTAAGCATGTGATTGGTAAAGTTGGAAGCAAAAACAGCCGCTACATGCATGGCTTTGCGCTCGGCTGAAGTGATTTTTCGTACTTGCAAACTGATAGCATTCGCTAACAGTCGAAGCACTTCTTCCGTTTCTTCATTCAGGCTTTCGATAAATAATGGTATGCTTTTGAAGTCTACTTTCTTTTGTTTGCTAAATGTTTGGAGCGGATACAACACCCCTATTAAAGTCGTGGCTGCGTATTGGAGATCATCTAATGGTCTGCTGCCAGATGTGTGCAACAGAACAGCTTCATCCGGTAAAATGATTTCGCGTGCAATGCTTTCAATGGCATCATCGCTCGCAGCAATGATAAATATAGATGAATCGCTCGTGGAAAAATCCAGGGTTGCTTTGACCTCTGCCTGGTACAATTTACCGGTCAATTGTTCCGCATGATGCGGATTACGGCTGTACACTTCGCGCACAATAAAGCCTGCATTGTCTAATGCAGGGGCCAAATGCCAGGCTAAATTACCTGATCCTATAAATGAAATCGATTGCTCTTTGCTCATGGTGAAATAAAAGTAATTAAATATGATGAAAGTCAGGAGATACCAATTACTTGCCATCTATCTTTCGCTCGCAAAAAAAGGAAAATGAGTAACAGTGATGCTTTTTCATTGTTGATAGAGTAAACAAAAATGAATTTTAATGTAAATAGATTATGAACACATTTATTTCCCCGGAAGAAGCCGTTCGATTAATTCAATCAGGTGACCGCGTATTTGTACATGGCAGTGCTGCCACCCCTAAACTTTTACTGGATGCATTGGCCAAACGAGCTGATGAACTGCGTGGTGTGGAGTTGGTTGCCATTAGTGTATTGGGCGATCTTGAAATTACAAATGCGCGCTATCGCGATAGCTTTTACTTTAATTCATTGTTTGTTTCAGCGCCCATTCGCGAAGCTATTCACGATGGACGCGGTGATTACATTCCGATTTTTCTCAGTGAAATATCCCGTTTGTTTGAAAAGAAGATATTGTCGTTGGATGTAGCGCTATTACATGTGTCGCCTCCGGATAAACATGGCTTTTGTTCGCTGGGTACTTCCGTGGATGTAGTGCGCTCTGCCGCAAAGTATGCGAAGAAATTGATTGCTCAAATCAATCCCAATATGCCCCGGACACATGGCGATGGTTTTATTCATGTCAGCCGCTTTGATGCGATGGTGGAATGTACAGATCAGCTACCGCAAGTTTCGTATACCAGTCAACTGACAGCTGAAGATATTACCATCGGCAAACATGTAGCCTCATTGGTGGAAGATCGCTCTACGCTTCAAATGGGTATCGGTTCTATTCCCGATGCGGCTTTGTTGGCAATGGGCCATTGCAAAGATTTGGGCATTCACACCGAAATGTTTTCGGATGGGGTGATGGAGTTGATTAAGCAAGGTGTGATTACAAATGCCTACAAAAAGAAACATCCCGGCAAGGTAGTTTCGGGCTTTACGATAGGATCGAAGAAGTTATACGATTTCTTAGATGACAATCCACAGTTTGCGTTTTTGGAAGCGAGTTATGTCAACGATACGCGCGTGATACGAGCGAACCCTAAAGTAGTTGCTATCAACAGTGCCATTGAAGTCGATATTACCGGACAAGTCTGCGCAGATTCGATAGGCACATACCAATATTCTGGTGTAGGTGGACAGATGGATTTTATCCGTGGAGCAGCGTTATCCGATGGAGGTAAACCGATTATTGCATTAATATCTGCTACCAAGAAGGGCGTTTCTAAAATTGTACCGGAAGTGAAATCAGGAGCGGGTATCGTAACTACGCGCGCGCACATGCACTATCTGGTGACGGAGTTTGGAACTGCCTACCTCTACGGAAAAAATTTACGCCAGCGTGCGTATGAAATTTTGAAAGTAGCGCATCCGGATCATCATGATAACCTGGAGAAGGAAATCATCAAGCGATTTGGGAGCAGAGTACATTCGGTAGCCTAAACCGCTACACGGCAAATCTCGGCCAGCTTGCTGACAACATGATCAATTTCTTGTATCGTGTTGTATTTGCTGAACGAAAAGCGAACGGCACCTCTTTTTGAGTTGGGATACAATGCACCGAGCACATGCGATCCGGTAGACGCACCGCTCGAGCAGGCACTTCCACCTGAAGCGGAAATTCCTTGCAGATCCAAATTGAAAAGCAACATGTCGTTCTCTTCCGATTCCGGCAGGCTCACGTTGAGAACGGTGTACAAACTTTTTTGAAGATTGGAAGAATCGCCATTAAATGCCACATCAGGAATCGCTTCTGTCAACTTGGTTGCCATGTGTGCTTTTATTTTTTTGATTTGGCTTTCGTGCTCGTCCATTTCGCGATAGCAAATTTCCAACGCTTTTGCCAAGCCGATAATGCCATACACATTTTCAGTGCCACCACGCATGTTACGCTCTTGCGCACCACCATGAATGAGCGAATGAATTTTTTTGTCTTTGTTGATGTACATGAACCCTACACCTTTTGGTCCATGAAACTTGTGTGCAGCCGCAGTGAGCCCATGTACTTTGAGTTTTTTCAAATCATGGCGATAGTGGCCCATGGTTTGCACGGTGTCGGATTGAAAATACGCCTGATACTTTTGACAAAGTTCGCCTACGCGCTCCATGTCGAGCAGGTTACCGATTTCGTTGTTGGCATGCATCAAAGAAACCAGCGCCTGCGGATTTACCTTCAGTAATTCTTCTAAGTGCGTGTAGTCTACATGGCCTTTTTCATCGAGCCGCACGTGATGTAATTTTATTTTTCCTTCACGCTCCAGTGTTTCCAGCGTGTGGGTGACAGCATGGTGTTCGATAGGTGAAGAGATGGCATGTTTTAATTGATACGTGTCGATGCTGCAACGAAGCAATGTGTTATCGGCTTCGGTACCGCCCGAGGTGAATATGATTTCACCGGGTGTGCAGTTCAAGAGTTCCGCTACTTTTTTTCGTGCCGACTCGATGGCAGCCCGCACTTTGCGCCCGTGCGCATGCGTAGATGAAGGATTGCCAAAGTCTTCGAGCATGAATGGTTTCATGGCCTCAAATACTTCGGGGTCGAGGGGCGTGGTGGCTGCGTTGTCTAGGTAAACTCTCATGAGCACGATCAAATTAATTCTTGAATATCTTTTATAATCCGTTTTGCTAAAGCATCTGCTTTCTTTTCGTTTTGCGATTCGGCATAGATGCGGATGATGGGTTCGGTGTTTGACTTGCGCAGGTGTACCCACTCTTTTTCAGTTTCGAAGTCAATCTTCACACCATCCGCTGTGTTGATTTTTTCAGATGCGTATTTGGCTTTTACTTTTTCCAACACCTCATCTACGTTGATTTGTGGCGTTAACTCGATTTTGTTTTTCGAAATGAAATAGCTCGGATACGTTTTGCGCAATTCCGAAGCTTTCAGTTTTGATTTGGCCAAATGCGTTAGGAACAACGCAATGCCCATCAGTGCATCGCGGCCATAGTGAAGCTCCGGAAAAATAACTCCGCCATTGCCTTCGCCTCCAATCACGGCTTTGGTTTGTTTCATGGTGGTGACCACGTTTACTTCGCCTACTGATGCTGCCGTGTAAATGCCTTTGGCGTTTTCGGTAACATCACGTAGTGCACGTGTGGATGAAAGGTTCGACACCGTGTTGCCTTTGCGCTTGCTGAGCACATAATCTGCTACTGCTACCAGCGTGTATTCTTCACCAAAAGGTTTTCCGTCTTCCTGAATCAAGGCCAACCGATCTACATCTGGGTCGACTACAATACCTAAATGGCATTTTTCATTTTTGACCGTTTTGCAAATGGCTTTGATGTTTTCGGGCAAAGGCTCGGGATTGTGTGGAAACTTGCCCGTTGGTTCGCAGTAAAGTTTTACGATCTTTTTTACGCCCAACGCTTTCAATAATTCGGGTATAGAAATGCCTCCGGTAGAATTAACCGCATCAACGGCTATTTTGAAGTTGGCTTTTTGAATGGCCTTTACATCCACCAATTTGTTTTTGAGAATTAACTCAATGTGCTTTTTGATATAGGTCGTTTTCTTTTCGTAGCGACCAAGTTTTTCTACAGGAGCAAATTCGAAGTTTTCGGTTTGCGCGTTTTGCAAAACCAGCGCGCCATCTTCTGCTGAAATAAACTCACCTTTTTCGTTGAGCAACTTGAGGGCATTCCACTGAATGGGATTGTGGCTGGCTGTGAGGATAATGCCTCCGCCTGCTTTTTCTAACGGCACGGCAATTTCTACCGTAGGCGTTGTGGAAAGTCCCAAGTCGATCACATCTAAACCGAGACCTTGCAGCGTAGAGCAAACCAACGTGCTCACCATTTCACCGGAGAGACGTGCATCGCGGCCGATGACTATTTTTTTTCCTTGGCGGGATTTTACCCACGAGCCGAATGCTGCTGCAAATTTTACACAATCAACAGGAGTGAGGGCATCGCCCGGTTTGCCACCGATGGTTCCGCGAATGCCGGAGATAGATTTAATGAGGGTCATTTTTCGAATTAAGATGCGAATTTATGCAAAATTAATGTTGTGTTCGAGGTATATAATTATTTACCTTAGCTGATACGAATTATCCCCGATTCTTTGCTTTCCCTAGAAAATACTTTCTATGAAATCATCGGAATTGTTGCGGATATTATTGCAAGATGGCTGGTATTCTGTTGGACAGAAAGGATCGCATGTCAAACTAAGACATGCCGTTAAATCCGGGCTAATTATTTTCCCGAATCACGGGAATCATGAAGTGGGCAAAGGATTAGAGAAAAAACTGTTAAAGCAGGCAGGACTTAGAAAATGATGCTATGGTAAAATCAATTGTGAAGAAGAAAGTAGCTGTGAAAGTGGAGAAAACAAAGACGGGATTTTCCGCTTATGCGATGGACTATCCCGTCTTTACAACCGGTAAAACATTTTCGGAGCTTTCTAAAAATATAGTAGAAGCATTGAATTTATATTTTGAGGATGACGGAAGAAGTGTGGATCAAAAGGACATCAAGCTCGAAATTGAGTTGAAGCAGTTTTTTCAGTTTTATAGGGTAATCAATGCAAAGTTTTTGGCTGACCGGATCGAAATGAACCCAACCTTGTTGTCGCACTACGTGCAGGGAAGAAAGAAGCCATCGGTAGTGCAGACAGAAAAGATACTAAAAGGAATACGTGAAATAGGGAAGGAATTATCCGAGCTGAACCTTTACTCTTAAAATAACTACTTCTTAATGGCGGGCAGCTCGGCTGCTTTTTCAGGATCGCCACAGGCTTCGCCAGCACCTACTACTTTGCCACAATAGCCACAGGTAATGCCTTCTTTAGCCAGAAATGGACTTTGAGTGGCGCAGGTGCCTCTGAACTCTCCATTTTTAACAAACAACAAACGCACTGACATTAAAATGAAGAAGAGTGCGAAAATGCCGATGGTAAGGAGAAAAACTGCCATGTCGATAGTTGTTTACGGTGTGTGAATGACGAATTTTACAGCGTGTGCAAAGATAAC
>JBGAUU010000001.1:0-190601 GCA_044228465.1 Cyclobacteriaceae bacterium
GACGAAATTGAAAAAGCCCATCCGGATGTTTTTAACATTCTGTTGCAAGTGTTGGATGATGGTCGATTGACCGACAATAAAGGAAGGACGGCCAATTTCAAAAACACGATTATCATCATGACCACCAATATTGGTTCGGCCATTATTCAGGAGAATTTTGAAAAAATCACAGACGCCAATTTCTTTGAAGTGATTGAAGAAACAAAAGAGCAGGTTTCAGAAATGCTCAAGAAATCGGTTCGTCCGGAGTTTCTCAATCGGGTGGATGAAGTGATTATGTTCCGACCGCTCAGTAAAAGTGATATTCGCAAAATTGTGGAAATTCAGTTTAAGCTGATTCAAAACCGTTTAACCGAAAGCGGTATAAAGTTGGAAATTTCGGAAGAAGCGTTAAACAGATTGGCAAAATTGGGCTTTGATCCGCAATACGGAGCTCGTCCGCTGAAGCGTGTTTTGCAGCGCGAATTACTGAACGAACTCTCTAAGCAAATTTTATCCGGAAAAGTGAACAAGGATTCTGTAATTTTTGTTGAACTAAAAAATGACGTAGAGTTTGACTTTGTGAATGTGATCGAACCGGATGTGTTGAGTTAAGCAATACGTTGTTATTAAGTGATATCCATCCTACAAGGTGGGTAGTTTTGGGTAAGGCGGGCTGAGGAGCCCGCCTTTTTCATTAAGCTAATTGCGCAGCCACTGCTGCGGGTCGAGTGGGGTCATGCTTTGAAAAATTTGGAATCTTAATTCCGGTACTCCTTCGCTATTGGCTCCAATAATTCCAATCTGGGTATTAGTGGTAACTTTTTGTCCTTTCCGCACCGTCACTTCCCGAAGTCCGGAATAAACCGTGAAGAATTCGCCATGACTTACAATAATTGTCTTGCCAAATCCTTGGACAAAAGCTATCTCACGAACCTCACCATTAAAAATCGTTTTAATCTCTTCACCCAACTTGGTCTGAATGTTTATTCCATTATTCTGTATTTCAATACCCTTCAAAACAGGGTGACGTTGTCTTCCGAATTTCTGCGAAATGAATCCATCGGCTGGCCACGGGAATTTTGATTTGTTCTCTTCAAATGATACCGATAGAGCGAGGTTAGCTTCGGCATCTTCAGTCTCTTTTGCTTCTTCAGCCTTTTTATTTGCTTTTGCTTTCAATTCCTTTAGACGTTTTGCTTCTGCAGCAGCACGTTCTATCTCTTCTTTGATAATCTTTGCGATTAAGTTATCAAGTTCTACAATCGCCTTCTTCGTTTCCAACAAATCTTTCTTCAATCGCTTCTCTTCTTTCTCCAGTGATTTTACCAAAGTTTTTTGTTTTTTCTTCAGACCTGCGAGTTGGTTATTTTCTTTCTCCTCTTCCGCCAACAAGTCTTTCTTCTCGTTGCGCTTTACTTCTGTCAAACGCACTTGCTCTGCCAATAACTGTTGCACTTTAGCAATGGCCTCCGCTTGTTCTTGTCGTGCTTTGCCATACTGCTCCATGTATTTAAGGCGCATCAGCAACTGGTCAAACGAGCTAGCCGAAAACAAAAAAGTAAGACGATCAATTTTGCCACTTGCTTTTTGTGCAGCAAAAATCATGGCCGCATATTCCTTCTTCAACTTATCAACATCGTTCTCTAAAGAGGAAATGATTTGGTTATCTTCTTCAATGTCGTAGTCGAGTAATTCAATCTCTGCTTTAATCGAGATCATGAGCACCTCTTGCTGCTCAATGCGCTTATTCAATGCGCTCAATTCTCCAATGGAGTTTTTCTTTTCAGTGGTTGTTTCGGTCAAAATCTTTTCCGTCTCCTGAATTTTCTTCAGGTTTTCCTGCTTCTCGCGCTGAAGTTGCGCTTTCGTCTTTTGTGCAAATGATGCAGCAGAAAGGAAGAGAAGAAAAATCAAAAGGATAAGTGACCTACCTGCGATCATATCGCTTGGGAATGTTAAAAGGAAAACGAAGTTCACGATCGCCTACTTCGGCTTTGCTATATTCAAATACAATGGTGTTATTCACTAAGCCATTGGCTGCTTTATACAATACATCAATAACCCCTTTATAAGGAAACAACTTATCTCCTACCGGCTGAAAATCGGAGTAATCGAGTTTGAGTTGATTTCCCGTACCGGATTCATTGAGTTCAACCATTTCCAGTTTCTTGGTGTCTTTATTGATCAAATTTTTAATGCCCACCGTTCCCTGACTTTGCAAGAGTCGGTTAAACTTTTCTTCTTCTTGTATATGGTCAATGGAATGCTTCGGTATAATCAAGTTTCCTAACATTGCCGCTTGGATCACATAGAAATCAATTTTGAAATTGAATTTCCGAGAGAGTTCTTCATACGAAAAAACATAGTACTCTTTGTTTACCGAACTGACGATGGTGATGGAATCTTTGTTGATCAGTGCCTTTCCTCCTTGCACGCCAATTACCGAAAACGTCATCCAGATTACGCTGTCTTTACGTATGCGAATATTCGCCTTCACTTCACGCTCACGGGTGTTATCTTTAAAATTCAACCGTGCTTTTCCATGAAAATATTCAAAATCAATTTCCTGAATATCGATAGATTTAGGCGGCAAGGGTAATGTAGGAACTGCTTTCCGGCTACAACTCATCAGCAAAGTGGCTAAGCATATTACTAACCATGCCTTACTTCTGATTTTGGAAAGAAGTGCGAAGTGCTTGTTCATTAAAGTATTTTACGATTTGCAATTTTCTTATCGATTTCCTGATTGAGACTGCCCAAGGCTTTGGCTTTGCGCCATTGCTCTACCGCCTCTTCTACATCTCCGAGTTGATACAAAATATCGCCATAATGCTCGTAGTTGATCGCGCTGGGTTTATCGAGAGTCAACGCTCGCTCCATTACTTTCTTGGCTTCTTTGTACTTCTCACGATTGTACAAAACCCACGCATGTGTATCGAGGTAGGAAATATTATCCGGATGATTTTTTACGAGCAGTGACGACATCTTCTCGGCTTTTTCCAGATCAGCTTTTCGCAGCGACAAGTAGTAGCTGTAATTATTCAGCACGATATCATTCATCGGGTTAAACTCCAACGCTTCGTCATACGCCTTTGCCGATTTGTCGTATTCTTTAATCGCTTGATAGGCATCGCCCAACATGCTGTTGATTTCAGCCACTTGCTGTTCGTTATTTTTTGTCAGTCGCTTGGCTTGTTCCAGCAATTGGGTGGCATTGCGGTAATCGCGCTTGCGCAGATGGGCATAGCCGTTGAAATAATACACATTGGATTGATTAGGAAAAAATTCGAGTGCTTCCTCGGCATACAAGATCACGCTATCGTATTTTTTTTCTTGTGTTTCCAAATACAAAAGATTCTGCCATGCTTCGTAGCTATTCGCACCTAATCGAATTGACTTCAGGTATCGTGCTTTCGCTTCTTTGGGCATATCCAGCGACATAAACAAATCACCACCGGATAACTGAACATTCGCATCAGTGGGGTCTGTTTGTTCCAGCTTGTTGTATAACGATAACACAAAGGTCTCCAGATTAGTATCCGGCTTGCCGCTGGCGCGCGCTCGTGCAAGGGTTTCATTGTAGGTGCCCAGCATAATCAGTTTGCTATTGAGCGATGATTTCGGATCGTTGAATAATTCGGTTACCAGTGCACGCGACTTCTCTTCATTTCCACTATCTCGGTAAAGCCCACCCAACAACATTTTTCCTGCGGAGGATGTGGGGTTTTCCTTCATGTATTTTTCAAGGTAAATAATCGCACGGGCTGTTTGCTTGCTTTGTGATAATGTTTCTGCCAATGCCAGCACATATCTTTCCTCATCTGGAAAAGCTTCAATGAGTTTCTCGCCCTCCCGAATGGCGTCCTCTATTTTTCCTTGGTCTAAGTAAATTCGTTGTTTCTGCAAAGAAGAAGCTTCATTGATTCCCAAAATACTTTCTGCTCGGTTATAAGCTTTCAAGGCATCGGCTTCTTTTTTATCAAACAAATAAATGCTGGCCAGTTCATACAAATATTCTTCTGTGTATGGCACTTCTTTAATCATGGTCTCCAGCGCTTGGGCAGATTTAGAAAACAATCCCTGGCTATTGTAAATATTCGAAGCCAGCAGATAATAGTACTTATTCTTCTTTTCCAGACGCAAAGCTTGCTCAATGTATGTTGTGGCTTTTATCAGATCTTCGTCTTTATTGCTTTTGACGAGCACTTCAGCAATTTTGTAGGCGATCGCTGCATTTTCAGAATCGATTTCATAGGCGCGCAAGAAATACAATAAGGCTTTTGAGTAATCTTCGAGGATGAAGAATTTTTCACCTTCGGTAAAAACCGCCTCTGCTTCGCTGGCACGCACCGCTTTGGATGGTGGCTCACCTCCTTTTTTGCGCTTGTCGCGCTGAGCCAGTGCGTCAAAATCCGCTACCAGCACCAAAAAAAGTATCAGGATAAGAAAAATAGAGCGCACCTTCTTTACGAATATTTTGAATCTGTAAAATTAATCGATTTTTCGGGTATTCAAGAGGGTAAAATCGCTCACTCTGCCTTATTCCATCGGGGTCGCTCAATCAGGTAAACAACTGCCAAATAGATCACCAGTATCAAAAAGTGGAAGCTATGAGAAATCCAAGGATTAGCAATTGAAAAAGCACTTACCGCAATGGCAATCATAAATGTCACCATCAAATAACTCAACATCCGAACAATTTGATAAGGCACCGGGAAATATTTTTGACCAAATGCGTAGCATACAATAGCCATAAATGCATAACACAACAAAGCAGCCCAGCTACTGCCGGTGAAACCAATAATTGGGATCAGCAAATAATTGCCAAGAATGGTAATGAGAGCACCGCCCATAGTAATAATTGTACCAAAATAGGTTTTGTCGGTGAGCTTAAACCACACACTGAAGTTGTAATAAATACCCAGCAGCAAATAGGCCATTAATAAAATGGGTACGATGTGCATGCCCGATCGAAAGTCGGTGCCTATAAAGTGCTGCAGTATTTCAAGATTTAAACTAATACCTAATAAAACAACGCAACCGGCTATCACGAAGTAGTGATTTACTTTTGCAAAGAGTGCCGGAGAATTTTTGTCGGCTGCGTTCGAAAAAAAGAAAGGTTCAGCTGCATAGCGAAATGCTTGAATACCCAAATTCATAAGCACAGCAAACTTGTAGCAAGCTCCGAAGATTCCACCCGCTTCCTGATTGGAAATATTTCCATAGAAATTTTTGGGCAACCATTGATCAAGCATGGTGCGCGAAAACATTTCGTTGGTCATACCAGCTACACCGGTGAGCATAACCGGGTAGGCATATTGCAACATAGCTGGCGTGATGGAGCGATCATACGCGGGACGCCACTGCAACAATGTGCGTAGAAAAAACAAAATGAAAAGTGCATTAGCAATGAGGTTGGCCAAAAAAACATACCCAATATTTATAGAGGGATCGTAATCGAATTTTAAAAAATAGTAGTTGAGGCCTACTAGCACCAATACATTTACAATTTTGAACAATGCGAATTGCAGCGCTTTTTTCTGAAGGCGCAATTGCGCAAATGGAATAGCAACTGTGGCATCGGTAAGCATGATTAATGTAAGCCAGACAATAAACTCCGGATGCTGAGCAATGTCTAAGGAGGCGGCAATGGGTTGTGAAAAGGCGATGAAAAGCACCGATAGCGGAACACTGACCAAATACACACAAGTTTGGGCCAGATTAAAGACCTGATTGGCATTGGCATCGGATTTGGAGGAGAATCTGAAAAAAGCAGTTTCCATACCGAACATGAAAACCACATTAACAAAGGCCACAAAGGCCATGAGCTTCGTGAAAACGCCATATTCCGCAGGGCTGAAAGTATTGATAGTATGCAGTGGTACCAGTAAAAAGTTGAGCATTCTGGGAAAAATGCTCCCAAATCCGTACAAAACGGTTTCACCGGCCAGCCTTTTTAATTTAGACATTTGCAAATCTTACATTAGTTAAGAAAAATAAAACATTCAATTACCTTTGGAAATCATCTAGTATTCAACGCACTAAGCAAATCCCCACCCCATGAAATATGTCTTTTTGGCTCTAATCTTACATGCTTGTTTAAATTCACATGCCCAATCCTGCTCAAATACCTATCCTGGTGGCGCTCAAAATTGGTCGGCATTGAGTTGGAGTTGCGCTGGTGGAGGATCGTCTCCGGCTGCGGGCGGAACCTTTACTGAAAACCTATCCATTGCCACGATTGGTAATGGTGACAATTTAACGATTAATGTATCGCTCACACTCACTGGAAATCTAAGCTTCAGCTCTTCTGGTTCAAACCCAACCATCACCATTCCGGCAGGCGTTACGGTTGTAATTAACGGCAATTTTACGGATAACGACAACAATGTGAATTACGTGGTAAACGGTACCCTTATAGTAACTGGAACTTTCAAAGGCAAAAACAATGCGGTGTTCAGTGGTACCGGAACTATTTCAGGTGGCACATTAGATTTAGGAAATGGAGCATCGTGCTCTGGCGGCTGCCCCAATCTTAATTTTAACACCTGTACACAAGGCGATGCCTTCTGCACAGGTAGTGTATCTTCCGGCACAACCTACTCGTGGAATGGCTCGACTAGCAGCAACTGGCAAACTGCCTCTAATTGGACGCCCACGCGAACAACACCCGGCACTAATGATTACTTAACGTTTACAAGCAGTGGGGCAAACAAATCCATTACCAACGTACCTGCTCAAACAGTTGGAAACATATTAGTATCTGGCAGCTCGACTTACTCATTCACGCCTGCCGCATCCGGAAACACATTGACGCTTTCTAAAACTACAGGTAATGCGCTTCAAATTGACAACGGTTCAATGCTATCGATTGGTGCAACCAGTAATACCTTAAATCTGACGCTTCCATCGAGTGGAAAAGGAAGCATCGGAGGACAATTAAATCTGGTTGTTGGAACTTTCACAATCAGTTCGGCCACATTAATTCTGCACACTAACTCAACTCCGCTGGCGCGCACCAGTGGACAAGTAACCGCCAACTCGAGTACCACTTTAAAGTTTGGTGACACTGGCTTTACCTCCGGAAGTACGATCGTATTACCTAATTCGATATTTAATGGTGCGCCTACCATCTCCACATTAGTGATGAATCGAACCAATGGAGCCACGCTGGGCAACCAAACAATTACTGTTAACTCCACTGCTACATTTACACTGGGCATTTTGAATACCAATGCTACCGGCCAGATAAAATTCGCATCATCTTCTATTTCTGTTTCAGAGTCGGCTGCTAGTTACATCAATGGCTATGCTCAAATGGGCAGCACCTCTGTAGGCACCGGTGCGCTCAACTACCTCGGAATAAATATTGCGAGTGGCGCTAACAACATAGGAAATGTAACATTGACACGAAGAACGGGAACTGCAGGTATAAATACTTTTAATGCAAACAATAGCATTGCCGCAAGTTGGGATGTGACTGCAGGAGCTGATCCGGCTGCCGGAAGAAACGTATCGTTTACCTGGCTTGCAGCCTTCGATAATGGAACGGTTTCATCGCTGCGTTTTCAAACCTATTCGAATATCGGTTCCGGATTTAATCCGATCGGATCTCTTCAATTGCTTGCTTCTGCCGGGCCTCCTCGTCAATCGGCAGCCGCCTCAACAACGGTATTAAACAATGCTACCTTTACACTTTCTGATGAGAATAATACGCTACCTGTTTCGCTGACTGATTTTACAGCTAATCAACGTACCAGTGACATATTACTGGAATGGCATACTAGCTCAGAAATAAATTTTGATTTCTTCTGTATTGAAAAATCAACTGACGGCAAAGCGTTTAAAGAAATTGGCACGGTGAAAGGGCATGGCACAACCCATGAATCCAATAGTTACTCTCTAATTGATAGTAGTCCGAATATTGGTACCAATTATTACCGCCTTAAATCAGTTGACTTTGACGGCCACACGGAATATTTTAAAGTAGTGTCAGTAGATTATGCAACTGACAAGAAATTCATGGTGTACCCCAATCCTTCCGATGGCAATTTTATCAGCATCAAAATAAATTTTCCGCTGGAGGAATCATACAGTCTGATTATCCTAGATAACCTAGGCAATGAAGTAGGCCGACAGTTGGGCAACGAAAGCGAGGCAACATTGATTTTCTATAAACCCCTAGCAACAGGTTTGTACTTTGCCCGTTTCTCAACAACCCATTTTACTAAAACGGTGCGATTCGTGGTTAAGAACTAACTGACAGTTAGATCATATATTCCGGATGTTGTCGAAGATTGGTTAAAATCTCGGTTGTCATCTCTTCCAATCCAAACTGATGTTTCCAGCCCCAATCCTGACGGGCAGTGGAATCGTCAATCGATTTGGGCCAAGAGTCGGCTATCGCTTGCCGGAAATCAGGTTTGTAGGAAATTGTAAAATCAGGAATGTGCTTTTTGATAGTTGAGGCTACTTGTGCAGGGCAAAAGCTCATCGCTCCAATATTATAGCTGGTACGCACTTTCACGTTTTCTGCCGGAGCTTCCATTAAATCAATGGTGGCTTTCACCGCATCGTCCATGTACATCATGGGCAAATACGTATCGGGCGCTAAGAAACACTCATACTTTTTTTCTTTCAGCGCCTTGAAATAAATATCCACCGCATAATCGGTAGTGCCTCCACCCGGAGGTGTTTTATAACCGATCAAGCCGGGATAGCGTAAGCTCCTCACATCCACACCGTACCTGCGGAAATAATATTCACACCACAACTCGCCCGCTAATTTGGTGATTCCATAAACCGTGGTAGGATCCATAATGGTATCCTGTGGTGTATTTTGTTTGGGAGTAGTTGGTCCAAATGCGGCAATGGAACTTGGCCAATACACTTTATGCAATTTCAATTCATGCGCAGCCTCCAATACAAAAAGCAAACTCTCCATATTCAGTTTCCAGGCCCATCTTGGATCTTTTTCACCAGTGGCAGATAGCAACGCAGCCAAATGATATACTTGCGTGATTTCGTTTTTCTTCAGCAATTCAAAAAGTTTGTCGCGCTGCATCACATCAAACTTCTCGTAAGGACCTTCTTTTAAAATGCCCTGCGCATCTTTAATATCAGATGCTATGACATTTTCCTGACCGTAAATGCGCCACAAACCTTGCGTAAGCTCAGAGCCAAGCTGTCCACCCGCTCCTATTAATAAAACCTTCGTTTTCTTCATACTTAAATCGAATGCGGGGGCGAAGTTAGGGAAATTTACGATGTACGAATTACGGCTTCGATTTGTAGATTTGTGCCTTCATTAAAAAAGACTGCCATGTATAAAAGACTTCAACCCGTATTGCAAAAAGAGTTAGCTACCATTCAGGAAGCCGGTTTGTTCAAAAAAGAACGGATCATTACCACCCCACAAGCGGCTGACATCAAAACGGCTGATGGTAAAGTGGTTGTAAACTTTTGCGCCAATAACTATTTGGGGCTTTCATCGCATCCGCGTGTGATCGAGGCAGCCAAAAAGGCGATTGATACACATGGTTTTGGTATGTCATCCGTGCGCTTTATCTGCGGGACACAGGATATTCATAAAGAGTTAGAAAAAAAGATTTCTGAATTTTTAGGCACCGAAGACACTATATTATATGCAGCTGCATTTGATGCGAATGGTGGTGTGTTCGAGCCTTTGCTTGGCGAGAATGATGCGATCATCTCCGATGAATTGAATCATGCTTCGATCATTGATGGGGTGCGCCTTTGCAAGGCTATGCGCTATCGCTATAAGCACAACGACATGACTGATCTTAAAACACAGTTGGAAGACGCACGAAAAGCCGGAGCCAACCAAATCATCATCGTAACAGATGGTGCTTTTTCGATGGACGGAACCATTGCGCAAATGGATAAGATCTGTGACTTGGCTGATCAATACGAAGCGTTGGTGATGACAGATGAATGTCATTCGATGGGATTCATTGGCAAGACAGGTCGGGGTGTGCCCGAACATTGTGGTGTGCTAGACCGTGTTGATATTATCACCGGCACACTCGGAAAAGCATTAGGTGGTGCATCGGGTGGTTTTACATCCGGCAAAAAAGAAATCATCGAGATGCTGCGTCAGCGCTCAAGACCTTATTTGTTTTCAAACACCTTAGCTCCTTCTATTGTGGGGGCATCGATTGAAGTTTTCAACATGTTGTCGGAGACTACGGCCTTACGGGATAAATTGGAAGCAAACACAAAATATTTCCGTGAGGAGATGACGAAAGCCGGATTTGATATCAAACCGGGCGTTCACCCGATTGTGCCGATCATGTTGTATGAAGCGCCCTTAGCACAAAAATTTGCAGAGAAGCTTTTAGAAAAAGGTATTTACGTAATCGGATTTTTCTACCCGGTGGTGGCTAAAGGAAAAGCACGCATTCGCGTTCAGATTTCAGCAGGGCACGAAAGACATCATTTAGATAAAGCCATTCGTGCATTTACGGAAGTAGGGAAAGAGCTAGGTGTAATAAAATAATACTGAAGCGCAGAATCAGGCCTTACTGATTTTCTTTTGTAAAAACTCGGGCATCGAAGCAGGCGCTCCGAAAATAGTTTGGGGGGAGTTGGGTAAAAAATAAATACGACCCGATTTCCCCTTTATTTTTAAACTATACAGATTGAGTAAGGCAAAAAATTTTATCTCTTTCACTTCCGACCAACTGTAGCTCTTTCTTTTGGAGCCAAACAAAATGGTGACTTTTTTCTTGCTAATGGCTACTCGCTTGATCTTGTCGCTAACGATCACTTGGATTGCTAAGAGTATGATACTTAATAAAAATATAGTTGATATAATGGCTCTGTTGCGCGGTGTGTCTTGAAATTGAAACAGCAACACCGTTGCTACTGAAGCTTGCAAAAGTGCAAACGCCAGAAAAAAGTACTTGACAACATAAAATTTTGACTTACTAACTTCTTTCATGGTGGGGTTCGTCAAACTATTACGCGATGTCGCGTTTCTAATTTACAAAAACGTTTTCTCAATTTTCAATCACAACCGGAAAATCTTGTCCCCGCGAAAAAGTGTAGGGATACTGCGGCTTGCCTTTCAGCTTTCGCGTCATCTCCGGCACCTGATCATCTAAGTATGACTTCAACTCGTAAATGGTAACCTTACCATCTTTTGGCGCACCATCCGCATCGCCTTGCAAAGCTTTGATCAACAAGTACGTGAAAAGCCCATGCCCCAATTCTGCAAACTCTGTTGCGAATTGTTCACTGCCTGCCGAAGCCATCACATGAATTCCTGCACTTCGCGATAACTGTGCAATTGCTTTCTCTTCTGCGGCACCGCGGTTGGCCAACAACTCTACCGATCCACCGCTCTGACACGCATCCATCACAATCAGTTGTTTTAATGCTTTGATGCTTCTAAACTTTTCTTGCAAAATGGAAGCTTCAATGGCTTCTTTTCGAAGGGAACTTAAATCGTATAAACGTGAACTTTCTGTGGGGATGAAAAAAAACTGATCATCGACCATGCTGCCATGCCCCGCATAATAAAAAATAAAAACGTCTTCCTGATTGATTTGAGTACTCAGTTCATCCAACGCAGCTAAGATAGATGACTTCGAAGCTTCGCCATCATAGAGCGTTTTCATTACAACGTTCTTAAATAGTTTCCCTTTTTCGTCCATCACTTTTCCAAACGATTCAGCATCGGGTTTGGCATAGCTGAGCGAAAGTTTCGAATTTTTGTATTGGTTAATTCCCACTGCTAAAATATAACAGGTGCTGCTTTTTGACGAAGTCTCTGAAAATAATTCTACTACAGCCGGGTCAGACTCTACACGATCATGATTGGTCGCAGACGAAGAAAAAGAATTGGTGCCTCCTACTAAGTTGACACTCACCTTCACTGTAGCGGTCTGATCTTTCCCTTTCGGGAATTTGATGTCTTGCGGAATCACAACACGTTTGCCATTATGAAAAAGCTTTAGCTCACGCACACCTGTCCCACGATCTGTTACGCGAATGTAAACTTCCGCTTTCGTTGGGTCGCTGGTTGCTAAGGCAGCAACTTTTACCGAAGGTGGAGGTGATTGATTCAGTTTGCCTTGCACTCCTTTGTTGTCATCGGTTCCACCTCGCTCTGTAAAAATCTTCGGCAATAAATCAGGGCGATAGAATTCATCAAAAAACTGATCAACAGAATAGGTTTTCATGCCATCCACAAAGTGAATGTATTGACGCGCATTGTCTGTTCCATTAAAATATCCTTCCGGATTTTTGACCATCCAGTCGCGCTCACCAAAATGAATGTGTTCAAAAAACTCCTTCCCCGATTGCAAATCCCAAAACTTGGTGGAGCCATCTACGCTGTAGCTGATCAGCATCTTGCCATTGGGATGAAGACGCAACGTGGAGATGTCACTTTTATGTCCTTCAAAAACACGAATTACTTTTGACGAGGCAATGTCCCATTGGCGAATGAGTCTATCGGAGCCGGCAGTGTAAATAGATTTTCCATCGGCACTAAAAATTCCGGCATGCGTTGCTCCTTCGTTCACCATCTTCCGAATCATCAGGCCTGTACCAATATCCCATAGGCGTGTGCTGCCATCTCGGCTCGTACTCATCAGTATTTTCCCGTCAGCACTTAACGATAAAGAAGAAATCAATTCCGAGTGGCCGACAAAGTTTCGCACTTCGGCATGTGTATCCACTTCCCACATTTTCAAAAACTTTCCATGCGATGTGAACACATACAAATCGTTGGGTGACCAGAGCACATTGTATGCCGAACCCAATTGACCGAAATCAAAATAATGCAAGCGCTTACCTGATCGAATGTCATGAATCTTCATCGTGCCGTCCCAGCTGGATGAAATAATCTTTGTTTCATCTTCATTGAAATGTACATCCAGCACCGGATGATCGTACGATTGAATCGATTGCAGCGTGTCGCCCTTCGCAACATCCCACACCACGAGTTTGCCATCGCCACCGCCTGTTAGCATGCGTTTGCCATCGACAGACAAAACATAACACACTACTCCTTTTTCGTGGCTCACATATTCCATAGAAGTTTTGCCGGTAGCCATGTTCCAACGTTTCAATTTCTTTCCAAACTTTCCCTTGATCAATTCAGTGCCATCAGCCGTGATCAACAAATTGTTTTTGAAGCGGATGTAATCGTAGATGTCGCGCTCCCACATATCATTATAGCTGTAAGTCATTCCACCTTTGTCACGCTGATTTAAAAATCCAGTTAATGATTTAACTAACTTATTTTGTTTTATGTTCCAGATCGTGGCAGTGTTATCATTGGAAGTGAAGATGATACTCTTGCCATCAATTGTAAAACAAGCTTCATTCAAATCTTCTTTGTTTTCCGAATTTATCCTGGCGAGCTCCTTACCGGAAACAATATCCCAAACAATCGCATCTGCTTTGGTGGAAACCAGCAATGTTTGGTTGTCACTACTTACATCAATGGATCGAAGCTCATCGACATTCTCCAAATATAAATGCTTCAACTTTCCATCGGCAAGCTTATAGCTTTTCACCTCGCCATTGTGTGATGCCATAAAAAACGATTTGCTGTCGCGGCTAAAAACTATTTGAGTGCCACAGCCTCCACACCAACCTTCTTCTTTTTGAAATTTATAGACTTGCTTCCATGTGTTGGTTTGATATACAGTCGCTGTGTGATTATCTTCACCAAACGCAATCCAGTTTCCATCGGGGCTGAATGCAATATTTACACCACTTCCTAAACCTTGATCGGCATTGACACCCATCTTCTTTACAATTTTTTTGGTAGTGATATCCACCACGATGGCCGAATCAGGATAGCTTGCAGCAACAAAGTACTTTCCATTCGGGCTGATGGCTACATCGGTTAGAAAATCTTTTTGCTCTTCCGTTGTGAATAACAACTTCCCTGTAGCTACTTCCCACAAGCGTGCAGTTTTGTCTGTGCTGCTGGAAGCGAGGTATTTTCCATCACGACTAAAGTCGATCGCATTTACCGAAGTTTCATGTCCCAGAAAGCTTCGCACTTCTCGTCCTGAACTGAGCTCCCAAAGTTTAATAGTTTTATCGCGGCTGCCGGTTGCGACATAATTACTGTCGGGGCTGATGGCCACGGCAATCACTGCCAGTTCATGTCCTTTTTGGATAACCGTTTCGATGGACTGAGCTGAAACTAAAAAGGAGCCACAAACCGTTATGAAGATCAACTCGCATAATAAAAATCATGCTTTAGTCTCTTGCGCCTCGACAGATTCCGTATCTGTATGAACTTCCTCCCAATTGGCAGGCTCGCTATTATGCAGGTATTCTAACACCTTATGTTCAACGGTCTTCAGCTTCAAGCCTCTGATAAATTTTCCGTTGCGTGCTAAAATCAAGCGACCACTTTCCTCTGAAATTGCCACCACCAAGGTATCAGTAACCTCACTCATACCAATGGCTGAGCGGTGACGCAAACCGAAATGAGGTGGAAGATGATCATTGTCGCTTACCGGCAATACACAGCGAGCAGCCTTAATTCTACCTTTGTGAATAATCACCGCTCCATCGTGCAAGGGGCTATTCTTATTAAAAATAGAAATGATCAAACGCTTATTTACTTCCGCATCAATTGGGTCGCCTGTTTCGGCATAAAATTTCAATTCAATATCTCGGGAAAAAACGATCAGAGCACCGGTGCGTGTGGCTTTCAAGGTTTTGATGGCCTCCATCAATTGATGTACGTCAAAATCATCATGGTAACTGGTGCGCCAGTTGGCGAGTGATTTCAAAAAATCACCTCGGTTAATTTCCGCTCCACGTCCAATCAACAAAAGAAATTTTCGAATCTCCGGTTGAAACAAAATGATCATAGCCAATACACCCACGCCCATAAATTGACCGAGTATGGTGGCGAGCAATTCCATTTGTGCAGCCCTTACAATGAGATAAACCAGATACAGTGCGAGAATTCCCAAAAAAATATTGACGGCTATACTGCCTCTGATCAGCTTGTAGATTTGATACAACAAAATGGCTACGAGCGTGACATCAATCAGATCAACCCAACTAATGTCCAGAAAGCCTATTTTGAAAAGGAAAATCATTTTACAAAGATAGAATTTAGAAAGCAGAAATAGGAATTTATCCGAGTTAGCAACTGCTACAGCAATTTGTTGAGCAGCTTTATCGTTTCTACCGCTTCTTTTACATCGTGCACACGCAAAATGGATGCACCTTTCAGCAAAGCTACAGCATGCAAAGCGGTCGTTCCATTCAGCGCATGATCAGACGTAGTATTCAAAGTGCGCCAAATCATTGATTTTCGTGACAGTCCGGCTAATACCGGTCGCTCTAAAATGCGGAGATAATTCAGGTGATTGAGCAATTCAAAATTCTGCTCGACTGTTTTCGCAAAGCCAAAACCCGGGTCGATGATTACGTCATGAATACCTGCGTCTGCATAAAGCAGTAGTCGTTGCTGAAAATAGAAAACGATGTCCTTCAGTAAATTTTCGTAATTTGTTTGTGACGCCATGGTTTGCGGATTGCCACGCATGTGCATCGCGATGTAAGGCACCCTCCACCGAGCTACGGTAGACACCATCTCGATATCTAATTCACCTGCCGAAATATCGTTTACCAGAGCCGCACCGGCATCTAAAGCACGATCTGCTACCGAAGCACGAAATGTATCCACCGATAGAATGGCTGATGGAAATTCTTTTGTAATTGCCTGAATGGCCGGAATGACACGATTCAATTCCTCTTCCAGAGGCACATCTGCAGCACTAGGCCTTGATGAATATCCGCCCACATCAATAAAATCGGCTCCTTCGCTCAACATTTTTTCTACCTGCTTCAGTTGCGCCACTGTTTCTTCCTGCCGGCTTCCGGCAAAAAAGCTATCAGGCGTTACATTAACAATGCCCATCACTTTGGGCGATGAAAAATCGACCACCGTAGATTTGATGTGGAGTGTTTTGTTGACAGAAAATAATTTACTTTGCACTGCTTATGAATGAAGGAACCCTGCACGAATATAAAGAGGTAATTGCCACCTGCAAAACTTTGTTTGCCAAGAAGACCCACGACTACGGCACAGCGTGGCGTATTTTACGATTGCCCTCTATCACCGATCAGTTGTACATCAAAGCACAACGCATTCGCAGTGTGCAAGAAAAGGGCGTGCAAAAGGTAGATGACCCGATCAAAGATGAGTTTATAGGCATCATCAATTACTGCATCATCGCCATGATTCAGCTTTCGCTGAAAGAGTCTGAGAAAATGGATATGACATTCACGGAGCTAGAGCCATTATATGATCAGGCTGCCAATGAAACTTTTGAGTTACTACAAAACAAAAATCACGACTATGGTGAGGCTTGGCGCGAAATGCGTGTGAGCTCTATTACGGATATTATTCTAATGAAATTGCTTCGCGTAAAGCAAATTGAAGACAATCAGGGAAAGACACTGGCAAGTGAAGGCGTGAAAGCGAATTATCAGGACATGATTAATTACGCAGTGTTCTGTTTGATCAAATTGAAGTAAATCAATAAGTTGCTGGGCGAACCGAATCCAACTGCATGGAAAATTGATTGGGCATGTAGAGTTGAAAAATGACTTGTTTATTTTTTTCTGTACCAATCACGAGTGACCCATCTCTGCCTCCATCAGATAAAGAACAATACAGCGCATCCACATACTCGCGATCGTTTTGCGTTGCATAGGAATAGGAGTCCACTCCATTGATGGTAAGGGTGTATGTTTTTCCTTCAATCACGATGGCGGTTTCAGTATTCCATTTCATCTTACCTAATTTCGTTGCCAAATCTTTTCCCACCAACATATAGGGATCAAAACTTCCTTCGATGGAACTGCCAGGAATAACCAATGAATTTTGATTGTAGTTATAATCTGGATTAGCTTCGCAAGTATAAATACCAGATAAAAGTTTTGAGCCGCCTTTGATCGCGTAATCAAACGAATAGATCTTCTTTTGCTTCTCTATTTTTACCAAATACTTGTAATCTTCATGATCGTAATTGATGGAATAAAGTAACTCATTACCGGGCAGCAATACATTCCAATTGTCACCTGTGAGGGTAAAAGAAAGGAGGAAATAACAAGCTGTTAAAAGTATTAATGATTTTCTTTTCATGGTGTTTTGAGTTTAGTTATTCGCCCATCATCACAAAAGCGCCCCAGTAGTAAGGGCTCGTATATTTTTGTTTCAACGATAATTGAGCCTGCTTAAACGCTTCTGATTTTGATTTACCGGCCGTCCAGTTTTCATAAAACAGTGTCATTAGTTCTTGTGTAGCGGTGTCATCGACTTTCCACAAACTCATGAGAATGGATTTGGCACCAGCCGTTTGAAATGCACGCTGCAATCCGTACACGCCTTCGCCATCTTGCACTTCACCTTTACCGGTTTCGCAAGCACTCAAAATCACCAACTCTGTGTTGTCTAAGTTTAGATTGGATGCTTCATAGGCAGTGAGGATGCCGTTGTCTGTTCCCCAGTTTACTTTGTCTTGCAAAAAGTTAGCCGCACCTGTAAATAAAAGCCCCGAGCGCAACATCGGATCAGTCGTGCTGCTTTTATCCTTTTCATCAGTAAAAAATCCATGTGTAGCAATGTGCAGTAAACCCGGTTGTGTTACTTGCTTAAGCACTTCTTCGGTTGCTTCCTCATGCGTGTAGGTTTTCACTTTCCACTGGTGAGTGGAAAGAATATCGTCTACTTTTTCAATTTCAGTTTTGGTGCCGGGCAATTCAGCAATACCGGTGAAATCTCGTTCTGATAATTGATCGTAATTAAAGTCGCGCTGCTTACTTCTTTCCTTAAAGCGATCTTTGCCAATAAAATATTTCGGAAAACCAATGAGGCTTGCATTCGCTTTAGTGAACATGCCGCTGCTCTTCTTCAAATAAACAACATCTTTTGTGTTTGATACAATGGTAATGTTTTTTGAATCGACTAGGTAGCGACCGGCTCCATCTCGTAAGGTGTTCAGATTAATTGAATTGTAAACACCATCTAAGGATAAAAAAATCTTTGATTTGTTTTTCACCAATGGTTGTATCAGGCTCCAGTAATTTTTATAGGTGAGTGAATCAACCAATTGAGCACTAATTGCATTTTTGTAAAATCGCAGTATACGACCTTCCAGCAGATTGCCATTGGGAAGTATCACTGCTTGAGGACCGTTTTTCACCTCTGCTGTGACCACCATGGCCACATAGATGATGCTATCGGTGGGATGGGCGGTATGGTGTCTTACCCGAATGATTTCAATCGCAGCTTCATTGGGCGATAGCGATTTTTGCACATCGCGCCACGTAGTTTCACGGCCTTTATCTTTCTCCAAATCTTCTGCATTGATATTCAATTCCTTCTCAGTGGCTTTTGCTAAACGTTCTAGTGAATCAATGCTAGTCTTTTTTAACTTCAATTCATCTTTTGGCAATGCATAAAACTGCGCAAGTTGATCACGCTGGCGCAACCATTGATAATAGTGATTTATCATGACTGAATCACCACTACTTAAAATACGCTTTTTAATTTTGTTGGAAGTACTCAATAAAATTCCTTTGGTAGCAAGTTGCAGGTTATATAAATCCTGCACGATGGTAGAATTTTGCTTGAGTCGATTAGCTGCGAACGACTGGAAATATTCAATAAAGTTTTTGTTGCTATTCCAATACTGGGCTTTTTCATTATCGCTGAGGAAATAAAAATTGGCTAATAAATACTTGTTGCGGTTATTCATTGCCTGTTTAAAATTAGTTTCTGCCAGCTCCAGTTTACCCCATTGTGAATAAACTTTTCCAAGATTTAAGTGATTAAAGTCAATGCCGATGCCATCTTTAATCTTGGCATTGATCTGCAAAGCTTCTTTGAGATATTTTTCTGCTAAGGGATAATTTCCTTTTTCAAGATGAACGGTGGCTATGTTATTCAGTGCTGCCGAGTAGTCGCTGGATTGTGTACTGCCACTCATTTTTAAGTGATCGACTACATATTGAAAGTTTTTTTCGGCATCGTCCAGTTTCAATTGTTTGATATCAGCGAAACCCATATCACGGTAAGCAGATAGCACCATCCAATGCGAAGGTCCAAACAAATCTTCAGCTACTGTTCTACACTGATTCGCTATTAATCGTGCGCTATCATATTGTTTCAAGCTGAGGAAAGTATTCGATTTGAATAATAGGTTTTCGATATAACGCGAACCTTTTCCTCGCTTCTTTTCAACCAGTACCAGTGTTTTATTTACTTGCTCGAGTGCTTCTAAATTGCGACCAAATAAGCTGTAAAATGACTGAAGTTGTTCGATTGAACCCAAGTAGCTATCAAAATGATTTTCAATATGCAGGCTGTAAATATCAACTGCTTTCAGTATTAACTCTTCCGCTTCTTTGTACTTCTCTAATTGAATTTTTGTTTTGGCCAAAGTGCTGATGATGATAGCAAAGTCATAATGCTGATTGCCCTGAAGGGAGAGTATAATCTTTTTCGATTCCTCCAGCATCTTTTCTGCCTGATCGTACCGGGAACCGTCAAAATAAAACTCACCAATAGTTTTCAATTGCCAGGCATACCACATATCCTGTTTGCCGTAGACATTATTAATCAGCGATAAAGTTTTCGAGTATGTTTTCTCCGCTAAAGCAGCATTACCCATTTGGGCATGCACAAATGCGACAGACGTTAATAAATTGATGTAGCTGTTAGATTCCGGTGACATGTGCTGCAACAATTGTGTTTCATACATCTGATAATATTCCAACGCCTTCTTATAAGCCCCGCGACTCTTGTATACATTCGCGATGTTGCTAATGGCATACGCATACTTTAAGCTGGATGACCCATACGTTTTCTTGATCCGCTCCGCGGCTAACCGAATATATTTTTCGGCTTCTGTGTACTGTTGATCTTTCCTTAAAATCGAAGCTAAACCCTCTGTTTTTGAAATGGTGGTTGCATGCGCCTCACCGAGGTATTTCTCAGATGCTTCCAACGATTTTCGCATTAAAGCCTCTGCTTTTTCTGCCTGATTCAATTGGCTAAAGCATGAGCCCTGATCGTATAAGGTTTCGATATAAATGGTAGGATTGACTTTTAATAGGCGTTCCGCCAAAGGCATGATTGAATTAGAAACAGTTAATGCCTCCTGATAATACCCTTGAAAGTAGAGATTATTTAAACGTGCTCTTAAAGCTTCCGCATACGTTTCGGTATCTGTTTCTTTCGCTTCTTCCAACAGCGCAATTCTTTTTTCAATGACCGGAGTAGCTTTATCGAAAAACTCATAATCCGTATAGAAGGAAGCCAATGAACCAAGCATATTGCGGTATTTCCATGGGCGTGCGTATTGAGATGCCAAATCTACCGCTTGTAAAATGTACTTTTCTGCTATCGGTATTTCCTTTTTATTCACGAGTGGTATAATAAGGCTCAACTCTTGCAACACATCGATGTAGTACGGGCCGGTATTGGCATTATTTTTTTCTAAGATGGACTTAACTTCAAGCCAAAGCTCTTTTGCTTTCACATATTCGTAATTTGAATAATATGCTTCACCCAAACCGTCAAGAGCTACTGCTTGATAATAGTAGTTGGTTAACTTCCACTCGTCAATGATTTGAATCATCTTATTAAATGCCATTGCAGCGCTATCCGGATAACCGATTGAATTGTATAGTTCACCGATGGATTGCAGGTTATCTAAATGTGTACCGAGTGCCGAGTTCATATTTTTCTGTAAAACCGGCTCAGCCAGTTTTGCCAAGGTCAGTGCTTTATAGCGATCGCCTTGATTTCGATAACTTTCTGCTAATTGCTTATACGCACTGCCCTTCGCCCAACAAGTAGAAAGGTGAAGTGAATCGGCCTGCCGAATGACTTGCTTGCAGATGATTTCACCCTCAGCATACTTGAATAGAGAATTTAAATAGACTCTTGCGAGGTTGAGTTCAATCTCCATGTAGATCTCCGGATCGTAAGTGCCCACCTTTTTCTTTTTGTCTAATTGCAATCGCAAGTATTGAATCTGATCTTCATATCGCTCTAGTTTGGAGAGTATCCATGAAATATTGTTATAGTGAGTCAGAGCTTGCTTCTCGGTCCAGATCTTTTCAAATCGGTCGATCGATCGCTGTTCGCGAAGAGCTTCCTCAAATCGATTAAGGTATCCTAATTCTACAGCAATATTGTTAACCCCATTGGCATACGCCACAACGGTATCTCCTCGCCATTTTTTTATGTTATCTAAATATTGTCGATATAATTTTATTGACTCCTCGTGTTTTTTCTCCGCACTTTTCACATAGGCATGCCAATAGAGCGATTCGTTTTTCTTGTTCTGATCGTTTCCATAATCTCTCTTACGCACTTTGTCCAACCAATTCAACGCATCATTGGCACGATCGGTATAGCCCATATCGGCAAGGTATTTTACTGAGTCTTCAATATTCGTTTGTAATTCCTCAAAACCATTTAAGAAGTAAGAGTAGGATTCGTACTTTGTTTTGGCCAGATAATAATTCCATTTACCGTTCTTCTTACCTAAAATATAATCGCCCTCGGATTGTTTTTTGTTAGTAACTGAATCAAAGAAAACCCATCTGCCATGGCGTTGCCCCAAATGCATGGCACCCGATGATTTTACCTTTCCGTCTGCATAGTAATTTTTCTTGGGGCCTTCCTCTGCATTATTTTTTGAATTGCCTTCTGTCATTTTCTGACCCGTAGCATAAAAACTTTCGAAAGGTCCATCCATCTTTCCATTTACATACGGCTCTCGCGTGTCTAGTTTTCCATTTGGAAAATACCAGAACCAATCACCAGTGCGAATACCATTTACGCGCCTGCCCACGCAGGCCTTTTCTCCGTTGGGATGAAACGTTTCGTGGAGCCCATCAATCTTTCCATTTACAAAAACTCTACGCTCGCTAATTGTGCCATCTGGAAAATAGTTTATGGCTAAGCCATTGAGGACTCCCATTTTTAAATTTTCAACTGACTCCAATTTTCCATCGGTGCGATAAAATTTAAACTCTCCATTTTTCTTGTTATCGGTATAGTGTCCGGTATACTCAATGGTTCCGTCATCGTAATACTGAATCCAATCACCATCCATGCTATCTAGCACATAATTACCTTGCTTCCTCAGCTTGCCATTTTCATAATACATTTCGTAGTGTCCTTGCCAAGTATCATTTACACAAACACCTTTACTTTTCAATTTTCCGTTCTCATAATAATCTTCGTAAGGGCCATTAAGCTTTCCTTCTTTTCGCTCGGCTGTAAAATGGCGGATGCCGGTTGCATAATAATATTTCCAAACACCGGTAGAATAACCCAAATCATACTGACCAATTTTGCTTAGCTGGCCATTGTCATGATAAAATGCCCATTCGCCTTGGCGCTCGTCATTTTTATATTCGCCTTTACTCTCTAATTGTCCATTTTCATAATACGTTTCAGCTGGCCCATCGTATTTTCCATTCTTAAAAAACTCATGACTTTTAAGTTGGCCCGATTCGTAATATTCATCCCACCAACCTTCGGAAAGGCCATTAATTTTAAACCCTTTCTTATGCACTTTGCCGGAAGGGTAAAAAGACAAGGCCACTCCATTTATTTGGTTTTGTTTCCATTCAATTTCGGATAGCTTTACGCCTTCTTGCGAATACGTGATCCACTTACCGGTAGCGCTATCATTTTTCACAAATCCTTCTGACTGCAAAACACCATTGGAATAATATTCTTTATAAAAACCATTTTGCCTGCCGTTGGCGGACATGTAATTGTATCGCACACGTCCGTTTTCGTAGTAATAGTTTATCTCACCATGTTGCACATCGGGATTTACAGAGAGCAGGTAGCCGTCCCATTGCTTCACACCGTTTCTGAAAAAATCACGCACTTTGCCAGCGGGCTTGTCGGCTTCGAATCGAACTAAACGAAAATGAAATGCGGAGTCAGGATTTTTGGTTTCCCTCCAACTGCTGTCATACAACACCGTCCAGTGGCCGGTGCGTTTGCCATTGGCATCATATGCATTGGGAGATACGGGGAATTGTTGTGCAGTTGCCGATAGCACAACTAAAATTGATACCAGAAATGCCAAAAAGAGTGTTTTCATGCAAAGGGGTAGATAGTGCAAGATGAGCCTATTCAAAGAATAAGCCAATACCCCGCTTCGCGTATTAAGACTCCGTACTGGTACGGATAAGGGAAATAAAAAAACCCTTGAGCTGAGTCAAGGGTTTTTGAAAAATTGAGATCGTGTATTAATTACATATTCTTCACCACTTCCTGACCAAACTCAGAGCACTTCAACAGCGTGGCTCCTTCCATCAGGCGGTGGAAATCGTATGTAACACGCTTCGAAGAAATGGCGCCATCCAATCCTTTAATGATTAGATCGGCCGCTTCCTGCCAGCCCATATATTCAAGCATCATTACGCCTGAAAGAATAACCGAGCCCGGATTTACTTTGTCTTGTCCGGCATACTTAGGTGCGGTGCCGTGTGTTGCTTCGAAAATGGCGAAGCCTGTAATGTAGTTGACGTTTCCACCGGGGGCAATTCCAATTCCACCTACAATAGCCGCCAGCGCATCAGAAATGTAGTCACCATTTAAATTGAGGGTAGCTACTACAGAATATTCATCGGGACGCAACAGAATTTGTTGCAAGAACGCATCAGCAATTGAGTCTTTCACTACAATCTTGTGTCCATTGTGGTTGATTTCCATCCAAGGACCGCCATCAATTTCAACAGCACCAAATTCATTCTTAGCCAAAGCATATCCCCAATCGCGGAAACCGCCTTCGGTGAACTTCATGATGTTGCCTTTGTGCACTAAAGTCACATTTGGCTTCTTTTGATCTATGGCAAACTTGATAGCTGCTCGTACGAGGCGCTCAGTGCCTTCTTTAGACACCGGCTTTATACCGATACCGGAAGTTTCAGGGAAACGAATTTTTTTGAATTGCTTAGGGTAAGCTTCCTTAAAGTAATTCAAAAACTTCTTGTTTTCTTCTGTGCCTTCCTGAAATTCGATACCTGCGTAAATGTCTTCTGTGTTTTCGCGGAAGATCACCATGTCCGTTTTATGAGGCTCTTTGACAGGAGACGGCACGCCTTTGAACCATCTTACCGGACGCACACAAGCATAAAGATCCAGATCCTGGCGAAGCGCCACGTTGAGTGAGCGAATACCGCCACCCACCGGTGTAGTCAATGGGCCTTTGATACCCACCAAATATTCTTTGAAAGCAGCCAGTGTTTCATCGGGCATCCAGCTTCCGGTTTTGTTGAAAGCCTTTTCACCGGCTAAAACTTCTTTCCAGTTGATTTTGCGCGTGCCCTTGTAGGCCTTTTCTACGGCAGCATCAAATACAAATTTGGATGCAGGCCAGATATCTACGCCCGTTCCATCGCCTTCAATAAAGGGAATGGTGGGATTGTTAGGCACATTTAATTTTCCGTTGGTGATGGTAATTTTCTGATCGCTCATGGGTAATATGTTAATGGTACTTACTTACTAAAACAGGTTAGAACCCGAAAATTAGGAAATAATTTGATAAGCATGACAGCTACTTACAAGTCATTTATCCCAGTTTAAATTGAATGGGGAGTGTAAACCGCTGCTTTACGGGCTTACCACGTTGATATCCGGGCTTCCATTTGGGCAATGATTTGACCGCATTCAATGCTTCGTTGTCACATTCGGGATCAATACCCTTTAATACTTTCGTATCAATAATATTACCTTCTTTATCAATCACAAACTGAACAAATACCTTACCCTCAATGCCACGCCTGCGCGCAGCCTTTGGGTACCTCATTTTTTGGCTGATTAACTTATAAACTTCTTGAATACCGTTCGCTGGCTTTGCTTGCGTTTCAATTTCGGTGTACGTATAATTTTGGCCCATAAAGTTTTGCGTGCCGTGCGTCAAAATGCCTTCAGTATACGTTTCAGAATACGTTACATCATTTGTGTCGTTAACACCTATCCACTCGCCTGACTTTAAGCCATTCAAAAACTGGCCGGTTTCCAAATAAGATCTGTTAGAGAATACTCCCAATTCACATTGTTTACAGAATCCATTGCCATTCTCAACCAATGCATTGCCAACTGAATCTTTATAGCTAATTACTTTCACTCGATGTTTCGCCTCCTTGGCAGAATCGAAAAACAATTCGGCCTTTAGGAAGCCATTTTTATGATACGATTTTACAGTGCCTACATTGGAGTAATTATAAAGATCTCCTTCGCACATCGTATTTCCATTCTCAAAATACGTGACTCTATGCTGAAATTTTTTTGAACTCAGGGTGATTTTCTTTTCTCTAAGTCTTCCCGACTTTGTATAATATGACACTAATTCATATTCAGGAGAAAACGTGATGACATCATAATAGTAAGATGAAATACTATCCACCTCTAATCCATCCTTGTCATGAAATGTTGTTTTGGGAAGTTGCCCGAAAACTTCCACTCCAAATAAAACAAAAAATAATATTGCTGAAATTCTTCTCGCCATTTTCTCAATACTTCTCATCTTCATTCGGAAAATCTTTTGCTTTTACATCTTCCACGTATTTGTTAACGGCCTTAGTAATCACCGAATTCAAATCAGCATATCTACGCAAAAAACGGGGTTTAAATTCCGTAGTAATTCCCAGCATGTCCTGCATGACCAACACTTGACCGTCTACATCCGCACCAGCACCAATACCAATCACGGGTATTTCCAATTGCGAAGCGACCTTCTTCGCCAGCGTGGCCGGAATTTTTTCTAACACAATACCGAAGCAGCCACACTCTTGAAGTAATAAAGCATCTTCCACCAACTTATTCGCCTCTGCCTCTTCGCGCGCGCGTACAGTGTACGTACCAAATTTATAAATGGACTGTGGCGTTAAACCGAGGTGACCCATCACCGGCACACCTGCACTTAAAATTCGAAGAACAGAATCTTTCACTTCGCTTCCTCCTTCAATCTTCACGGCATGCGCCCCCGATTCTTTCATAATACGAATGGATGATCGCAGCGCTTCACCCGAACTGCCCTGATAATATCCAAAAGGAATATCGACTACAACCAACGAACGCTTTACAGCTTTGATTACCGAAGAAGCGTGGTATATCATTTGGTCGAGGGTAATGGGCAGTGTTGTTTCGTTGCCGGCCATCACATTCGAAGCAGAGTCACCGACTAAAATAATATCCACTCCGGCTCCGTCAATGATTTTAGCCATGCTGTAATCATAGGCTGTAAGCATGGCAATTTTTTCACCCTTCTTTTTCATTTCCTGAAGTTGGTGCGTAGTGACGCGCTTCAACTCCGTTTTTTTATGAATGGACATGCAACAAAATTATCGTAAGTAAACTGCTGAATCTTTGCTCAGTACAACTTCTACATGATCTTTAAGCGTGGTGGTGAGTGCGTGCCCGGTGTAAGTAGGCATGATTGGAAACTGCGTGTGGCTACGATTGACCAATACAGCCACTTCCATTTTCTTCACGCCTGTTTCCAGAAATGGCTTCATGGCAAATGCCAATGTGCGTCCTGTATTTAATACATCATCTACTAACAACACACAACGCTTTTTAAACTCTTTGGATGGAATATCTAATTTTACTTCCGTTTGCTCGGTAGCAAACTTATCGACTGAAATTTTCGCGATGACCACTTCAATAGGCGAAATGGCTTTCAGTTCTTTAGAAATCAACTTGGCAAACTGGTAGCCTTGTCCATCGATCCCCGCAACAACAATCGTTTTCTCCTTAAAATTATTTTCAAAAATTTCGTAAGCAATCCGTTTGATCTTTTGTTTGATCTGCTGCTCGTTCAGCACCAATGTTTTTTCTTCTGTTACACTCATGGCAAAGGCACAGATTTGCTGTTTTTAAAGGTAGAAAGGATAATGGTTGTCTGCATGTTGTCAACCACTTCTATATTAGAGAGTTTTTCAAGCATGATGTTTTGATAGTTCGGTATATCCGTTGCCACCATCTTTAAGATAAAATCGGATTGACCGGTAACGTGATGACATTCGATTACCTCCGGAATATCTTTGATCTCGTTAATGAATTTATTGATATTCTCTTTATTGTGCCCTTTCAGTGAAACGGTTACGAATGTGCTGACCCCTAACCCCACGCTGTCCATATCAACCAGCGCATGATAGCTTTTTATGACGCCTTGATTCTCAAGTTTTTTCACACGCTCTAAGGTAGGTGCGGGTGACAAGCCAATTTCCTGTGCCAATTGGGCATTGGTAATGTTTGAATTGGCTTGCAACAATTCCAGTATTTTCCGATCTGTGGCGTCTAGTTTAATCTTCATAGTTTAAGTCTTTACAAAAGTTAGGGTTCTAGTAGGGGGAGCACTCAACCGAAGTGCTGCAAAACATAAAGTTAGAAATTACAATCGATTTCACAGAAGTATTTAGCTCACTTTTTGGCAATTGCTACTTTGAACGAACGAGTAGCGGAAGAGTCGGAGAAGCGGATGGAATAGATACCGGCCGGAAGTGCGTCAACTCCGATCGAAAGACGGTTGAGTCCAGCAGCAATTCCTGTGATGCTTTGTTGAAATACAACGGAGCCTGCGCCATTGAAAATATCAACAGTAACCGCGGCACCGCTTTTACTAATCCAATCTAAAGTAAGGGTGTCAGTGGCGGGGTTTGGATAAGGAGCAAGAATAATTTCCTGATCATTCAGCGATACGCACTTTCTGTTTGAGAATAAATCGATGTCGCTGCTCGCCTGCACTTCCGCGCACACATAGGTTATTGCTTGCGGAACTAATTGAAAGTCGAGCGTTTGGGTAATTTCTTTTGTTGGCTTAATGGAAGCCGTCAATTGTTTTTGCACGCTTCCACCGCCAGCTAATTCAACCACTACCGATGGATCGGTAATTGTGACATTACTTTTGTTGGCGATGGTTACTACCGGCTGCAACAATCCCGTTTGAGAATCTTTGGACAAATAAAAATCTGTCATCACTAAATCGATACGGGGTATAACCACGAGTATGGTAGCTTCTGCTTTACTACTGCATCCGAGCGGATTGGAAGCGGATAGTTCTACCTTATACTCTCCCAAACTTGTGTAAGTAAAGGATGGATTGGTTAAGCTTGAAGTGGTGCCAGCAGCATCACCAAACTTCCAAACATAATTAGTAGCTGCGGTGGATGCATTGGAAAAATCTACAGCTAAAGGTGCTCCCCCCGATTCTGCCGAAGGAGTGAAGGCAGCGAAAGGAGATTCAAATATGGTAATCGTTTTTGAAAGCGAGTATGTGCAACCTGACTGTCGGGTAGAACTTAGTTTCACATTGTAAGCTGCAGGCGTTGTAAAGTTAAATGTAGCCGGTGTGCCGCTGCCGTTGCCCACGCTTCCAAAAACCCATGCTTGTGAAACAGAAGGATCGGCCGTATTGGTAAGCTCGGTGAAAATCGTAGCATTGTTTACACAAGGTTTTCCAATTTGAAAATCAAGGGTTGGTGGCACAGGAACAGATATAACTTTGCTGACTTGCGCGATGCAACCGTTCGTTCCCGTAAGGGTTAACACAACAGAAAAAGAACCTGAGGATGTAAATGTATAAGCAGGATTTGGTGCCGTGATGCTGTTGCCTTGAATCTGCCACAATCGCGATTGAATAGAGCCGGAAGATGCATCGGTAAATTGAGTAAGTTGATCTTTACATACGGTGGTGTTGGTAAAATTGGCAACAGGCGATGGTGAAATGGTAATGGATTTTTGCAATGTGCTACTACATCCAAAATTCGTTCCAACCGTCAGCGAAGCCAAATAGGAACCAGCAGTACTGTAGTTGTAAGAAGGATTGCGCGAAGTAGAAGTTCCGTTGGCAGCATCTCCGAAGCTCCAGTTCCAAGTGCTTAGATTGCTGTCGGTTGGATTGGCGCTGGCATCTGTAAATTGGGTTGGGGTACCCGCGCACGAAAAAGGCGGAAGACCGATTGAAAAATCTACTTGCGGTTTAGAATAAACAGTTACTGATTTTGTGAAAGTGTTTTGACAACCCGCAGTATTATTTGCCTGCAATGTAACCTGATAGCTTCCGATGGTTGCGTAGGTATTTTGCGCGTTCGTTTGTGTCGATGAGTTACCATCACCAAAAGTCCATGAATAGGAAGTGACCGATCCGATTGTATTATTAGTAAATAGAACCTGTGATGCCTGACAAGCAGTACCCACCGTAAAATTCACAAGCGGCCCGGTAGCAAGTGAATTGATCGTTTGCGTTGATTGGGTACTGCAACCCGGAATGGCAGCAGTCAGTTGAATTTGTTGAGACGTATTTGACACAAATGATAAAGCCAAATCTTTCGTGGTATTAACCGAGCTTCCATTGACCGTCCACTGCCACGTGGGCGATGAACCTGCATCGAAGGTGCTGGTGTTGGTGAATTGATAGGTTTGACTGGTACAAAACGGACTAGCCGAAGGCATTGAAAAATTTGCCTGCGGTGCGTTGTAAATAGTATGCGATTTTGAAACACTATTGTTACATCCGGCAGATGAACTCACCTGTAATGTAATCTGAAAAGTAGCCGCTGTCGCAAACGTATTTTGTGGCGCATTGCCGCTTGCTACATTACCATCGCCAAAATTCCAACTATACGATGTGATGTTGGCCGAATTATTTATAGCTGTAAAATTGACAGGGGCATTGACACAACTATTCACAATTGAAAAATCAATGTCCGGTGCAGTGGCTACAGTAATGGTAATGGCCTGAGCCGACAAGGCCGAAGCTAAGCTAGAGGAATTGATTGTTTTTAACTCGATGATTTTGGCTCCGGAAGTAGTGTAATTAACAACAGGTGATGCAGTAGTGAGGAACGAATTGGCAACGCCACAATCTGACTCAAAAATTAATTGCCTTACGGAATTGTTCGAACCGTTTACACCTACCGCTAAACTTTTACCATTAAATCGCTCAACATCCAATCCGGAAAAAGTAGGTAAGCCACTATGCGAAATAATTGAAGGTGCATTAGCCGGATTTAAATCTTTCAGGTCAACAACACTTACTGCTGTAGATTCATTACTGACAACCGCCACATACCGATTTCCTTCCGGTACCATGCGAATGCGCGTAGGTCTATTGAATGAGGAAAGTGAAAATGAATTTTGCAGTGTAGGTACTGAAAACAAATCGCTGCCAAAACTCATCTGATACAATTTATTGTCGCCATACGATGTAAGTACAGCAATCCAATTTCCATTTACCTGAACCATGTCAAAACCTGGAGACAAATTGGAGGTAATTGAACTGGTAACAAAAACATGGCTGGCATTTACAATCGCATTGTCAAAGGAGTTGCGGTAGTTTACCCGAATGATAGAGCCTGTATTGCGTTCATTAATTACTAATACCAAATTAGAATTGTATTCAACTACTTTCACATCCCAGAATCTACCACCAACACCAAAAGTTCCGATGTTGGTTGCTGTAGGCGCACTTGTGATGGAAGCGCCAAAATCCAAGCGAACTAATCCGTATCCGGCATCATTGGCACCTACAAATCCGTACCACTTTCCATTCGCTTTGTAGATCTCTATGTCTTGTGGAAACAAAAGGGTATTGCCGGGATTCCCCAAATCAACTGTTTGCAGAGGTACATTGAGCGGGCTGTTTCCAAAATCGGTGCGATATACGCGATGATTGTTTTGGCTGACAATAAATGCATACCAATTGCCATTGTCTTCTACCAACTTATATCCTGCACCAACCGACAAACCCGATACCGCACCAATGCTGATGTTGTTTTTTAAAGTTTGAAAATCATCGGCACAAAAATCCCACTGAAAGCTAGTTGCATTGGTCGAAGCATTGGCAGGCGCAACACGCTCTTGCAAACAAGCTGTTGCCGGTATGCTAAATGAAGACGTAGGTGCCTGAGCATAACCTGCCAAGGTAAACAACAGACCGGCTAAAAAACAGACTAATAAACGCTTCATCTTTTTCTGATTCCTGATTGATACGCTAAACGAAAGGTTGGTAAGTTTTAGGATGGAGAAAATTCTTGGCGGTAGATGGTTTCCACAACACTCATGCTTCGATGCTTACGCGCCAAGCTTTGAATCTCATCGGCAGTCTGCTGCCGGCCAGTTGACAACAACTGCTGTAAATTCCGAAACGCTTCCTTCGGGTTGCTTCGCTCCAAAATGACACCACCGCCCTCAGTGGCAATAATATCCGAATCATCTCCAATATTCATCTCCGTAATGATCGGCAATCCATTCGCCCAGTACTCGCCATTTTTTATGGGCGAACAATACAATCGACTTGGCACGGGCTTAATAGTGCTGAATGCAAAATCTGATGCCGATAAATACATGCTTACCTCGTCATGTTTGGCGCGGTGTATAAATAGGTGCTGCTCGTTGATACCTCGCGCTAAACATTTTCTCAATACCTCAGCCCGATCTTGTTCTGTCAGAATAATTAATCGAAACGAGGAACCAAAAAAATCAAATGCATCTCGGTATAAATCAAATGCCTCTTGATCGTAATAAATGTCTCCATACTTGCCTACATAGATTCCAACAATTTGCTGATGGCCAATTTGTAGCTTTTCGCGAATTTCTGCCCGGGCTGTGGCATTATATTTAAATTTCTCGAGCGACACACAACAAGGCATTACTTGAATTTTGGCCTCGCTCACTCCTTCTTTAATCAGTCTTTTTTTGTGGTGATTGCTTACCGGAAAAAGTTTATCAGCCTTTTTTATTTGTTGGCCTTCGAAGAACAGTTCAATCCAATAGCGCGGGTCGAGTTTAGTCCACACGCCCGATTCGATCATACTTTCGGCATGTGGTTCAAAAGATTCAACTACGAACGGAATGTTATTCTTGCGTGATACCAGGTATCCCAATGCACCTGCCATCGATGAGCGGCAAATTATTTTATCAATCTTATGCTCCTCACAAATTTGAACCAATTGACGAGGGAACGAGATAAAATCGTTGGCTTTAGTCAAAAAGACATTTCCTTTGGGTTGAGATATTAACGGAATGTGTAAAATTTTCGTGTGAAGGCTGGAGCCTTGATGGATAGCATCCCCTTTCCGCTCGATAGAACAATAAATAATCTGTTCAATAGATTCTATCTCGGCCAATATTTTAAGATGCGGCAATACGGTGGCAGCGGTAAGCCCTTCATTGAAACCCCAATAGCTAATAAACAGAAGCCGCATTAAACTTTAGTTTGCCCCAAAATTACATATTCAAACGCTTTCCGGTATTCCCGATTGCTGGCAAACGACAGAAACATGATTTTCCGGATTTTAAACTGAAAAAGAAAACGATCCCACAAGCTGAAATGGGCACCTTGCGTTTGTGCCAGCTTGCTTGCCAGCAAGGCATATCCTCTACCCAAGCCAGCCAGATTGTTCATAGCCGATTGTTCATTTTTTCGATAATGAAGAATACAATCCTCCGTAAAAGCATATTCTCCACCCCTGGCCAGACTGATGTAGAACAACAAATCTTCTCCATGCGTCATTCCATTTTCAAACCGATAGTTTACTCCGGGTATTCGCTTCACCATCCACGTAGGTCCAAAAAAACAATTTCCGTTAAGGCGGATTAAATCATGAAAAACGTATCCTTGCTTGCGTGGCTTCCATTGATACAGCTGGTTCTGAAGGCTTGCATCAAATACTCTCACCAAACCATCTACAAAAGATATGGAAGGTGATTGCCTGAACACATTGATTCTACTTTGAATTGAATTTTCAGGCAACACGTCATCCCCATCCAAACAACAGAAGAAGTCGCCTTGCATGTTGGCTAGCGCCAAATTGCGTGCCGCTGAAACGCCTGCATTTTTTTGAACAAAATACCGAATGCGCGTGTCTTCAAATTGCTTCACAATAGATTCTGTAGCATCAGTACTGCCATCATTTACAATTAACAATTCGATAGGCTGATGGGTTTGCGCTAATACCGACCTGATTGCCTCTGCTAAATACTTCTCGCCATTGTATACCGGCATAATAATGGAAACGAGTGAATTCATGACAATGACTTTGATCGGGTAGATCGTTTCTTATTCTGCAAAGACAAAAACTGTACGATTAATTGATCAACAGTAATTACATGTTGTAAATAGGAATTAGAAAAGGCAAAAGCTCTTCTTTTTTCAGTCAATGTGGGGGCAGCGTATTGCTGATAATGTGCACATACTTCTTTAAATGCGTCAGGAAGTTCTTCGTTTCGCTCTGTCATTAATACCAAATCGTGTTTGTCATTATATTCATCTGTGTAATTCATGACGACCGGTTTGCCGGTGGAAAGGTACTCCAAAATTTTATGCGAGTTTGAACTAGCATCTCGCTTTTCAATTCCATAACACATCATAAAAAAATGAAATTGCTGAAAAAGTAACGGTAGTTTTTCATTTTCGACACGACCAGCAAGTGTACAATTCGCTTTTTGCTTCAACTCACGGGCAATCCGAGAATCTGATTGATAGGGACCCATAAATGTGAAATGTACAGTGGGATTTTCTTCAACGATTTTCAGCATCGTGTCCACATCCACGTTCCAGTTATTTAAGTTTCCGACATAGCCCACATGCAATGGAGAAGAAGGCAGTGGTATTGATGGTGGCACTTCGAGAAAATACTCAGCCAAGCCGTGGTCGATTTTCTTTCTTTGCTTCTGCGCATAGGAATAGCGATCGAGTATTTTCTGTGATACAGATAAAATGATATCTGCCGAATGTGCCAGTTGTTGCTCAAGTGCAGAATGATGCACATCGGCTACGTGGTAGATTGTAACTTCGGCATCAAACAGTTTCAAGTTATGAAATCGGAAAGCATCAAAAGACCAAACCACATCAAAAGATGATTGGCAAATTTTCTTCAATGATCGAATCTGGTAGCGATTGAGAATGTCGCGCAAAAATGCGGGCAATCGGTTAACTCCGGCTATTGCTTTGTAATCTACTATCCACACTCCGGGATAGCTTGCGTTTTCGTGTATTGCATTTTGCTGAGAGGGCGGATTGAGAAAAAAAACCTGATTACCATTTCGCGCCAAAGCTTTTGCATAATGATGCTTGGAAACAGGAATGTGCTCCCACGACTCGGGTGAGATAATCAAAACTTTCTTCTGAACAAAAAATTCCATAGCAGCCATGCAAGCCACGTTTCAAACACGCGATTTTTTTATCATTCGCCACAAGGGTCGAACTAATTTCAAAATAGTGAAGCGCTGAAAAATTGAAGTGGAAACCGGATAGTCGCTGTGCTTTTTGGGTGGGCGATTCATGATTTCTTCAAATTCTTCTTTCGTCACTTTGAATTTTTTAAGCACATACTCATAGTCAGTGGCAAACAACTGTGGGTTATAAGCTACTTGTTGAATTTGTTCCAAAGCCGCCTCTCTGGAAATTTGTCCCGAACAAATTAAGTTTGAGTAATGTGCCTTACGCTTATCGATTCCAAATTTTCGGCTGAGAATGTAGCCTTGATAAAATCGGGTGAAGATGGACTCGTAGTGCTTTCCACCGTAGTCTCGCCATTGCAATTCCGTGGTAATTGCTTTCCTCACCTCTTCCTTGATATAAGGCATATAGTCAAGCAAGGTCACCGACTTTACTCCCAGCCATTGAGCTCTGAAAATAAGCCACGAATTTAGAATTGGGTATTTTTTGATTTCGCGTGTACCAAACAATTTGTTGATAGCACGTATATGGATGTAATCGCGCTTGTCATGGATCCAAGAGCTTGGAAGAATTGATTCTGTTACAAAGTTGACTCCGCTCAAAATGTATTTTATTTTATGTTGCAGCGCCAGACGATAGAGTGAGGCTACGATAGCATGATCAGTTAACAACTCGATGTCAACTACCGATGCGCGCAAAAAGGCTAACTGAAGATCGCGAAATTCTTCCCAATCAATTACGATGGTGTGTAAATCAAAACCAAGTTTGGTTACTACGTTCTCGATATTCTTAATGGCCAGCTCCGAGTTCCAGCCATTATCAAAATGGACGAGCAATGGCCGAAGGCCAAATTCCTTTGCCTTCAAAGCCAGATATGTGCTATCTACACCACCGCTGATTCCCAGAATGCAGTCGTATGGTTTCCCGACACCGGCACTCTTGATTTTGTCTAGGTGCACGTGCAATTGTTTTTGTAGAGCGGTGGGGTCGTGGGAGATTTTGCTTTCTTCTTCTTTATAACGCTGGCAGTGATTGCACATGCCTTGTTCATTAAACGTAATGAACGGATCGTCATTTGAATCCAAAATGCAGTTGGTACATTGCTTATACATATACGCTTTACTGGTTAACATAGACTGGATGAGATTGATCTCCTGTTGCACTGTATTTTTCAATGCACATTTACTAAGAATCTGCTTACTGGCAGCTACCGACATCCGGAGAAATTGATCGGGGTTGAAATACAATTGCTTGATCCGCTCTGCCATTTTCTCCGCATTGTTTTCCATGAAGCCCGAAACTTCATGTTCAACAAATTCTGGTATGCCCCCGATGGGCGATGTAATGGGAACCAAGCCGCTCGACATGGCCTCATCCAGCGATACACCTTGAGAGTCGAGGCGAGAGGGGCAAAGAAAGATGCCATGTTTTTCGTGAACTGAAGGAATCGAAGTGTTTTCTATAAAATAATTGTGCAACGTTACATTCGGGAAATGTCGAATCTGATCCGTCAACTTCTTGAACAGATACCCTTCGCCATAAATGGAAAAATGTAAGTCATTGAAAAATGATTCCTTGCTCAACAACAAAATTGTTTCAACAGAAATATCGTTGGCATAGTTGATGGCAGAGAAAGGCCGTATAATTAAAATCTGCTTCCTGAGTTCACTATCCTTATTTTTATACACAAACAAATCGGTGTCGATGCCATTATGAATCACCACACCATTAGCGATTTCCATGCCTAAATCTTCCTCGGCTGCGGTTTTCAACCATTGCGATACAAACACTGGTTTTACTTTATCTCCCAGTTTTGAATTTTCAAAATAATGTTTAATGGCTTTGCGCCTCTTTATATTTTCGTAAGCGTATGGAATTAAATACCGAATGGAACCAATGGAATCATAATTCATCAACCTTCTTCGCCAGGTAGTCACATCGAATCCATGAAAAAAAACAATTGTTGGTAGGCTCAATTTAGATACCACATCAATTATAATTTCATTGATGAAGTGAATTACAATTAATTGTGGATCGACCTGTTGGATTCTTTCCTCAAACAAAATGCGATCTCCTGTTTCGTAAACCGAAATTCCCTGATAGGTATAGCAATTAGATTTCTCTTTAATTGCTCGATTATATCCAACCACATGAATCTCGAAGTGATCGAGGTATTTTTTCAAGCGGGAATGCACAAATACATCACCGTATAAACTGTCAGGTTTCGGGTAATGAGGTGTAACAACAACCAACTTGGATTTAGGCGTCATATTTTGTTTGCTATTAAATACAACTAAATTTTCTCGTATAAATTTTTCTTGAGGAATTGTTGTTCGGGGTAATTTATAAGCACAGCGGAGAAACCTCCTTTAAAATAAAACATGGCACCTGCAGCAACTGCTGACGCGCCCATGTCAACTGCTTTTACAAAATCGGCCACAGAAGATGCTCCACCACACGCTACGATGGGAACATTTACCAATTTACTAAGCTGCTGAATTAAGTCATAATGATAACCGCCCAACATGCCATCATGATCGATGCTCGTCAGCGCAATTTCGCCCACGCCAATACGCATGAGGTGAGCCGCGCACTGTTCCAAATTCATGTTCACTGATTGGCGCCCTCGGTTTATCTTAATGACTGATTTGCCGAATAGGTTTCGTTTTACATCAATTGAGGCTACCACACCTTGTTTGCCATAACGAGTAGCTACTTCAGTAATCAAATCGGGATGATTAAAAATAGCTGTGTTGAAACTAATCTTTTCTATTCCACAGCCAATTATAGTTTCTACCTGCTTCATGGTTGAAACTCGTCCTCCATAGGTAAGAGGCATAAAACTTTCTGATGCGAGTTTTGACAATAAATCAAAATCAGGCTCCGGCATTTTGGATGGGTCGGTGATGTCCACCACCAACATTTCGTCAACTTCCTTTTCGTTGAAAACCTTAATCGTATTAATTGGATCGCCCAAATATATTGGCTTACTAAATTGACGAGTGACAACAGCTTTGCCATTGTCAATCAGCATTAGAGGAATGACTCTGATCCGTCTCACAGTTTTAGAAAGTTAGTAAAGAATCTCATACCAAACCGATGGCTCTTCTCCGGATGAAACTGAACGCCATACACATTACCTGATTGAAAACAGCAGGCAAATGGATATCCAAATTCGGTGGTGCCTGTTACCTGTTGCTCATCTTTAAATTTAAAATGATACGAATGCGCAAAATAAAATCGCGGCTCATCGATATCTGCGCCAAGCGGATTACCTTCTTTAAACTTTACATCCGACCAACCCATATGCGGAAAAATCGGCACCTTCGTTTCATCAAATTTAATGGTGTTGCCATTCACCCAACCCAATCCGGTAGCATCGTCTTCCTCGCTATGCTTCGTCATCAATTGCGCCCCTAAGCATAGCCCGAGTACTGTTTTTTTCTTTCCTAAAACTTCTTCGTTGAGTAATTCCACCAGATTTCTCTTTCGTAACTCGTTCATTCCGTATCCAAACGCTCCCACACCCGGAAGAATCAACTTAGTGGCATTGCTAATCTCAGTTCCATCCGATGTAATGATCGCATCTCCGCCTACTTTGCGTAAGATATTTCTGATCGCCAACAGATTACCCACGCCATAATCAATAATAGCAATCATATCGTGTTGTTATTTTTTGAATTAAATTTTTCATGTTCGGTGTTGAAGCGAATATGCCGCATAGGAATGCCACCCACTATTTCAAATGGTTGAACACTTTTGTTTACAACACAGTGTGCGGCAATAACTGCGTAATCACCAATTGTTACTCCCGGCAGCACGGTCACTTTATCACCAATCCAAACACAATTTCCAATCAGCACATCAGCCTCTGTTGTCTTTAGCACTGGGCGATCGATATCGGTGGTGGGCTGCGTTAAATCATGGGTTTTAGAAGTGATGTGTACAAATCTTCCGATCGCACAGTTTCTACCAATTGTCACTTTTGAATTTTCGCCAGAATCAATTCTGGAGTAATCGTTGATATAGGTATTCTCACCAATAATCACTGTTCCATCAAACGAGGCGTTGTAAAAAGATACACTGGCAGGAAAATGATGCTTTGTTCTGAGCCACTCAGCATTATAATCGTTGGCCCACCTTAAAAACATCGACATCATTTTTTTTATCAGTTGCATACGCATTATTTAAAGTTTAACAGAACAATTACTGTTGCCAAAAAAACAAAGGTAGCAGCCAGCGATGCCAATACCTGTTTCATTTTAAACTTTAAAAAATAGAATATCCCAACAATGGGAATAATACTGCCGATGGCGTTGGTTACACTAAACCAAAATATCGATTGCTTTTCATCGGCAATAAATTGAACCAATATAAAAATAGCTACTACTTTTAGTGCGATGGAAAGAATCGTGGCAACGAATAAAAACCGCTGCTTCTCAATCACTTTAAATACTTCGGCTATTGGCAATGAAACAAAGTTAAACGCATATTGTATCGAAAGAATGGAAACAAATACACCTGCCGCTGTCCATGATTCACCAAAAACAAACGGAAACACAATTTCTGCTAACAATGCAGCACCGGTAAATATGACAAGCGAAGCAACCAGCATCATCCAGTACAACTTATAAACGCCACTTTTCAATTCGCTCATGGATTTATTTTTGAGCTCCACGGCCTTTGGAAAAAAAATCGAAGCCACCGAATACGGCAGCATCTTATTAATGATTTCAAGCAAACTGCTGGCTAAAGCAAATGCGCCAATCACCGAAAAAGCAAAGCGCTGTTCTTTGAAAAAATAAATGGGCAAATACCCAGAGAAACTATTGATCAGATTGGCAGGCATCACATAAAGTGGGAAGCGCCTGTACAAACGCGCTACATAAGCAAGGCTTGCAAAACTTGCGGACTGGATTAGCTCCTTGAATTTACTTGCCATTGATTTGAACGAACTCAATAGCAACAGCATCGCTGTCAGTTTTCCAAATAACTCTCCGGCAATCAAACCGATTGCTTTGGCAGGCATAAAAAAAGTGTATCCAATCACAAAAGTTCTGGAAGACAAATTCATGGCAAAGCCTGAAAAACCATTGAATGAAAACTTCTTGTTGCGCACATTCAGATACAGCAAAATTTCAATGATACCCGAGCAAAATATGATTACCGGAATCAACAAAATAAAATTACCGAGCCAAACACTCCCAACATAATTCAGGATGTAATCTTTGCCTACCCACACACCAAAAAAAGTAAGCAAAGAAGTAATGACAATCAAACCAAACGATAATAAAACAGTGTTGTCTCTATCTTGCTTGGTTTCGCAAATCACAATTGCATCTGAATACTTAAAGCTACCAACTAACGTGATCGGAACAATGATCGAACTAATCAACGCAAATACGCCATATTCTGCCGGGCTGTAAAGCCGAGTGACTATAGGCGACAAAACAAATTGAACAACAATAATCAGGACATTCCAGAAAGATGTAATTGATACACTGCGGATGAAGGAGCCGCTATGCCGTATCTTGCGTATCTGATCTAAAAACAGGGAAAACATCTTCTAAAAAGTGCACAAGTTAGCTAACTTAATAGGTATCTAAAACTTAAACGGTATCTCAAAATGGAGATACCGAGACAATTTCTAGCAAGCTTTGACGGCACTTTCATTGCACACGGTTCCGGTTAATCACATGGCTTGATTTCATCGAAATTGAAGAGCGATCTTTGCACACCCGTCTTGGATATTCTTCATCTTGGGTTACCTTTGTGGGTTTTAACGCAATCGCACAAAAAATCCAATAAAATAATGACAAGTCTGTTAACTGGAGGCGCTGGCTTTATCGGAAGCCACGTAAGCAGAGAGCTAATTAAACTCGGGCATCATCTCATCGTATTAGATGATTTAAGCGGTGGCTTCGAAGAAAATCTACCCGCCAACATCACCTTCATCAAAGGAAGCATTACGGATCAGAAATTAGTGGCCGAACTATTTCAAAAATACCAATTCGATTACGTATACCATTTAGCAGCTTACGCAGCCGAAGGACTTAGTCATTTTATCCGCAGATTTAATTACGAGAACAACTTAATCGGCAGCATCAATTTAATCAATGAGTCGATCAAGCATAAAGTAAAATGTTTTGTGTTCACTTCATCCATTGCAGTGTATGGAAAAGGCCAGTTGCCGATGCATGAAGATCTCAACCCACAACCGGAAGATCCATATGGAATTGCCAAGTTTGCAGTAGAGCAAGATCTAAAATGCGCTCATGAAATGTTCGGTTTGAACTATGTTATCTTCCGTCCGCACAATGTGTATGGAGAATATCAAAACTTAGGAGACAAGTATAGAAATGTGGTGGGCATTTTTATGAATCAACTGATGCAAAACAAGCCGCTCACCATTTTCGGAGACGGAAGTCAGTCGCGTGCATTCAGTTATGTGGGTGACATCGCACCGATCATTGCCAATTCAGTGAATGTACAGCGCGCAACAAATCAGGTTTTCAACGTAGGTGCCGATCTTCAATTTACTGTAAACGACTTGGCCAAAGAAGTTTGCAAAGCGATGGGTAAAGAAGGACACATTCGCTATGTAGAAGCCCGAAACGAAGTAGCACATGCCTATTCAAGTCATGAAAAAGCCATGGATGTTTTCGGAAAAACTAAAGCTACTTCATTGGCTGAAGGACTCCAGAAAATGGCACAATGGGCATTGCAAACCGGCTCTAAGAAAAGCACCGTATTCAGCAATATCGAAGTGACTGAAAAATTGCCAGCTGTTTGGCTCGAATAAAATCAAAATCAAGTTGAAACGAGTTTTATTCATCGCAGCACATCGTAAAGATCGTGCACCGAACCAGCGATTTCGCTTTGAACAGTATTTTCAGTACTTAGCAGAGCATCAGCACGAATGCGTTCTTTCACCTCTGATTAAAGACGAGAAAGAAGACAAACTTTTTTATAGTCCGGGAAACTACCTAAAGAAAATTCCATTAGGAATAAAGTTTGCGCTTCGCAGAATCAAAGATGTTTGGAGAGCGAATCAATTTGACGTGATTATCATTGCCCGTGAAGCATTCATTTTAGGAACACCTATTTTCGAAAAGCTTATCGCTTGGCGAAACCCAAATGTAATTTTTGATTTTGACGATGCGATCTGGATTGATGTAATCTCTACAAACAACCGGGCATTTTCGTGGCTGAAAGATGGATCGAAAATAGCTAAAATCATTTCCATCTCGAAATTAGTTTTTGCAGGAAACCAATATTTATTGGAATACGCTAAGAAAAATAATAATGCCGTAGAAATTGTGCCAACCACCATCGATACCGATGAGTATATTCCTAAAAGCGATGCTGTGCGGAATAAAAAAATCACGATCGGCTGGAGTGGCAGTGTTTCAACCATTGAACATTTTCAATATGCCATACCCGCACTCACCCGGATCAAAGCCAAATACAACGATAAGATTGAAATAAAAGTAATTGGAGACGGTAACTATAAAAACGAAGCCCTCGGAATTCAAGGGCTGCCGTGGCGCAAGCAAACCGAATTAGACGATCTTCGATCAATTGATATTGGTATCATGCCGTTGCCGGACGATCAATGGTCGTGGGGAAAATGTGGTTTGAAAGGATTGCAATACATGGCTTTGGAAATACCCACCTTAATGTCGCCTGTGGGTGTAAATCGCGAAATCATCAGAAACGGAGAGAATGGTTTTTTACCAATCGATGAAAATGATTGGGTAGAGAAGTTATCACTGCTCATTGAAAATGAAAATCTTCGCCTTCAACTTGGCAAAGCGGGCAGAGAAACTGTTTTAAACAAATATTCTGTAAAAAGTCTGCAAGCAACTTATTTAAAGCTTATTCAGTCGCTCGAAAAGTAGTGGCCTGTCGCTTATCCATTTGCCACGAAGAATAGATAATCGCCAATGCCGACCAATAAAATGGCAGCAGTGGAATTTTGTAACGCGATAGCGTTCCGAAGTTGTAAGAAGATACGCCCACACCAAAAGCAAAAATCAAAGCAAATACGAGACAGAATATAACTTCAGAGCGGACATAGTAAAATAAATAGCTGCGCACCTGAATCAACACAAGTATGGTTGCAAGGAATGTAATCAGGCTCTCTATTGCAGAAAGCGCCATCAGCGGGTTCTCCACTTCCCACAAATAAGGCCGGAATAACGACACATTAATTGCACCGGGCGCCAACTTGAACATGCTGAACCAAGATCCATCCAACTCTCCCAAGTTGTAGCCTGAACCATCGCCTGTGCGAGCTCCCCAACCGTATCGAATATCGTACGCAGTGATTTTTGATGTCTGCGCCAGATTTTCAATTGAATACCGAGCATCATCTTCCGTCACTTTTTTAATACTGAAGTAGGTGATCACCAACGATGCAAGGATTACTATTGGAACCAAAACAATACGCAGCATGTACGAGCGAATTTGAAAGAAAAACCGAGAAGCTACCCACACTACAAAACTCATGATCAAACAAATGAGAATATATCTTTTGATGGAGTAAACCATATAAAACGACAACACTAACAAGAAAAAATATCCGAGTGTGCGCTTCCTTTCTATTAACACTTTATAAAAACAAAAAGTACAAATACCGGCAAACGCCAGCGTAATTGTATCTTTCAAAACACCCGAACCCCAGAATACAACAGAGGGAATAAACAAACAGCAAAACGCCAACGCAAAATGAGCATACGGATGCGACTTGTAGAATACTAGATACAGCATCCATCCACCAATAAAAGCTAAAACTGAAAACAAAACAGCCGTAGCCGAATAGGTAGAGAATGTAAGCAGATCGAAAATGGCGGCAATCTGAATGACGAAAAACGAACGCGGGTCACGCCAAAACCAAATCTTGTCGGCAACTTCCCACAGCCCCGGCCCATAGGTGCCTTGTGAAAAATAAATACGAATGCCCTCGGTAGGAGAATTCATAAAAGCATCCCAAATGATTCGGCTACCGTGCGTATGATAAGAAAATGTATCTCCACCGGTGTAGTAAAATTGATAAATGATTCCCAGCGCAATGGCTCCAAAAATTTTCACCGATAATGCAGGAATAAAGTAAACCCGGTTGATCGCATCCGTGCAATACGGTCGCACAAAGTAGGCCACCACATAAACCAACATGATGACAATGGGCGTAACGATCAAGTCTCTCAGTTCCAAATCAAAAAATTAAAATGCTAATCACTTTTCTCTAACTTTTTTAGTCTGCGCTTGGCATCTTTAAAGGCTTCGTTCTTTCTGCCTGCCTTCGATTTCACCAGAGTAAAATATTTTTTGGCCTCCGCCTTGTTGCCCTGCCGTTCACTAATTTCACCCAACGCAATCAGCGAATATAGGTAATACCCCGATTCAGTTGCGTCAATCTCTTCTGCAAACTTGCACGACAGCAAATAATACTTCTTGGCCAGGTCGTCTTTACGTTTGAAATCATACAATTGCCCTAAGAAAAACGCAGCGTATCGACCGCTGGTGGCCTCATAACCCAACTTCGCACTATCAATCAATGAAAGAATTTTTAGCGACTCCGTTTCCAGTTCCGGATACATGCCGCGTGAATAAAGCATGCGGGCAAAATAGCGATGGAAGTAGGGGTTGTTCGGATAAGTTTGATGCAGATACTCGGCAATTTGGAAGGCGCGCATCTGATCGTTCTCATAACTGTTCATTATGCGCATCAGCCAAACCATGGCCTCGGTGCGTGTATAAAACGCGTTATAACTTACTTCTTTCAGTTGCTTCAACCCTAATTGTTTATCGCCTTTGCGAAAAAACCAGAGCAATGGTTTCATAGCCGGATAATTTTCCGGCACCCACACTGAAAAATAGTTGTACAGTGCATCCCCAAAAAGCAACTCAGGACTCAGGTCTTCTTTTTGCCGGCATACCTCTAAATAATTCAATGCCGATTTACCTTGCACAGCCGCCTTGCGCCAACTTTTACGCTCTTCATCAGCATACAATCTTCCTTTAAATCCATGTGAGGCCGCTAAAAAAAAGGCAGCTTCAATCTTATACTCCGGATGCTTCTTATACAGATTTTCGGCTACGAAAATCGCACTGTCCATGTAGGCCAAAAATTTTTCGTCATACTTCGTTTCCTTGGTGTTGGGCATAATCTTCCACCATTCACTTAGCCCCAGTAAAAAATAAGGCAGCGGATGCCACACATATTTTTGTTTAAACCAGCGCATCTGAATTTCTGCCTCCTTGAAATTAAAATCATACATGTCGTTGAGTGCCTGAGTGGCTTCTAACTGCATGGTGATATTATTAATCAAAATGATAGTCGTATCCTTCTTCGTGGCTTGTGCGTTAGCTGAACCCGAAAGTGTGCAGCAAGCGGCAAATAATAAGAATAAAAAGAAACGGTGCCAGAGTGGAATCATAGTATCAGAATTCAAAGTTGGGATTATTAAAACACAACATCAACTAAACACTTACTTTTGTCGCATGACAACTCTATCACAAGACGAAAACCAATCAATTTTTGATTCCGATAAAAGACTGACTTTTCTCATACTTTGTTTAATCTCTGTTTTATTACTCTATGTCAAAAAATCGTTTATTGAAAACGAAACAGCGGCATTTGAGTTTTTGCAAGACCGTCCGGAAGGCGCTATTCTTCAACTGATTAGCGCGCTTCAGTTTCTCTCCATTCCATTTATTTACGCTTGGAAATTTACCGTGATAGGATTTGTGCTGTGGGTGGGATGTTTTCTTTTTGGCTATCGCATCAATTTTAGTCAATGCTGGAGCGTGGTAATGGCAGCCGAATTTGTTTTTATCATGCCCGAAGTAATAAAAATCGCGTGGTTCTTGTTCGTAAAAACGGATCCCACCATCCCTGAAATCCGAGCATTCTATCCTCTTTCGCTGATGAACTTTTTCGATTATCAATCCTTGATGGGTAGCCGTTACGCTTACCCGTTGCGTGCCATTAGCTTGTTTGAGGTATTTTACATTTTAGTGATGGTACGGGGTGTTAATTTTTATTCGCTGCGCACGCATAAACAAAACAAAGCCACTTGGTGGATCGTCTCCTGCTCGTATATTCTAATTTTCCTTTTGTGGCTCGGGTTCTATATGATCGTTTACAAATGACGGTCGTAGAAAGTACGAATCGCCTGACTCACCCGCTCAATTTCTGTAGGTCGTAATTCCGGCCATACCGGCAGGCTCAGGACGGTCTTGCTGAGATGCTCAGCAACGGGTAGACTACCTTCTTTATAACCCAAATCGTGGTAAGCTTCTTGCAAATGAATAGGAGTTGGATAATGAATAGCCGTTCCAATTCCCTGCTCTGTCAAGTAGGCTTTGAGCCGATCGCGATAAGCCGTTTGAATCACATATAAATGGAAAACAGGCTGATGGTTATCATCTCCCATGGCGGGCAGTTTCAAATCACCAACTCCGGTCAATTGTTCTTGATACAGCTTTGCATTTACTACTCGTTGGCTATTCCATTGACTTAGGTAGTTCAATTTCACAAGCAGAAGTGCTGCCTGCAATTCATCTAGTCGCGAGTTAACGCCTTGCATGAGGTGAACATCTTTTTGAACAGACCCATAGTTTCGAAAAGCCTTATGAAACGCATAACTATCGGCCGATTTTGAAAGGATGGCTCCCCCATCGCCCAACGCCCCCAGATTTTTTGTAGGATAAAAACTAGTGGCACTTAAATCGCCCCAACTCCCGGTAAGCTTGTTGTGACACACCGCTCCGTGCGATTGAGCGTTGTCTTCTACTACGCTCCAATTTCTCTTATTGGCAAGAGCCATTATCTGTGGCATGGAGCAAGGAAAGCCATACAAATGCACGGGCACTATCGCTTTGGTACGTGAAGTAGCTGAGGCATCGAGCAGGTTCACGTCAATCGTATAATTGACCGAATTTACCTCCACAGGTACCGGTGTTGCCCCGGTGCGACTCACAGCCAGCCAGGTGGCAAAACACGTGTGCGAGGGCACCAATACCTCATCGCCCACACCAATATTCAACGATTTTAAAGCGATGAAAATGGCATCCATGCCATTGGCCACAGAAGAGCAATAGGGTACTTGATGATATGCTGCAAACTTCTTTTCAAACTCCTCCACACATTCGCCAAGTATGAAAGTGCCTTTTATAAGCTGGCGATTAAAGGCAACTGCCAGCTTATCGCTGATTGCCTGATGCTGGCGCCACGTGGAAAAAAAAGGTACTTCCATGTTAAACTAATTACGTCCGGAAACAAGTTAATCCTTTAAGCCGTTTGCGATGCTAGTTTGAGGAAACCGGTAGCACAAAAGTCTGCATAAATTTGATCTCAGACTATGGGCTAATTTCCCTATTTTCGCAACTTCATTTTCAAACAAATTATGACATTTAAGAAAGCGAACAACCTGGTAGGTTGGATTACCTTCGGAGTAGCCCTACTTGTTTACTTTATTACCATGGAAGAAACCGCCAGTTATTGGGATTGTGGCGAATTTATAGCGGTTTCCTACAAGCTTCAGGTGCCGCACCCTCCGGGCGCTCCGCTCTTCTTATTAATGGGTAGGTTTTTCTCCTTTCTGGCGCTGGGTGATGTGACTAAAGTAGCCTATTGGATCAATTTTATGAGTGTGTTGGCCAGTGCCTTCACCATTCTCTTCTTATTCTGGTCAATCACTTTGTTGGGTCGCAAATTGATCGGTGCAAACAAAGATTCTGAAATCACCGAAGAAAAAACGTGGTTGCTGATGGGGGCCGGTTTAGTGGGTGCCCTAGCCTACACCTTCTCTGATTCATTTTGGTTTTCGGCTGTTGAAGCAGAGGTGTATGCCATGTCCTCATTCTTCACTGCCTTTGTTGTTTGGGGCGTGTTGAAATGGGATGTGATTGAAGATGAAAGCAAGGCCAATCGTTGGTTGTTGCTCATTACCTATATGATGGGCTTGTCCATCGGTGTTCACATGCTAAATTTAGTGACGGTACCTGCCTTGGGTTTGATTTATTATTTCAAGAAATTCAAACCAGGCGTATGGGGAATCATTGCTGCCTTGTTAATCAGTGTAGCGATTGTCATGTTCATCAATGACTTTATTGTTCCGGGCTTGCCAACAATTGCCGGCCACTTTGAAATCTTCTTTGTCAACACACTGGGCCTTTTCTTCGGATCGGGTGCGTTGGTTTTCACTCTGATGGTTGTTTCCGCGCTGGTAGTGGGTATCTACTACACGCACAAAAAAAATATGCCTGTGTGGAATACCTTCCTATTGGCAACCTCATTTATCTTGATCGGCTATGGATCATATGCTACCGTAGTTATCCGCTCTAGCTATGACACCTTGATCAACGAGAATGCTCCGAAAGATGCATTGAGCTTTGTGCGTTATCTGAAGCGTGAACAGTATGGAAGCCGTCCATTATTGTATGGCCCCTATTATACCGCCCGGATCATTGATGTAGAATATGGAGATCCGATTTACACAAAAGGAAAAGACAAATACGAAATCACCGATCGCAAATTCAAATACGTTTACGATCCTAGTCAGCAAACTATTTTGCCCCGTGTGTGGAATGCCGACAACAAAGAATCGTACAAAGAAATTCTTGGTTTAGAAGAAGGACAGAAGCCAACCTTCTCTCAGAATATTGCTTACATGTTTAAGCACCAGATTGGCACTATGTATATGCGCTACTTCATGTGGAACTTTGCCGGCCGTGAAAGTGACGAACAAGGCGCCAGCTGGCTTGGCCCAAGCGAATGGTTCAAATCAGTGCCGGAAGCATTGGCAAAAAACGGAGGTCGCAATAACTTCTTTTTGATACCTTTTATTCTGGGCTTATTGGGAATGTATTTTCAATTAGTAAAAGACACCAAGAGTTTTGCTGTGGTGGCATTGTTATTTATTATGCTGGGTGTGGCCATTGTAGTTTACCTCAACTCGCCACCCACCGAACCGCGCGAGCGCGATTATATTTATGCCGGGTCATATTATGCGTTTGCCTTTTGGATTGGTTTAGCTGTAATTGGCATTGCTGAAGGTCTGCGAGTTGTTATTAAAAACGGTAAGACAGCCGCTATCGCTGCTACATTAATTGGCTTAACCGCACCTGCCCTAATGGCGAAAGATGGTTGGGATGATCACAATCGTGCGGATCGTTTCTTCTCGGTAGATTCTGCAACCAACTATTTGGATTCGTGTGCACCGAATGGAATTATTTTTACGGGTGGTGATAATGACACATTCCCATTGTGGTATGCACAAGAGGTGGAGGGTTTCCGTCCTGATTTGCGTGTAATTGTATTGAGCTACTACAACACGGACTGGTATATTGATCAAACTACACGTAAAGCGTATGATTCCGATCCTTTCCCTTACACGCTTACACCAAAAAATTATCAGCAAGGCGGCCCGAATGATTATTTGCCCTTTGCTGATTTTAAAATTCCAAGCATCGATGCGAAAGAATACATTCAGCTGTTAGCAAAAGACACAAAACAGTTGCGCGATGGCGATCGCAATCTGGTGCCTAGTAAAGTTTTTACATTGAACATAGATAAGCAGGCTGTGTTGGCGAAAGGCATTATTCCGAAAGGAATGGATAGCCTGGTGGTCGATCAAATGCAAATCCGATTGATACGTGGTGGGTTGGAGAAGAAAGATTTAGCTTTACTTGATTTGTTAGTTACAAACAATTGGGAGCGTCCCATTTACTTGAACCACACCTCCATGTCGCAGATCAACATTGATTTGAGTCCGTATGCCGTGCAAGAAGGAAATGCCTATCGCATTTTGCCGGTAAGAAATCCGCGCAAAGACAGAGAATATTTGGTAGACACGGAAAGAAGTTATGACATTATGATGAACAAATTCCGCTACCGCGGACTGGATAATGAAAACGTATACTACACAGATGATTACAGAGGGTTTGTTGTTAACCACCGCAGCTCAATCAACTCATTGGCGCAAGCATTGATTGACGAAGGTAAAATGGAAAAAGCAGACAAGATTCTTTTGTTCTCGTTGGAAAAAATGCCGGATAAAGTAATCAATTACGATTACACCACACCCGAAACAGTGGATTTACTCTTTAAGGTAGGCGAAAAAGATAAAGCGCTAGAGATTTCCAAAATCCTTGGTGATCGCGCGGATGAAATGGCCACTTTCCTGATTGAAGATGGATATGGATTAAATAGTGAATTAAGACGAAACATCTTCATTCTCAATTCGCTGCAGCGCACACTTTACGAAAACGGAGAAGAGGAGCTTGCCAAGAAAATGGAAGACGCATACAATCGGTTAGTGAACTTGCTTCAGATCAAAGGTGCCATTCCGCGAAATAATCAGTGATAAACAGGCCTCTGATGGGTTTTTTAGGATGATTTTAGTGGTCTTTCAATATTGTATCTTAATATCAAACAATATTGTTGTTTAGTAAGCTACAATATTGTAGCTTTGAATCAAACAAATCAAAGTGCTATTACAGTCTCAATTATCGGATGTGATAGATGCCCAATCTTCCATTTTCTTGAATAAAAATGCAGGTTGGCAGCGCGAGATATTAGCGCAGATTACGGTACCCGACAACCTGGCTTTGATCATAACGGGCATCAGAAGATGCGGTAAAAGCACGCTTTTGTTCCAATTGTTAAAGGAGCGATTCAAAAATGCCTTCTATCTACATTTTGAAGATCCACGGCTAGCAGGATTTGATAACGATGATTTTACACGGCTTAGTAATGAAATTACCAAGCGCAAGCCACCTGTATTGTTCTTTGATGAAATTCAGATACTTGAAAACTGGGAACTTTTCGTTCGACAAAAATTAGATGAGGGGTACAAGGTCGTCATCACAGGTTCGAATGCAAGTTTGCTCAGCAAAGAATTAGGTACCAAGTTAACTGGCAGACATATTTCAATAGAATTGTTTCCGTTCTCTTATTCCGAATTCTTAGGATTAAAAAATACAACCAATTCCGAAAAATCAATTTCTGAATACATCAGAAAAGGGGGATTTCCGGAATATATCAGAACAGACAACAGCTCAATCTTAAACCAACTACTGGAAGACATATTGTATCGAGATATAGCGGTACGCTATGCAGTCAGAAATGTAAAAACGCTAAAGCAACTGGCGGTTTACCTACTTTCAAACATAGCAAAACCTGTTTCTGCCACAAACCTCACCAAACTATTTGAAATTAAATCAACCAGTGCTGTGCTGGATTATTTTGCATTTCTTGAAAATGCGTACATCGTACAGTTCCTTCCAATTTTCAGTTACTCTCTCAAAAAGCAAATTCGAAATCCAAAAAAAATTTACAGTATCGACTTGGGTCTTTTTACAGAAAACTCTATTGTATTCTCAGATGAAAATGGAAGGCGGATCGAAAATGCGGTGTACCTACATCTTCGAAAAAGGTGGAAAGAACTCTACTACTTTCAGGAAAAAAAAGAATGTGACTTTGTTGTATTTGATAGGGGGAAAATCAAACAGCTCATACAAGTATGCTACGAATTAACTGCCGATAATCTGGAAAGAGAAACCGTTGGTTTATATACTGCTATGGAGTTTTTTAAAATAAACTCAGGTACGCTTGTTACATTCAATCAAAAAGACGTGTTCAATAAAGGTGATAAAAAAATTAATGTAATTTCATTGGATGATTACTTACTAAGCTAATCGCGATTTACTTTCTGACCGTCAAATACAAGTCAAGTGCTTTGGTAGCATCTTCCATCACAATGTAGTCTGTGTGATGAATACTTTTCACCAAATCATCGGCTCCTTCTTTTAGTTTGTTGCGGTTGAGTCGGTTTAATATCTCATATGGCACGCGCAACAAGGCGGCCGGTAGTTTGTATTGCAGATTAAAGATGTCCCAGCGCATCATCTTGTCCACCGACTTCTTATTGCGCTCGTAGTATTCCATTACTTTTTCATTTCCGCCAATACCTTTCATATCCACCTTTGAAAAAATGCCCTTCGCTAAATTACTCAACTCATCTGCGGTGTACTCACGGATATGCCACGGATTCCGCGAAAGCGAAAGCGGTCGATTGGGGGTGGTAATCAAAGCAAAACCTCCTGGTTTTAAAACACGATGAATCTCCTTCAGGTAAGCCACATCATTTTGAATGTGTTCAATCACCTGAAAGCTTACAACGCAATCAAACGAGTTATCAGCAAAAGCTGCCAACGGAGGGATATTTCCGCTGACAAAATTAGCTGTAGGGTATTTCTTCTTTAACACATCTACCACCGGTGCAATCTTATCTATGGCTGAAAAATGGGTGACTTTGGGCAACAACAGATCAATACCGCGTCCTTCTCCACACCCTACTTCCAGCAAATGGCCGCTCACCCGATCTTGCGCCAACACATAGGCTTTCAGCAAGCGCTGGTGAATGGGGTTATCCGATAAAACAGAGTCAGAAGCGATTTCAGTAGTGTAAACAGATGCCATAAAAAATTGTAGAGGGCAAAAATAACTCTATTCGCTAAATTTATCGTTTAATAGTAGTTTTAACTTGAATTGCGAATGGGCATGAAAAATGTACTTACCGTCATAGCTTGGTTGCTCGCCCTCACTGCAAACGGGCAAGCCATTACCAGCTTAAATTTCAGTCATTGGTACAACCCGAAAAATGAAGTCGACCTTAAACTCCATATAGCTCGTGGTGAAAAGAAAATGGTGGTTCATTACCAATTAAAAACATCCATAGCTCCAGCTTCCGCTTATACCATTAGTTGGGAGAGTCGAGCTTCGTACAATCATCGGGAGGGTGAGCCGCTAGCCAACAAAGATTCGATATCAACCAATGATGGAAACTTGCGCGCGGGCCTTTTAACCTTCGATTTGCCGGCAAAATCCTGGCTGTTGTTGGCCAAAGTAACACACAACGAATCGCAACGTAGCTGGTATTATTTCAAATTGATGGAAGCCATTTATCCGGTGCGCGGCTGGATTGAAAACGCAAACGGAATTCTTCACGAAAATTATCTTACAAAAGGCAAGAGCTATGTTGCCAAAAATACTGACGGCAAACCACTTTTTGTTTCCTACTACAAAACTACATTTCCTCAACCCTTCCCTCCGTTTAGCGAGAAAACAGGTGGTGCCGAGCGATTTCTCTTTCACGACTCCATTTTTCAAATTGCAAGTGGGGCTTCATTTACTCCCCACCAATACGGTCTTTACCTCTTTCAGCACGACACTACTGCGCAAGATGGGTTTTCGATGCGGGTTGTAAATGAAACTTATCCTAAATTCAATAAAATTGAAGACCTCACCGGACCAATTATTTTTATTACAACTCCTGATGAGTACAAGCAATTGATCAAAGTAAATGGCGACAAATCTGCTTTCGATAAAATTGTTTTGGACATTACGCGTGATAAAGACCGTGCAAAAAATTTCATGCGCAGTTACTATCAGCGTATTGAGCAGGCCAATCGTTATTTCAGTTCCTACAAAGAAGGTTGGAAAATGGATCGGGGTATGATTTACACCATTTTTGGTATGCCTGATGAATTAGGTAAAAATCAAGGTAACGAAGTATGGAGTTATAAGAGTTACAATGTGCGTTTTACTTTCGTGAAAAGCGGAAGTGTCTATGATGCCGAAAATTTTATTCTACTCCGTGATAAGCGCTTCACAGAGGCTTGGTACAGCACTGTAGACCTTTGGCGTAAAAGTCGTTTCTAATTTATAAGTACCTTATCTCAAGCATCGAAAAAACGATAACTTTGGATAGTTTTAATTGCATCTTCATTAAAAAAATTACTCCCTAAATCTAAAAACCACATGAAAAAATTGAATTGGTTATTGCTCGTACTGCTGGCTCATTTAAGTTTTGCACAAGATAATTCCGCAACCAAATATGCTGATCTGATCACCACATCCGATCTAAAAGAAAATCTCAACATTCTTGCTTCTGATGCACTGGAAGGAAGAAAGACCGGAAGTCGCGGGCAGAAAATGGCTGCTGCCTTTATCAGTAATTATTTTCAAGAACTCGGACTAGCTGCCCCAGTGAATGGATCACATTATCAGCCCATCGAACTATACAACGTGAGCCCTGCCGATATTTATCTCAAAGTTGGCGGCACACGCATCGACAACTACACCGATATGTTTTATTATGGCTCGGCAGATAGTGGTGGTGAAATAGCTATGGATGTAATTTTTGCCGGCAAAGGCACTGAAGCTGATTTATCTCAAGTAGAAATTAAGGATAAAGCCATCGCCATCCAAACAGATGCACTTTCATTTGGAAGCCTTTCATCCATTCGTAAACTAGCAACCACAGTGCGCGAAAAGGGTGCAAAAATGCTATTCATTATACCCAATAGCTCCTCTCAAGATTTCAAAACATTCGCAGGTCAACTGCAAGGTTTTTTCTCAGGCGGAAACCTAACTCTTGCTAAACCCGATGCTGCAAACCCTAACAAAGGCATTTTCTTTGTTACCGCTTCGGTGGCAGAAAAATTATTTAATACGACCACCGCTAAACTAAATGACGCAGCCGCTGCACCTGCGGCTAAAAAGAAGTTGGCTAAAGTAAAGCCAGGAAAACTCAGTTATCAGGTAGCCATGAATGTGAAAGTGGTCAAGACTGAAAATATTTTAGGCTATTTGGAAGGCACCGATAAAAAGGATGAATTGGTAATTATCACTTCGCACTATGACCATATTGGTGTAAACCCAAATGGATCAGGCGATGTAATCAACAACGGAGCTGATGATGATGGCTCGGGCACTGTAAGTGTACTGCAAATTGCCAAAGCATTTGTACAGGCGAAAAAAGAAGGGCGAGGTCCGCGCAGAAGTATTTTGTTTATGACCGTAACCGGAGAAGAACAAGGTTTATTTGGTTCTGAATATTACTCCGAGCATCCGGTGTTTCCATTAGCAAACACAGTGGTAGATTTAAATATTGATATGGTGGGCAGACGCGATCCGGAACACAAGGACAAACCTGACTATGTTTATGTGATTGGATCAGATAAACTTTCCAGCGAACTGCATGAAATCAATGAACGCAATAATAAGACTTACACCAAATTGGCTTTCGATTATTTGTATAATGATGAAAACCATCCAACAAACTTATACAAGCGTTCTGACCATTGGAACTTTGCGAAGAAAGGAATTCCAATCGCATTTTTCTTTGACGGTATTCATGAAGATTATCATCAAGTAACAGATGAAGTAAGCAAAATTGAATTTGATCTTCTCGCCAAGCGAGCTAAAATCGTTTTCTTCACCGCTTGGGAAGTGGCCAATCGTGATGGCCGACTGGTGGTAGACAAGAAATAACCACCTAACAAAAAAGCACTGGCTAAATAGTCAGTGCTTTTTTGTTTACTTTTAGAGTGCCTAGAATTTTACAAAGGCACATTCACATGCCGCTCGGCATGATACGAAGACCGAACTAACGGACCGGATTCTACATATTTTAACCCACGCTTCAAGCCCTCTTCTTTATACATCGCAAAAGTATCCGGGTGTATAAACTCGGCTACTTCTAAGTGCATTTTAGTCGGTTGCAAATATTGCCCTAACGTTAGAATCATTAAACCATTCGCGGCTAAGTCATCCATTGCTTTGAACACTTCTTCTTTCGTTTCGCCTACGCCCAACATGATGCCTGATTTGGTGCGCTTGCCTGCCTCGCGTGTGCGTTTGATTTGCTCTAAACTGCGTTCATATTTCGCCTGCGGGCGCACGATGCGATAAAGTCTCCCCACGGTTTCCATGTTGTGCGAAACTACTTCTTGTCCGCCATCAATCATTCGATAGAGTGCATCCCAATTTCCTTTCGTATCCGGAATTAACGTTTCGATGGTAGTGGCAGGGCTCAAGGCTTTCGTTTGCACAACGGTCTGATACCAAATCTCCGCGCCCCGATCTTTCAACTCATCGCGATTCACCGAAGTGATCACTGCATGTTTTACACCCATCAGCTTAATGGCCTCTGCCACACGCTTGGGTTCATCCACATCATATTCAGGAGGGCGGCCCGTTGCTACCGCACAGAAGGTGCAGCTTCGGGTACAAACATTTCCTAAAATCATAAAGGTAGCTGTGCCAGCACCCCAACACTCGCCCATGTTCGGGCAATTTCCGCTTTCGCAGATGGTGTGCAACTTATGATCGTCTACCAACTTACGTACTTTGGCATACTCCGGACCGATAGGCAACTTTACCCGAAGCCAATCCGGTTTGCGCTTGCGTGTTTGCTCAGCAGATATGGTAGGAAGTTCGATCATAATGAAAGCTACTTAGTAAACGAAATAACAACCAGCACAAACGCAATGTTTGTGATGTCTTCTAATGAATCGATTTACTTGCCAATTAGTTCCTTGTATTGATCCGCTGAAAGAAGGCCTTCTACTTCTGCAGCGTTGCTCAATTCTACTTTCACCATCCAACCTTTTCCATACGGATCAGAATTGACTGTTTCAGGAGCCGCCTCCAAACCTGAATTGAACTCCAATACTTTTCCTGATACGGGCATAAAAAGATCAGAAACTGTTTTCACCGCTTCTACCGTACCGAAGACCTCGTGTTGTGCAATGGATTTGCCTACAGATGAAATATCCACATACACGATGTCGCCCAATTCGCCTTGTGCAAAATCGGTAATGCCTACGGTAGCGGTATTGCCTTTCAATTCAATCCATTCGTGATCTTTTGTGTATTTGAGGTTAGCCGGTATGTTCATAGTGGTCTGTTTGTTTAGGGCACAAAAATAACCAAAAAGCCCGAGCTACGAACCCACACTCAATCAATTTTGTGGTGTTAAAATAGCCTGCCCATTTAAGGAGCCAGATTAAACATAATTTTAAAGCCCACCCGCGTGTTGGATCGTGGATATGAATTCGTTACCAACGGCTCATTGGTGCTATGTTCGGCATACGCTGTGATTTGCAATTTTTGGTTAACCACATAACGAATATTAGGGCGGAATTGAAAATTGATGTTACCATTCGTGATCACACTTTCCTCGGCAATTTTACGCTGAATGGTTTGTGTGTTACTCAAACTGATGTTCATTAAGAAAGTGATGTCATTTTTTAAGGTGATCGTTCGCCCCTGATCTTTAAATGGCAACTTCATGTTATTCTTGGTGAAGCCTACTTCAAAAGACCAATCTTTACCGGTCAATTCAGTGATTTGTGCATTGCTTACATTAAGCGAAACATCGCGTTTGGTTTTGTATTCAAACTTCAAACTTAGTTTGCTTTTGGTGCGCGCGTTAATACCAATCAATGGTTGAAACGATTCGCTGATCATCACCTGATTGATGATGTAAAGTGGAATGAGTTGATCGGTGGTAGAACTTTTTACCACTGCAAAGAAATCAGAATTATAACTTTCGATTGGTTTATTAATCTGTAACTGGCTTCGGTATTGGGCATACTCCGGCTTGGTGTACTCAAGTGAGTTGCTATAGTTTACAACTGAGTAATTGGAAGTATATGCATGATTAACCGTAACTGATTGGAAAATATCTTTCATGAAAGACAACTTGTTCAACCCACTATAATCCAATCGCCAGTTGGGCACCGGTATTTTCGGGAAGGGTGATAAATTCACTGTTTCTGCTGACGAGCCTGAGTAGGCGGCTATGAATGCAGGTATCAACACATCTTGCGACTTGATGTCGTATTCTTTACCACTATTCAAAGTTTGAAAACGAGTTTTGATGATCTCAAGGTTTTTCTCAAACTGTTTGAACACATCTGAATTGATACTCGAATTGTTTTCAAACGAAGTGTTTACGCTCATAAATGAAATACGATACGAACCACTGCGGTTCGGGCTCAAACCCACGTAATCGGGAATTGGCATGGTATCATCGTACCTGAAAATCTCTTGATATGCAGCATTGGTACTCTTGCGGGCATCTAACTGAATTTTTATATCCGTGGATGGTTCGAGGCTGGCCCGAAAGGTTAACTCGGTACTTTGATTCTGCGTGAAGGGCGCAGTCAATTTTGAATTTTTAGTTAGCCAGCCGTTTTTACCAGCCATCTTAGCAATGTTCGGATCCTGATCGCCTAGTAAAAAGCCGATACCGGGTGATTGCCAATCCTGATCGAAGCCAAAAAGTTTAGGGCTTTTATTGAAGCCCGGAAGAATGGATCCTTCATTGATTGTGTAGCTACCGTTAATATTTCGCACCGACATCACCAAGCGCAACAACAACTTGAGTGCCTTAAGATCTGGTGGTCTTCGAACTGTATCTGGCACTGCCGGCTTCTTGTTAGTTGTAGGTGCGGGTGGCCTTGCAGGGGTATTCACATTTTTCAGGAACCCGATTTTATTGTAAAGCTTTACCATATCAATACGTCCGGTGAGAGCTTGCGTGCGCGAATTTTGAATTGTATTACCGATTTGCAAAGCAGTTGTCTTCTCAAGTGGCCCTGCCTTCCAATTGTATCCGGCACTGTAGCGATAGTCGCCTGAAATCCAATTCAGAAAAGAAAATTTCTCAAATGGCAATGTATAATTCGAGGTGATGCTTTGATCGAGGTATTTGATACGGCCAAAGTTTTTCAGATTGTTCAACACAATCTTCATCGAATCCGGATTACTTAAATCTCCATTCGGTTCATCGATGATGGCGTTGACGGTAGCATTGTAATCTAGACTGAGTGACTTGGTTAAGTTCCATCGCACATTATAGTATCGATTGAATACAAAGTATTTTGAATAGTTGGGTTTGTTAGCTACCGCATCTACATCTTTTACTGAACTGCGATAGGTTAATTCGCTGTACGATCGATCCAACTCTGCGCGCACCGAAATCGTGTTCGGCATCGGATTGAAGTTGAAGTCTTTCAAAAACTGCAGGGCTTTGGGCGCAAATAGTTTTACATCTTTGAATGGTTCAAAGCCTTTGAACTTGGAAGTATATTGCCAGGCAACCACACCTTTGATGTTGCGCTTCAAATCGGTGATCAAACTAAAATTGGTATGGGTTTGATCGCTGTAGGCGTAGGTAAATGAAAAATTCTCAATATCATAAATATGCGACTTCGCATCTTTCTTCACTTTTACTTTGCGCACATTCGTAAAGTTGATACTTCGCTTGATGGTGCGATCTTGTATCAACTGTAGATAAGCATTTTTTTCTGTATCTGTATTAAACGACTTGAGCGCGGCCGCGAGCCGCACGTCCGGGTTGGCCGGATCAAAATTGGGACTGATTACGTTGCTCTCGTAACTAAAGAACATCGGAATCTTTAATCCAAGATTAGGTGGTAATAATTTATCTACGTTGATTGTTCCGGAAATATCAAACGCATTGGTTTCGCCTCGCGCGCGTTCGGCAATTTTTGATTGCACACCTCCAAATCCAAACCCTATGTGGCGGTAAGATCCGGACAGGTTTCCTAAGTCAGCAAGTTTTGCATTGACTACAAAGTTTGCAGCAATACCCGCAGTTCGATCAAAGTCTGTCAAGCGAAGTTCATCTGCCCACAGGCAAACGCTGTGCGATTTGGCATCACCCGTGCGCGGATTTCGCACGCCAATCATCATCACTTTAACTTGCGCTAAATCGGGGCGACCTAATATTCGCAAAGAATGTTTACCAACCTGTCGGCCGGCAGCCATGGGATACAAATTCGTTAGCGAATAATTCTCGCGATCGCGTTGCACCTTCAACGCATACAATTCATTTAAATCCAAGTCCAGTTGATTTTGATCTGGCCAAACTTCATCCAGTCTATTAGTAAGAGGTAGCGTAATCTTGAGTGGTAACTCAATTTCATAGTAGTTTTGATCGAAGTCAGAGCCTAAGCGAATAAAAGCGGTAAGCTGATTATCTTGTGTCTCTCCGGTTTGATCATGAGCGCTGATAAACATTTTGATGCGACCATAATTGAAAAAATCTAATGACACATTTTTGTAAATCGCACGCGCATCTCCATCGATCAAATCTGTAACACACATTTGAACCGATTGCTCATTCAGTCTTCGCTGTTGGGTAGAGGTGATATCCCGATCGCGGTTGAGTGGCTCTACATATCCCGGTTTTTTAGAATCGGGTTGGGCGTTGTCTTCTACGTTTACAGCCGAAACCACAAAATCATCTTTGCCATCTTGCGGTTCTTCTACCGGATTAAGATTTAAGTTTTCCGTATAACGTCTCCAGCGGTTTCCAATCATGCGGAAGTTGGCCATGCGCAAAACTACAGGCTCAGAAAACTCAGTGAGTATGAGGCGTGCGTATTTAATTGATTTAAATCCATTGATGGCTCCGGTTTTTCCATCAAAATTTCTAACGGGTACGCGAAACAAATACCACGTAACTTCACCTGCGGCAAATCCTTGTAGCGAAGGGGTAATTTTATCGACAATAAATTTTTTACCTACCTCCAGTTGACCCGGTTTTAATTCAATGTTGTATGAATAATATTCCTCTTCTTTTTCCGCCAGTGTGTTGTCCTGATTCAAATCTTCGTTATCAGGTAGCGGGCTGCCGGATTGTGCAAAAGATTGAGAACCAGTTACGATAGGTGAGTTGCCATCTTGCCCGTTGATACTTTTATAGCGCTCTAATATTTTGGCCTTCTTATCATCATAATCCTGATTAAGGAAGTATTTGAAATTGTCCGCAGATGGGTCATTGCGTTTCTCTAACGGGAGTGTGCTAACAAACGAACTAAATTTAACTGCCTCTTCTGCATCACTCAATCCATCCAATCCTACGTCTTGATTAGCACGTGATGTTGGGCTACTATCAAATGCATTATTCAAATATTGCAGCGAAGTTACTTTGCCCCATTCCGTAGACGTGGTTCCGGTTGTGCCACCATCACGCGGCAATCCGTTTTCAAATCCATGTTTACCGTCACGGGCCACATCTTCTGAAATGGTACCAAGATGTAAAATCATTTTACCACCAGTAGTATTCGATTTATTGTTTTCTCCATCTAACACCACTCCGTTGGCATTATTAATAAACGGATCCATCATCCAGAATTCCACATACTCTACATTGGCTTTGTCAAAATCAACTTCATTGCGAACGGCTGTGGTTATTCCACCCCACTTTTGCTTCTTATCAAGCGTATTAAATGATGCGTTGTAGTTATAGGGTCCTCGTTCATTTGGAAAATAAGCCAAGTCAAAAATTGGTTCGTAGAAATTACCCACGTATGCGTCCCGTCCCGGAAATATCTCTTGTGGCAACACCGGACGTGTATAGTGATTTTTTAAATCATCTAAAGTAATGTTGCTTGGCTTGAAACTTCCTCCCTCCCGATAAAACAAGTTATCAACCTGATACCAAGCAAGCTTGGCTCTACCGTAACCCGCTTTCACATCATTAATTACACCACCCGGTGCAAAATCAAAATTGATATCGTTCGTTGGCACGGCCGCGAGTTTCCATCCTTGTGGCGCCATAAGGCTGTAGGGTGTAACGGTGTTTTCAAAATCATCAATAAAAGAAGTTCCTTCTCCATCAATGACATTGGATGTGCCGGGTAAAAGTTGGGCAAACTCTGCATTCAACGAAATAGTGGAAGTCTCTTTGGTTTGCAAGAATGGTAGCGCATCTACCAACTTCGTTAAGATACGCGAGTCCTTCTTCATATTGAAGTCTAAGCCATATTGAATATTTTGTGCCGGTTCACTACCAATCAGGTTTCTGGAAATGAGCGGGCGTTCGTTGTAATACAAAAAGGTAGCACCTAAATTAATATCATCATTCAATTTGTAATCGAAGCGAGTGCCCAACAAGGAGCGCGTTTGAAATGCGAATGGATCTTGTTGCTCGTATTGAATATCAATGTCTTTACCTGAACTTAAAATTCCATCATTGAGAATAGTTACTTTTCCAAATGTATAGTCAACAGAATAATCCAATCCTTCGCGTAAGGGAGTTCCACCGGCATATACTTTTACAGATCCTTGTGAAATATTAAATCCTTGAATGACAATTTCCTTTCCGGCACCTGCACGAAATGAACCTACAATCCAAAATTTATTTTTGGTTGCTAATAATTCGGCTTCAGCTTTAGTCGTTCGATAGAGTTTTTCATACAGGTATTTATCATTTAAAGTGGTTTCAACTGCTGCATTATTTTCAAGCTTAAATAAATTCTGCAAAGGACTATAGAAAGGTTCCAGGTAGGGGAATATGATAAGACCCGTACTGGTGTTTACGGTGATTCCCTCTACAAAGTCAAAGTTTCCATCGGGTTGCGGATCGTTGTAAGGGTTGAGTCGATCTAATCCAAATACCTGAACCAACTGCTTGGTACGTGAAACTGTTCCGTCTTGCAATTGCGGATTATCAATACCTGTGCGGTCATCTCGATAAATCATGCGCAGCTGAAATCCATCCCGCGTAAGCGAAGAAACATTGAGGCTATAAATGTTCTTCATCATCAAATCCCACGTGGGTATCACTTTTTTATTGTTATCAGCCGGTGCGATTTTTCTCGGACGCAACAGCTTTAAGAAAATCACATCGGTAGATTTCTTACCGGAATAATCTTCCGTCAATTCACCTACTTTGTATACCTGTCCGTTGTAGGTGTATTCAAAAGCCACCGCCAACGCTTCATCGTTCTGCAGCTTGCGTTGTAGAGTGATGTAGCCCAGTTGACTGTTGTACGAAAACTCGGTGGAAGCCAATTTTCGCGCACTCGTAATTTTTTCAAAATCTGTTCCGCTGACAAAAGCAAAACCAGATTTATCTGTGAGTGTATTGTTTATTACGTCTGAAGCTGCAGATGGAATATTTTTGAGTTGGGCAAACAAGTCATTTGCATCGTTGTGTGTAGGCACTTCTCCGGGTTGGCTATTGGTGAAGTTTGATTTAACCGTTGGCGCATAAATCCGATTGGTTTCACCGGCATCCATAAAACCAACTACATCGCGGTTGGTTTGTGTATCATTTGATCGGTTGATTGAATACACTTCTATGCGGGTAATGTTGATACCCGTAAAAACTTGGGGCAATGTTCCCAACCATTTTTCATAATTCTCCCGGAAAAAGTGTCCTAAGAAAAAGTGGCGATTCTCATCGTAATTTGAACCGACAATTTCAAATGGGCGGCCTTGGGATGTACCACTGGAATTTCCGGCAACGCGTACCGAAGATTGTTTGCCTCGTTGTGTTGAGGCTACTGCGGTTACAAATAGTTTTCCGAATTGCAACTGCGCCTTTACACCAAATAAATTTTGTGATCCTTGAATCAAGCTGTTATTCAATGGCAAGCCCACATTACCAATTTCCAACTTCTTCAACAAGTCTTCTTTAAAGCCGGTGTATTCCACCTTCATGTTGTTCTGAAAATCGAATGAGTTGTTGTTATCGAAATTGGTTGTCACTTTCAGCTTCTCGCCTACTTTTCCGGTTACATTCAAACTGATTTGTTGGTCGAACTCAAAACCACCATTGCTTTGTTGGCGAATGGGAATAGATGGGTTATTGATAGTTTGAAAAGATGCCCCTAAATCTAAAATCACATTTCCGCGCGGCACCAACTCCACATAGCTTCCACCAAAAATGCGATCGAGAATAGGGCTGACATATAATTTTGGTAATAGATTGCGCCCGCTCACAGCACTCACGCCATCCAGCGCCTGACTTTTGGTTTGCCAGTATTGTTTGCGAAAGAGCTGATCTTGTTGCGAGCTAAAGTCGCGAAAGGTCATTGATGAATTGGGACGGAAGTTGACCTTGCCGATGCGTTCACGAATATTATAATTCATGCCCGAGTCAAACTGCACATCAAGATTGAAACTCTTGGGGTTTTTTAAGAAGAGCGGAGAGTAGCTGGAATAATTTGAAAACGGATCGCCATAGCGGTCGGTAGGGCGATAGCTGGGGCGATATGGATTAACAACTTTGGCTTTGGAGGTGTCTGATTTTGTTTGAGTGCTATCGTTCTGCGCATTTGCCTCAGGCAAAAGCAGCAGTGCGAAAAGGCAAAATGCCAGTCCGAAACTGAAGTAAATCTTCCGAGTAGCTACAATCAATCGTATTTAGGCGTTTTTTAATGCTTGTTTTACAAGCTCTTCCAAACTAATGGTATTTCCAGACTTTTTCAGCACCGCATCTACACTCTTTTCTGCGGCAGGTTTGGCAATACCTAATGTTACCAAGGCACTTAACGCCTCGTGGCGAACAGTATTGCGCACCAAACCCGTATTTCCGGGCATTTCTTCGAGGCTGTCTTTTTTCAATTTATCCTTCAATTCGAGGATCAAACGCTGTGCAGTTTTACCGCCAATTCCCTTTACGGCTTGCAAGGCAGGGGCATCTTCACGAATAATAGCTGCCTTCAATTCTTCAGGCGGTAAAAACGACAAAACCACCAGCGCAGTAGTTGGCCCCACCCCGTTTACAGAAATCAGGTATTGAAACATTTGCTTTTCAGCTTCGGTGGCAAAACCAAATAGAATCTGCGCATCTTCGCGCACATGAAAATACGTAGACAATCGAATGTCTTCCTTGTCTTTAATCTCGGCAAATGTATTCAGTGAAATATTCACTTGATACCCCACGCCATTCACTTCAATGATCGCATGCGATGGATCTTTGTAAACCAGTTTCCCTTTTAAATAGGCTATCATTTTAATTCGTTGATGTGTTGATTCGATTATTCGTTAATTATCGAATTACCGAATCAACGAATTAAGTTAATCAATAAAATTATAGGTGTTCATTCTTCTCATGCAACTGCGCATCTACCACCGCAATGGCGGCCATGTTTACAATATCGCGAATGGAGCTACCTAATTGCAATACGTGCACCGGTTTTTTCATTCCCAACAAAATAGGGCCTATCGCTTCTGCTCCTCCAATTTCCATCAACAATTTGTAAGCAATGTTTCCGGATGCCAGATTGGGGAAGATCAATGTATTCGCTCCATCTTTCGCCAAAGCGCTGAAGGGATAATTCTCGCGTTGCAATTCAGTATCAAAAGCTACGTTTGCCTGAATGTCGCCATCCAAAATCAATTCGGGATATCTCTCCTTTGCCAATTTTACTGCCTCTTGCACTTTCTCGGGGATTTCGCCTTTGCTTGATCCAAAATTAGAATACGACAACACGGCCACGCGTGGCTCAATGTCAAAGAATTTCACACCTCGTGCCGCCAATCCAATAATTCCAACTAGCTCATCGGCTGTGGGATTTACATTGACTGTACAATCCGCAAAGAAGAAAGTTCCTTTCTTATTCATGATGATATACATGCCTGCTACACGCTTCACCCCTTGGCTCATGCCAATGATTTGAAGTGATGGTAAAATCGTTTTAGAATAATCTTTGGTGAGTCCAGACACGAGGGCATCGGCTTTGCCAAACTCAACCATCATAGCGCCAAAGGCATTACGATCGCGCATTTGACGCTCAGCCTCTTTCACTGTTACTCCCTTGCGGGCACGCTTTTCGAAATAAGCTCGCGCGTAAATGGCCGTCAATTCTTTTTCTTCACGTGGGTCGATGATTTCGCATCCGCTTAAATCCAAATTATGCTCTTTGATCAAACGTTCAATATCTACACGGCTTCCAAGTAGAACGGGAATAGCGATGGCCTCATCTTGTAAAATTTGTGCAGCCTTTAAAATTTTGATATGATCGGCTTCGGCAAACAAAATACGTTTTGGTTTTTTCTTCGCCAAATCAATTACGCGCGATGTTAGTTTTTGATCAATGCCGATTCGCTTCAATAAGTCGGTGTGGTATTTCTGCCAATCAGTAATTGGATTTTTTGCTATGCCCGAGTCGATGGCTGCTTTGGCCACAGCCGGAGAAACAGTTGTAATCAATCGGGGATCGAGCGGTTTCGGAATGAGGTACTCACGCCCAAACTGAATTTTGTCGATGCCATACGCCTGAAATACAATATCAGGCACCGGCTCACGCGCCAATTCGGCTAAAGCATGTACAGCTGCCAATTTCATAGTTTCATTAATTTCAGTGGCGCGCACATCTAATGCACCACGAAAAATATATGGGAAACCTAACACATTGTTCACCTGATTGGGATGATCGGATCGACCGGTGCCCATGATTAAATCGGGGCGTGTTTTTTTGGCCAGATCGTAGGCAATTTCAGGATTAGGATTCGCTAAGGCGAACACAATCGGGTCTTTGGCCATCGCCAAAATATCTTGAGGTGTAAGGATATCCGCTACCGAAAGTCCAAGAAAAACATCGGCACCTTTGATAGCTTCCTGTAAGGTGTTTACTTTTCGGTTGGTAGCAAACTCCAACTTGCTGGCATCGAGGCCGGGGCGATCTTTGTGAATCACTCCTTTGCTATCGCACATGATCAGGTTTTCTTTTTTCAAACCCAGTGCCAAATACAATTTAGTGCACGACACAGCCGCTGCACCGGCTCCGTTCACCACCAAGGTAATTTCTTCAATTTTCTTTCCTACCACCAGCAAGGCATTGATCAACGCAGCACTCGAAATAATCGCAGTGCCATGCTGGTCATCGTGCATAATGGGAATGTTCATTTTCTCCCGCAACTCGGTTTCAATTTTGAAACACTCGGGGGCTTTGATGTCTTCCAGATTAACTGCACCAAATGTTGGCTCCAGTGACTTTACAATCTTAATGAAAGCATCGGGGTCTTCTTCATCGATCTCAATATCAAAGCTGTCGATGCCTGCATATTTTTTAAATAAAACGGCCTTGCCTTCCATTACCGGCTTACTGGCTTCGGGGCCGATGTTGCCCAAGCCCAATACGGCTGTGCCGTTGGAAATAACGGCTACCAGATTTCCTTTGCTGGTATACTTGTAAACTTCTTCTTTGTTGGCGGCTATTTCTTTGCACGGCTCGGCAACTCCCGGGGAATACGCCAATGCCAGTTCGAATTGAGTACTTAGTTGTTTGGTGGGCACTACTTCGATCTTGCCCGGTTGCCCTTGGGTATGATAATCAAGGGCATCTTGTTTGCGAATTTTTATAGACATTTCTGTTTCGGTAAAGATCGAAATTTACGATTTATCACCGAGACAGCAAGGTGTGTTTTTACAACCTGTCAACCCATAAAAAACGGCTTATCCGTCAAGTCTTTTTATGCACGATTGGAGATGGCTACCATACGGTCTTCCGAGTTCAATTTTTCTAATAGGATGTGATCGCGAGGCGAACCGGAGGTTGTTACGATGCCTTTATCGAGTATCACCACGTGATCACATTTTTGCGCCAATGACGTTTTTGTGGTGGCTAGGATTACAATGCGATTTTGCTTTTCCTGATGCAATAAATTGAGAACAAACTGCGCTGTTTTATCATCCAGTGTAAGCGTGGGTTCATCTAAAAGTAAAATCTGTGGCTGCCTGAAAAGCTGACGGGCTAAAATCACCAGCAAGCGTTGGCCGGAAGATAATTGCATGCCTTTTTTGCCCACCTGGGTGAGATAGCTTCGCGGAAAATCCTGAAAGTATTTTGCAAAGCCCGTACGCAAGCAAAAACTTATTGCTTTCTTCGAGTCATCCGGATGATGACTAAGGGTTATGTTGTACAAAACTGTGTCATTAAAAATTTCTTGTTCGCTCTGCACAAAACCTACTTGCTCTTGCCATGCCGGCACATCAAAGTGTGCCCAATGTAAACCGTCCACTAAAACTGTTCCATCTGTTGGCAAATATTCTTTATTGAAAACTCTCAAGAGGGTGCTCTTACCACTTCCATTAGCTCCTAAAATACAGGTAAGTTCGCCTCGTTTGAAAGTCATATTTAAATGTAGCAGCGGATGGCGCTGACCCGCAAAGCCAAATGAGATACCTGAAACGACAACCAGATTAGTGGAATTGAACGAATGATAAATCGGCCATAGGGGTGAGGTAATAGAATGAAGCACCTCGCTCTTCATTTCCTCAAATTCTCTTTTCAATGATTCTGTTGAATGTGTTTTCATTTTTTGGGGGAATGAGTTTTGAAACAATCCGGTTTACGAGTGGTCTATTCCACATCTTCTTTGTGTTACCAATTGGATGTTCATCATTTTATTCAATCTTTTGTATTGGTCAGTCATTTATTAGCTCATACTTCTATTTCTTGTAAAAACAACCGGACGGGCTCAGGCCGTCCGGCTGCTGGGGAAGAAAATAAAGTGAGACGTCTGCTGTTCTGTTTGTCCGATGCATATGAGAAATGACCTTATTGAGTTGATCATTCACAACTGCTTTTTGTTTTTCAAAAGCGATCATTTCTACCACGTAGGAAACTACGTGAATTATTAAGCCATTGTCAATACACTACCCCGTAAATGGGGTATGGACACTACCCCATTCTTGGAGTATCTTGCAAAAAAAGACGGATGGAAAAAGTAAATGCACTGGTTGTAGATGATGCGAAGCTGTTTGCCGAATCTTTTGCTCACCTGCTTACCGGATCAATGCACATTTCCAAAGCCTGGGAAGCAATCTCGGCAGAACAAGGCATTTCGATTATCCGAAAGCACCGAATTCAGGTGGCGTTTATTGACGCGCGTATGCCCGTGACAGACGGTATACAGTTGATACTTCGGTTGCGAAAGGAATATCCTAAACTTTTATTGATTGGAATGACAGGCTATAGCGAAGCCGGCACGTTGTCTGATCTTAAACATGCCGGTGTGCATGGCATTCTTCTCAAACATCACACCGGAATTCAGGAAATTAATCAATGTCTTCAAACGGTATTGAAAGGCAAGTTCTATTCCAACTCTACGGTTTCATTGGCAAGCATAGACGTACGCCCTACGTTGAACCTTACTCCGCGCGATTTTGATATTCTGCGTTTGCTTTGCGAAGGTCTCGCCACCAAAGAAATAGCGGCATCTCTCGGTTTACAGCAATCTTCAATTGAAGATCACCGAAAAAGGTTATTGCATAAAACCGGTACTAAAAATAGCACGGAACTTATTGCCTATGTATTGCGCAACGGGTTGCTGTGATCGCGTGGCAATCGTAACTCAACTACCAGTCCTTTCGAATTGATAACAAAATCCAATTTAGCACCAATTCGCTTAGCGCGACTGTTCATAGTTTGCGAGCCGGTGTTTTTCTGTCTTCGGATAAAGCTGACACCGTCATCTTTGACTTGAATAAACAAGTCTTCTTCCCAAGATATAATTACGAAAATGTTCTCGCCCATCGAGTGTGTGATAGCGTTTTGTACCGCCTGCTGTACTATTCGGAACAACTCTCGTAAAACATCGGGAGCAATCGCAAATTCATGCTCTCGGTTCAGCACTTCCATGCTCAGTTTACGGCCAATGATCCGATCCATTGAACTGCATAGGCGCTGAATGACTTCTTCTAATTTTAGCCGTGTAAAGTCGGGTTGAAGCTCATTGGAAATATAGTAGCGAATGCCACTTACCGCCAGCTCCAACGTATCCATTGCTTTGCGAATATCAGCCGCCACCTCGGGGCGCATGGGGTACATATTCGCATGCTCCAACGTGAGGCGCGCTGCTGCCAGTTTTTGCACCAAATCATCATGTAGTTCACGCGAAATGCGTGTACGCTCAAAATAAACGATCTCGTCAATAGCGACTACGTTTTCTTCTTCCGAGAGCCTCACAAAATCTTCGGGATGTTGCACAATGACACGTGAATTGATCATATCCTGCAAATCCTTCTGCTGCTGTAACAAATCTTCTTCACGCAGGCGCCAGGCAATGTATTCTGCTTCGTGCTGTTCGCTCTTCTTGATTAGTTTTTCCTTGGTTTCCTCCATCGCCTTCGTCATGTTGGCTACGGCATCTTGCGAATCTTGTCGATAAAAATAAACCAAGGCTAGCGCAACTACGGCAATTAAAACCAACGAAACAGTAAAAATTAACGACATTACTTGGGGTGCTTCAAAAAGAGAAGCTATTTCCCCGTAAACTTAAATGTATTTAGGATAACATCAAGCTCTCGCATAATTTCACGCTGTTCTTTTCCGGGTGCATAGGCAAATCCCTCGATGTAATAGAGTACTCCGTTGGCCTCATCTACCAATGCGTAAGATAAAAATGGTCCACCCATGGTCAGGTTATTCGTTCGCCATAAACCGCGCATTTCTACGGCATACTTTCCGTGAAAGTTAACTTCACGGGTCAACACTGGCTTATAGGAAATATTGGTCTCCGTTACCAAATAGGATTGCGGTCTTTCCGGATCGCCAAACAAATGTTTCTTACAAATTTCATTGCGAAAAGCGATGAGACTATCCTTTCTAAATTGCTCAACGGATCTGTAAGGTTTTCGCGCTACAAAAATATCTTTGTCATCTTTTGGATTGATTTGTCGTGCCCAAATAAAAGAACTGTCGGCTGTAACCAAATCATAGCCAAATGGAATTTTGATTTCGGCTTTCATGCCTTTACGCATAATTTCAGAAACTCCTTTAAGTTGACCTGATTTAAATAAACTGGAGGTGAGTCGATTGAGCTCAGCGCGATCAAAGTGAGCCGTTAATTTTTCCTGATTTCTTTCAATTTTGCGGATTAAGTCTCGCTCGGTCGCTCCAACTAAAAACATCACTTCCTGTCCTTTAGCAAACAGATTGGTAGAAGTAGTCATGAAAAAAGAAGTATCTGATTTGATGCGATCGATGGACTGTTGTGTAAACATGCCTCGCACGCGCTTGGCACCAGCGGCATTTTGATCGAGTGTAACAGCAAAAATTAAGTTTCTTCGCTGCTTCAATACAAAATTTAACTTACGTGGATCAATCCAACGCATTCGATAAATAGGTTCTGTACGATTGAGCACCTGCATGTCGCGGGTAAATGTAGATTCAATCAGCTTGCCCAGTGGGCCATTCCATTGCAACGAATCCATTACCAGATACATATCACCCGAAAGCCCTGATGCGGGAGGCCCATTGGTGCCTCCGCCTTTTTGATCAGAACACGAGGATAGCGCAACAATTGCGGTTAAGAGAATAATTAACTTTTTCATTTTGGTTGGCTGTGGTAAGATTCACTCGTTAGAATCCCATTAACATCGAAATGTCACAAGAAGAAACAGCAAAGACAAGTGTATTGTTGGGTATTTAGCCGATGACTAACTTCTGGCCGGGCTTCAGCTTATTTCCCTTCAACTTATTGAGGCTTTTAAGTTTTTCTACAGAAACGCCCTGCAATCGCTTTGAAATCTCCCACAGGGTATCGCCCGGCTGAACCGTATACGTCTTTGAGTTGGCTGGTAGCAATGAATTTAACGATCGTACGGAGGCAGAAATACGAACAGGGTATGTCCAAATGCTCAAGCGCTGCCCTGCACGAATCTTATTTCCAGATAAACTGTTCCATTTTTTTATATCGGCTACGCGCACTCCAAAACGTTCGGCAATCGAACTCAATACATCACCTGAACGCACCTTATACATTTGAACCTCGCGTCCGTAAGTGCTCCCTGCCATATTTTTAGCCAGTGATTCTAATTCTTTCTTGCCGATGCGCGAGGCTGAATCTAAAATGAACTGACGGTTTTGTTCAAGCGAAGACTTCGCCCACACCGGAATTTTGATAACATGATTCTTTCCATTGTCAGGCAAGGCGCTACGCATTACCGAAGGATTAAGTCGTTGCATGTCTTCTAAACAAGTGCCCGTTAAGTTGGCAAATGTTTCGAAGTGCAAAAATTGCTTCACATGAATGGTATCATGTGGCGGCACTTCTTCTTTAGTCAACTCAACCAAATTATGTTCTTCGGTATGGTTCATCGCGTAAATGATGGCGATGAATTGTGGCACATACGATTTTGTTTCCCGCGGAAGGCGCGCGTATACTTCCCAAAAATTTTTCTTGTATCCGCTTCTTCGAATGGCATTGCGAACGGTGCCCGGCCCTGAATTGTAAGCTGCTAATACCAAATGCCAATCATGAAACATTTCGTAGAGTTGTGATAAGTAACGGCATGCCGCGTCCGTTGATTTCTCCGGATCCATGCGCTCATCAATGTACCAATCATTACTCAGACCCATGTAGCGACCGGTACCCGACATAAACTGCCACAAGCCCACCGCGCGTGCACGCGAGGTAGCGCGGGGATTAAGACCCGATTCGATGATGGATAAATATTTTAACTCATCCGGCAAATTGTATTCCTTTAGTTTCTTTTCGAACAGCGGAAAATATAAATCTTTTCTGCGCTGCACCATACGCGTGTATTCGCGATCGCGAATGGTAAAGTAATCGATGAAAGATTGCACTTTACTATTGTATGTTAACTCGATCGTTTGTTGGAGGCAGCTTAATCGATCGGCAATTAACTGCGGTGTTGCATCTGCCGGAATGTATTCCAAATTATTTGGCATTAGCAATGTAGCCGTAGTATCGATGGGCAAGATCAAATCGCCACCTAACGTATCTTTTACGATAATATCTTGCGAAAAGGATGTGAACGAAAATAGAACCAGCGACAACGTGCAAAGTTGAACAGTCAATCGCTTGAAAAATTTATTTCTTTCCATATCCAAATAGTAATAAAGTTTAAAAAATAGTGCGCCTCTGCCCCTCCACACGGAAAAAATCACTGTAAGTTCAGCAATATCTTTGAGAATTGAAACAGTTTTTCTTCCTCAAAGTCATCGGCCATTACTTGGATGCCAATTGGCAAACCTTGTTGATCTTTGCCGCAGGGCACAGAAATGCCCGGAATTCCGGCCACATTAGCCTGAACGGAAAATAAATCGGCCAAGTACATTTCCACCGGATTATCTGAATGCTCGCCCAACTTAAAGGCTGTAGTAGGCGTGGTGGGTGTCACAATAAAATCGTAGGATTTAAAAATTTCTTTCATCCCATCGCGAATCAAGCGCCTCACTTTTTGTGCCTTGGAATAGTAGGCATCATAATAACTGGCACTCAACACAAAAGTGCCGAGTAAAATTCTGCGCTGCACTTCTTTACCAAATCCTTCGGCTCTTGTTTTTTTATACATCGAGGCCAAATCAGTTGTGTTGGGGCTGCGATAGCCATAGCGCACTCCATCGTAGCGCGAAAGATTGGAACTGGCTTCGGCTGTAGCTAAAATGTAATAGGTGGGCAACACATATTCATTCAATGGAAAATCAATTGCATTCACTGTGTGTCCATCGCTTTTCAACAAATCTAAGTTTCGTTGAATGGCTTGTTGAATTTCCGGTTGCAATGCCGAAGAATTCAATGTGTCGCGCATGTAGGCGATTTTGAATTTTTTAGCAGGCACCGGATCAACCGAATACGAAGGCACCTGCTTACGAGATACGGTACTATCAAACTCATCGGCACCGGCAATCACTTCCAAAACTCGGGCTACATCATCTACGCTTTTCGAAAAAATACCAATGCAATCAAATGAAGAACCGTACGCAATCAGTCCGTGGCGTGAAATGCGCGAATACGTAGGTTTCAAACCGACAATTCCACAGAAGGCTGCCGGTTGGCGCACAGAGCCTCCGGTATCAGAGCCTAGCGAAACATGGCATAAATCGGCCATCACCGCTACTGCGGAACCACCGGACGAACCGCCCGGCACGCGCGTAGGGTCAATTTCGTTGAGAACGGGGCCAAATGCAGAGTTTTCGTTGGAAGAGCCCATCGCAAATTCATCACAATTTTGCCGACCAATGATGATGGCATCGGCATCTAAAAGGCGTTGAACGGCTGTGCCATTAAACTGAGAGATAAAGCCATCTAAAATCCGGCTGCTGCCTTGCAAAGGATGATCTTTGTAGCAAAGCACATCTTTGAGGCCAACCACCAGGCCAGCCAGTTTACCAGCGGTTCCGTTTTTTATTTTGAGATCAATGGCTTCTGCACGCTGCAAAGCTTCTTCATGATAGACACTCAGAAATGCGTTGAGGTGTTTTTTCTTGTCGATGTTGGCCAAAAAATAAGTGACCAACTCCCGACAAGAAGTGATTCCATGTTGAAGATCGTGCTGGACTTGCGCGAAATTCGAGTAGGGTTTCAATGCTTATTCCTGATCAATCTTAGGCACTTCTTTGCCTGCATCGTTCACCTCTTTCTTCACGTCCTTCACGGCATCTTTAAACTCACGAATGCCTTTGCCTAATCCTTTGGCAAACTCAGGTATTTTTTTTGCACCGAAGAAAATCAACACAAACAAGCCGATTACCACCCACTCGCCCATGCCCGGCATTCCAATCAAAAATAGTGTGCTCATAAAATTAAATTAAGATTGTAAAGATAGAATTAATTGTTTGATCCAAAAAGCGCGTTTTTACGGGCGGCAAGGCGCTGAGTTCCTCATTCAAGTGTCATCTCCCGCCACTCGGGCATTCGCATAGCCAAAAAATGATCGTTGGCCACATGATATTCCAGTTTATCGTAGAAAAGCGGAATTACATCCATACCATCGGTGGTTAAAAGGCCCCATTTTCCGGCCTGACTCACCAACAAAAAGCCGCTTTTCACTTCTGCTAAATGATCAAAACGAGCTTCAATTAAGATAAGACCCTTAGCGGAAGCCAGCCCAAACAATCTCTTGATTTTAAACAAAAACTTCCCGTCCGGCAGGCGCTGAATCGACTCATATTTTACATCGAGCACCGGCTTGCCACCGGCATTGATTATACCGGTCTTGCCGTTGCGCTTCACAATCGAAAAGCCATTGTAAAAGGGAGTAACTGTTTCATAATTGGGCTGAATAACCAGTTGGTCTTGCTTATTGAGAAAACCCCACTTGCCAATCAATTTAACCGGTGCCAAACCTTCTCTAAAGTCGGCCACGCTATCGTAGCGGTTGGCAATCACCAAGCTGCCACGCGCGTCCACAAATCCAAACTTGTCGTCTCTACGAATACCCAACATGCCCTCACTCAGTTGAAACTCTTTGGTGACCGGAGTTGCGAACGCTTCCGCGGAAGCGAAAGACACCGGCACATAGCGCATGCCATTATAATCGAATTTGTTTTGTCTGCCATCCGGAAGCACTTCTGTCCAATGAGTAGATTCAAACTTGACTCGATAAGGTGTAAATGAAATCACTTTCCCATCAAAACTTTTGAGAAATGAATTTTCTTTTTCTCGAATGAGGTAGCACGCATCATTGGCGAGTTGAATGGGAAAAGCCTGAGGGGCCAGCTTCCAGTTTTCGCGGTGATCGATGATGCCGTATTGATTTTTAAATTTTACTGCCACGTAATTGGAAGTGAGGTCGCCAATGGAATCGAAGACACAATGAATAAACTCCTCGCCTTTGGTATTCACTACACCATAAAATCCGCGACTGCGCACAACCCAACTTGATCCGTTGAAGCGATTTAAAACCTCGTATTTTTTTTGTGTGATGATTTCTCCGGACTGGTTCGCCAATTGCCAGCCTTCGTTCTTTTCAAACAACCGATAGCCGGAAGGCGTGAGTTGAATAGAATCGTACATCACGGATAGAATGCTTTTCCCATCGGCATCAATCACACCAAGTTTGTTTTTATTACCCACAAAAAAAACAGATGGCTTCACTTCTTGCATGCTGCTCCATTGCAACGGCAAAATGATTCGATTGCGTTCATCCAGCAAACCATATTTACCTCCCAGAAAAATAATACTGCGATGTTGTGAGACGGAAACTAAATCATCTGCAATGATTTTGGAAAGTTCTTCATTCTTGTGATTGAGGTATTTCCACTCTCCGGGTAATTGAACTTGTATAGTGCCTGATTCAGTAATTTTTATTCGGCTGTAGTGGGTTGGTAATTTTATTTCGCCTTCGCGATTGATCAGCCCCTGCAATCCTTTTTGATAAATGATGGAGTAACCCTTATAAAATTGCGAAAGACTGTCGATACTAAAATCGGTAATGGATTTTCCGTCTTCGCTGAACAAAGCGATTTTGTTGTCGCGGTTTTGCACTGCGTAGCGCAAGGTTCCCAACGATGCGATGTTTTTATACTGCAGCGGAATGATCACCTGATTTTGCAAATTGACTAACCCAAATTCGAAATACGAACCTTTCAAATTAAATACGATGGCACGCAAGCCATTGATTTCAATACCATCGTAAATAAATGGGATGCGCATCTCTCCCCGTAAGGAAATGCAACCTACTTTATCAGCAATCGGGTTTATTTTTTTTCGGGCGATGATGTACTCGCCACTTTTGTAGATGAGTTGTGTGTAGAGTGGTTGCGTGATAAATTCTTTGTTGAGATTAATCAACCCCCATTGTTCTTTGAGGCGATAGCCGGTGGTTTGACCGATCACCGAAAAACTTCCGTCCGACCAGCCCAACGCATCGAATGATGCAGGTATAACCACTTGACCTTGTTCGTTCTTAATGCCTTTCTTTCCATTTTCTTCAAATAGCAAGTAGCCTTCTGCATACAAAGACGCAGATAAGAGCCAAGCCAGAAAAAACGGAATTAACTTCATTGGATAACAATTCTGATAATCTAAGGATTTACCACAAATTTTCAGTACAAATGTAGGCACTATCAAGATATTAGGGAATTTTTTGGAGATTTGTACCGTTAAGTCAAAACCCCACCAAAGGGTAACGAAAAATACAGCGAACTATGTACATCGAACAACTCTATACAAATTGTTTGGCCGAGGCCGCCTATTATATCGAATCAGAAGGTGAGGCCGCGATTATTGACCCCATTCGCGAAACGCAACCGTATACCGAACTGGCCAATCGAAGAAATGCCAAAATCAAATATATTTTTGAAACTCACTTCCATGCCGATTTTGTTTCCGGCCATATCGATTTATCGAAAAAAGTAAACGCACCGATTGTGTATGGCCCGATGGCTAAAACGAACTACGACATCATTAGCGCGAAAGATGGCCAAGAGTTTAAATTGGGCAAACTCACATTCAAAGTTTTGCACACGCCCGGGCACACACCCGAATCGTCATGTTATTTGTTATTGGATGAAAATAAAAAGGAGCACGCTGTTTTTACAGGAGACACCTTATTTGTGGGCGATGTAGGAAGACCTGACTTGCTGGATGGCGTGATGTCGCGCGAAGAGTTAGCGAGTATGCTGTATGATTCGCTCAATCAAAAAATCAAAACATTGCCGGATGCGGTGATCGTATATCCGGCACATGGCCCCGGTTCTGCTTGTGGAAAAAATATTGGTAAGGAAACATTTTCCACCATTGGCGAACAAAAGAAATTTAATTACGCACTGAAAGATCAAACGCGCGATCAATTTATCGAGCAAGTAACCGATGGCATTTTACCGCCACCCAGTTATTTCTTTCAGGATGCTCGCATCAACAAAGAAGGATACAACTCAATCGATAATGTAATTCAAGAAAATAACCGCCCGCTATCTTTGACAGAGTTTAAAGCTCAAATGAAAAACGGAGCTCAGGTATTAGATACGCGGAAAGCTGAAGTGTTTGAAAAAGGTTTTATTCCTACCGCTATCAACATTGGATTGAATGGACAATACGCAGTGTGGGTCGGAACACTGATCAACATAAACACTCCATTGGTTTTGATTGCTGATATCGGCACTGAAGCAGAAGCGGTGCTTCGACTGGCACGCATAGGTTACGAAAATGTAATCGGCTATTTGCAAGGAGGCATAACAACTTGGGATGGTAAACTGGATACTGTTCGTTCCATCACTGCCGAAGAAATGAAAAAAGAAATGCAGCACACACATGTGCTCGATGTGCGCAAGCATGGTGAGTGGAATGTCAGTCACTTGCGAGATGCTACTTTCTTGCCGTTGGCTAATTTTCCGGATAATTTAACTTCCCTCGATAAGAAGACACCTTATATCGTTCACTGTGGTGGTGGTTATCGCTCAATGACTGCGATCTCGATCATGAAAAATGAAGGCTTTACCAATCTCACCAACGTGTATGGCGGGTTTGGCGCGATGGTGCAAGCGGGACTGGAAGTGGTGACGGAAGAAGTGGCTGTTTAGTCGGTAAGGAATTTATTCACATCATCTTCTGTATCGATGTCAACAGCGCCTAACGAAAATGGCACTGTGACGACTCGTGATTCATTTTTTGTGATCAAACTTCGTGCGCCCTGGTCATCGGGCAATTGCAATATCTGATCAAACCATTCGCGCCCGAAAAGCGCTGGCACTCCTGCCTGATCGGCATACGCAGAAGCTACGATCGATGCTTCGCTCTCCTGAAATCGATTCTTTAAATTGAGCAAGTGTGTAGAATGAATATGAGGCTGATCGCAAACCAAAATGAGTACACTCTCAACATCGGGAATTGTTTGCAAAACATATTTTAGAGCATACTTCAGCGAATGCCCCATACCTTTATTCCAATCTTCGTTTACAGTAATTCTTATTGGTAAATCGTTGATCTCATTTTGATGAGCCTGAGCATTGGCACCAAGTACTATGAAAACGGGTAATTTAGTTTCTAATGCTTCGAGAGTCGTGCGTTTGAGTAAACTTAAACCCTGATAGGTGAGCAACTGCTTACTTCTGCCTAAGCGTGATGAAGACCCTGCCGCTAATATGATGATAGCCGGTGACATTATTCAATCATCGATTTTGCGGCTAAAAAATCTTTCTCACTAATGGTATTGTTCTCCGTGTAGTCGGTGTCGACTGTTATTTTCCAGGTGCCATTGATCTTTTTAAGCACCACATGAAAGCGTCCGAAATAAATTTGTTGCTTTCCATCCAGTGCCGTGACCACCGTTTTATAAATACCTACTTCAATAGCATTATCTCCTTTGGCGATGCGCTCCGTAAATCGAAGCTCGAGTGAACGTTTCAAATTGTTTTTCAATTCGTAGGCATCACCTTCCGATTGGTTTTTTAAATATTCGTCATAACCCCAGATCGTTTTGGCATCTCGGGGCGAGCGGACTACATCTTTTGAATGCAAAGCCAAAAACGCAACCGCATTGTGATCGCTAAAATGTTGTATAAATGGTTTCCAAACTTGCGAATTGATTTCGGTTTGCGATGACTGAGCGTGTAAAGCCATTGAAAAAATTAACAAAACAAAAACAAGTAGGTTGCGCATGGGATATTTACAGTTATGGGCACTTAACTTCAATGACTCGTTTACAGAAAACAGTTTCGGGCTGTTGTCTCCATTTACTACCAGAATTTTATTCTTGTTGAATCGGTGATCACAGTTAGGTTTTTAACCACTTCCTCATCTGTTTGTCCACCATTACTAATTTTGATGGTTCGAATCTGACTTAGCTCATATGTACTCGATCCAACATATTCCACTTCACATTCATAGTTACTTACCAAAGTATCTCCCAGCTTGGACAACTCTGCATAATTATCGAAACCACAGTCCATCACTGATCTGGAATGACGAGAAAAAATAGTGTTCTCTTTTCCATTCTCAAAATTAACGATGCTGAAGCTATTTTTACACTCACCCATCCACATCATACTTGCTCGGATCACAATTTCCTTTATACCGTCATTGTTTAAATCCTTAATATCTGATTGACTGAATTCTCCGACTTGCCCCGACCAAATTATCTGAATTCCATCACCGCATGACGCAATCATCATCAAATTACTTGCAGTACCTGAAGACATTCCGGCCTCACCGCTCATTCGAATTAACAGATGCTTCGATTTTGATGAAACAAAAGTAATCTTCCGTTATGAATACTTCGGTGGTATCGACATCGTGTAAATTCCAAATTTCATTATTATCAGGCGCATCAATTATTGATTTGGCAATTTTATACAACACCCGATTATTTCTAATCGTGGAACAATCATATATTTCTTCCAACCCTGTTTCTGCTTTTTCAACAGGCTTTCCGCATGAAGAAAGCGTGATGCCGAGTATGACAATCTGAAATACCGTAGAAATCTTCATAATAATAATCTTATATTCAATCAACTCAGTAAGAGCAACTGAAATCGGGCAACTGCATTACATCTTTGGCTCCTATCGCTTTGTTAAATAAAAAAATTCACGTTCTAAGTCATGTTTCAATCTCTTCACAGCGCTCCTCATAAACAAATAAGGCAATAAGAACATGAATAGGCTATGTATCAATAGAAAGGGGTAGACAAAAAATTCGGTATTCTGATCGGAAAATGCGATCATGCCGGCAAACACCCCATAGAAAACGATTAATAATCCATAGAAAAGAATAAAAAAATCATTGAATCCGTTTATCTCTGTATCGATAACAAGACCACTATTAGTCTCCTTGAAAGTTCCAGTGGCAATCGCCATGTTCATATTGGTGTCAAAAAACCGTCTTCTCCTTCTTATTCTGAAATCATTAAAACCCACATGACCCTTAAACTCATTTTTGCTAGAAGAGAAAATATCAAACGCCCCAGCGAACATTCCAGTTTCACCTTTATCTGTAACTGATGCAAGCTTTTGAACGAAATCCGTTTTTTGCATGGGTAGTTCTATTGTGAGGTATTCTATTAATTTAATTTTAATAAGCAATGACTTCATAAATTGGACGTTTATTAAGGATAAATTAAACTTGTTGCATTTTAAGCATCTACTCTACTCCTATACCAACTGACTTGCATTAAAAATTGTCCGCCATTTTTCAATAAAATGATGCGATAGTGTTCATCGGCAAACATTTCTATTTATTAAAGACATTCAAAGTCGATAGCCAGAGTTATATCTCAAAAATCCATTTACAATTTACCCATTTCTTTAGGTGATCAAATTGACAGGCTATTTTTTGTAAAAATAATGGCCGATTATTTTGTATTCAAACAAAATATCCTCTTCTACTTGCCCTTGCCCAATGTTGTGAATGATTAAATTTCGTTTCCCGTCTATCGATTTATTTTTTGAAACAATACCGATATGAGTGATCGCACCTCCCAAATTCCAACATACGATATCTCCTGCTTGGTAGTCTTTCGGTTCTTTGCTTATTTTCTTGATTGTTCCGAAACGCGAAAAAAATGTCATCAGGTTGGGCACTCTCCGATGATCGATATTTTTGTCCGGATGTTTGAGTCCCCACTTAGCCGGGTATTTTGAAAAATTGGCTTTCATATCCTCATGCACTTCCTTTTGCAGATCGATGCCTAATTTCCGATACGCTCTAATAACAACGTCAGTGCAAACTCCTTTATCTGCGGGGACATCTCCACCTGGATAATTAATTGAAAAATAGGTGGGATCGTATTCTACTTTTTGATTGGTGAGTGAAAAAGCAGCTTGCGCCAGCTTTTCTGCAAACTCATTTTGTGCAAAAGATTCAATAGCAATGCTACTGATGACAAATAAAATGTATAATCTCAGCCTCATCGCTGATGAATAGGTCCTGGAAGCTGTTTTAAAAACCCGGCCGGGCGCTTTGCAAAAACACTTTGTATTTCCGCAATAATGGAGACAGCAATTTCATCTGCAGCTTCTGCACCAATATCTAGCCCAATAGGCGAATGGATACGAGCCAGTTGTTCATGTGATAATTCCAATCCGCCCTTTCGAAATTCTTCCTGCATTTTATCAAAACGTTTACGCGGACCTAAAATACCAATATAGGGTGCCGGTGAATGAATGACTTTCTTCAACACATCGCGATCATACTCATAGTTGTGCGACATGAGTACACAGGCTGTGTAGTTGGTGATTTGAAAATCACGATCGATAAAATCTCGCTGGCACAATGATAGCTTATCCACTCCCGGAAAAAAGATGGGCGCAATGTGCGCTACACACTCATCTGTTACTTGCACTTCCCAGCCCAGTGTTTTGGCCAATTGACTCACCGGACGTGCATCAAAGCCACCTCCAAAAATCAAAATCGAAACAGAAGGCTGAATCCACTCCAAAAAAACTTCAGCTTCCATTGAAGAGGTTACCATTTTATGAACGAATGACTTCTTCCGTTGGAATACTTCCTTCAAGTGAAACTGCAATTGCTCTTTTAAAGTTGAATCAGTAATGGTAGATTGAATGATACCGGATGCATCGCTCCACATTTTTTCTCCCACCCCAATTTCACCTCGAAAAACAGTAGCCATAGCTACCGGTTCATTTCGGTGTATGATGGGTTCAAAAAATTGCATTGGAAGATAATTCTCGGAAAAAGGTTCAATCAACACATCAATCACGCCATTGCACCCTAAGCTAATGCCAAGATTCTGATTGCTTTCTTCTCGCGTGTCGTAAGTGACAGTCATAGGTTGCTTGCTCGACATCACCAGTCGCGCTTTGCGCAAGGCATCACCTTCCAGACAGCCTCCGCTGATGGAGCCTACCCATTTGCCATCATCGGTAATAAGCATGCGCGCTCCGGGGCTTCGGTAAGATGAACCATCTACATTCACAACCGTGGCTAAAGCTGCCTGTCTGCTTGCATCCAATTTTTTGTGTTCGGCTACGATCGCCTTCAACTCCTTCATTTCTTACGAATTCTTTTTCTCACTTAAGTCAATGGGTAGTTTGCGAATGCGTTTGCCCGTTGCCGCATAGATAGCGTTACACAATGCAGCCGCTATTGGTGGTAGTGTCATCTCGCCCAATCCTTCCGGGCCTTCTTCACTATCTACCAAGTGAACTTCAACACGTGGTGCCTCTTTCATGCGCAACAATTTATAATCATCCAGATTGTTCACTTTGGCTTTGCCGCCTTCGATGATCACTGCTTGATGCAGTGCTGCACTTAATCCATCGATCATACCGCCTTCCAACTGATTCATGGCACTATTTTTATTAATGACCAATCCACAGTCAACCACCGCCAATGCGTTTTCTACTTTCAGAGTTTGGGCATCGGGCATAGAGATTGTAACAACTTCTGCCACATAAGCGCCAAACATAAAATGTGCAGCAAATCCTCTGAACAAACCTTTGCCTGCAGGCTTACTCCATGCTGATTTTTCTGCCGCTAACTGAATAACATTCTTTAATCGCTTGGTACTGTAAACAGGGCCTCCATGATCGCGATAAGGCATCATTTTATCTTCGTTTCCTAAAATTTCTAACCGAAACTGCACGGGGTCTTTCCCAGCTAACTCAGCCATTTCATCTACAAAACATTGATCAATCCAGGCCGTAACATTATGACCCGGAGCACGCCATGCACCACGAGGCACTTTGCTCGCAACGGGGGCGTAGCTCATTCGGAAATTTGAAATAAAACCTGCCGGAAATCCATCCGGAAAAACTTCTGTTTGATAGGCAGGTGATGTTGATCCGGAAAAAACGCCTCTTGATGTAGTTGTTCCATGAATCTGCCACGCTACTAGCTCTTTGTTTTGGTTTAAGGCAGCCTTGAGTTGATACATGCCCGCAGGTCGATAGAAGTCGTGTTGCAAATCGTCTTCGCGTGTCCACACCACTTGCACAGGTTTTGTAATTGCCTTGGAAAGATAAACGGCTTCACATGCGTAGTCGGCCATGAGCCTGCGGCCAAAGCCGCCACCAACTCGTGTCATACGGACTTTAATTTTATCGACCGGCAATCCGGTAATTTCCGCAGCCTGTTGTCGCACACGTGCAGGCACTTGTGTAGGGCCCCACAAATCAGCACCATCACTTCGCACATCGGCACAATAATTCTGCGGCTCCATTGGTGCGTGTGCTAAAAAGGGAGCTTCATAAATGGCCTCATGTATTTGGCCGGGTTTCGCAAAGACCTCATCTACATTGCTATCATCGCGCAATACCTCGCCTTTTGTTTGCAGATTTTTTTCAAATTTTTCTTTGAGTGTGGCGTCTGAGTCTAATTCAACGCCTGACAAATCCCATTCAATTTTTAACGCCTTTCTTCCTTTGAAAGCAGCCCATGTGTTTTTTGCCACCACCGCCACACCGGCTACAATCATCGTTGGATTTGTGGTGGGATCCATACGCACTACTTTTTCTACACCGGTAATTTTTAACGCAGCTGAATCATCCACGGATTTAATCTTGCCACCAAACACGGGGCAACGCTCGATGCTGGCAACCAATGTTCCTTTGGGACGTGCATCTAAACCAAACTCTACCTTTCCGGTAACGATCAATGGATTATCTACTCCGGGTATTGGTTGCCCAATGATTTTATAATCTTTTTTGTTTTTGAGAGGAGGATTTTCGCGCACATTTAATTTGGAAGCGGCCTCTGCCAACTCTGCATAGCTTAATCGCGAATCGGATGATTTATTATAAATGAATCCCTCTTTCGCATAGCATTTATCCAAAGAACATTGCCATTTGCGCGATGCAGCTTCAATGAGCATTTCGCGGGCAGATGCTGCTGCTTTTCGAACGGCATCGAAGTTGGATTTGATACCCGTGCTGCCTCCGGCAAACTGTGCACCATAGCGAGTATCGAGCACGGCCTGTTGTACTTCAATGGTTTTCCAATCTACTTCCAGTTCTTCTGCCAATATCTGCGGAAGCGAAGTTTTTATTCCCTGTCCGATTTCAGGGTTTTTCGAGAACAAAATAATTTTTCCATCCGTGCCAATCTTCAGATAAACATTGGGTTCAAAAACTTTGGCATCGGCTACTGAATTTAAACCTTCTGCTTTGGCAGAAGAAGAAATAAAATGAATGCCAATCAATAAACCAGCTCCGGCCAGTCCACCGCTTTTCAAAAAATCTCTGCGGGTATATGCGCTGCCCTTGGCTTGCTCATATCCGGTGTTGAATAACTCGTTCATGATTTTGCCATTTTTTGTGCAGCCGCTTTAATTGCTTTTTTGATCCGAGGGTAGGTGCCACACCGGCAGATATTTCCCGACATAGCTGCATCTATTTCCGCATCTGTCGGATTCGGTTTTTTAGCCAACAAGGCCGTAGCCGACATAATTTGTCCTACCTGACAGTATCCACATTGCGGCACGTCTATCTCCATCCACGCTTGTTGCACGAGTGTAAATCCTTCCTTCGAAATTCCTTCGATGGTTACTATTTTTCCTTTGGCTGCTGCCGCTACGGGCACGCTGCATGAGCGAACGGCAGTGCCATTGAGATGCACAGTGCATGCACCACATTGTGCTTTGCCACAACCAAACTTAGTGCCTTTCAATTCCAATTCATCGCGGAGCACCCACAGTAAAGGAGTATCCGCATCTGCTTCTACAGTCAGAAGTTGACTATTTACATTCAATGAAAAAGTTGGCATACAATTATTGTTTATTTATTTCTTCCTCTTCGTTATGCGTGAAATAATCTACGTGAAGCAAATGACCTTCATATTTCTTAAAGTAGATGGTATTACCGACATCTGTACTTTCGTAGTGACTGGAGTGGCAATGCACTTTTAGTGTATCGCCCTTATCCGTTTTTACGATTGCAATCCATTGCTCCTCTTGCTGTGTGGTGATGGTGTAATTTCCTCTGCGATTACCTCCGTATGGGCCACCTGAGTAGGTATGGGCAGGCACAAATATCTTTTCGATGATTACGCCTTTTAAATGTTCAGGCTTTGAAAACATTAGATCATACAAAAATACCCCCACCCCTAATACCAATACAAATGCTACGATGCCACCGAGCCAACTGTTAACTTTTGATTTCTCATCATTCATAAATCATCTTTTTGTGGGAAACTAAAATTACTAAAAAAAGAAGGGCAGTCATGTTAATTCTTTTTAGAAACATAAATGTACTTTTACAGCGAAACCTATGAATAAACCATTTACCATCGGCATTACGGGTGGAAGCGGCTCCGGAAAAACCTATTTTTTGCAGGGGCTGTCTGATCTTTTTAAACCCGAAGAAATCTGCTTGATTTCGCAAGACAACTATTATAAACCGCGCGAGCAGCAGCCAATTGATGAAAATGGTGTGAAAAATTTTGATTTGCCGATTTCCATTGACCGCGATGCGTTTCTAAATGACCTGATCAAGTTAAAGGCTGGTCAGAGTGTATTAAAAAAAGAGTATACTTTCAATAATCCTGCTGCCGAGCCCTCGCTCTTAGAATTTAAAAGCGCACCTATTATTATAGTGGAAGGATTGTTTGTTCAATATTTTGAAGAAATCGCCAAAGAAATTGATCTTAAAATATTTATTGAAGCCAAAGACCACGTGAAGTTGGGGCGCAGAATTCGGAGAGATCAGGTAGAGCGCGGCTATGACTTAGACGATGTACTTTATCGCTACCAATTTCATGTAATGCCCATTTACGAAAGTCAGATTGAGCCACTCAAGCATTACGCTGACTTGGTCATTCCTAATAACAGCAACTTTAAAAAGGCACTTGATGTGCTGGCCAGTTTTCTAAAATCAAAATTAGAAGTTGCAAATTAGCCGGTAATGGCTAGTTTTGCCCTCCGGAATTTGAAAGGGAAGAACAGAAAATGTCTAAAAAAGGGTTAAAAAGAGGGTTTTTACTAATTGTCGGCATCTTATCGGTGTTGGTAATTGTGCTTACCCAGTCTTTTTATAAGCCCGTAGCAGATGAAAAGGCCAAGGTTAAAACCGAACAAAACGATTCAAAAAATCAGGTAACGATACATGCTCCTTCGGATGTAATGGCAAACGGCAATACGCTTGCTGTTAACAACGATCAGGAGGTGGTACCTAATCAGGTGCCGATTTCTGAAGAGCCAAAGAAAGTTGTTGCTGTCATTCGTCAAAGTCTTTTCAAATTCTTCCGAACACTCTTCCGCACCACCATTGCGCCAAACGCGCCTTAATTTCATTCTCATCGATTTTTTTTAAGTTGGCGATGCGCCAATGCTAATTCACTTTACTAAGTTTTTTCAATTAAATTTTATTTTCATATGCGTAACAAAGGAGTCGTAGTTGTACTCACCATTCTCATCACTGCGTTGTGTTTGTATTACCTTTCGTTTACATGGGTATCGCGCAACATTCAAAAAGATGCCATCGCTCAGGCAACGGACAAAGCCGGTAATTTGAATCTTACCAAAAAACAGAACTATCTCGATTCATTGTGGAACAAAACCGTTTATAATTTACTCGGTGGAGAATACACTTATAAAGAAGTAAAAGAAAGCGAGCTTAACCTCGGCCTTGACTTGCAAGGAGGAATGCACGTGGTGCTCGAAATCTCTCCGATCGACATCATTCGCGGCTTAAGTGGAAACAGTCAAGATCCGATTTTCATTGCTGCATTGCAAAAGGCAAACGAACTGCAAAAAACATCTGACAGTAAATTCAGTGCCTTGTTTTACAAAGCATTTAAAGATGCAAACCCCGACAAGTCATTGGCTTCGTTGTTCACCTCTTCTTCTAACAAAGATCGCGTAAAGCTAACCGACAGCGATACCGATGTGTTGAAGTTTTTGGATAAAGAAATTGAAGAAGCCATTGATCGCTCTTTCACAATCTTAAAAACACGTATTGACCAATTCGGAACTTCACAGCCAAACATTCAGCGTTTACAGGGAACTGGACGAATTCAAATTGAAATTCCGGGTGCAGATAACCCACAACGTGTGCGCAAATTATTGCAAGGCGTAGCACGTCTTGAGTTTTGGGAAATTGTAGAGCCTACGTACGATCCGCAATTAGGTCAGGCCCTAGGTGCAATCAATCAGATGTTATTGAAAGAACAAAACGACCTGAAGGCAGCAAACAAACCTACTGCGGCTGCTACTGAAACCAAATCTCCATCTGACACTACGAAGTCTTCAGCTTTGGAAAAAGCATTAAGTACAGCATCAAAAGATAGCACCGGCACTTCAGCTTTAGATTCATTGCGTGCGGCCAGCGCATCGCCTTTGTTTGCTTTGTTTAGCCAAAACCTTCCTTTCTATTATCAATTGAAAGATACGTCTACGATCAATAAAATTTTGAAGCGCCCCGATGTGCGCGCGATGTTGCCACGCAATGTCGGCTTTTTCTGGGATGTAAAATCAAACCCCGATGTGACCAAAGGAATTGATGATATTCAATTGAACTTCATTAACATCCCTAGAGGTGGCAAACCATTATTGACAGGTGAGGTAATCAACAATGCTCGTTTAGATTCAGATCAATTTGGTCGCCCTGCTGTAAGCATGACGATGAATACAGAAGGCGCGAAGAAGTGGGCTCGAATTACGAAAGAGGCAGCGAATAAACAACCGCAAGGAAGAATTGCCATTGTTCTGGATAATTATGTGTACACTGCACCTACTGTAAATGGCGAAATTCCAAATGGTAATTCGCAAATCAGTGGATCATTTACCAACGAAGAAGCAAAAGATTTGGCAAGTGTATTAAAGGCAGGTTCGCTGCCAGCACCGACTAAAATTGTTGAACAGGCTATTGTTGGCCCTACATTAGGTCAGGTAGCGCAAAACCAAGGATTGATCTCCATGGCTTGCGGTTTGGCATTGGTTGTTTTATTCATGGTGGTTTATTATTCTAAAGGAGGCTGGGTAGCAAACATCGCGTTGTTATTCAACGTGTTTTTCATCTTAGGAATTTTAGCTCAGTTGAATGCAGCTCTCACCCTTCCGGGTATTGCCGGTATCGTATTGACGATGGGTATGGCTGTGGATGCGAACGTATTGATTTACGAGCGCATCAAAGAAGAGTTGGCTATCGGCAGAAAATTACGTGACGCCATTAAGTTAGGATTTGATCGTGCCTTCATGACCATCTTCGATTCGAACTTAACCACACTCTTCACAGCTGCTGCTTTGTATATTTTAGGTCAGGGTCCTATCAAAGGTTTTGCAATCACCTTGATCATTGGTATAAGCTGTTCATTCTTCACTGCCGTTTACATTTCCCGCTTGGTGGTAGAATGGATGGTGCGCAAAGGAGACGATGCTAAAGTTTCGTTCGAAACTCCAATTTCGCAACTGATTAAAAAACGCAAAGAATACAATTTCATTGGCAACCGTAAGAAGGCGTACATTTTCTCTGCTTCATTTATTGTAGCGGGAATGATCTTAGTGGCGGTGCAAGGCCTCAACTTTGGTGTTGATTTCAAAGGAGGTCGCTCGTACATCGTCTCTTTCAACAAGCCTGTTGAAGCTACCGCTATGCGTAATTCTTTGGCAGAAAGTTTTGCCAACGCGGGTACTGAAGTGAAAAACTACGGAGGAAACAATGTGGTGAAAGTAACCACTTCATATTTGATTGAAGACGAGACAGACGGTGCTGATGATAAGGTAAAGGATGCATTGGTTGCCGGTGTTACCAAATTTACCGGTTTGCAGTTTAGTGAAAACGATGCGCTGATTGATAACGAGCATTTTACGATTTCATCTTCCTCAAAAGTAACAGCTACGATCGCTGATGATATTAAAAACTCATCTGTAGAGGCCAGCTTGCTTGCATTGGTGTTGATCTTCTTGTATGTGTTGGTTCGATTCAAAAAATGGCAATACAGCTTAGGTGCCGTAATTGCCTTGGCGCACGACTCATTGTTTGTGATTGCTTCTTTCGCTTTCGCGAAATTACTTGGATTTGGATTTGAGATTGATCAGGTGTTCATTGCTGCGTTGCTGACCATTATTGGTTACTCAATCAACGATACGGTAATTATCTTCGACCGTATTCGTGAGTTCCTTGGATTCGGTGCATCGCACGATCGCAAAGCAGTATTCAATGACGCGATCAACAACACTTTGAGCCGTACGTTGATTACATCGGGAACCACTTTGATTACAGTTGTCGTGTTGCTATTCTTCGGTGGTGAAGTATTGAGAGGATTCTCGTTTGCCTTGTTCGTAGGTTTCGTAATCGGTACTTATTCATCCATCTTCATTGCTGCTCCTGTGGTAATCGATTTGGATAAAAGTCCTGATGGTGAAGCAAAGCCAGTAAAGGCATAAATTACTAAGTAGGAATTTAAAAAAGAGGGATCATGTGTCCCTCTTTTTTTGTTTTATACCTGCCAAACATGAGTTGTAACATTTTATATAATTAAATAGACTGCCGCTCCTCCCAGGTATCCAATCAAAGCTAAGAAACTTATTTTTTTGAGATACCAAATAAAGTCCATCTTCTCCATTCCCATTACAGCTACACCCGCTGCAGATCCAATCACTAATAAGCTACCACCTGTGCCCGCACAGTACGCTAGGTATTGCCAAATCATACTATCCATGGGGTACGCTTCAAGTGTGTACATACCCATACAAGCGGCTACGAGTGGAACATTATCTACGATCGCAGAAACTGCCCCAATGAGGGTAATGATAATTCGGTTGTCGCCAATCCCTTCGTTTAGATATTCGGCAAAGTGATGGAGGGTTTGCATCGATTCAAGAGCACCAACAGCTAATAGGATACCAAAGAAGAAAAGAATACTGGATACATCAATTCGGGAAAGAGCGCTCGCAGCAGAATATTTTTTTCGCTGCGCTTCATCCAAATCAGGATTAATTAATTCAGAAACAATCCATAAAATTCCCAAGCCGCCTAACATTCCGATGTAAGGCGGTAAATGCGTGATCGCCTTAAATACAGGAACAAAAATCAGAATACCGACCCCGACAGCCAACATGATTAATCCACCCTTTGCAGGAAGTTGCAATTCCTCAGGATCAATATCAGTGGGTTTTAGGCTGCCATTGAGTTTCACTGTCAAGTAAATCAAAGGTATTAGAATGCATACAAAGCTTGGGATAAATAAATTCTTAATGATGTTCGCAGCCGACACTTGCCCGCCAATCCATAGCATTGTTGTGGTAACATCACCAATGGGTGACCACGCACCGCCCGCATTAGCCGCAATAATAATCATACCAGCAAAAAACAATCTTGTTTCCCTATCATGAATTAGCTTGCGGATAAGAGAGACCATAACAATTGCAGTAGTTAGGTTATCAAGTATTGAAGAAAGGAAAAAAGTGACCATGCAGATGATCCATAAAAGAATACGAACATCGGTAGTTTTAATTGCCTTTGTAATAAAACGAAATCCGTGGTGCGCATCAATCAATTCAACAATCGTCATTGCGCCCATAAGGAAAAATAAAATTGCGGCAATCTGCCCTAGCACATGCGACAACTCGTGACGAATAAACACATGATATATTTCCATTTCCGAACCTTGCATCCCTTGCGCAAAAGATTTAAAAAAAGACAAGCTTAAAAAATCCTCATAAGGAGGAAAAAGAGCGAATAAGGTCCAACACAAAACACCGGTTAGTAGAGCCGAGGCTGTTTTATTAATTTTAATCGGATGCTCGAGTGCAATCGCTAAATAACCCAGAACAAATAAAACAACAATATATATTTCCATAACTCACCTTTTTTATTAATACCTTCAAGGTAATCAGTAAAACACGCAGAGTTTAGCAACTCATAAATTCTAATCAATTTCTAATTTCTTGATTGTTTGCTTTTGATAGCGGGTCAGTAAGTTTAATAAATGAAAATTCTTTTGATTGAAGATGAAGTAAAAACAGCGCAATACCTCAAGAAGGGATTGGAAGAAAATGGCTACGAGGTAGAGCACGCTGACAATGGGAAAGCTGGATTGGTTCGGGCATTGACGTCATCGTATACCGTGATCATTTCTGATATAATCTTACCTGATTTAGAGGGCAGAGAAATTTGCAAACGACTTCGCGCTGAAAGCGTTGAAACACCTTTCTTAATGCTAACCGCCTTGGGTAGTACAGAGGATATTGTTACTGGATTCGAAGTAGGTGCTGACGATTACTTAGTAAAACCTTTTGAATTTCAAGTGTTACTTGCGCGAATAAAAGCACTCGCCAAACGTTTTACAAAAGATAAGGCAGAGCAAAGCGTTTTACGAATTGGAAATCTACAATTGAATCCGGAGCAAAAGCAGGTAGTTAGAGACGGAAAGATAATTGAACTCACCGCTAAGGAATTCGCGTTGCTTGAATATTTCATGAGAAATCAAGGTAAGGTGATTTCGAGAGCTGAGCTTGCGCGAAACATTTGGAAAGTAGACTTTGACACCGGCACAAATATGGTGGAAGTTTATGTGAGTTATTTACGAAATAAAATCGACAAAGGATTTCACAGCAAGTTAATTCATACGCAATTTGGAATGGGGTATATCTGTAAAGAAGAATAAATGCAAATTAGAACCAAGCTTACTTTTCAGTTTACATTACTTGTAAGCACTATATTATTACTTACTTTTCTTTTCGTCTACCTATTTGCAGAGCAATACACATTAAATGATTTTAACAAAAGGTTGAAACAGAAAGCTGTAACTTCGGCCATTCTGCTGCTAAAAGTGGATCAGGTAGATTCTACTTTGTTAAAAACAATTGACATCAATAAAAAAGATATTTTGTTTCAGGAAAATATTTCAATATTCAACGATTTAGGCAAAGAAGTTTATACCAATAATGATACCATTCATTTCGACACATCTGTGAAGTTGTTCGAAGAAATTAAAGAAAAAGGAGAAATCTCTTTTCGCCACCAACCATTTCTAGGAGTTGGTATTTTGTTCAAAGACAAAACAAAACATCATTTCATTTTGGCAGAGGCAATCGATATTGACGGCCAAAATCGTCTGCGCGATCTAAAAAGAATGTTATTCTTTGTCTCGCTTATTGTCATCGGTGTAGTTGCGTGGGCAGGTTGGTTTTACTCAGGCAAAGCCCTTGCACCTATTAAAAAGATTATGGAAGATGTTCAGAGCATTTCATCTGTTAATCTGGATAAGCGGTTGCAGGAAAGTAAAAACCCCGATGAACTAGGGAAACTCATTATTATTTTCAACAGTTTATTGGCTCGAATAGAAAACGCGTTTAAGCTGCAAAAGACATTTGTGACCAATGTATCGCATGAATTGAAAAATCCGCTTACAAAAATCACCTCTCAATTGGAAGTCACTTTATTGAATGACCGCACCACCAAAGAATACAAAGAGATAACGCAATCTGTTCTCGATGACATCAAAGAGCTAAATCAACTTTCCACTAGCTTATTGGATTTAGCTTCACTAAGTCAACCTCACGTTACGCTGGCAAAAAGTAAAGTACGGATCGATGAAATTTTGTGGGAAGTACGCGAATCAATACAGGCTATAAATTCAGAATACAAAGTTGACATTCATACACTTGCTATGCCAAGCAATGAAGAAGACTTGTATTTAAATGCGAATCCTTACCTTCTTAAGACAGCTCTTCAAAATCTAATCGAAAATGCATGTAAGTTCTCAGAAGATCAACTAGCTACTGTATCGCTCATCTGTTCAAAAGGAGAACTCGAAATTAGAATATTTGACAACGGACCAGGTATTGATCCCCGCGAATTACAAAAGATCTTTCAACCTTTCTATCGTTCCAATAATACTTCAAAAGTAAAAGGTCATGGAATTGGTTTATCACTCAGTCAACGGATCATTGATTTACACGAAGGGGCTATTGAAATTGACTCCATGCTGGGTCAAGGAACACAGATTATTGTCATGTTTAACACAAGCAATTCCTAAATTCTAATGCTTTTCTAATTCAGTTAATCTTGAATAGAAAGAATCATTTCAGAGATTTGACTTTGGTTATTTCATAGTTTAGGCGAAGGTTGAAGCACAGAGTTGAAATAAAATTTTTTGCTCTGGAAACGGGCTTTTTTTCAAAGCCCGTTTTTTTTAGATTGAAATGGTTTTCAAAAAATCAATCAATTTCGCCACTGCTATGCTGCGGTGGCTAATTTTGTTTTTATCATCAAGTGACATTTGGGATAAGGTTTGCGTATAACCATCCGGTAGAAAAAGCGGATCATAACCAAAGCCTTGACTGCCGCGCTTTTCCAATAAAATCTGCCCACGTAAAATACCTTCAAATTGATGCGTTTGGCCAGTCGCAACAAGTGTAATAACCGTTCGAAACTGAGCACAGCGATTGGTCTGTCCTTCCAGATTCTTCAACAAAAAATTCATGTTGTCTTCAAAGCTGCGTTGAGGACCTGCATAGTGAGCCGAATCAACACCAGGTTCTCCATTCAACGAATCCACTTCTAATCCGGAGTCATCGGCAAAACAGGCCACGCCATACTTGTGAAATACATAATCCGCCTTCTGAAAAGAGTTGCCTGCAATTGTGTCTTGCTCTTCGGCCAACTCCTCCAAGCATCCAATATCTTGCAAACTCAACAAGGTAAATGAGGAAGGAAGTAAAGCGCGAACTTCCTTTATCTTATGTTGATTATTCGTAGCAAAACAGAGTTGCATTATTTACTGATTACTTTCACCATTTCAACTTCAAAAATTACATTGGTATTTGGTGGCACACCGTATTTTTCATACGATCCATAAGCTAACCCCGATGGAGTAAAGAGCGTTGCCTTAGCGCCTTCTTTGAAAAAAACTAATCCCTTTTGCCACACTTTCAATGTACCGGTTTTATTCAGTCGATATCCTTCGGGAGTAGTAGTTTGATAAAAAACTGAACCTGTCGAAAGAATTTTACCGGTATAACTAATTACTACCGAGTCGGTGGATAATGGCGCAATGGCATTGGCCGATGCTTGTTTAGTAATTTGGTAACGCAGTCCTGAAACGTCTTTTAATGTAGTAATTGAGGCAGTTTGTAGAAAATCATCTATAGCTACAACATCTTTGAGCAGCTGTTTCGCAAATTCAGGAATTACTTTTTCCAACTTGATACGAATGATCAGGTTTGCATTTCGCGGAATGGCTCCGGTGGGATAAGCACCATAAGCGAGGCCGGAAGGTACATACAAAGTGAGATCGGCACCCTCGCCCACATTGGGTAATTGATATTGAATCGCTTTAATCAGTTTGCTTAATAAGAAAGTAGCACGAACATTTTTGTTGATGGTGTCGCCCCGCATTACTACGGTCGTATAGGTAATGATCACTGAATCTTCCAGTGTCGGTTTAAATGAAGAGCCACTATTTACAGTGGCATAGCGATAGCCTCTGGAGTCTTGCTCGGCTGCAATATTTTTTTCGGTGAGGTAGGTATCGATAAGCTTTATGTCCTTATCGAGTTGTTCATTAAAAGAAAGAGGGCTTTCTTCACTGCAGGAGAATAGTACAACTAATGCTCCGATCGTAAAAAAAGCCCTCATAAGATAAAGTGGTACTTTATTGAATTGCCGTAAGCTTAATGTCGTAAATCACATTAGACTTAGGCTTTACAACATTATCGCTACTGCCATATACACTAAAAGCTAATGGAGATGGTATATAAAAAGTAACTTCGCTTCCAACTTTGATTAATGGTAACCCAATCCGGAGGCCTTTAAGAGTTAAGCTAGAAATTTTTCCTGTAAATGTTCCCTGCGCAAAAGTAGATTCAGTTGCACCTTTTAATACACGTCCCTCATATGTAAAAGTAACGGTACTTTCCGAGGTTGGCTGAGCTCCAGCGGCAGATTTCGTTATCTGATAACGAATACCTTCAGAATGCTTCAATGCCGTCATTGATTTGGAAGCGATATACGCATCTATAGCAACCGTATCGCGGGTCATTTGTGGATCTACCTTCAGCAACTCGACTTCAAAAATTAAATTTGAATTTGCCGGAATACCATTTCTGTTTACGTTCCCGTAGGCATACCCAGAAGGAATATAAAATGTAGCTTTTGATCCTTCGTTAATCAATGGTATGCCAATCTGCCAACCCAGAATTAAGTCCCCCAATAGGAAAGTAGGTGGAGAGGTTGGATTTTCAATCAACGTTTCAGATGGTAGCAATTTCAATGTATATTTTATTTTTATCGAATCATCTACAATGGGTTTAATACCGCTTCCTTCCGAGGAGACTTTATATCTAACCCCATTCCCATCTGGATCAGTGAGAACTCCCGTAATATTTTTACTTGAGAGGTAGGCATTAATAATTTCCTTGTCCTTATCCAATTGTTCCTGAAATGTTGGACCTACCGGAGGATCACTTAGGCAACCTGACAAAAAAAGCGAAGAGACAAATAAACTAACAAGCGCAAATCTCATGTTTCTATTATTTTTTAACAATTATATCAACCATCTCCATATCAAAAACTAAAATGGAGTTTTCTACAATCACTTCACTTCTGCGCTGGTTTCCATAAGCCAATGATGATGGAATGTAAACCTGCACTTTCGATCCTTTGTTCATCAACTGCAAAATCTCTACCCAACCTTGAATTACCGGAGGATATCCACCGATTTCAACATCGTAGGGAGCGTATGGGCGACCGGGTGTAAATGCATTGTTCTTTTTCGCCTCCGCTTCAATGCTGGAATCAAAGAATTTTCCATCGAGCAAATAGCCGGTATAATTTACTTTAGCCACATCTCCCATCTTCGCGTTGGCACCCTTGCCTTCTTTCAGAATAACGTAGCGCAAGCCTGAATTTGTCTTTAGTGCCGCAATATTTTTTGCTTTTAAATAATCATCAATGGCAACTGTATCCTTACCCAATTGAAGCTCCTGCTCACGCATCATTTTTTCGTTTTGCTTCGCTACCAATTCTTGTTGCAATTTTCTGATCTGCTCCTCATTTAATACATCTTTTACTCCGATGAGGAAGGTAAAGAATTGAGCTGTATCTACTTTTGGTGGAATAGGTTGGTGGAAAGTGTTTTCAAATAATTTCTTGGCTGATACCTTGAAAGATACACTATCTCCTTTGGTTAGCATCTTCACTACTTCTAACACAGCATCTCCAGCCGGAACCGTTCCTTGCATCTGTATAACGGATGGAAAGTCATTTTTACGCGAATCATTCCAAACAGAATCTTTGCCGTCTTTAAAAACAAGGTTCATCACCAAATATTTTCCTGAATCTACCTTCACTCCATCGCCTTTGCGCAATACAGTAAATTCAAACCCCGATGGGGTCTTTTTGGAATTAGAACAAGACGCCAGTAATGCCGCAAAAAATAAAAGCAAAAGAGAATTTTTCATTGGTTGTTTTTAATTGGTAAAGAATCTATTGGTTTAATACTGTTTTATACTCCGGCAAAATTGATAAAAATTTTTGCAATGTTTCTTCCAAAGTCAGTTTCGATTGGCCACCGGATGCATTTTTGTGCCCTCCTCCTTCAAAATGTTTTCGAGCCAGTGCATTCACATCAAAATCGGCCAGCGAACGGAATGACAATTTGATCTCCTCTTTTCGATCATACATCAACACGGCCATTTTCACTCCTTTGATCGATAAGCCATAATTTACAAGGCCTTCTGTATCTCCCGTTTGGGCACCAAATTTATTCAACTCATCGCCCGTTAAGGTGATATATGCCGTGTTGTACTCCGGTAACACTGTCAATTTTTCACTGAGCACATAACCTGTTAACCTTAGTCGTTCCAGCGAATTGGTATCATATATCTTCTTGGCAATCTCACTGGGATTGGCACCCAATCGCACTAACTGAGAAGCAATTAAAAACTCTCTTTGTGTGGTATTATTGTGCCGAAAACCGCCTGTATCTGTCATTAAGCCCGCATAAAGGCAACTTGCCATATCCGAACCAATCGATTCAATGGTGTCCAGCTCTTGAATCAGTTCAAAAATCAATCCGGCTGTAGACGCTGAGGATACATCCCATTTTTCAAATTGGGCAAATTTCTCCGGTTCGAGATGATGATCGACCAGCACCTTAATAGCAGTTGATTGGTTGACCATTTCACCTACTTCATTGATCCGCTTCAAACTCGAAAAGTCTAGGCAAAAGATAATATCCGCTTGCGCCATCAGTCGGGCTGTTTTCAGCTCCGGTTCTTTATTCGATTTCGATAATGCCGTCACGATTTCCTTGCGTGGCATCCAAGCCAAAAAATCAGGGTAGTCGCTGGGTGAAATAACGTCTACCGTGTGCCCTTTTTGAATCAAAAAACCAGCCAAGCCAAGCGATGAACCAAGTGCATCGGCATCGGGTTTAAAGTGGGTAACAATAACCACTTTTTTAGGGCTGGCAAGGAGCGAGCGAAGAGCTTGAATATCATTCATGGCGAAGGGGCAAAAATAATCAATGATTCTGGATTCAGGCTTCTCTGTTCTCTGTTCTTTTGATACTTTTGCGCCCAAATTATTTCATATCAGAAACCTCAAAAAACAACTAAAATGGCAGGAAACAGAACTTTTACAATGATTAAGCCTGATGCAGTAGCTGCAGGAAATGCTGGTGCTATTACCAAAATGATCGAAGAGGCAGGTTTTCGCATTGTATCGATGAAGAAAACACGCCTGAGCAGCGAATTGGCAGGCAAATTTTATGAAATCCACAAAGAGCGCTCTTTCTATGGTGAATTAGTGAGCTACATGTCATCCGGTGCCATCATCCCGATGATCTTAGAAAAAGCAAATGCAGTAGAAGATTTTAGAAAGTTGATTGGCGCTACTGACCCGAAGAAAGCAGAGCCGGGCACGATTCGTGCACTTTTTGCGAAATCAATTGATGCGAATGCCATTCATGGTTCTGACTCGGATGCCAATGCAGAAATTGAAGGAAGTTTCTTCTTCTCTCAATTCGAACGCTTCTAACAAAAGTTGACCGTTATTGGTTATCAGTTGCATCTGGTGACCAATAACTTTTAACAATTAACTGTTAACTACCAATTAACTGACAACCACTTACGAATGATCGATCCAACCTACTCCGAAAAATTTGAAGCTCGCCACAACGCCCCCAATGCTGCTCAGATTGCTGACATGCTGAAAGTGGTGAAGGCCAGCTCTGTTGATGAACTTATCAACCAAACTGTGCCGACTAATATTCGTCTGAAAAAGGCGTTGAACTTGCCGCCTGCCCAATCGGAGTATGCGTTTTTGAATGAATTCAAAAAGTTGGTTTCGAAAAATAAAATTTACAAATCATACATCGGCACCGGTTATTACAATTGCATTACGCCAGGTGTTATCCTTCGCAACATTCTGGAAAATCCGGGATGGTATACCGCCTACACTCCGTATCAGGCAGAAATTGCCCAAGGTCGTATGGAGGCTTTGATCAACTATCAAACGATGATCATTGACCTTACGGGAATGGAAATCGCAAATGCATCGTTGTTGGACGAAGCAACAGCCGCTGCTGAGGCTTTACACTTATTGCATGCTTCGCGCAAAGCAGCCAAGAAAGATGCGCATCAGTTTTTTGTAGATGAAAATACATTTCCGCAAGTCATTGATTTGCTACGTACACGTTCCACTCCCATCGGAGTAGAATTGGTGGTAGGTGATGTTTCTAAATTAGATATTACACAACCTAACTTGTTTGGCGTATACATTCAAAATCCAAACAACGATGGCGAAATAAAAGATTATACCGCCTTTATCGAATCGGCACACGAGCGCGAAGTTTTTGTAGTGGTAGGTGCGGACATCATGAGCTTGTTGTTGGTTAAATCACCCGGAGAAATGGGAGCCGATGTGGTGGTGGGGTGCTCACAACGCTTCGGTGTTCCAATGGGCTTTGGTGGTCCACATGCTGCCTTCTTCGCTACGAAAGATGAGTTTAAGCGCCAGATGCCGGGCCGTATCATTGGCATTTCGCAAGATGCGCAAGGCAATCCGGGCTATCGCATGGCATTGCAAACACGAGAGCAACATATCCGCAGAGAAAAAGCTACTTCCAATATTTGTACAGCACAGGTATTACTCTCTGTGATGGCCAGCATGTATGCGGTATATCACGGCCCTGAAGGCTTGAAAAAAATCGCTGGAAGAATACATGGCTTGGCGAAAGTGCTTGATAGCAATTTGAAAGCAAATGGCTTCAAACAAGTCAACGAAAATTATTTCGACACTTTAAAAATTGCAGTGGCTGATAAAAAACCCATCGAAACTGCCGCTACTAAACTTGAATTGAACTTTAGATATTTTTCAGGAAATTTTATTGGCATCTCTGTTGATGAGACGACTACTCTGAAAGACATTGAAAATATTTTAAAAGCATTTGGTGTTAGTTCGATTAAGAATGAAGTTGGATCAAGTCTTTCACTGACAGCTTCTTTGATAAGGAAATCGAACTATCTTACCCATCCCGTTTTCAACACCTATCACAGCGAGCACGAAATGCTTCGCTACATCAAAAAATTAGAAAGCAAAGATTTATCTATGGTGCATTCGATGATTTCATTGGGCTCTTGCACCATGAAGTTAAATGCGACTACGGAAATGATTCCGGTAACCTGGCCGGAGATGGGACACATTCATCCGTTCGCGCCAAGCAACCAAACAGAAGGCTACACCGAAATCATTTCAAACCTCGAAAACTGGTTAAAAGAAATTACCGGCTTCACGGGTGTTTCACTACAGCCCAATAGTGGCGCTCAAGGCGAGTATGCGGGTCTACTCGTGATTCGGGCGTACCATCAAAACCGTGGCGATCATCATCGCAACATCGCGTTGATTCCTTCATCTGCACACGGCACCAATCCGGCCAGTGCTGTCATGGCGGGTATGGAAGTAGTTGTTACCAAATCCGATGCTGAAGGAAAAATTGATGTGGCTGATCTGAAAGCTAAAGCTGAACAGTATAAAAACAACTTGGCTTGCTTGATGGTAACGTATCCATCCACACACGGTGTGTTTGAAGAAGCCATTGTAGAGATTTGCGAAACCATTCACCAAAATGGCGGACTAGTTTATATGGATGGTGCGAACATGAATGCACAAGTGGGACTTACATCACCTGCTAACATTGGTGCCGATGTGTGTCACTTAAATCTGCATAAAACATTTTGTATTCCGCACGGTGGTGGAGGTCCCGGCATGGGCCCTATCTGTTGCAACGATAAATTGAAACCATTCTTACCCGGTCATGCTGTGGTGAAAACCGGTGGCGATCACGCGATCACGGCTGTATCGGCTGCACCTTATGGAAGCGCAAGCATTCTAGCTATTTCTTACGCCTACATTGCTATGATGGGCGGTGAAGGATTAACGAACGCTACAAAGCTGGCAATCCTCAATGCGAACTACATCAAAGAAAGACTGAGTGAACACTACAAAATTTTGTACACCGGCACACACGGTCGCTGTGCACACGAAATGATTGTAGACTGCCGCGATTTCAAAAAGTTTGGAATTGAAGTAGAAGACATTGCCAAGCGTTTGATGGACTATGGCTTCCATGCGCCTACTGTTTCTTTCCCTGTGGCCGGCACGTTGATGATCGAACCAACCGAAAGCGAACCAAAAGTAGAACTTGATCGGTTTGTAGATGCACTCATTGAAATTCGAAAAGAGATTCAAGAAGTAGAAGAAGGCAAGGCCGACAAAGAAAATAATGTTTTGAAACATGCACCTCATACCGCTGCTGTAATTACTGCTGATACGTGGGATCGCCCATACAGCAGACAGCGTGCAGCGTTTCCTCTTCCATTTGTAAAAGAAGCGAAATTCTGGCCAAGTGTAAGTCGTGTAGACAATGCGTATGGTGACCGTAACTTGGTATGCAGTTGCTTACCAATGGAAGCGTATACCAACTAATTCGCTCTTCGGCATTCAATGAAAAATTCACCGTTTAAATGAAGCGGTGAATTTTTTGTTTTTATGATTAGACAATTAAAGCTAAAAAATATAGTTTGATCCTAATTAGATCTCTATGAAAGTCATTTTCTCTTTTTGTCTACTATTTGTTGCGTCTTTTTCCTTTGCTCAGAAAAGTACCTACAAAGGATTTCCTTCGCTGGTGTGGCCGAAGTTGTACAACATTGAATTCCAAAAAGAAAAAGATTTCGACAAGCCGATTTTTTCGAAAGAGACGAAGCTGTTAGCTAACAAAATTATATCGCTGCCGGGCTACATGGTGCCCTTTGAAAACGGCATGAAGGGCAGCCACTTTATGCTCACATCGCTTCCGCTGAATGCGTGCTTCTTTTGTGGTGTAGGCGGACCGGAAACCATTGTAGAAGTTTATCTCGCGAAACCGATTGGGTATACCGACAAACCGATTGAAGTAAAGGGAAAATTGATTCTCAACGATAAAAATCCTGATAAAATGATTTACATCTTAGAGAATGCGGAGCTGTTGGGCGAAATTGATTTTTAAACTTCTACTTCAATCCGTACTTATCCATCAGAAAAATCAAGGCGGCCATCGAAGCGGAGCCTAATTCCAATTCGCGTTTATCTACTTTGTCAAAAGTATCTTCCGGTGTGTGGTGAATGGTGAAGTATCTTTGTGAATCAGGTAAGAATCCAATTTGAAAAACACCTTGGGCTGTTAATGGACCAATATCCGCTCCGCCACCTTCCTGATTAAAATCCCACACATCATAAGGTTCAAATAAATTTTTCCAGCCACGAATAATCGATTTTACTTTTTCATTCCCAGACATGGTAAATCCACGTGGAGTGTAACCTCCCCGATCAGATTCCATAGCAGCGATATGATTCTCTTTATTCTTTAGAGCGAGTTCCGCATACTTGGTTCCTCCTCGCAAGCCGTTTTCTTCATTCATAAACATCACTGCACGGATCGTACGTTTTGGTTTGTAACCCATCGCTCTGAATATTCGCAGTGCCTCAATGGATTGCACACAACCTGCCCCATCATCATGCGCGCCTTGTGCCAAATCCCACGAATCTAAATGACCGCCCACCACAATGATTTCATCTTTGTACTCACCTCCTTTAATTTCACCCACTACATTAAATGAGGGTGCATCTTCTAAAATCTGGCAATGTGTTTCCAAATAGAATTGCAAATCTTTTTCTTCTTTCAATATTCTACTTAGAACTTCAGCGTCTTTGGTACTAATGGCCACACCCGGTATCAGTTTTACGCGTGTATCATAGCGCAATCCACCCGTGTGAGGATAGGATTCTATACCAGAGCCCATCGAGCGGACAATGACTGCAACGGCCCCAAGTTTTGCTGCTTCGACAGCACCTATACCGCGCTGATCCACGGCTCCACCATACGCAGCAAATGTGTTGATCTTGGTGGGGTCCATCGGGCGGTTAAAGAAAATGATTTTGCCTTGTACTTTGGCTCCTAGTTGTTTTAGTTCTTCAAAGTTTTTGACTTCTATCACTCCGGCTGAAATTCCGGAAGGCCCAGTGCCAATGGAACCACCTAAAGAGGTAATTACTACTTCACGTGTTCCAATTTTTTTTGAATTGATGATACGACCAATCTCTTGCTGACCACGCACCCAATGTGGCACCATCACCGGTTGCAACCACACCGAGTCAAATCCTAAGTCTTCCATTTTGTGGCGGCTCCACTCAACAGCAGCAGCCGCACCGGGCGAACCCGATAAGCGAGGGCCTATGTTCACGCACAATTCGCGAAGCATTTCATAGGATTTGCCCTGTGACAATGCCTGATTGTAAATTTCTTTGATAGCTTCCTGATCGCTGGATTGTGAAAATGCAAACGTTGCGAAGAATAAGAAAAAAAGCGTGAGTATGCGTGGCATGACTGGTTGGGTTAATTCAATTTTTTGACTAAACAAAGATTGTAAAATTGATAATGCAATTGGTATAATATTTTACAAAAGGTTCAGAAACCAACATTTGGCAACGTAACTTCGTTTTTCAAATCCATCAATTTATGGCATATCTGTTTGATTCTTTTGAGGGGTGGAAAAACTATTGCACGACCACTCAAACTTCGTTAGTGAAGGCTGTATTGGAATACGAGCTCGAGCAAAAAGGAAGAAGTGAAGCGGAGATATGGCAGGGACTTTCTACGGCATGGGGTGTAATGAAAGATGCTGTGCAAACCGGATTAACTGAAGACATGACTTCGCGATCTGGTATGATTAATAATGGAGCAAAAAAAGTTTACAATTATCCAACACCCGTTCTCTCAAAAGAATTTCAAAATCTCATTTCACGGGCGCTGGCGGCAAAAGAAGTAAACTCGTGCATGGGGCGCGTAGTGGCTGCGCCTACGGCTGGTGCATCGGGCATTATGCCGGGCGTTCTTTTCACGCTACAAGAAATTCATTCCGTTGATGATAAAAAGATTTTAGAAGCCATGCTTTTGGCTGCGGGTATTGCTCTCATTATGGAGCAGAAAGCTTCCATTGCCGGGGCAGTGGGTGGCTGCCAAGCCGAGACGGGAACAGCAGCTGCCATGGGAGCAGGCGCGATTGTTTACTGCTTAGGCGGTGACACCAATCAAATTTTTAATTCAGTGGCCATTACAGTGCAATGCATGTTGGGTTTAGTTTGCGATCCGGTAGCCGGATTGGTAGAAGTACCGTGTGTAGTGCGCAATGCGAGCGCGGCCGCCATCGCCAATAGTTCAGCTCAAATAGCTTTAGCTAATGTGAGCAGCGTCATTCCGGTAGATGAAGTTGTGGAAGCCATGGGCGAAATTGGTGCCAGCATGGAAACTCGCTACAAAGAAACTGCGCTGGGTGGATTAGCTGCCACAAAAACCGGGCAAGCCATCTCGAAGCGTGTATTGATTCGGGATATAGAAATGTTGCCCGATGAAGGGCAACTTTAATTACTTCAAATAAAAGACTCCTTTTAAACGCAACTCTTCCCAAGGTCGCTGCGATCCTTTTGAAAGTTCTTCAACACGGTTGCGGGTATTCATGAAAATATCTTCAATACGTTGTGAGATTTTTAATTGCTGTGAAAGCACTCCGGTATAGAGTCCATTGGTGCCAGTGCCATCGCTAGCGGTAGATCCGGGGTCGGTAGCATACGCAATCAATGTACCACTCGGTGCATTTACTTTTGCCAGACCTGTACCTCCACGTTTTCCGGTTGGAAAGGGATTATTACGGCATGCGTCCAATATAATCATGTTCAATCCTTCCTCGTTGGCAAATTCCATCGTGCGCAAAATTCCGGTGAGCGGAATCGCCTTCTGTTTGACATCCAATGCTGATTGAATATTGGCATCTACCGGCACAAGATAGTTGGTGCCATCTACTTCCAGGCCATGGCCGGCATAATAGAACAGTGATATGTCCACATCGGAAATCTGATCGCCAAATGCGTAAACCGCATTTTTCATATTCTCATAACTACCATCCATCACGAGCGTAACCTGAAAGCCTAATTCTTTTAAAGTTTGCTCCATCGTTTTGGCATCATTGGTTGTATTGTTGAGTTTATTGGAGTATTGATAATTTGCGTTTCCAATAATCAAAGCAACTCGCTTTCCATTGCCGGTATGCTTCACTTGATTTTTAATTGTCGCTTTGGCAGGATCCATAGTAACATAAAAATCTTTTACAATTTGCTTTTGCTCGGATGTCTCTGCCACTACTCGAACTTTATTCTTGCCAGGCTCTAAACTAATTTCGCCTTCAAATCCTCCACTAAAATCATTTTGCGCGGGTGTGCCGTTGATCAAAATTTTATTCACACGCTCGGTGCCCTCAATGACTCCCTTTACTCTTAAATTGGTTTCTCCTGTTGGTTCCGATGCATAGCTTCGATCAATGGCCGGCATTTGAATTTTTATTTCAGCTGGCGAATTGCGCTCCACATAATATAAATCCACTTCACCTTTCACATTGCCTACTGCAAACAATTCACCATTATCTGAGAATGTAATTTGATGCGGCAACTCTTTCACCTTGATCGTACTGGTGATCGTACCGCCTTCATAGTTCACTAAAAAAATGCTAAGCGCATCGGTTGAGAAATAAGCAAGATTAGAAGCACCCGGTCCTTGTGCCATTTGATCAACCCGATACCGGACAGGAATTCGTTTCAACTCCTGACCTGTTGCCCAATCATAATAAACGATTATATTTTTTCTTTCCAGTAAAGAGCTGGCTTGTGTGCCGCCTTTCGGTCTAAAAACTTCTTGCAATCCTACCACAAAACGATCGCCTCCGAAGTTGTTGGAAGCGTTATGTATAACTGAACGAGAGCCGCTGTATTCTCCGCTTTGCAATTTCAATTCGCGCACTAATCGTTGATTGATTGGATTCCAGGTAAGCACTTGCCCCATCTCAGTTATCAGAGACAGTTGCTGTCCAAAGCGATCAAACCCAATAAACTTCGAATCTTTAATCTCTGTAGTGAATAATATCTTTGTTTGCATCATCCATGCTCTCAGATCAAAAATTTCAATTCCTTCTTTTTCTAAGGCTAACAGGCTTTGACCTGTTGGATCTAAAGAAACTAGTTGAGGTGCAGACGAAAAAGCTGCCGTATTTTTCTCTGCATATGAGTTCGCACCTAATACTTTAATCTCACCTTTAGCAGTCACCACTATTAAATCTCCAGAAGGTGTATGTTTAAAGAATAGCAACTTGCCTGCATCCCATTGCTTTACAAATCGATTACTTTCAATTTCCCAAACTGCTGCCTTACCACTGACATCTGCCGCGGCTATGTATTTATTATCAGCGCTAATGGTAAGTTGGTGAATCTTGGCTTGCGAAAACTTAGAAAGCTTCTGGTAAGGCGTGAGATAAGCATTTTGTGAGAATGCCGTTGTCGATATTCCAAAGAAAATCACAAAGTTGACTGCAACTGAAACTAGTTTCATGGAATCGGTAATTAATTGTTAAACACAAAATGCCAGACATTATCCGGCATTTGTAAAGATAGTGCACGACTTAAATTACTTCAAAGAACCAATGATTATACCTAAGCCTATATTCAAATCAAGTTGACTCGAGCTTATGCCTTCCATGGTGAAAGCGGAATAAGATAAGCCTGTATCAACGTTTACTTTTTCAGAAATGAAATAACGGAAACCACCATTCAAACCATAGGTAAATGCAGAAGTGGATGTATCTGCACCTTTCGTTTCGATCGTAATTACTCCCAGATTTGCACCGATATATGGCACTGCTTTTGAATCGGGTAACAGAAAGTTGTAGTTACCATATCCTTCCAGCGACAAAGTAGTAGTACCTCCGCCCAAACTTAATGAGGGCGAAATTCCCAATTCAACATTCTGTGTAACAAATTTTCCATACTTAAAATTGAGATTCATCGAAGCATCCGAATTTTCCTGCTTATTAAAATTGACAAAAAATCGAATTACTTGATCTCCTTTCTCTTGTTGAGCAAAGGCTGCTGACGAAAGCACCACAAAGAATAATAGTAGATTTATTTTTTTCATAGGATTACATTTTTTTGATGATCAAATGTATCTCAAGACGAGAGCTGAAAAAATACCGTGATTTAGGTATTTTTACAGCCAGCCTACAATGCCTATGAAAACACTAACCGCAATTCTTCTCGTGTGCTCACTAACGTGCAGTGCCCAAACTTTCTCTTCTAAAAAAATTGAAATCTACAAAACGTTTAGTGGCGTGGTGTATGAAATCGATACGCTAACACTCAGTAATAAACAGGTTGGGATGTTGCTCATGCCTCATTCAGATGCTTATCGTGAATTTAAAATTTCACGTAACAAAGCTACGATCAGCAGTATTCTTGGATTTAGCAGTGCTTTATTAGTCGCTGTTCCATTGGTATCAGCGGTAGCCGGTGGTCAACCCGAGTGGTATTTAGCTGCCGGGGGCGGAGCTCTATTTCTCGCTTCAATTCCGTTCGCCAGCTCATCAAAAGGTCATGCACTAACAGCCATAGAACTTTATAATTCAAAATTATCGGCTTCCCATCAACGTGTTAAACCAACTTTATATTTCTCTGGAACGGGCGCAAGTCTGGTGATACGCTTCTAATAATAAAACAAAAATGCCTGAATCTCTTCAGGCATTTTTTAATTACTCTTTGTTTACAACTGAAATCGGGAAGTCATTTCCTCGCATAAAGCCGGTTGGGTATTGCGCCTCTCCACCATATTGCTTAGTTAGTTCCGGCACTCGCTCTTCCATGTAGAATTTCAATTCATTCACCGTGATCTTGTTATCTCCATTACCCGCTTTGCCATCAAGCGCTTCCAGCAATGCGTAGGTAAATACACCATGTTTCAGAATATCAAACTCAGTAGCAAACTGTTTTGAACCTGATGAAGCAATCATCACCACACCGGAGCTTCTCGCCAATTGCACCATCGCTTTTTCATCGTTGGCGGCAGCGCGCGTCTTCATGCCTTTGAGAGCTGCACCAGAGTGACAAGCATCCATTAATACAATTTGCTTGGTAGATCGGATTTTTGTTAGGTAATCTTTTAACTCAGTATCCGATAATCCTTTCGATGCCAATTGCTGCGCATCACCATACAATTTGGTTACATCAGTAGGCACAAAATAGAAAGGCGACTCGCCATCTTTATCTTTTGTTTCTTCATCTAAACTTCCGTGGCCTGCATAGAAAAATACAAATACATCCTGAGGTTGGGCTTTTGATGCGATTTGTTTGAAGCCGTCTACTATTTTAGCCTTGGTGGCGTTTTCGTCATACAATTCAATTTTGTTGATCGCCTTGTAAATACTTTGTCCTTGCTCTACCAATTTTTCGGTAAATGATTTTGCATCCGGCTGCGCGTAGTTCAAATTATAAGAAGAGTTCTGGTACTTATTAATTCCGACCACCAGCATGTGTAGTGTAGAAGTGGCAATTACTTTACCAACATATTCAATTTTTAGAATTTCAGGGCGTGACTCAATTCGTTGGAAATTGACTACTACCACTTTAAATTCATTGGTCTCGTTGAGTAGGTCAATATTATAAGTCTTAATTAACTTATCTCCTTCGCCTTTGGTTTTTAAACCTTCATTGTCATTGATAATCAACTTATCGTTTTGATAAATATTCACCTCGCGAATACCGCTTCCTCCATCAAAAATTTCGACTTCCAGTGGCAATGACTTTTGGGTAGTCACCAATTTTCCGTTTTGATAATCCACCAATCCTTTTTCATGCAAGCCATCGCTTGTGAAAAATCCAGCAGATGGACGATGTAGTTTGGATAGATCAAACAAACGCTCACCTTCTTCTTTCAAAATATCTTCTACCCTTCTGCCTTGCGAAATGCTTTTCTCCATTTGCTTCGGGCGATAGAGGATTTCAAAGTACTGCTCAGCCGTATAGAAATCGGCCAGTTTATCAATGCCTCGATTTACATGCCATCCAAAATACTGACTTCCGGAAGAAGTACAGGCAAAATAACCTTTGTGAGCCCAGCACACCCATTCATTATCTTCTGCTAGGAATAGCGTGGCAAAAGGCAAGACCGCTTCGCCAAGATTTTTATATACTTCCTCAAGTCCACGATAGGTTTTATCTCCGTTGGATTTCAAATAATCAATCACATCTTTCCATGCTTTTTTGGATGGCTCTTTCGTCAACGAATCACACGGAAGTGAAGAGAAAAAATTAGCCCAATCGGCATCCGGAAACGCCTGCCGCATCGAAGGAGCCGCGCCCGATTCAGAAAGTTTCCACAAAATAATTGTTTGATCTTCGCCCCCCGAAGCCAAGTAGCGCCCATCGGCACTCACTGTCACTGCGCGTACACCACCTGTATGACCAATAAATTCTTTTTGAAAAAATCCGTTCTTATCGTAAAGCTTCAATGAAAAATCGCTGGCAACTACCACACCATCTGCCATTGCCTGATAATCTAAAATCCGGCCATCCTCTTCGGGAGCGTTTTCAATTCTCTTTCCTTTGGGCAAATCCAATACCGTTTCCGAACTCTGAGAGATGCCTTTGTTAAAATCTTGGGCAGGTTTATTAAACTGAGGCGATGTAGCATTCAATTTCATTGAAGCAAAATCAAAGCTACGCTCATATTCGCCTTCTTTTCCATTTACATCTTGCGCAACAAACAACTCTAATCCGGTGCCAAAAGCTAAGTCGCGAATGGCACTTCCTTTGCCTTTTACTTTGCGAATGGTTTTGCCATTGATCGGGTTCCAAAAATAAATTTCGTTGTTATTGCCACCGGCTGACGCTACCACATAGCTACCGTCATCTACGGGAGAAAATGCTGCTGCAAAAACGGTATTGTTGTGTCCGTTGAAATCAGTGAATTTATTTCCGCCCGGCACTCCGTAGCTTATCCCATGACCTGCGGCATCTAATGCTACTAAAATTTTTGAATCATGCGAAAATGCCATTGCGTTAATCGGTGCTTCGCTCGACCATTCCTTCACAATCGATCCATCTGCACGCCATAATTTAAACTCGTTATCCTGGCTGCTGGAAGCTAAAAACATTCCGTCCGCAGAATAGGCCAGTTTATTGATTTCTCCACGATGTCTGTTCCAAAAGCGTGGATTAAATTTGGCTGCGCCCTTTTCAAGAGCGGCCAAGCTATACACTAAAATTTCCGTTTTGCCTTCGCATGCTACCGCTACATCCATCGTCACCGGATTCATCGACAGGTATTTCACCGGAAAACCTGTAGAAATAGAAAGTGCCACTTTGTAGCTCGAAGATCCATCGACCGTCCACACTTTCAAACTATTATCATCACTACCACTGACCAGGTATTTTCCGTTGCCGGTGAAGGCAAGACTGTTGATTACGTTTGTATGCCCTAGTGCGGTGGCTACCTGCACACCTTTCTTCAAATCGATAATAACAATATAAACCTGATTGTCTTTCGTGATTGTATATCCTGCTATAGCTAGCAAATTACCATCCGGTGATAGAGCCGATGCGTAGAGCATGCCATTTGAACCATCACCAATCTCAGATTCGAATTTTTTGAGCATTTCACCGTTGCGGGCATTCCATACGCGCACCGTTTTATCTTCAGAAACCGAAATGATGCGCTCGCCATCGGGCGTGAAATTGAGGTTTTGCACCTTAGCTGAGTGCCCCATCGAGTTGATGACAATACGCGGGATGCCCGTTTGCGCTAAAAGGGTGTAAGAAATGAGATAAAAGACGACAGTAGGTATTGCTGATTTTCTCATCGGGGACGACATCTTTAGTTAATATCAAAGTTATCAAATTTATCGGTAAGTACTTGAAAGGTAACCCGATAATGCAAGAACCGAACCAAATTGCCCGATGAAGCGAAATGTGTGAAAAGAAGCGGAATTAGGGCTTGAAAAAAATTAAATACGCGACAATTTCAATTGAAACCGATATGCTAAACTGAAGAAAATTGTAAAAAAAAGCCCGACAGATATAAAGTAGATTTCGATCATAGCACAGTGGTTTAATGATTCAAATGTCCAACTATTCCATTTTCTAATAATTTCCATTTTTGATCGTGCCCTACCGAAGTAAGAAATAGGCCATCTTTGAACAAAAATCAGTGTGCCAAAAGAGGTGCTGTGGTGCTTTTCATATAAAAAGAAGTGGCAAACCAATCGTTTAAAACTATCTTGGCGCACTTTTTAGCTTGGTTATCCAAAAATTTTGCTCCCATGATTACTTCTGTGCTGCGTGTTCTTCTTTGCTTGCTGATAACGGGTCAACTATTTGCGCAATCCGCCAAAAAAGAAATTCCAACGGATTGGTTTTTGAAAGACCCTGAGCAGGATAGCTTGTTGGGTGTAAGTTCTGAACGCGCCTATGCCACCTTATTAAAAGATCAGCCATCGCGTAGGGTTTTAGTGGCTGTGATTGATTCTGGCATCGACATTGATCATGAAGATTTGAAAAGCATTATCTGGGTAAATGAAAAAGAAATTGCCGGAAACGGAATTGATGATGACAAGAATGGCTATGTGGACGATATCCATGGTTGGAATTTTATTGGCGGAAAAGGTGGTAACGTGGGCCCCGATACCTATGAACTCACCCGCGAATACATGCGGCTTTCCAAAAAGTTTGAATCGGCTGATTCTGTAAAAATTAGAAAAAAGAATCGTGCCGAGTACGAAGGCTTTCTAAAGATCAAAGACAAGTATCAAAAGCTGAAAATCAAAAATGAGCAGCAATACAAACTTTATTCATCTGCTTATCGCTACACAAAATCAAGCATTGATAGCGTAAAGAAATTTCTAAATACCGAACAATTAAATCCCGAAGCAGTCCGCGCCATTATCACCACCAGCCCACGACTGCTCTTCAGTAAAAGTGTGGTGAATGGCATTTACAAAACACAAGGCGATGATGTGGATTTGGATGCCTACGCAGCCGAAATAAAAGAAGCGGTAGACTATTATGAGGTAATTGTCAAGTACGGATATAACACAGAGTTTGACTCACGTAAAATTGTTGGTGATACTTATGCGAATTTGGCTGAACGCTTCTATGGAAACAACGATGTAAAAGGACCCGACCCAGAACATGGAACGCACGTGGCCGGAATTATTGGTGCCGACCGAAACAACAACCTTGGCATCAAAGGCATTGCAGATAATGTTCGTATTATGGCTGTGCGTGCGGTGCCCAATGGCGATGAGCGCGACAAAGATATTGCCAATGCCATCATTTATGCCGTAGATAACGGTGCCAAAATAATCAATATGAGCTTTGGCAAATCCTTCTCGCCCGAAAAAGCCACCGTAGACAAAGCGGTGAAGTATGCGGAACAAAAAGGTGTATTATTGATTCACGCTGCCGGAAATGATGGCGATGATCTGGACAAAGAAACGAACTTCCCCACCCGCAAATTCCTGAACGGAAAGGAAGCAAAAAATTGGATTGAAGTGGGCGCATCGGCATGGGGTGCTAATCAAAATTTTGTTGGGAGTTTTTCAAACTTTGGAAAAAAATCAGTGTCGTTGTTTGCTCCGGGTGTCGAAATTTATTCTACCACTCCTAACAATCACTACAAAAACCTGGATGGCACCAGCATGGCTAGTCCATCGGTGGCGGGCGTTGCTGCGCTGCTTCTGTCATACTTTCCGGATCTTACTGCAGTTGAGATTAAGGATATCCTCTTAAAATCCAGTCGCAAGTTTGATAATTTGAAAGTGCAAAAACCGGGCACTAAAGAAGAAGTGCTGTTTGAAAGTTTAAGCGAAACCGGTGGATTAGTGAATGCCTATGAAGCTGTGAAAATGGCCAAGGCAAGAAAATCCACGCTGTCCAATAAATAATTTAAGGCTGCACCACCTCTTCTACGCGCAGTCCTACGGCCAAAATTCCCTGCAGGGTATCTTTGCGCATAAATTGTTCAAAGTGCGCTTTGTATTTGCCGGGCTTCGTAAACTTCATGTTGCTAGCAATGGGAAATTGGTGATCATAAATATCTCCTAAGCCACTGCTGCCATTGGGCTTACCCGTTTTCTGATCAAAAAGATATTCAGCCAACTGTTTTTTGGACAGCTCACCACCGGCAGAATCTTGTAATGAGTAATTGACAAAAATGCGTGAGTATGGGTAATCAATTGAATTTCGGATGTCCAAATACAAATTGTACGATTTAGAAGCATCGGCAATTTGAAACTCGAGTGAGGCGGGTTCCGAAATCTTCCACGTTCTATCCGCAAACTCTACGTTGTCTTCAAATACCCGATTGGAGTCGCATGAAAAAAGAAAAACCAAAATGACAAAAATGAAACTACGCCTCATACACTTTCCGGAGGGGTTGAGTTAGGATTATTGTTCGGTTTATTGCGGTTGTTGGGATTGTTGGGATTGCCACCCTGCCGATTGGGGTTATTCCGATTCGCATTGCCTTGGTTTGGATTGTTGCGATTGGGGTTATTCCTGTTCGGATTATTACGATTCGGATTGTTTCGGTTCGGGTTATTCCGGTTTTGGTTGGGGTTTGGCTGCTGACCTTTGTTTTGATTTGGGTTTTGAGGTGAATTAGAATTCGGGTTTGAATTCGCATTCGGGTTATTTGGGTTGCGATTGGCGTTGCCTTGATTCGGATTGCGGTTTTGATTCCGCTGTTGATTCGGATTGACATTGCCCGCATTTTTCGGTTGTTCGCGCTTATCTCGATTGCGGTTTTTGTTTTTACCTGACTTGTTCTTGTACTTCTTATCCATGCTCTCCAAGTCGCTGTTGAGCGTGCTGAGCGGAGCACGAACTTCTTCCTGATTGATTTGTAGAGTTGCCGGTTTCTTTCCTTCCTTATTCATCTGAAGGATTTCATTCACACGATCGACATTGAGCGGGTACCAGTTGTTGTCCTCCTTGTAGCCAAACCACATGATCCGCCTGAAGATGTCCGTCTTTTGCAAACGGGCCTCACCTTGCTCCGTCAACAAAGGCGTTTCCACTTCCGGTATGAATTTGAGTGCCTCCATATAAGTTTCCAACTCATAGTTGAGGCAACATTTCAATCGGCCACACTGGCCGGAGAGTTTACTGGGATTGAGCGACAAATTTTGGTAGCGTGCTGCGCTCGTAGCCACATTTTTGAAATCGCTCAGCCAGGTAGAGCAACACAATTCGCGACCACACACTCCAATTCCGCCCAAGCGGCCTGCCTCTTGGCGGAGTGAAATTTGGCGCATTTCCACACGCACTTTAAATTCAGCTGCCAGTTGTTTAATCAACTCTCTGAAATCAACACGGTCTTCGGCTGAGTAGAAGAAAGTAGCTTTGGTATTGTCTGCCTGATACTCTACATCCGAGAGTTTCATGGCCAGTTTGTATTGTTTGATGATTTCGCGTGCGCGATACAGGGTAGGATTGTCACGCTTTTTGATCTCTTCAAATTTCTCTAAGTCGCGCTGATGAGCAATTCGATAGATTTTTTTAATCTCATCGTCATTTGCCACTTTCTTCTTCTGCATTTGCAAGCGTACTAATTCACCTTGCAAAGAAACATGGCCGAGGTGATGGCCGGTTTGCGATTCTACAATTACCGCATCTCCGGTAGTTAGTTGCAAACGCTCGGTGTTCCGATAAAAATCTTTGCGACCATTTTTAAAGCGTACCTCCACCACATTGAACTTATCTTCTACCGGCATCTCCATGTTCGAGAGCCAGTCGAATACATTCATTTTATTGCAGCCGCCTGTGCCACAGGCACCGTTGTTGTTGCAACCGGATACCTTTCCGTCCTTTTTTGTTCCACAAGCACAACCCATCGGTCAATTATTAGATCATTGAGGGGTTAAAGGTAATGCCTTGAAGGGGTAATGGCAAGGGTCTGCCCATCCTCGACCCTGTTTCGTGCTTATCGGAGCAATGCCCACCAACAATTGTTAGCTCCTGAGCACTTTAGAGCCCTTACTTTCAGATAAAATCAATGATGTGCTGGTTTCGCCATATTGGGCTAAGCGCTCAATGAATGCCTCCAAATCCTTACTTGTCTCCACTGCTACCTTAAGTATCATACAATAATTGCCTGTGATAGCATGCCATTCAACTACCTCGGGCATGGCATCGATCAATTTAATAGACTCTGAATGTTTCAGTGTAGTTGACTTATAGGTAATAATCGCTTTGATGGATAACCCAACCTTGTCAAAGTCAACAATAGTACTATATCCTTTAATAAAGCCTTGCTTTTCGAGTTTTTGGATGCGCTCAGCCACAGCCGGTGCCGAAAGGCCAATACGTCTTCCAATTTCCGTGGTAGATATGCGGGCATCTTGGCATAACTCCTTTAAGATGCTGCGGCTTAAATCATCCAGTACTTTATTTGTAATGGTTTTGAGCATAAGAAAAATGGTTTCAAAAGTTTATGATCATGTATTCCGTTGAAAACAAGGCACCGACCCTCTCGACATATCGTTTTAGTTTCTGCTAAGACAATAATTTGAAACGAATTTAACAAAAACATTCTATGGCAAAACGTTTACCATCGGTTGGGCTAATGGACTTAGGAACATTAGATGAATTGAAAAAATTCTACGCTACCAACATCTCACAACCGGAATCAACACAGATCGAAAAGGAAAACGAAATTGCCAAGGAGAATGTGTGTGAACGATCTACATCTGACTCAATCACGTCCCACAAGAAATTACATTCCGCCACATGCTAAGAATTTTTCAGTCGCAAAGAAAAGCTTCTACAACAATAAGGCTTTGCCTGGCTATCATTTGCCTATGTGTCATCACCTCTCCTGGTCAAGAAGTTATTAAGCCTAAACGTACGTTTGTAATCACTCCACGTTTTAATTCCGCTGGGTTTTTTCCGTTTTCAGGAGCACTCATCAACGATCATATTAATTTCGACCTCAATATTTTTTACGAGAACAAAGGGTATGGCTTCTTCCTTTTCAAATCAGTGGATTTTGCTGATGCGCACTCTATCGTCAATTATTTGCAACCAGGTGTGTTCAAAAAAATCAATGTAAGTTCTACATTTTATCTGCGCGCATTTGTAGGTTATGTGTTTTCGCAAACCACTGAGTTTCGCGATAAAGATTCTGATTATTTCGCGTCACTTGCCGGCTACTGGGCGATTAGCGAGAAGCTGAAAGTAGAAAACACAGCCCTCTTCTTTGATCTTAGTCAATCGGCTAAGTTGGCTAATCGCTTACTCGTTACTTATCAGTTAGAAAAATTCAGATTTGATGTTTACGTATGGCAACGCATTGTTTTCGACACCAACCAACTTGCTACATCGGCTTCTATCGCTATTAATTTCCCGAAGATAAAGTTAACCGAGGGGTTGCACATTCAAAATACGATTTCGTATCAAGGCTATCTTACAGAAATGAAACCTGACTGGGCCATGCGGCAAGGATTTCTATTATCCCTTGCTTTCCCAATTTCACCTTGATAACTAGACTTATCGTAAATCTTGCCCAATATCTTTGCGGTAGAAGGCATTATCCCATGAAATTTTTGCGACTACATCGTAGGCATTATCGCGAGCCTCTGTCAGTGTTTTCCCACGACCGGTAACTCCCAACACTCTACCTCCGTCTGTCAACACTTGCTCGCTTTGCATTTTAGTACCAGCATGAAAAATCAAGTTATTGCTAAGCTCTGTTAATCCTTTGATAGCCTTGCCTTTTTCATATTGATCAGGATATCCGCCTGCTGCCATCACAATGGTTAAGGCAAAGTTCGGATCAACTATTATTTTTTTATTCTTTAGCTCACCTTTGGCTGCCGCGATCAGTAATTCCAAAAAATCGCTTTGGATACGAGCCATGACGGATTGCGTTTCCGGATCGCCCATACGGGTGTTATATTCAATCACAAACGGATCGCCCTTCACGTTCATCAGGCCAATGAAAATAAATCCTTTAAATGGGATATTCTCTTTTTTCAACCCGGCAATGGTGGGCTTAATAATTCGCTCTTCTACTTTTTGCATAAATGCGGGAGTAGCAAACATGACAGGAGAAACCGAGCCCATGCCGCCCGTGTTGGGTCCGGTGTCGCCATCGCCAATGCGTTTGTAATCTTTGGCTTCCGGCAGAATGATATAATCTTCGCCATCAGTCAGTACAAAAACAGACAATTCAATTCCATCTAAAAATTCCTCTACCAGCACTTTCGAGCTGGCATCGCCAAATTTTTTCTCTTCCAACATTTCGTGGATGGTAGCTTGCGCCTCTACCAAATCCGATGTAATGATGACACCTTTACCGGCTGCGAGTCCGTCTGCCTTCAAGACAAGCGGTGGCTGGCAGGTAGCCAAATAAGCAGTCGCTTCCGCAGATTGTCCCGTGTAAAACGTTTTTGCCTTGGCGGTGGGCACCTGATTGCGGATCATGAACTGCTTCGAGAAATCCTTACTGCCCTCGAGTTGCGCACCCGTTTTTCCCGGTCCGACCATCAAAATATTTTTTAGACTAGGCTGCTGTTCAAAATAGTCGCGGATACCCTTCACCAATGGCACTTCAGGGCCTACTACTACTAAGTCAATTTTATTTTCAATGCAGAAATTGCCCAGCTTTTCAAATTCATCCACACCGATTGCTACATTCTTAGCAACTAATGCTGTGCCTGCGTTGCCGGGGGCAACATATAGTTCGGAGCAGAGTTTGCTTTGCTTGATTTTCCAAGCCAGAGCGTGCTCTCGTCCGCCATTACCTATCAATAATACTTGCATGCGCCTATTCGTTTTTAATTGAGATCAATCAAAATGCTTGTTCATTCTTTTTTTGAATAGACCTCGGCATCTCAGATTAATCCTGACGTTTTACTAAACTTCAAATATAAAGGAGAATGCTTTACGGATAGCTACGGATTGGCTCTAAATAACGAAACCTCTTCGAACGAGGAAGACGGTTCGAAGAGGTTCGGGGGAAATAAAAACCTTAATTGGCGTACTCGCTCAAAAACTTAATGCGCATGAGGCGTACATCATCTTCGGAGAAATCGGAGAGATTACTCATGGCCTCCTCAATGCTGTCGGTTTCTGAGTTGAGGAAGTAATCATAGATTTCTTCTTGTCTGGAATCATCCAGCACTTCATCAATGTAATAATCAACATTCAACTTTGTGCCCGAGTAACAAATGTTTTCCATCTCGGTCAGCAATTCCTCAAATGAAAGTCCTTTCGATTCTGCAATTTCTTCCAAATCTACTTTTCGATCAATCTGTTGAATGATGAAGATTTTAATTTTGGATTTGTTGACAGACGATTTCACGACAACTTCAGAAGCCGTTTCGATGTCATTGTCATCTACGTATTTCTGAATGACTTCCAAAAACTCTTTTCCAAACTTATTGACTTTGCCCATGCCCACTCCATTCACCGATGCCAACTCTTCTTTGTTGGTTGGGTAAGTGGTGGCCATTTCTTCCAAGGAGGGATCCTGAAAAATAACATACGGTGGCAAGTCTTTCTCTTTGGCCATCTTCTTGCGAAGGGCTTTCAGCATTTCAAAGAGTTTTACATCATACGACTTGGAGTTAACCACCACGCGCTCGGAAGACTCTTCGTCCTCCACGTCAGTCGTAAAATCGTGATCGCGTGCTAATTCAATCGGGTGTGGTTTTTTCAGGAAGCTCTTACCCTTTTCGGTAATCTTCAACACACCAATGTTTTCAATATCCTTTTCTAAGTATTGATAAATCAACGTTTGTCGAATGACTGCCTTCCAGAAATCGGCATCTTCGGTATCGCCTTTGCCATACACCGGCAAATCAAAGTGCGCATAGCTCTTCACGTATTCATCTTCAATACCACGAATTACATTGACCAAATGAGCCAATCCAAAACGTTCATCCGTTTGTTGCACTGCTTCGATCGCGATTTTAACAAATTCAGATCCTTCAAAACGCTCGCGTGGGTTCATGCAATTATCGCATGAGCCGCAATGATTTTCTTTGTACTCTTCACCAAAGTAATGAAGCAATTGCTTACGTCTGCACACAGGCGACTCTGCATAGAATTCCATTTCCTGCAAGAGAATGCGCGCGTTTTCGCGCTCTTGCACCGATTTATCTTTGTTGAATTTTTCCAGCTTATTTAAGTCGTTGTGGCTGTAGAACATCAGACACACGCCTTCCAAACCATCTCTTCCTGCGCGCCCTGTTTCCTGATAATAGCCTTCTAACGACTTCGGTACATCGTAGTGAACTACAAAGCGCACATCGGGTTTATCGATCCCCATCCCAAAAGCAATAGTAGCGGTAATGATATCGACTTCTTCATTCAAAAAGTCGTCCTGGTTTTTCATACGCACATCCGGATCTAAACCGGCATGGTACGGTGCTGCCTTAAAACCATTTACATTTAAAAGCTGCGCTATTTCCTCTACTTTCTTGCGGCTGAGACAATAGATAATTCCTGACTTGCCTTTGTGTTCTTTCAAAAAGCGAATGAGTTGTTTCTTCGTCTCTTTTTTAGGGCGCACTTCATAAAATAAATTTTTGCGATTGAAAGAAGACATAAAAACGTCTGCCTCTTCCATCTGCAAATTCTTCTGAATATCTAACTGCACTTTCGGTGTGGCAGTGGCTGTCAATGCAATTACCGGTTTATCACCCAACTGGGCGATCATGGTTTTTATTTTACGATACTCCGGGCGGAAATCGTGGCCCCATTCAGAGATACAGTGCGCCTCGTCAATGGCTACGAACGAAACATTTACTTTTTGCAAAAACTCAATGTTCTCTTCTTTGTTGAGCGACTCGGGTGCTACGTAAAGAAGTTTGACTACTCCTGTAACACAATCTTTCTTCAGCTTTGTAATTTCGCCTTTGCTAAGTGTGGAATTCAAAAATCGCGCATTGACGCCATATGCGTTCATTTGATCTACCTGATTCTTCATCAACGCGATGAGCGGAGAGATCACTATAGCCAAACCATCCTTCATCATGGCGGGCAATTGGTAGCAAAGTGATTTGCCTGCGCCAGTAGGCATAATAACGAACGTATTTCTTCCGCTGAGTATATTTTTAATTACTGCCTCCTGGTTGCCTCTAAAGTTGCTATAACCAAATATTTCCTTGAGTTTTGCCCTTACTTCATCTTTCTCTTCTGCCACAATCATATTCCTGAATAAAAAATTTTGCTGAACTATATTAATGTTGTTTTACCTTTACCAATAGAAATTGAAGATAATAAAAAAAAACCGACAAAAAGCAAAGCGTGTACCTTTAATTGACTGATTGATAGTTTGCAGACAAACGCAGAAAAAGTGAAGAGAGTGATGCTAAAAACAAACTAATTTTCAATGTGTAGGTTTAAACGGTTATAAATCGGTTGCGGTGGTTAAAATTATTGGTTGGAGAAGTCGGTGTTGGTTAAATTGAAAAAAGAATGGCAGGTCAGTTGGAAAAACTGAGCTTAAAACAAAATTTAGAATTCAAATGAACAAAGATTTATACGTAGTGTTGATGGCCGGTGGTATCGGAACACGTTTCTGGCCTTACAGTCGCAATTCAAAACCGAAACAATTTTTAGATGTAATCGGTGTTGGAAAAACATTGCTTCAATCCACCTTCGATCGTTTCGCAACAATCTGTCCGCCCGAAAATATTTTGGTGGTAACACATGAAGAACATAAAGCATTGACGCAAGCACAGCTGCCTCAGTTGAAAGAAGAACAAATATTGGCCGAGCCGATGCGCAAGAATACGGCACCTTGTATTTTATATGCTTGTCATAAAATTCATCGAAAGAATCCCAACGCAGTAATGGTAGTTAGTCCTTCCGATCATTTGATTTTAAATGAAACTGACTTTCAGCAAACCATTTTAAAATCAGTTGATCCGGCAAAAAATCAAGACAAGCTTATTACGCTTGGTATCAAACCCACCCGACCAGAGACTGGTTACGGTTACATTCAGTTTATCGATGCGAAGAGTGCTTTGAAAAAAGTAAAAACATTTACCGAAAAACCGGAGCTGGCACTCGCGAATAAATTTTTAGAGAGTGGCGACTTTGTATGGAATGCCGGAATTTTTATCTGGGGTGTAAAAGCAATTTTAGATTCTTTCGCCAAACACATGCCGGAAATGACTGAAATTTTTGAGGAGATGGCAGATAAAGTATGGACTGCCGAAGAGCGCACCGCTGTGCAAACCGCCTATTCACAAACCAAAAATATTTCCATTGACTATGGGATCATGGAAAAAGCAGATAATGTGTATGTGATGCTCAGCTCATTTGCGTGGTCGGACTTGGGTTCATGGGGTTCGCTCTATGAGTATTCACAAAAAGATGCCATGAACAATGTGATTGATGGTGATGCGCTCACTTACGACACGCGCAACTGCATTATCAAAGGGGACAAAGACAAACTGATTGTAGCGCAAGGATTGAATGGCTACCTCGTAGGTGCATTCGGCAACGTGACTATCGTTTGTGAAAAAGATAAAGAAGATCTGTTCCGCAAATTTGCCAATGATCTGAAGGGCAAATCAAACGGAGCTGACTATTTATAACTTTTTTGACGGATGGCTTCGTAGATAATGATGCCGGCAGCCACCGAAACATTGAGCGATTCAATATTTCCTTTCATCGGTATTTTGACGAGACGATCGGCATCTTTCAAAAGCTGAGGTGAAATGCCGTCTTCTTCAGAACCTAAAATAATCGCCAACGGAGTATTGAAGTCAGTTTGATAAATAAGGTCGCTGGCTTTTTCGGTGCATGCCACTACTTGAATACCATTCTCCTTCAATAACTTAATGGTGGCCTTCATATCGCGCACACGGCACACCGGCATGTGGCTGAGCGCTCCGGCCGAGGTTTTCATTGCATCACCCGTAATTGGAGCATTTCCTTTGTCTGAAATGATGATGGCATCCATCTTAGCGCAATCAGCCGTTCGCGCAAGCGCACCAAAATTGCGTACATCCGTAACCCGATCTACAATTAAGAAAAACGGTTCGCGTCCTTCCTGATAGCACTTGTCAATAATATTTTCGAGCGAAGCATATTGCACTGCGGACAACACACAGATAACGCCCTGATGATTTTTGGACGATAGTCGGTCTAATTTCTGTTGTGGAATAAACGAATAAGGTGCCTTATAAGCAGCGGCCGTTTTGATCAACTCTTTGATCAGATCATTGCTGAGGCTGGACTGAATATAAATTTTTTCGATCTCGCGGCCAGCTTTGATCGCCTCCATGACGGCACGCGTGCCAAAAATCATTTCCGTTTTTTCCATTCGCTTATTGCCATAATTTAGAAGGGTACACTCCGCTATTGACCAACGCTTTGATCTTGCCGGATACTTCTTCTTTGTCTTCCTTATACGTTACGCCAAACCAAGTTTTGCCTCCTCCTAAAATATGCACCTTACCCAAATTGCGATTAATGATTTCGTTGGTCAGCAATGCGATGTAGAACTCAGCCGAAGGATTGGCTTTGTTCTTCAAGGCAAATTCATGAAACATTTTTTCGGCCACATCAAAAACGCCCGGCTGAAAGCCCCAGCAATTCATAGAAACCGGTAGCATTGGGTCGAGTTCACGGTCGCCTGTTTCTTCTTTGGAAACGATCTTTCCATTTTCACTCACAATTTTAGTGAGCTCGTTCAATTTCTTTAAATAACCTTGTGCATCGCGCTCCTCGGCTACGCCACGAGAAACGCTGCCATGTTCTGACAATACATTTTTGAGTGTGTAACCAACCATCGCATGATGATCGGGTGCGGAGGCATCAAAAAATTTGGCCAGCGACTGAAACGATTCTAAGCCGTAAAAGTCATCGGCATTGATCACGGCAAAAGGCTCATGGATCACATTCTTGCCACACAACATGGCGTGTGTGGTTCCCCACGGCTTTTTGCGATCTACGGCACCGTAGCCGGCAGGAACAAAACGATCCAGCGACTGCACTTCAAAATATACTTCGACTTTCCCTTTCAGCTTGGGAAGAAAAATTTCTTCTACCGTAGATTTGATTTCATCGCGTACGATGAAAACTACCTTGGTAAACCCAGCGCGGATGGCATCGAATAATGAATAATCCATAATGGTTTCGCCATTGGGTCCAAACCCGTCAATTTGTTTGATTCCACCATAACGGCTACCCATTCCGGCAGCCATCACTAACAAGCTTTTTGGTTTTGTTTCAGCCATAATATTTGCGTTCATGCATCGAAACTAAAAATAATTTGCCAACTTAACTCCAAAAATAAGCCTTTACTTCATACAATTCAGATTATGAGTACAAATAAGAATTATGTTTTGTCCATTACCATTATAGGAATTCTCTTCTTCATCTTTGGTTTTGTTACTTGGCTCAACGGCACACTCATTCCTTTTCTGAAATTAGCCTGTGATTTAAAGACTGATGCCGAAGCGCTGCTCGTTACTTTCGCTTTTTACATGGCTTACTTTTTTCTGGCAATACCTTCTTCATTCATTTTAAACAAAACCGGATTCAAAAATGGAATGGCACTGGGCCTCGCAGTAATGGCTGCCGGAGCGTTTTTATTTATTCCTGCTGCCATGCAACGAAGCTTCAATCTTTTCCTTACGGGATTGTTCATTCAAGGCATGGGTTTGGCGTTGCTGCAAACCGCATCTAATCCATATATATCGGTAATTGGCCCAATTGAAAGCGCTGCGCAACGCATTAGCATCATGGGTATTTGCAATAAAGTGGCCGGTGCGCTTAGTCCGGTTATTTTAGGAGCAATAGTTTTAGAAGGAGCTACCCAAATTGAAGCTAAGTTGACCGCAACGCAAGATGTAGGCAGTCGCACTGAATTATTACAAGAGCTCTCCAGCCGGGTTATACTTCCTTACGGGATTATGGGTTTAGTACTTGTTGCTCTGGCGATCATGATTAAGCTTTCACCACTGCCAGAAATTGAAACGGATGAAGAACCAAAACACAATGAATTTACGCAAAGAAGCAATGTCTTTCAATTTCCTTATCTATTGCTTGGTATCATTTGCATTTTCTTATATGTAGGTGTTGAAGTAATGGCAGGCGATGTCATTGGTACCTATGGCAAGTCCATCGGTATTAGCTTAGATGAAACGAAACTATTTACCTCTTATACGCTTTGGTCAATGGTGGTAGGCTACATTATTGGTATCATCACTATTCCTAAATACATCAAACAACAAAACGCATTGGCTTGGTCGGCACTCATTGGCATTGCATTAAGCGTTGGTGTATTTTTTACTTCCGGCTATGCATCAATTGTTTGTATAGCATTGCTAGGTTTTGCTAATGCGCTGATGTGGCCCGCCATATTTCCCTTAGCCATTGAAGGACTAGGTAAGTTTACTAAAATAGGTTCAGCATTGCTGATTATGGGTATTGCGGGTGGAGCCATTCTGCCTCAAGTCTATGCGCGGATCGCAAAAGATATGACACCATCCAGTGCATTTTTCTGGATAGTAGCACCTTGCTATCTCTACATTTTGTTTTTTGCAACGAAAGGCCACGCCATCGGCAAACAAAAAAGTTGATTTAACTTTCAGATAAGTTCGCTCAGCTTTTCGCGAATGAAAGATTCGCGCGCAGCCCACGTGCCAGAAACGATATGATACTTTATTTTGCGCTGGTCGAGCTCGGATTTAAAAACTTCGAACATTTCCTTTCTGCGTTCGCCTAAATCGCGGAGGCCATCGGCTACCCAAGGAACATCTATTTCGAAAAGAAAATAAGCATCATATTGAATTTGTTTTTCCAATTCGTAGAGAATGGTCGGCACTTCCTTCAGGTAATGCCGGCAATAGATCTGCGTAGTGATCAAGTCGGTATCGCAAAATAAAAATCGGTTGGCGGTTCGCGATTTTTCAAGAATGCGATCCGTCTGTGCTTTACCGATTCGAATAATATCATCCAATGTAAAATCGTTAGAACCTACTATTTCACGAGCGACTTCCGGCACAAATTCCGAATGATAAATTTCGGCCATCCGTTTGGCCATGGTCGATTTACCAGTACTCTCCGGGCCGTAAAAACATATTAACTTCACTCGATCAATACTGGTCATAATTAAATCTCAATGACAAAAACTTTATTCAATAAACCTTCAAGGTCTTTTCGCGCAATCAAAGAAACCTTGAAGGTTTTATTAGGTTTAGGTTTCTCTAAACTCCTTCAGCCAATACCAAAAGCCAAAAGCTGCTATAAAACAAAAAACCACATACTCTATTCCTACAAATAAAATTCCTTTGGAGAAATACAATCCACAAGCAACCGAATCGACCAGAATCCAAACCAGCCAGCACTCCAACTTCTTTTGTACCATCAGATAAGTGGCCACAATACTCATAACTGTAACAAAAGAGTCTGCGTATGGAAAAGCACTCGGCTGGCTAAAAAGTATTGGAAACATGGAATTAAGATTTTGTGCCACCTGACCAAAAACAATTGTTCCAATGATTCCCACTAAACCAAACGCTATCCACCAAGTCAAGGTGAGACGAGTAATTTTAAGTTGCTTCTTTCCGTCTTCCTCGTCCTTCTGTGGGTGTAGCCAGCGATACCAGCCTAACAGATTGGTAATGAAAAAGAAAACCTGCAAAAACATATCCGGGTACAATTGAACCTGATAGAACAAAAAGAAAAAGAGCACCACATTAATGACCCCTATTGGCCAACTCCATACATTCGCTTTCGCGGAAAGAAACACTGCTACTGCCCCGGCTATGGTCCCGAAAAATTCGAGATAGCTCATCGGGTAGCCGAGTACTGTAAAGAAGATAGCATGATGGTCAAAAAAACTCATTGACAATTTTATTCGCGGTACTTATTTTTAAACACTTAAAAATACAAAGAATGAATGACCAACGGTTACAACCTTTCCCTTCATTTGCTTAATCTTGCAATTGAATAGGTTACCGCGGATTACAACGACAACGAAGACAAGGGATGAAGGACATTTTTATTTGCGAAGACCACGCAATCATCATCGATGGGCTCAAACTTCTCTTTCAACAATCTGCCGATTACCGAATTGTTGGATATAGCTTGACGGGCCTTGGCCTAATTGAAACGCTAGAAAAAGAAAAACCGGAAATACTTATTCTGGATTTAAATCTGAAAGACAGCGATGGCTTGGAATTAATTGAACAAATCCGAAAAAAAAATAAAGGTTTAAAGATTGTGGTGCTGACTATGTACCCGGACGAGTTCTTGATTGAACGTTCCAAAAAACTAGGAGCCAATGCCTATCTCCAAAAAAGCGTATCGAATGATGAACTTTTGGAAGCACTCCGAAAAATTGAAACACTCGACTTTTATCTTTCGAAGGCTCTGACGGAAGAAAGTGAGCGAAGGAAAAAGTTTCGCGACTACTTTGCCAACAAGATGAAATTAACGAAGCGAGAATTAGAGTTGATACCGCTATTTGCCAGAGGACTTAGTTCAAATCAAATTGCAGATCAACTATCGATTAGTACATTGACTATCGATACACATCGCAAAAATATTTTTAGAAAGCTGGAAATCAACACCAGCATTGAGTTGGTCAACTTTGCTCATGAAAACAAATTGCTTTAAGATTGTCATGCTTCTGCTTTGCGCATCATTCGCGCAAGCCAATTCACTTGATTCAATCTTTCTTAAAAGCATCCAAAAAAAACAATCCCTTCTAGGATATGCTGTCTATTTAAAAACAGACGAGCAAGTAACAATTGATTCAGTAGCTTCATCATTTCTAGTACATAGCACATACACAACCCTTACCAAAATTAATTTGGGCTACTCGCCTGAAATTATCTGGGTTGGAATACCATTTCAATCATTGCCAAAAAAACAAGATTTACTGCTTGAAATAGCAAATCCACAGATTGACCGTATTCAAGCTTTTTGTGTAACCAAAAACACTATCATGCCTTTGGGAAATCCAACCGGAGATGATTTGCCTTTCCATTCGCGAAGTTATAGCTATAGAAATTTTGTATGGCCGGTGTATGTGTGTCACGAATCCGACTTCTGGATTATCATTCGTTTAGAAAAGAAAAACTCTTCCATGACGATTCCAATTGCTCTTTGGAATCGAATGGAATATGATGAACGCGAATTTCGATCTCAACTTTTTTTTGGTGTTTGCTTTGGAATGATGTTAGTAGTGGCGCTTTACAGTTTACTAGGAGGCCTTTTCTATCGTTCATCCGTCTACCTGCTGTATTTTTTGTTTACGCTTTCCGTGATACTTCTGCTCGCAACTTCAGAAGGGCTAAGTCTCCAATTTATCTATCCAAATACTATTGGGTTCAACAGCATTTTCAGGGTAATGATTATTGGTATTGCTTCCGGATTGCTACTGCTATTTTCTCGATCGTTTCTTTCTATTTCAAATTACTCCAAGGCGATTGATCGGAGTTTGCTCATCATTATCGGAGTTTACGGATTACTACTCGCGTTCATTCCACTGCTCCGTAATTTCTATTTTGAATTCAGTTCGTTTTTCGTGCCGTTTGTTATTGTGCTCGCGGTTGTCTCTAATTTACTATGCGTAATTGTAGCGATCATCTCGTATCGTCATCAAAAACAAATTGCATTATTCTATCTCGTAGCTTATTCTTTTACCTGGATTACGGCAGTGGTGGTTTCAATGGAAGATTTTGGTTGGATCGAAAAAATGGAATTCAACCCATTCTTTATCGGAGCATTATTTGAAATCATTATTTTTTCGTTGGGGTTGAGCTATCGCGTAAGGATGGTGATTGAGGAACGAAATCATTTGCGAATGAAGATAGCGATGCAGCAAAAAGAAACCTTGAAGGCTTATGTGTCGGGTATAGAAAAAGAACGCAATCGCATAGCAGGCGAATTACATGATGACATCGGAAGTAGACTTGCCAATCTTATTCGAATGCTGAGGACGAAAAATGACCCGGGCTATTTGGAGCACCAAGCTGAAACCATCGCCAGTGATGTAAGAAAGCTATCGCACGAATTGGCCATTCCTACGCACGGCAACTTAGGACTACCACCTTTAATTTTACAATTAATTGCCGATGCCAAAGCTGGTAGTGAATGTGCCTTTCATTTTCAACATTATGACATTCCGGAAACCCTTCCCGAAGAAATTGTGCAACAAGTTTACCGGGTAATTCAAGAGGCTATCCATAATATTACAAAGCATTCAGGTGCAAAAAATGCAGATATTCAACTATTTTTCCGTGATAAGGAATTGACACTAACTATTGAAGACGATGGAAAAGGTTTTGACTTAAGTTCGGTGACAGGCGGTTTGGGTTTAACTCAAATGAAATCGCGTGTAGAGTCACTGCATGGAAGATTTGAATTAAATACCGCACGCGCAGAAGGCACTCAATTAATGATTACAATTCCTTTTCGAGTATCTTGAGCCGAAATTTACTATGAAACACTATCCGACTTATCTGCAATCGTTGGGGCTTCTTTTTATTTTCATATTGTGCTCTGTGATTGCTATGCTGGTGGTTACTCCTTATTACTCGCACGAAAGCGGTATCGGATTATCTGTGATTTACACTTTATCGCTATGCCTTGCGATAGGGCTTGGTTTATTTATTCGCAGGCAGTATCAGTTTCCTTTCAAACGATTTTCTGTCTTGGCAGTTCTCATTGCCAGTGTCAGTCTGGTCGGGATTCATGTATTTTTAGACCCACTCACCAGTCTTATTCCCCCATCTGAATTAATGAATAAAATCCTTCTTGAAACGGTAAAGCAACCGATGCCTTACTTTTTTATGATTGTGATTGCTGCTCCCATTTTAGAAGAACTTTTTTTCAGGGGGATCATTTTAGATGGCTTCCTTAAAAACTATGAACCGAAATACGCCATCTTGGCGAGTGCATTTTTGTTTGCTGTCATTCATGGAAATCTGCCGCAGGGAATTGGTGCATTTCTTTCCGGCTTATTAATAGGATGGGCCTATTGGAAGACAGGCTCCGTGCTTTCCGGTATCATCATTCATCTGATCAACAATTTGATTTCGTTCATCTCAGTTATGCTCACTCCGGAAACTGAATTGTTTATGAGTATGCACGATGCGATTGGCAATTCACTTTATTATTGGTTGCTTGTAGTTGGCGGAGGCGTTATTGCATTGGCGGGAATTGGAGTACTGACCAAATGCTATTTTAAGATGAATAATCCTGAACATACCCTAGCAGAAGAACCTATTGATCAACTCAAAAATTGATTGCCTTAATTAACAATTGTATGCGTTTCGTTATTCTTAGTTTATTTCTATTTACAGTCACTATTTCCTTGGCTCAGAAGAAAAAGATTATAAACAAAGTCACCGAAGAATTAGAGAATGAAAACACCATTTGGTACAACGGAAGTATTAAGTCGAGAGAAGACAATTCAACTTTAAAAGGGCTTATTCAATTCAACGAAAAACTTCGCATATTAAAATTCAGTTCAGGTGAAAACATTGAGGTTCTAATTCCCGATGATGTTATTGAATTTGAATTTGATGATCTTGAACAAGAAAGATGGAGAAAGTTCATTTCCATTGATTACCCCATAAGGGAAGACTTTAAAAAAATGGACGATTTCGATTTCGTTAACTTGAATGAACAAGCTAACACGCAATCCGTAAACACTTTCTTTGAATTACTTGGTGAGGCTAAAACATTTGTCGTACTCATGAAAGTGAACCCGATCAATGTAGTACAAAAGCGCGTTCATCCTTTGGCCGTCAAATTTAATCCCTACAATCCGTCAAGGCGGGCTGCCCGCGCAAGTGCTCATGATTATGGTCAGGAAACCACCATTTATTTTCTTGATGCAGAAGGTAATATGTTCCCCTTTAGTAGAGGCACTTGGATTGAAACAATAAACTCAACAGTTCGCGCAAAAAATGATTATTTCTTAGGATATCAACATGTTAAGAATAAAGACATTGAACTTGGTACTAAATTCCTCAAACGAATCATGGGCAAACACTTCCCTATTGTAAAAGAATTCATGACAACTAACAAACTAGATAGCGACAAAGTAGAAGACCTCATGAAAATCATCGAGTTTTACAAGACTCTTGAATAATAGGACACAATCCTCACAACTTCACACACACATTCTTCGCCTCGGTAAAAAAGCGCATCGCCTCCCAACCCCCTTCACGACCCACGCCACTTTGCTTCATCCCTCCGAAAGGAGTTCGCAGATCGCGCAGCAACCAGCAGTTGATCCAGATTATACCACTCCTGAGCTGATGTGCTACTCGATGCGCTCGCTTTAAATTAGATGTCCAAATGGTGGCACTTAATCCATAAGCCGTAGAATTCGCAAAAGCAATTGCTTCTTCTTCTGTGTCAAACGGCATGATGCTAACAACGGGTCCAAATATTTCTTCCTGATTGGTGCGACAGTTCTGCGGCAATCCGGTGATCACCGTAGGTGCTACAAAATAGCCGAAAGCACACCGACCACTTACCTTCACTCGTTCGCCTCCACAGGCTATCGTACCTCCTTCTTGCTTCGCCAAATCAATATACGATAACACCTTTTGCATGTGCCCTTCCGAAACCAATGCACCCAGTCGGGTTGCTTCATCTAAAGGATCGCCTACCACTAGTGCTTTTGTCCGCTTAATAAATTCGCTCACAAATCTGTCATACAAACTGCGCTCTACTAAAATTCGCGAACCGCATAAACAGATTTCACCTTGATTAGAAAATGATGAGTTGATAGAAGTGGAAATTGCTTCTTCAAAATCGCAATCGGCAAAAATGATATTTGGATTCTTACCTCCTAACTCTAATGATAATTTTTTGAACATCGGTGCTGCCGTAGCCGCAATCGTCTTTCCGGTAACGGTACCACCTGTAAATGAAATAGCAGAGATCATCGGGTGTTCGGCTATCGCCTGACCTACTTTTTTGCCGAGTCCATGAACGATGTTCAACACACCTGCAGGCAAACCTGCTTCCACACATAACTTCGAAAATAAAAATGAAGTCATCGGTGTGAGCTCGGATGGTTTTGCCACTACGGTGCATCCACTCGCCAATGCGGGAGCAATTTTCCATGTGAATAAATACAGCGGCAAATTCCAGGGTGAGATACAACCCGCTACTCCAATCGGTGTACGGGTGGTGTAGTTGATTGCTTCGCCATCCATCAGGTGCGACTCCGCAGCTACGTGCATCGAAGCTGTTGCAAAAAAACGCATGTTGGCCGAAGCACGTGGAATATCCACCGACTTCGCCAACCTCACCGGCTTGCCTTGATCGACACTCTCGGCCAAGGCTAACACTTCCATATCGCGGTCAATCAGGTCTGCAATTTTTAATAATATAGCGGCACGTTTTGCTAATGGAAGCTGCGACCAAGATTGAAATGCAGCTTGCGCTGCAACAACAGCCGTTTCTACATCACGCTCATCTGAATCCGGCAGAAGACTATACACTTTTCCTTCGGCAGGATTTATATTTTCTAAATAGCTTCCTGAAATGGGCGCTACCAATTGGCCGTTGATATAGTTGGAAATCTGCTGCATTATTTTTTTGTGATCTTAAACTCCACACGCCTGTTCAATCGTCTGTCTTCTTCCGAATCGCCAGTTGCCACCGGGCGCGTTGCTCCGTAACCACGCCCGCTGATGCGGTGCTTGCTGACTCCATGACTCACCAAATATTCTTGCACCGTGGCCACTCGCTCTTGCGATAATTTCAGTAACACATCAGCCGTACCACGGCTGTCGGTGTGGCCTTCCAATTCAATAAAGATGGAAGGGTTTTCTGAAAGAATGGTTACGAGGCGATCGAGTTCAGGAAAAGATTCGGATTTGAGAACAGGCAAACCTGCTTCAAAAAATACGTTATTCAGTTTAATCGTTTCTCCTACTTCAATCGGAATCATCATCAGGTCTTTCTGCACTTCTTTGTATTCGGCAGAAGCCGGCAATTCTAAATTTTCATGTACTGAATAATAATCACTGCGACTAGCGCGCACACCATAATTGATTCCGTAAGGCAAAACAATTTGATACATCCCGGTACGCGGATCAGAGCGCGCTTCACCAACATCTCTGCGTGTTCTTAAATTTTCAAAATGAATAGAAGCCGCAAGTGGTGCACCTGTTTTACTATTCAGCACACGGCCTTTAACCAACGTGACAGCGGATGGCCTTGAATTTTGCTGCAATTTGATTCGGAAAATATCCGCCTTGCCAAATCCCTGATCATAGCTTACAAAATAGGCGTAGTCACCGGACGCAGGAATGGTGTAGTATGCATCAAAAAATGGCGTGTTGATTTGCGGCCCGAGATTGATCGGCTTCGTCCATTCGGTCCAGCTTTCGCCAATACGTGTGGACATAAAAATATCTTGATTGCCATAGCCCGGTCTGCCGTCTGATGCAAAGTAAAGTGTCATTCCATCGGCTGCCAAGAAAGGCGATGTATCCTCACCAATGGAATTAATGACCGGCCCTAAGTTGATTGGGTCAGACCACTTTTTATCTCCTTCCTTCAAGCACACATACAAATCACCCTCATTGCGATTGGGGTCATAAAAAATATTTGACTTCAGCTTTGCGCTAAAAATGACTGCTTTTCCATCCGCGGAAAGCGATGCCACAAAATGGTCTAACTCATTTTTGAAAACCAAGTGTAGTTTTTCAGCCGGATCCCAACCGGATTCTGAGCGATGCTTTACCATCAGCTGATTGGCTTCTTCAAACATCAATGTATTGTTATCTGCACTTACAGCCAATAGATTATCAGCCATCGGTGTGTTGACTGACTTTCCCATATTCACGGCACGCGACCATTTATTACTTTCCCACATGCTCATCCACACATCTTCATCATCTTTCATTCCTCCTACGTTTTCAGCTACATTCTGGCGAGCGAAGTATATGACCTTTCCATCCATTGAAATAACCGGGCCTAATTCATCATGCACGCTGTTGACGGCTCCACCCAGATTTTCTTTTTTTGCATTCAATTGCTGCTTGGGTAATTCGATCACCTGATCTTGTGCAAAGAAAAAGTTATCTACTTCCAGTCGCATTTTTGTAAACGCTACTATGCCAAGGCTACTTCCCAACAAAGGCATCGGCTTGTGTTCTTCTACTTTTATATCGTTCACATAAAAAAACATTTTGCCACCTTTCGATTCAACGCGCAATTTGTTGGGATTGCCAATGGGCCGGATGGCATCGTGTTGCTTCCACGTTTTTAGTTGCGATGGGTCGCCACTGTAAATGGCATATTCGCCTTCCGAAGAAATGACAAACAAATTCAAGAGATCACTTCCCGAAGCCCAAATTAACCCATAGCCATTGTCTTGCTCGCCATTTTGTTGAATGAACTCGGCCGAAAGTGTAAAATCTTTTTGCACGTCAACAAAGTAACTAATAGCCGATTGGGCTCCTTCGTCCGTGGCGTTAATCACATATTCGCCATTAGCGAAAAAACAAATTTCGCTTTCTTCCCAACCAAACTTGTTAAAGGCAAAATCATCTTGAATGATCGGTTTTTGAGCACATGTAAAATACCCGGCCATCATCATGCAAATAGTAAAAAATAAGCGCATAGGGATTAATAATTTGAAGTCATGATTACTACTAAGTTAACAAAATTCGTTTAGTACATTTTCAAACAATGAAAATGTGTTTTCTATCAGTTTGTGTGGGGTGGGGAACTGATACCGGAATCCATTTTTCCGTTCGATCAATTATTTCGCTAATATAATAAACTCTACCCTCCGATTTAACTTTCGGTGCTGCTCCGTATCGTTAATCTGCATGGGTTGCGTAGCGCCAAAACCTTTGCCGGTTATGCGGCCCGGTGCTATTCCATTTTTCACCAAATAACTTTTAACAGCTCGAACACGCTCTTTGGATAGTTTCAATAAGCCTGATTTAGTGCCCACATTATCGGTGTGCCCATGCAATTCGATTTTAATGGAAGGATTATTCACTAGAAAATGAATGAAGCGATCCAACTCCGGCTTCGACTCATCTTTTAATACCGCTAAACCCTGCTCGAAAAATATATTCTTTAATTGGATGGCCTCGCCTACTTGAATAGGCGCGAGCACTAAATCTTTTTTCACTTCGACATACTCTTTCACATCTGTCAAATCAAAATTTTCGCTGATGGAGAAGAACCCTTTCGATTCTGCCCGAATACCATAATTGGTTCCGTATGGTAACACAATTCGGAATGCACCTGTCACTGGATTGGAAATAGCTTCACCTACTTCTTTGCCCGTGATTAAATCTTCAAAATAAATGGATGCACCAATTGGTTGATTCGTTTGCGCGTTTAATGTAACTCCGGTAAGAAGTACCACCGGATCAGGTTTTACCTCGTTCATCACACGCACTCGAAAAAGATCGCTCTTGCCAATCGATTGATGCGTAGAACTCATGTACGCAAAATCGCCCGATGCCGGCACGGTATAGTAGGCATCAAAATCCAATGAGTTGATTTGATTTCCTAAGTTGATCGGTTCACTCCAACGCGTCCAGGTGTCATCCAATCGTTTGGTCATAAAAATATCTGCATCTCCGTAGCCAGGCCAACCCTTCGAAGCGAAATACAGCGTTTTATCATCAGGAGCTAAGAATGGAGAGTATTCATTTTCTGCAGTATTCACATCCTTTCCTAAATTGAAGGGCTTCGACCATTTTCCTTCTTTGTCTTTCAGACTCACAAAAATATCACGCTCGATTCGATTGCTGTCATAATACACATTGTCGCGGTTGCGAATGGTAAACAACATGGCTTTTCCATCCGAAGAAAGATTGCCTTCAATAAACTCGTCTTCGTTGGTGTATCGAATGCCAACATCTTTCACTTCCGTCCATCCATCTGCTGTGCGCTCGCGAAATCCGAATCCATCTCGCGTGGTGAAGAGCATGGTATTTTCATCGGTACTGATCGCAATGAGGTTATTCGCATAAGCAGAGTTAATGGGTGCGCCTGCATTTTTACTCTGTGTCCATTGATTATTTTCAAAAGATGAAAACCAAATATCCTCTTCGTCCTCTACCCCGCCTAAGTTGGCAGGACTGTGCTTTCGTCCAAAATAAAGTGCATTCCCTGCTGCGCTGATTTTAGGGCTCACCTCATCCGCTTCCGTATTGATCGTATTTCCAAGATTTTCTTTTTGAAAGGTTGATGAAATGGTTGATGGCAAGTGAATAGACACCTGATGTGCAAAAACAAAATCATCTACTTCCAATTCCATTTTTGTGTTGTTGACAAAGCCAACACCCATTCCATACAAAGGCAATGCGGGAAAGGTAGTTACCAATTCATCGTTGAGATAAAAATGCAATACACTCGATTTTTGCTCTACACGAAGTCGGTTAGGTTGCGGCATCGGTTTTACTTTCGGCCAAGGCATCCATTTATTTAAATCTCCTTTTAGCTGTGGCGAATAAATACGATAATATCCATTAGAAGAAAACTGAAAAGCATTGTATTGATTTCCCTCACGTCCCCACAACAAACCAATTCCATTATCAACCAATCCTGATTTTTGTATGAACGTAGCTTCAATCGAAAAATCCTTTCGTGCATCCAGATAAGGCGTTACTGTTACAAATCTGCCCTTATCTTCTACGTTGGTAATCAGTACAAATTTTCCATTTTGAATTTTAGATTGATACGTGGGGCCTTCGCCAACCGGCCAGCCATTCTGATTATTGTCAAATTTTTCATGAAAAACTACCGGCAACTGCGCATGCAATGAACCGCAACAAATCATAAAACAAAAAACCAAACTTCGCATAGGCTATAAGCTTCCGGTTCTTCCTCCGTCTACCGGCAAATTGATACCTGTGATATAGGAAGCTGCAGGGCTTGCCAGAAATGCTATAGCCGCAGCGACTTCTTCGGGTGAAGATATTCTGCCCATGGGTACCTCTTCAATCATTCGTTGCTTCGCTTCGTCTTCTGCAATGCCTGCCTTAGCCGCATTATTTTTAATGATAGCTTCCAATCGGCCTGTCATGGTAGTGCCGGGTAAAACATTGTTGACGGTGATGCCAAACGGAGCGACTTCACTCGCCAGTGTCTTCGACCAATTGGCGACTGCACCGCGTGTGGTGTTCGAAACTCCCAACCCTTTGATCGGAATTTTTACAGAGGTAGAAATAACATTGATGATTCGTCCGTAGCCTGCAGATTTCATGTGAGGCACTAAAGCCTGAACAAGAATTTGCGAACAGATCAAATGACTAGTTATTGCTTTGATAAATTCTTCCGGCTTTGCGTCCAATACTTTGCCGGCTGGTGGACCACCGGTGTTGTTTATTAATATTTGAACCGGATGAGATGCTAAGTATTTGTCGATCGTTTCTTTCAGTTGATCGGGAAAATCAAAATCAGCCACCAGATAATCGTGGTTCTGCGAATTGTTAGAAGAAAGCACGGCTAAAGTCTCTTTTAGCTTGACTTCGTTTCGGGCTACCAGCGTGACATGGGCTCCCAAAGTTGCCAGTTCAACAGCTGTCGCCCTGCCAATACCTTGTGTGCTTCCACACACGATGGCTCTTTTACCGCTTAAATCAAGGTTCATCGCTCGAATTGTAAAGTTTTAATATCTGATTTTCAGTAAATATAAAAGAACCTTAACTTTCCTCAGTTTATTTAATTTATGACAAGCTAAGTTCGATCAATAACTGTTAACAGTAAACTAGTAACCATCCCTAACTAAAATTATATGGCCATACGCAGACCTTTTAACCTCAAGCAATGGATCGCAGACAATCGCGCAACTTTGAAGCCACCGGTAGGCAATAAAAATCTTTATGCCGATGCAGGCGATTACATTGTGATGATTGTGGCCGGGCCCAATGCCCGAAAAGATTACCACTACAATGAAACAGAAGAGCTCTATTATCAACTGGAAGGAAATATTACCGTTCGCATTCAGGAGGATGGCAAAGCTGTTGATATTCCCATCAATGAAGGAGATATGTTTTTGCTTCCGGCACGTGTGCCCCACTCTCCGATCCGTACACCTAATTCAATCGGCTTGGTCATTGAATGTAAACGCCAAAGCACGGAAGATGATGGACTCTTGTGGTTTTGCGAACAATGCAATCATCCCTTGCATCAGTACAAGTTTCATTTAGAAAATATTGAAAAAGATTTTCTTCCGCGCTTCCGCGATTTTTATGGTTCGGTTGATTTGCGAACCTGCAAAAACTGCGGTCATGTGATGGAAGCAGACCCTCGATTTGTTTGATATGACGAAGCAACAACTAAATGAGGAGTTGCAAAAGCATCATCAAGCTTTTACGCAATACATAAAAGAATTATCGCCCCAGCAATTAGAGTTTGCGCCAGCTGATAAATGGAATGCATTGCAACAAACAGAACATTTGATAAAAAGTGTTGGGCCAGTGAACATAGCACTGGCTTTGCCATTATTTGTTTTGCGACTCCTATTTGGAAAAGCAAATCGCAAATCAAAAAGCTATGATGAGTTGGTGGCAAAATACCAATCTAAACTGAAGGCCGGTGGAAGAGCTCCCGGAAGGTTCGTACCGCGTGGAAAAGAAAAGAATACAGAAGTGTTGGAAAAAAAAATACTGGGATTAGTAGATTCGTTACAGAAAAAAGTAAATGCGCTTTCTGAATACCAACTGGATCAATATATCTTACCTCATCCGCTCTTGGGCAAACTGACGCTGCGCGAGATGATCTATTTTACCATTTATCATGTACAGCATCATCACAAGCTTGTACAAAACCAATTAGTATAATTTATGGCTCAATCCTATGAGGCATCCTTGGCCTTCGCCAAAAAAATGGATCGACTGGATCCACTAAAAAGTTTCCGAAAGCAATTTCATATTCCAAAAGTGATGGGAAAGGAAGCGATTTATTTCACCGGAAATTCATTGGGGTTGCAACCTGTTACGACCAAAAAAATAATTGCGCAGGAGCTAACCGATTGGGCGCAGTTGGGTGTGGAAGGACATCTGCATGCCACGAGGCCGTGGTTATACTATCATAAGTTCAGCAAATCCATTTTGGCAAAAATCGTAGGTGCCAAAGCAATTGAAGTTGTGGCCATGAATCAACTGACGGTGAATTTGCACTTGATGATGACTACATTTTATCGACCTACCTCCTCCCGATTCAAAATTATAACAGAAGCCGGAGCATTCTCTTCTGATCAATATGCCTTTGAGTCGCAAGTAAAACTACACGGACTAGATCCTGATCAAGCCATCATAGAACTAAAGCCACGCGAGGGTGAGTTTACACTGCGCACCGAAGACATTGAAAGTGCGATTCGTGAACATGGCGAGGACGTTGCGCTGGTGATTTTTGGAGCGGTGCAATATTATACAGGGCAGTTTTTCAACATTAAAAAAATTGCTGCGGCCGCTAAGCACGTTGGGGCTTTTGTTGGTTTTGATCTGGCGCATGCTATCGGAAATGTTCCCTTACAACTTCATAATCATGATGTAGATTTTGCGGTATGGTGCAGTTACAAATATTTGAATGCGGGACCCGGTGGAGTAGCAGGCGCATTTGTACATGAGAAGCACGCCAATAATTCTTCACTCGCGCGACTAGCTGGATGGTGGGGGCATCATGAAAAAGATCGGTTTCAAATGAAGAAAGGTTTTATTCCGATGCCGGGTGTAGATGGATGGCAGCTATCGAACTTTCCTGTTTTGTCAGGAGCTGCGTTGTTGGGGTCGCTGGAAGTTTTTCAAAAAGTTGACTTTAAAAAACTACGAGAAAAGAGTATTCTCCTAACCGGATACTTAGAATTTTTGCTCCATCAAATTCCAAATCATGATTCGAAGTTTCGAATTCTAACTCCTAGTGATCCAAAACAAAGAGGTTGTCAACTTTCGATTCGCACATGGAAAAATGGCAAGCAGCTGTTTCAACGACTCACTCAGGCAGGCATCATTGCCGATTGGCGTGAACCGGGTGTGATTCGCGTGGCTCCGGTACCGCTGTATAATTCTTTTGAAGATGTATTTCGCTTCGCGGAGATTTTTAGGAAGTACATACAAGCAAACTAAATATGCAAACCAAAAAACATATTGCCATTGCGGGGGCCGGACTAGTCGGTTCTTTGTTGTCCATCTATTTAGCGAAGCGCGGTTATCAGGTTACGGTGATTGAACGCAGATCGGATATGCGCAAAAGTAAAGGGTACGAAGGTCGTTCCATTAATTTAGCTTTAAGCAATCGGGGTATTCGAGCATTGGAAGAAGTAGGCTTGGCAGAGGAACTAAAAAAAGAAGCCATCCCGATGCACGGGCGGATGATTCACGACTTAAAAGGCAATTTGCAATTTCAACCTTACGGAAAAGAAGGACAATACATTAATTCCATTTCACGAAGTGGGTTGAATAAAGTGCTAATGACGGCTGCAGAAAATGCAGGCGTTACTTTTCAATTCGAAAAGAGAATTGTGCATGTCAACTTCGAAACAACAGAACTTTCATTTCAAGGCGCTGATCAAAAAAATCAAATTGAAAAATACGATTGGATTATTGGTGCCGATGGCGCATTCTCTGCCGTCCGTCACGCTTTGCAAATGACCGATCGTTTTGACTATTCACAAGAATATATTCATCACGGCTATAAAGAATTACATATCCCTGCTAATTCCAGCGGTGGATTTCAGATGGAAAAAAATGCTTTGCACATTTGGCCACGCGAAAGCTTCATGCTCATTGCTTTGCCTAATCCGGATGGAAGTTTTACACTTACATTGTTCTTTCCATTCCGTGGCACACAGTCGTTTGAAAAACTTTCGAGCACGGAAGCAGTTCAACAATTTTTCGAAGCAACATTCCCAGATGCACTCAGGTTAATGCCCGATCTTTTGAAGGACTTCTTCCATAATCCTACCTCATCACTCGTTACAGTGAAGTGTTTTCCTTGGTTAAAAAATAATGTGTTGTTGATGGGAGATGCAGCTCATGCAATCGTACCATTCTACGGACAAGGTATGAATGCAGGGTTTGAAGATTGCCGCGCATTCAATCAATTGCTTGATTTACGCCAGGATGACTGGAGTAAGGTTGCTCCTATTTTTCAACAAGAGCGAAAGCCCAATGCGGATGCGATTGCCCAATTAGCTCTAGATAACTTTGTCGAAATGCGCGACTTGGTGAATGATCCCTACTTTATCTTACGAAAAAAAATCGAAGCGAAGCTGCACGAGCTTTATCCGGCTGATTGGATTCCACTGTATTCGATGGTCACATTCTACGAAGACATTCCATATCAGGTAGCGTATGAAACCGGACAAAAGCAAAAGCGAATTATGGAAGAAGTTCTAAAAACGCCTAACATCGAATCGACTTGGCAGCAGATGGATTTGAAGAAAATTGTTGATCAACTAAAAAAATAAAACTGAATTCAGAGTTTACGGAGCATCACGCATCGATGTGAACTTTGTATTCCTCGTAGCGATCTAAGATTTCTTTTACATATCGCACGGGGCCATCACACCGGCAATAGCCCGCGGCTACAACAGCATCGCGATAATATTTTGGATTTGATTTCTGCAAAAGAAAGTATTCAACACTGTCATTCCATTTGGCGGCATTGCGTCCATTTTTGCGCGCCAATTTTTGTGCATCAATCACATGCGAAACTCCCACATTATATGAAGCTAACACAAACTTTAATCGCTCTTCCGGATCAGAAACGGTCTTTGCCCAATGGTCATCTAAGAATTTTAAGAATCGAATCCCGGCTTTGATATTTTGATTGGGGTCACGCAAATCTCCGGCATGCAAAAATTCACCCGTCTCCGGCATCACTTGCATCAACCCAATGGCGCCCGCCCACGATTCTACATTCGGATTAAAATTAGATTCTTGATAAACGATCGAGGCTACCAATCGCCAATCCCACCCAATTTCCTGTGCGCCTTTTTTTATTTGCTCATCATACGGAGATAAGTGATCGCCTGTGATCGATGAGTAATCACTGCTCCCCATGATAATTGAGAAACGTGGGTTATTAAAATATTTGTCGAATAAGGTTTGAAATAATCCGGTTTGCTTTATGCGAGCCATCCATTGATCAATTGCTTGCTGCAGATTGGTAGAATTTTTCCGTACACCCCACGCAATCTGTTGTGGCAAACTGAGGGTCGTATTGATATCCAGATTTGGATAATAGAGCGCATTGACCATAGCAATTGTTTGATCGGTGACGGTGTATTTAATTTCACCGGTTGCCACTTTTCGAATCAGCGATTCTGTTTCAGCTGTGGCGCTATCTTCTTTTAAAATTATATCGCCTCCAATTTCCTGCGACAAGTTTTTCATTCGATCGCTAAACGAAGAGCCTTTCATGACGTGCACTTCTTTTCCTATCAATTCCAGTGGATTGCGGATCAATTTTTTATCTACCAGTTGAGGCGGCTGCATACGCCAGTTGGCAGGTTTCTTCTGTACCAATACCTGATGGGTGGTGTAATGCGGTTGCGTAAACGAAATATAATTGGTGCGATCTTTCGTTACGGTAAGGGGAAACGCGAGCACATCGCCATTGCCCTTATTCAATTGATCGATTGCCTCCTCTATACCTGAGATCACTTTGATTTTGAGTTGCACCTTCATGGATTTACAGAAGTATTGAAGAAGCTCATACTCATAGCCCATGGGGGTACCTTTGTAAATGAAATAGCTGATGGAGTTGTTATCAAGAATGGCTTCTAAATAGCCCCGTTTTTTTATTTCCGCCAGGTCGCGCTCCACAGCAGGCTCTGCCAAAAATGGCAGCTGCTCCTTATTACCGCGGCACTGCGGCAGCAGCAGAAGTGCGAAAAGAAACAAAAAAACAATACCCGAGCGATTAGCCATTATTGAAAGTAGCCAAAAGCCGGGAAAATAAAAAGGCCACCGAGGAGGTGGCCTTTTTGAAAGTTATTGAATAAAACTTTAGTTAGATTCCAATACTTTATCAATGCGATGAATTACGCCTGCATTGGTAAGGTTATCAGCACTGGTTACAGTGCTTGTTGTGTTCCCTTTACCATCGGTAATGGTTATTACATTTCCGGTTATTTTAATGGTAAATGATTTGCCTGTTAATGCTGTGTTCACTACTTGATTATTTGTTAAATCCGTAGAAACAACTCTGCCCGGAATAACATGGTATTTCAGAATATTAGCGAGTTCAGTAGGCGATTTAGCATTCAAGGCAGTTCTGGCAGCCGCCTCATCAGCAACTCCTAAATAACTTATAAATGCTGCATCTGTCGGAGCAAAGACCGTGTACTCAGGGAATGGTGTAGAGGTGGTAATGAACAAAGTGGCTAGTTCAGCTCTAGCAATAGCCATAGATAGTAAATTGTAATTTGTACCTACAGCGTCTACGGGTGCCGGGGCTGGCGTGGGTGCAGTAGCATCCTCCAAATTGATAGTGCCCACGGCTGGCAACACAGCAGGATTTCTTCTCAATACCACTCCGTATACAGTAATTGCGGGAGGAGCTACTCCGTAGTTCACACTAAAGTTTAAAAGTGAAGTAACCCAAATATTAGCATTCGAAACAGGAATAAGAACTTTGTCAATAGTATGAATAACACCATTTGAAGCTTCTACATCCAGTGTCACACTTTGTCCACCATTAGCAGCCGTATTTTGGCCCGCACGATTTGCATTTAGCACTACTTTATCTGCCACTTTTGAAAGAGATAGACGAGCGCTATTAATGGTTGCAAATCCTTGTGCACCTGTTATCGCATTTGATTTTATCTTGGAGCTAATCAAATGGTACGACAAGATTGAACTCACTGAATTGATCGTAATAGAAGATGTACTTGCCGGTGTGTATGAATTAGCCAATAAATTAACGGCAGCTAATACTGCAGCTTCATCAAATGTACCTGGCGCAGCAGATCCCGGAGGCAATTGTGCAATGGTAAGGGAATTAAAGTAGGAAACAAAAGCAGCATCTGTTGGAGCAAATACTGTAAAAGAACCGGAGTTACCATTTGCCAACGAAGTGGCTAAGCCAGTCTTTGTTAGTGCGGCTGTTAAAATATCCAGATCAGGATTAGCATCTGCCAATTTAACAATGGTAGAACCTGTAGGAGTAGCCGCCTCTTTAAAGTTATCAGAGCAACTGCTAACGAAAAATAATCCTGTTAACAGAGCTGCTGCGAATGTTATTATTTTTTTCATTTCGTAATTGATTACGGGTGAATTTTTAATTATGAGTTACAATTACAGCTGCTAGACCAGAAGCACCTGTCTTACCAAGCAATCCTTTTGCAACAATAGTATAAATTTTGCCTGGGGTAAATGAAACGTTTGGCACAGACAAGACAAGAGCAGTAAAACCTGCATTAGAGTGAATCTCTACGTTGTAAGTAGTGGCAGCCGAACCTGTACTTGTTGTGGTGAACCCAGCCGTGGCAGAACGTGAACCTACGGATGGATTGAAACCACCCGCAACTGACATAACGTATTGGGCTGCAGAAGTTACTAAATTAATGGTTGAGCCACTCGAAGTAGGTACCAATCTTACAAAAACACCAGGAGCGTTAGGAGAAGCATGTACAAATCGAATGAACGACTGATTGTTGGTTACTGCGGTGGCAATAGCTGCATCGGTCGGGTAAGTATCTGTTAATAAATAAAAGCGGGCACCTCCCGGATCTGAAATACCCGTAGGAATTACTCCAATAGACACATAGTTAGATTGGTCTGTCGGAAGCAATGCTGTGTACTCGTCTTTCGTAATTTGCTGCCCATTTAATTTGTTTAAGTATGTCAAATCCGCAACCGGTGCTTGTGTTTTGGGGTCAAGACTAAACTTTCTTATTGGTGCGGGTCTATTGATTGAATCCAAAGCAATTAACGTATACCTACTTCCGTTTGAAGCCACTAAGTTGTTAACATTGGTATTGCCGGCTCTGTAAATCAAATCATTCGATCCAAGCTTTCCGCCAATGGCACCAGCGGTTGCCTTCGCACGTAAGCTTGTATTGGCTATACTGTTTAAACCTGCAGTGGTTAATGGAACACTCGTATAACCAGTTTGACCGGTTGAATTACTCACACTCGCACCAGCTTTCGCTCCATTCACATAAAAATCTAAACTTCCGCCATCTGCTATGGCATTGACTAAAAGAAAGTTTGCAGAATAAGTACCGGGTGCAGGGGTAGCTTTGGTATTTGCCGAGCTTATCCCATCGTTTTCATCGCAAGAGAAGAAGCTAAACGCTACTACTGTTGCTAATCCTAATGCTTTATATATAGGTTTCATAATTTTTTAATTCTATTTGGTTAGAAAGTATAACGGACACCAAATTGTAATTGCCAGCGGCTATTTACACTTGTATCATTTATATATGAACTGGAAAGTGCCGAGCCATCCGCATTTGTGTTAAATGTATAAACCGGTCTACCGGTGGTAGGAGTGGCAACGGGAGCCGCAAAAGAACCCGCAGTGTGTGCAGTTTCGTATCCAACAAAATTCAACAATTGAGTTCTTGCTGGATTCTTAAACAAGCCTGCGCCTGAATCAAATAGGTTAAGCGCATTTTGAAGATTCACAGATAGCTGAATCGTATGACGTCTGCCCTTTACATCCAAGTAAAAATCTTGCAAGAAACTTAGATTTAAGCGATTTACCCATGGGGCAATACCTCCATTGCGCTCCGCATACTTACCTCTATTCTTACTCAAATAATCGTCTTGTTGAATATATGAATCAAGTTGTTGCCAAATTTGATCTACACTTCTGCTATCTGAAGCATTCGTTGTTGTTAAAACAATTTCATCTTTCGAGCGGGGAATGTAAATAAGATCATTTCCGTTTGTTCCATCGCTATTTACATCGCCATTGTATGTGTATGAGAAGTTATTACCCGAATTACCAATATATGTGAATCCGATGGTAGTTGCGAAATTCTTCAAATACTCTTTACGATAGGTTCCATAAGCAACAATTCTATGAGGAACCAAGGTAGCGGCATACGATTGACCTGAGTTATTAGGGCCTAACACGTTAGCTTGTGAACTGAAAATACCACCGGCAGTTGACCCGCTCTGTGGGTTGATCTCTCTTGAATCAGTATAGGTATAAGCTGCTGAAAGCTGGAAGTTGGAGTTGAAGGTTTTCGACAACTGAGCTGTTAAACTCCATTGATAGCCTTTATCGGTATTATCCAAAACCAATGCCTGAGTTATATCACCACTTACACGTCTGTCGTTTGCAATAACAGCTCTATCCGCACCTACCGCACCATATAAAGGTCTGCCATCTCCTTGCAACGTTCCTACCGGATTAGCCAAGTTCGCATCGCGCATTACAACTGCATTGATGTCCTTTGTGTAAATCCACTCTAAAGTACCTACGATGCCGTATGGCAACTTTTGATCAATGGCTAAATTGGTTCTCCATACTTGCGGGAACTTAAAATCTTTAGCAATTGCGTTGATACCAGCTGTTACAGCAGGGCGGCCATAGTTTCTATCCAGCGGATTGGTAATTAGTTGAGGTGTTCCTGCTGCCAAGTTAGAATACAATTCTGAACTGGCTGTATAAGGTGTAGAGCTGTAATTGTAAGGAATTCCATCTCCTGCGTTGTCAAAAGGCACTGCATTACCTGTTAAGTTTAGCTGGCCGAAGAACAAGCCGTTATTACTTACCGCATTGGATAACCATACGAAAGGAACGCGACCCGTTAAGATACCGGTACCACCACGTAATTGTGTCGTTCTGTCTCCTTTGACATCATAGTTAAATCCAACTCTAGGTGAGAACAAAGGACGCACTTGAGGCCATGCACCTACTCTTAATTTTTCACCTTGGAAATTGAGTGAATTTACATAATTGTTTTGAGGTAGATCTGTCAAATAAGTTGGGATATCTACACGGATACCTGCCGTAATCTTTAAATTTTTGATTCCTGTATATTCATTTTGAGCAAAGAAACCGAACTGCAACGCAGACCATTTTGCAGCCGTTGCTGCAGGGCCTCCGGGAACACCTACATATTGAATAGTATATTGTGCCGGACGGAAATTAGCCGTTGTTGTAGAAGTGGCATCTCCAATAAAGTCTGCAATGCTATTGTAACGATAAACTCCGTTTACAACCTGCGTAAATACGTTGTTGAAGCTATAGAGCTCATTGGCAGTACCTACAGTAACTGTGTTGTTTTTAAGGTAAATTGAGAAGAAGTCGTTGATTTGAGTTACTTCCTGATCCAACTTATTGTTTGGAGTAAACGGATCCGGACCAAACGTAATCATGTTTTGGCCATTGGGTCCTAAAATGTCAACCAATGGAACACTTGGCGTATCTACACCACCCGCATCTTGACGAAAATCTTTAAAGGAGCTATACCCTACTACCAAGCTGTTTGTAAACAAACCGCCTTTGAAGGTTGAGTTCAACTCAGCTGTAACGGAATACTGATTGTTATTGATTCTGTAGAAAGACTTTGAGAAAGACAATACGTTATTATTGTTTCCACGACCTCCTGGAGGGCCACCTACAAATCCACCTGAAGTACTTGGAGGAACATCTTGGAATGCGTTCGTGATGTTACCGCGAACCGTCAATTTATGATTTTGGCTGATGTTATAATCTAAACGAGCCACATAGCGCTGGCTTTCTGTTGCGCGATTAAAATCCTTGTAAACACCGGGATCATAACCAGTGCTTACTAAAAAGTCTCTTAAGCCTGCGATACCCGTTAGTGAGTTGTTATCATCCGTTGCCTGTGTTTGGTTAGCAGCTTGAGCCGTAGATCCGGCAGGTCTTACTGAAAATGTGTAAGCAGGATCTGTTCTCTTTTCGTACTCCGCATTCACAAACAAAAAGAGCTTGTTTTTAATGATTGGACCGCCTAAGCGGAAACCGTAGTTATTGAATGTAAAGCTTGGGATAGGCGATTCCACACCATCTATTTTGCTACCGGCAAAACTCTCATTACGGGTAAAATAGTAAACTGAACCAGCTAATTCATTTGTACCGCTTCGTGTAACGGCACTGATACCTGCACCCGTAAAATTACCTTGTCTTAAGTCATAAGGAGATAATTGCACTGTTACCTCTTGAATCGCATCCAAACTGAAAGGGGTAGTATTTGACTGCCCTGCAGGGATAGGGCTTAGACCAAACACGTTGTTTTGTGTGGCACCGTCAATCGTTAAGTTATTATATAAGTTACTTCTACCGCCAAAACTGAAGTTAGATCCTGCTTGTGGAGTTAAACTACTGAAATCCCGAAAATCTCTACCAATGGAAGGCAAGCGTTGTAGTTGTCCAACTCCAAAGTTTGAAGAAGCTCCAATTTTCTCAGAGTTTAAAACTGGATCTTGTGTTCCTGAAACCACCACCGCTGTTAGTTCGGTAGATTCATCGGCTAGCTTAAAGTCAACAACCAATGTCTGTCCTAACTCTAGGAAAATATTCTCTCTCGACTGGTCTTTATAACCAACAAATGAAACCTTAACTGTATAAGGCCCACCTACGCGCAATCCATTTAGATTGTATCTTCCGTCACCACGAGTAGAGATACCATATTCCGTTCCTGATGGAATATGAGTGGCTACTACGTTGGATCCGGGCAAAGCGTCACCCTTTTGATCAGTTACAATACCTGAAATCGAAGATGACGTGATACCCTGTGCCATCACGCCTACTGCAGACATGATTAACAAAGAGACTGTTAACAGTAAAAGTTTTCTCATAAGTAATTCGGGTTTTAATCGGGGGCAAAAGTATCCTTTTCGGGTTACTTCTTTACGCTGTTTGCTTTAAATCTTTTGCTCTTTTTCTTAACAATTTAATAACATTGGCCTACCGCTTATCCTTTAATCTATTGCAAAAACGAGGAAATTGCGAAAATTTGATGAATTGATTAAAGCTATACTTGAAATGAAAAAACTTCTCTTTTTTATAACCATTCTTACCAGCGGTGCCGCTTGGGCTCAGGTCGATCTTTCGTACTACTTTCCGCCCAAAACCTCACTCAATCCGGCAATACCAACCCCACAATCGGTGATAGGCCATCAGGTAGGCGAATGGCACATTACCCACGATCGGCTGGTAAATTATATGATGGCTCTGGACAAAGCTTCTGACCGCATTTCGCTGGAAGTTGTTGGCCAAACCCACGAAATGCGCCCTATTCTGCTTCTTACCATCACTTCACCCAAAAATCATCAAAATCTGGAGGCTATTCGGGCGGAGCACGCGCTGCTTTCAGATCCGCAAAAATCAGGCACCATAAACGTTAAAAACATGCCTGCTGTGTTTTACATAGGTCATAGCATCCATGGCAATGAAGCCAGCGGTGCAAATGCAGCGCTTTTAACCGCTTATTATTTGGCTGCCGCCCAAGGCCCCGAAATTGAAAGCTACCTTTCCAATACTATTATTCTTTTTGACCCTAGCTTCAATCCGGATGGATTGCAACGGTTTTCTTCATGGGTCAACGCGCGCAAGAGCAAACTGGTTAATGCAGATCCAAACGATGTAGAGCATAACGAAGCATGGCCGGGTGGCCGGTTCAATCATTATTGGTTTGACTTGAATCGCGATTGGCTGGTAGCTCAACATCCCGAGTCGCAAGCACGTGTAAAAAAATTCCATGCATGGAAACCGAACGTGCTGACGGATCACCACGAAATGGGTACTAACGCCACCTTCTTCTTTCAACCGGGTGTGCCTTCGAGAATGCACCCAATTACACCTGAAAAAAATCTGGAGCTAACCAAAAAAATTGGCGCCTTTCATGCAAAAGCTTTGGATGAAATTGGATCGCTGTATTATACTCAAGAAGGGTACGATGATTTCTATTATGGCAAAGGCTCTACTTTCCCGGATGTTCAGGGAGCCATCGGAATTTTGTTCGAGCAAGCGAGTTCGCGTGGGCATGCACAGGAAAGTGTCAATGGCGTACTGCGATTTCCTTTTACGATCCGCAATCAGTTTACAACCGCGCTCAGCACGTTGAAGGCAGTGAATGAAATGCGTGTAGAATTACTAGAATACCAACGCGATTTTTATACCAGCGCTTCCGCGGAAGCAATGAAAGATCCTGTAAAAGCAATTGCCATAAATGCTCCAAAGGATAAAATGAAACTTTTTCACTTTGGTGAAATGCTGGCGCGACAACAAATCGCATTCTACAAGCCAACCGGGAATCTAACAGTGGCTGGAAAAAATGTGGAGAGCGAAACCGGTTATGTCATTCCGCTCAATCAACCCCAGTATCGTTTAATCAAATCGATGTTTGAAAAGCGTACGCAGTTTAAGGACAGTCTGTTTTATGATATTTCCAGTTGGACGCTGCCACTCGCCTTCGGGATTGATTACGAAGAACAAAAAGTAATGCCTGCGTTGGGAGATAAGGTTACCGACCTCAAGTCTCCGGAAGGAAAAATCATTGGCCAAGGAGATTATGCTTATGTGATTGAACCGTTTGGGTACTATGTGCCAAGGGCAACGTATCGCTTACTCAACAAAAATGTGCGTGTAAAAGTAGCCACCGAAAATTTCTATGCAGATGGTAAAAAGTTTGAACGAGGCAGTCTGTTGATTTCAGTGGATCACCAGGAACGATTGCCCGATCAGCTTCAAGTATACATGAAAGAGATTACGGAAAAAGATGGCTTAGATGTGTACGCACTTTCTACAGGCTTAGATTTTAAAGGCGTATCCTTAGGCAGCCCTTCTTTCTTATCATTGAAGAAACCTGAAATTGCCATGCTGGTTGAGAGTGGCATCTCTGCCACTGATGCCGGTGAGATCTGGCACGTGCTCGATACACGTTATGAAATTCCGGTAACGCTATTGCCGATCAACGTCTTCAACACAACCAATATCAATCGCTATAATACCTTGATCATTCCTGAGGGCAACTACAATGCCATCAGCGAAAGCGCGAAAGAAAAACTAAAAACATGGATTCAAAATGGCGGTATCGTCATCGGTTTTGAAAATGCCGTCAATTGGTTTCAATCAGCTGGTTTCGGCAAGTTTGAAGTAAAGAAAGAAGACGAAGGCAAGAAAGAACAAAAGCCAAAACCGTATGCTGATATTGAAGAAAATCGTGGAGCGCAAGAAACAAGTGGAGCAATTTTTGAAGCTGATGCAGATCTGACCAATCCATTGCTTTACGGATTTAGCTCCTCAAAAATTGCCTTGTTTAAACCGAATAATATCTTCCTTAGCAAAGCCAATGGTGCATATGCAAATCCTCTTACATTTGGATCTAACCCGCTGGTGAGTGGTTATATTTCTAAACCGAATTATGCACGCCTCAAAAATTCTTCCAGTTTAGGTATTGCCGTTGTAGGAAGAGGGCGTGTGATTGGATTTACTGAGAACTTATCGTTCCGTGCTTTCTGGTATGGAACGAATAAAATCATGATGAACGCTATCTTCTTCGGGCCATTGCTCAGCAGCGAAGCATCGCGATAATAAAGAACTGACTTAGACTTAAGTTTAGGAAGTCAGGCCTCATGAAGCCTGACTTTTTTTGCGAAAAAAGATTACTTCAATGCACCTGCCCATTGGGCAATTGCTTTGGATTGATCGGGTGTCAACTTCGTTTCCGGATGCATCCATAAATAGCTTTCCATTGGCATCCAGCCGTTGGTAGCCGCATCCTCAATCTCTTCGAACTTATGCTTGGCTTTCTTCTCGGCATAGGTTCCGTATTCAGAAAAATTGAGATGGCGCTTTCCATCGTTGATATGACTTTGCAGCCACCAACCAATGGGTTGAATGTTGGCATACCACGGGTAATTGGTTTTGTTGCTATGACAATCATAACACGATTGCTGCAAAACAGAATGTACTTCGGCTGGCACCTGATAAGCTTTCGAAATGTCGTTTGGTCCAATAGCTTCCCCTATGTTTCGTGTAGGTCGAATGACTTGAATGGCTACCAGTATTAGCGCAATTGCCAATAGAATTTTATTTCTTTTCGTCATGTTTTAACTAATTGAATCAGTAATTAACCTAAGAACGGTGAGTAATACAACACTTAATTTTATTACTTTTGCCAAACGATCTGCCGGTGCTACGCAAATTTTTTCCGCTAGACAAAAACTATCTTCTCGAAGAGGCGCAACTGGCCCTGCAAGATAAATTGCTCTTCTATCTTTTTGATCGGGTAAAAGAAGCGTATGAATACCAGCGAAATCCACTGGGCCTTAAAGATGCCTTCTCTCTTAAAATTCAGAATTACAAACTACTTAATCTTCAGCCACTGGAAGTTTTCTATCAGAATGTAGCGGGAGTATACCGCTACAAATGGGGCGATAGTCAATTGGAATTTGTTTGGGATGGCCGAGATCATTCCGAAAAATACAGAGAAGACTGGACTGAATTTTTTAAGGAGTCCATTCATCGCTTTTGTCAACAAGAATTATTTGTGCAAGCGGTGCTAGATGTTACTGTCTTTCTCCCATCTCGTCAGGATGAAAAGTTGCTTTCGTTAGCCGAAAATCGAATGAACACTTTCATGCTTCAACACTTTGAAGTAAAAATGCACAAGAGCAAGGGGCTCGTTCATTTAAAAACCGCCTGATCTTTCTTCTATTCTATCGATTGAGTAGCCCAAAAAACTAAATCAGGGCTCATTTTATTCGTGGTTAAAAACTATATTTGAATACTAACCGCCTATTCCCTATGAGAAAATTGTTCGTGATCTTCAGTATTGTTGCGAGTGCCTTATTGATAGTCTGGTCATTTTACTGGATTGATGCTCTCTTCGGCTTTATTTTAATTGGCCCCATCATTTATATGGGGATTGCCGATATGATTCAGGTGAGGCAATCCATCAGACGTAATTTTCCGGTTTTGGGCAGATTGCGGTATGTATTTGAAGATCTTCGACCTAAAATTCAGCAATACTTTGTCGAATCTGATACCGATGGTTCACCGATCAATCGAAATGAGCGCTCGGTAATTTATCAGCGTGCCAAAAAACAAATCGACACCATTCCATTTGGCACTCAATTAGACGTGTACGCGGAAGGCTATGAGTGGATGACGCACTCTATTTCGCCCAAAGATTTTCATAAAATGGATCACAATCCACGCGTACGTTTCGGTGGCAAAGAATGCATGCAGCCTTATGATATGAGTGTCTTAAACGTATCAGCCATGAGTTTTGGGTCACTCAGCAAAAATGCGATTCTTGCGCTCAATGGTGGCGCTAAACTGGGTGGCTTTGCGCACAATACTGGCGAAGGTGGATTGAGCCCATATCATCTGGAACCAGGTGGGGACATCATCTGGCAAATTGGAACGGGATACTTTGGTGCACGCACCGAGGATGGGAATTTCTCAGGCGAAGCATTTCAAAAAAATGCTACTAAGCCCAATGTGAAAATGATCGAAATCAAATTATCACAAGGGGCTAAACCAGGACATGGAGGTATCTTACCTGCTGCCAAAAATACGCCCGAGATAGCTGCCATCCGTTTAGTGAAGCCGGGAACTACCGTTTTTTCTCCACCGTATCATAGTGCTTTTAGCACACCAACCGAACTGATTCTATTTGTAAAAAAGTTAAGAGAACTTTCCGGTGGCAAGCCGGTTGGCTTTAAGTTATGCGTAGGCCGCAAGAGCGAGTTCTTATCCATCTGCAAAGCGATGGTAAAACTAAAAACTTACCCCGATTTCATAACAGTAGATGGTGGTGAAGGAGGAACCGGTGCTGCACCTCCGGAGTTCACCAATTTTGTGGGTATGCCCTTGTTAGATGCCCTCGCTTTTGTTGATAACTCGCTGCGCGGTTTTGGTATCCGCAACGAAATGAAAATCATTGCCTCCGGTAAAATCCTCACCGGCTTTCATATTGTTAGAGCGATGGCACTCGGTGCTGATACATGTAACACGGCTCGCGCAATGATGATGGCTTTGGGTTGCATTCAGGCATTAGAATGTAATAAGAATACCTGCCCTACCGGTGTGGCCACGCAAGATCCCTATTTTATGAAAGGGCTAGTAGTAGAAGATAAAAGAACACGTGTGGCCAACTATCATAAAAACACAGTGGAGAGTTTTGTAGAGTTAATTGGCGCCTCCGGATTAGACCATCCAGATAAAATTAACCGAAGCCATGTGTACAGACGTGTTTTTATGAACATGGTTAAAACCTATGAGGAGATCTACCCAACCCTACCAGAGGGTTGCCTACTTGATGGTGCCGATGCTCCATTCGACTATGAAGACTACTTGAAAAAAGCGAGTGCGGATAGTTTTGAGGTATAATGTTTATCGCTTTCTTAGTCAATTTAATTTTTGCTTTGTTATGATTAGAATTTTTTGTGCTCTTGTATTGGTTATTATTATCCCTACGGTTTGTAGTAGTCAAGTAACATTTACAAAAGGATATTATATAACTAAAAATGATACATTAAAAGGCTTTGTAGAAGAGCGAGAATCATATTTTGGTAAAAGTTTCAAATTCAAAAAATTTATCAATGATGATGCCATCATGATAGATCGGGAGAAAATCCATTCAATTCATCTAACAGATTTATATGAAGAGTACATCCAACGAATGGTAGATATTGACGAAAAACCTATAGAAACAGATAAACTCGAGCAGACCATTAGCAAAAAGATTGTTAGCGAATCTGCCTTTCTAAGATATATTGTTAAAGGCAAGGTTAGTCTTTTAAAATACAAAGACAATAATTCTAAAGTCCACTTCTTTTACAAAAAAGACGAAGAAGTTAAGGAACTGAACTTTGTTAGATATCAAACGGAAAATTATAAAATCATTGAGTTTGAAGAATATAAACAACAACTTAAAAATCTATTGGGTGAATGTACCCTAAATCCGAAATCTGTAACATTTACTGAAAAATCGTTTACTGATTTCTTTTTTAGACTAAACCAGTGCTTAGACCCCAAAGCTGAATCCAAAAAGAATGGTTTCGTTAGTCAAAAAGTAAAATTCATTGCTATCGTTGGTCTAGCATCAAACTCATTGGATTATAATGGTAATGATAATATTTTCGACATTGTATCACGTAGCAAATTTCAAAATTCAACCAATATCACAGCAGGGCTAGGCATTGACTTTGCCAATAAAAAATCAAAGCCAACTGCCTTCGGAATAGAAGTACTATGGAGGAATTTAGGGCAGTACAATTCTTCTTTAGACGAAGTAGCGTTCGGATTAAACTCTGTAAATATCAGTGCTACATCAGTAAATACTAATCTAACATTCAAGTATAGTTTTTTACGAGACAAATTCATTCAGCCTTACGTCAAAGCAAGTATTGGTGCTTCATATCTATTGAGTCTTAAATCTGACTTTGAATATAACAAATCAACAGCCTCAAGAATAAAAAGAGAGCCGCTAATTAGCCTCAGTTCTATTGGTTATTCAATTAATGGTGGCGTTGGATTGTCCATAAAAAGTATAATTATAGAGGCTAGAATGGAACGATTCTCACATGGAACATCCAATGGTATTTTGGGGATATTTAATGCCAACTCATTGCACTTTATAGTAGGCTACAAATTTTGACTTACTGGTTAAGTTAGCGGCTAGCCGTTGGTATTCAGCCAATTTAAAAACGCAACAACATCCTGCTCATTCTTGAGTTTGTTCCTATTCTTTTTCAGATACTCGTCTGACTGCTCCGTTGGTTCTATTATTGAAAACAAGGCTTCCTTGTTTAGGCTCTTTAATTCCAAAATTCGATTATCTGGATTTGCTAAATAATAACTTACGGCTGATACAAATTTAAAGTCTCTTCTGCCTAACATGGCATCGTAGTCGCCTTTATAAAGAGTGATGGAGGTTAACTTCAGGAGTTGGTATGAGCCTTTATTTAGTACTTGAAAATAACTTTCTTTAAAATCAAGTGTTAGCCCCGATAGGCTTTTGAAATGGCCGCTAACCGTGCTGTCGATTAAAGAAGTTGCAAATACTACCTCTTTTACTAAACCCTTTTGGGCTACCAATTCGCTTCCGGTATCGCCAATGTAATGTATTTCATTGGTGAATAAATTCAATTTAACCCTTGTTAAATTCATTACTCCACCACTTCTCAGCATTAGTTTAGCGGGTTTCCAATTTTCGTTCCAAAAATACCGACCTCTGACTTCTGAATAATTTACTGTACTACTTGGGGTCTGACCTAACGCATTATTTATTTTCACATTTCCTCCTGTTCCACTTTGGCTAGCCCCATTAATCTCGACAGACTGTATCTGGGGAAACAAATTGATCGTAATCACACTAAAAAGGAAACTAAAAGCTAATTTAACCATAAATCAATGTAGTAAAATCAAGAGTTAAAGTAAACACACGTAAGGTAAAAAAAAGGGCTGGCTCAAAAAGCCAGCCCTTAATTGTAAACTAAAATTATATAATATTAAAATTTCTCATTTTTTGTGGCAACACTTCCTGCACCAGGGGGATTTAATACTAACTCATCAGCAGGTACATCCCAAAAATCCATGAAATCATAGCTGATAGTAACATTTGTATTTAGCGCATCCTGATATACCAAAGTATTTCCATAGCTACCACCACCATTCGCTATCTTATAAGTCCATCCCCATCTTCTGTTATCATAGAATGAAAGGCCACGGAAAACGAGGGCTACTCTTCTTTCAGCTACCAACTCCTTCAATGCCTGTACCTGAGTGAGTCCGTCTGCCAAAGCTGGCAAGCCAGCACCCAAATAAGTTCTAACACTACTAATCAATGCAGCACCAGCATCAATGTTCGCTGCTCCACCTAACCGTATATTGGCTTCGGCAAGCATCAATGCATTTTCTTCATAACTGCCGGCCATTACCACTTCGTAGGCACCAGCAGTTTGAGAAGCATAAACATATACACCAGGTGTACCACTTCCTCCAGGTTTGATTCCCCATCGTGTAGTATATGTGTAGTCACCTTTATATAGTGCCGGGGTAGCCTGAAAGTTAAAGTTATCAGTTACACGTTTATCACTAGGCGCAAAATACTGCATTAATCTTTCTCCTACTTTAAAGGTAGAGGAGCTTGGCAATGCTGAAGTTTGAGCTGCCACATTTCCAGTTGCAGCGGCAAAAAGAGAATTAGTAGATGAGCTTCTGGCCGTAAAAATCTTATCTGTGCTTGTTACACCGTCCGTGGTAAGAGTTTTAATCGCATTCCAATCAGCTGAGGTCATAGCAGTCATATTGCTGCCCGTAATAGTTGCGTTAGGGTTACTGTTAACGAATGGCGCTAATTTACTTACCAAAATATTACGAGCTAACATAGTATTGATGCTACGCTTCCACTCCGCTCTTGATAAAACTCCTCCTTTACCTACTTTGCACACTTCAGGGATTAATTTTCCAAGTACAGAAGAATAATCTGCGTCAACGGTAATTGCATCCAAAGTAGTTTTGGCCAAATTGTAGTAGAAATCTGATCGAGCAATAATTTGTTCCTTAGTTACATACACATTGCTTCCAACTATTGCATCATCTATAATTAAACCACCTATATACATAGATCCGATGGATGCATACGCGTAACCCTTCCACCAATAACACCAAGCCTTAACGGTATTAACCTTACTTGCTTTGTCTCCTGTAAATGGAATCTTATCTACACGACTGAGAACCGAATTCTGTGCTGCATTCAGAGCATACATATGCAACCACTGATAATAGACCGCGTTGTTTCCAGCACCAGTTGCTGCACGAGAGTTATAGGTTCTAAGTATACTAACATTCGAAGAGCCGCTATTCAAAATCTTGGTTGCATTATCCAAAATAATATACTCTGGAATCCCGATCGTAGTGATCTGATTATTGGAAGCACTTGCTCCAACATTATCAGCCATTATTTCAGAATACCCCCAAGGCAATGAAAAATAGCTGTTTCCGAGCCAATTACTGCCATCCCTAAATCCATTGATGTAGGTTGTCCCCATCGCATACTGCACAAGTCCTGCTTCGTTAGTTACGTTTGCATCAATAGTAGGGGCATTCGGGTTTCCTACATCGAGCTGATCCTTGCAGGCTACTGGTCCTAAAACCAGTGCTATTGCCAGAATCCCATAATAAAATTTATTTCTATTCATGATTTTCATTTTAGAATTTGATTTAGAATCCAATGTTTAAACCAATTTGATATGACTTCGTGTTCGGCAACGTACTATGGTCAACACCTCTATCAAACGATGAGTTTACCGCACCTGAGCTAACCTCAGGATCATATCCCGTATAGTTTGAAACAGTAAGCAAGTTTCTTCCTGTTAACACCAATTGCAACTTTTTCAATGATTGTATCTTTGTAAATCTAGCAAAGTCAACTGCAACTGAAATGTTTCTCAAACGCAAAAAAGAAGCGTCCTCCACAAAAAAATCTTTGGTAGCATTGTTACCCGCGCCACGCGTACTACCCCAAAGGTTATAATATGCACTTGACCAATAAGCTACGTAAGCACCTGTCTGTCCATTAATTGTAACTGGTCTAGTGAAATCAGAATGAATACCATCTCTATACATCCACTCTTTTGTTTGGTTATACAATTTAGATCCCTGTATCCAATCAAATTGAAAGGACACGTTAATGAAATCTTTGTAACTAAAGCTATTAATGAATGATGCGTTAAAGTCCGGGTTAGGATTCATTATTGGAACTTGGAAATCCGCAAATTGCATCTGGTAGTTTGACTTCTTGGTTACTTTACCGTTTACAATCTCGTATAGGTTTTCATCAGCAGGAGAAATATATCTATTTCCATTTATGTCTTTGGCATCTAAACTAGTCAATGCCTTATAACCATACACTTGGCCAATGGGCTTACCTGCTGTCAATACAAGAGATGTGCTGCCGGCACCTGTTGTCAAAATAATGTCCGCTCCACCTTTGATTGCATCCACCATTGAAATTTGGCTACCCCAATTGGTCGTAAAATCCCACTTCAGGTTATTGCTGTTGTAAACAGGTACAGAAATGGAAAATTGAATGCCATGAGAAGATAAGTTAATTGCATTATTCAATTGATCAAGACCTCCTGTTGATGGAGGCGCGGGAACCCTATAAATAACATCTTCGCTGGTACGTGACCAATAACTGAATGCTCCATTAATTGAACTAAACCAAGCTCCTTTTCCAGCATTCACTGTAAAATCTGATCCGATTTCAAACTCCTTTGAAACTTCCACTTTCAAATTAGGGTTTCTTACAGTTGTCTGATAAGTATACGTGGAATTTGCTGCACCGATTCCAGCAGCATTTAGCACTGGGTAACGATCAAATGGTCCGGGCTGAATACCCGCCTCTCCATAAGATGCTCTTACTTTAAAGTATGGGATGATTTCATTCAAGCTAGACGACTTCCAGAAGGTAGAAGGAAGGACGTGCATATCAGCATGAGGGAAAGTAGCAGGTGTAGCACCACCACCAAAAGCAGAAGACCAATCGCTTCTAAATCCGGCTGTAATTCCACCAAAATCACCATATTCTATTTTTTGGTTTACCAAATAACCATACGTGATAAATGGTTCAAGATAATCACCAGTAACAATTCCATCACCGAGAGTAGCAACTGCTTGGGTACTGGTAGTAGACATATTGATTGGCGGTTGCAAGGGCAATCCTGTTCCATAGGTAGTATATTCTTGGTAAACTTTCTTACGATAGTCAAAGCCTACTTGAGTACTAAGAGATATTGGTAGGCTAAAGCTAAAGTCTTCCTGCAGGTCACTTCTGAAATAAGCATTTGCCAAAAAGTTTTGGAACGTGTTTTGATAATTCCAATTAACAATCTCACCTGTATTATCTGCGGCATAAATACCTGTATAATTTGGGGCGTAGTAATTTGAGTTTCTATTTTGAGATTGATTAAAGAAAGTCCACTTTGCATTCTCCGTTCTATAGTTAATGCCATATTTTGCATTGACTTCAAAAAACTTATTGATGGTATAATTTGCCTCAAAATTTTGAAGAATGTCTATTTTTCTGTCGTCACCGGCAGTGTATTGCAAGTAATAGTAAGGGTTTGCTGAATTAACACTTAAGAAGTCTGCAGTTTGATAGAAAGAATAATTTCCATCAGGATCTTTTAGTGTTAAATCCAAGAAAGGTGAAGTATTCAAAAATCCATAAACTGCGCCAATATCTCCTAAGGTATTTCCACGACCATATTGAAACCCACCCGCAGCGCCCAAGCGTGGCTTCAGATCATTCTTGGTATAAATTGCTTGAGTAATTGATCGGATTCTTAAGCCCTTTACTAATTCAAAACCAATATTAGCTGTTAGATTAGATCTGTTAATAGTGCCATTTTTCAATACGGGGCTAACTGTATGATTGTTTGCAACCGAAATTGCAAAATCACTTTTGTCATTAGCACCTGAAATGCTTAATGAATTATTAGCAGTACTACCCGTTTGAAATACTTGACTAAAATGATCGTAGTACTTTAAGTTAGCATTGTATGGCTTGTTAGCAATATTACGAATGTCTTGAACTGCATAGCGTGTTGCACCACCTACACCTCTAGGGGAAGGACTACCATTTTGGCCACCACCAAATTCATAAGAAATGCCTTCAATTGATCCTTCTGGAATGTAAGACAAGATAGTTCCTGATGGACTAATGATATTATTGTTTGCATCCGTTAAGTAAGGATGCAAGTCTGCCTTTCTCACGTTACCCACATTTAGAAATGTATTTTCAGAATAGCTGGTTGAGAAGTTTACAGAAATCTTTCCTTGCTTACCTTTCTTTGTGAAAATTTGAATAACACCGTTTGCACCTTGCGCACCGTAAATTGAAGCCGATGCAGCACCTTGCACAACTTCGATGCGATCTACGTTAGATAAATCTAAAGAGTTGATATCAGTAGCACCAAGCTGAACACCATCAACAATAATCATTGGCTTTGTTCCACCTTGAATTGTGTTAATACCACGTAAGAGGATATTAACAGGGTCACCAGGGTTACCACTTACAGATGAAATTTGTGCGCCAGCGATTTTTCCGATCAGTGCCTGATCGATAGAAGCCGTTGGTGTTTGAGGAAGTTTATCTCCTGCAACAGACTCAACTGCAATACCCAATTTTTTCTTATCAGTTGCGACACCCGATCCGGTAACAACAATTTCTGAAAGTTGAGTAACATCTAGTGCTAATTGAACATCTACAACGGATCTTTCTCCAACTGGAACTTCAGCAGATTTTAATCCAATAAAGGAGAAAATAAGGCTAGAACTAGATGATGGTACGCTTAGAGAATACTTTCCATCGGCATCAGTTACGGTACCATTTGTAGTCCCTTTCACAACAACGTTCACACCGGGTAAAGCAGATCCGTCTTCAGCGGATGTTACCTTACCCGTAATCACCCGTTCTTGTGCCCATGCACTGAGCACAAAGACGAATGAGAAGCATAACAGTAAAAACTTCTTCATAGGTTTTGGTTTAGGTTAATAATTTAAGTCCTCCAAATTAAGGTATTATTAACATAGATTAAATACTGCAAATAGATTTTTTTGAAAAATTTTCTTTGGTACGCATCCGATTTCTGCCAAAATGTGCTGATTTCGAGGATTTTGGGTATAAAAAAAGGGTGACTTTTTCTAAAGTCACCCTTTTTTAAAATTGGGTATATTAACCTTAAGCCTCTGCAACTACCGATACAAACGACTTATTTTCTTTGCCTTTTTTAAATACAACGGTACCGGGAATTAATGCAAAAAGAGTATGGTCTTTGCCCATACCCACATTTCTGCCGGGATGATGCTTCGTGCCACGCTGACGAACAATGATGTTACCACCAATCACCTTTTGTCCACCAAATTTCTTAATGCCTAATCGTTTACTTTCCGACTCGCGGCCGTTTTTTACTTTACCTTCACCTTTTTTATGTGCCATAATTTAATTCGTTGATGTGTTGATTTGCTGATTCGTTAATTTTTGCGTCTCAATTGAAATTATCGAATTATCGAATTATCGAATTATCGAATTAATTAATTATCCAATGCTCTCAATCTGAACTTTGGTGTATTGCTCACGGTGACCGTTACGCTTTGCGTACCCTTTTCTGCGTTTTTTCTTAAACACAATAACTTTATCACCTTTTACGTGCTCCAGTATCTTTCCTGATACTTTCACGCCTTTTACAGTAGGGGCGCCAACTTCTATTGAACCACCATTATCCGTCAGAAGGACTTTATCGAACGACACGGCTGTGCCGGCTTCGCCTTCCATCTTAGGTGCATAGATATATTGGTCTTTAGCCACTTTGAACTGCTTTCCTGCGATGTCTACAATTGCGTACATGCTTGTTGTTTTTAAAAATTGGATCGCAAAGATAAGGCTACGTAATAGAAAAACAAGGGGTTAGACCAAAATACCTCCCATTCTACCTCGAAATGACCTATTATATTATCTAAAAAGACCCACTTAATAGCCATTTTTAGTGGTTGCGCCAAAGATTTTACCATTAATAAATTTTCAAAAAATTTTCATTTAACCAGTCACTTCGCCTGCCGTCTTTAAGTGAGTGATAATGAAATCCTTTCGTAAGCGCATCGCTTTGAAGTGGTCATTTTCTCATTCATTTTGAACAAATCGCTCTTTTGAATTCTCTCATTCATTTAAGTTATTTGTCGATGCGGCTCTAAACTTTTTCGAACATCAAAAGGTTTTCTGTTGCGTCAACCAAAAACAAGTAAAAATTAAAAGTTTGATCTGACCTATCATCAGGTGAGGTCAATCTTATTTGATAATATTAAAACCCTACACCTAACATGAGCCACCCTTTACACGAAGAACCCATCCTAAAAGAGAACAAAGACCGCTTTGTGCTCTTCCCCATTCGTCAGCATGACATCTGGAAGTACTACAAACAAGCTGAAGCCAGCTTTTGGACTGCTGAAGAGATTGACTTAAGCCAAGATTTGAGAGATTGGCATAATTTGAATGATGGTGAGCGTCATTTCATCACCCATGTGTTGGCCTTTTTTGCAGCCAGCGATGGAATTGTAAACGAAAACCTGGCAGAACACTTTGTTGGAGAAGTACAATACACCGAAGCCAAGTTTTTCTATGGCTTTCAAATTGCGATTGAAAATATCCATTCCGAAACCTACTCTTTATTAATTGACACCTACGTCAAAGATCCCAAAGAGAAAGACAAACTTTTCCACGCCATTGAAACCATGGATTGCGTGAAGAAAAAGGCGGACTGGGCTTTGCGTTGGATCGACAAAGGAAATTTCCAGGAAAGATTGGTGGCGTTTGCCGCTGTGGAAGGAATTTTCTTCTCCGGATCTTTTTGTTCCATTTTTTGGTTGAAAAAACGCGGTTTGATGCCGGGCCTCACCTTCTCGAACGAGTTGATTTCGCGCGATGAAGGTTTGCATTGCGACTTTGCTTGTCATTTATATACGAAGCATGTGGTGAACAAATTACCGGAAGAGCGTGTGATCGAAATCATTAAAGATGCGGTTGAGATTGAGAAGGAGTTTGTCACTGATGCCCTGCCAGTTAACCTGATCGGAATGAACGCAGCACAAATGCGTCAATACATCGAGTTTGTGGCTGATCGTTTGTTGAATGAATTGGTGGGCAAGAAAATTTATGGTGCTACCAATCCGTTTGACTTCATGGACATGATTTCGCTGCGCGGAAAAACCAATTTCTTTGAGAAGCGAGTAGCCGAATACCAGAAAGCCGGAGTGATGAACAGCATGGAAAAAGAAACTTCTCCAAAGTTTTCGCTCAACGAGGATTTTTGATACATTCGTTTCATCATTTTTTAAACTAGATTTTTTACAACCCTTACACCCTTTATTAACATGCTCGTATTAAAACGTGACGGACACAGGGAGTCCGTAAAGTTTGACAAAATCACTGCTCGCATCGAAAAACTCTGCTATGGTTTAGATCCCAAATTTGTCAACCCGGTAGAGGTGGCGATGAAAGTGATTAACGGATTGTATGACGGTGTATCTACCGTAGAACTGGATAATCTTGCAGCGGAAATTGCCGCTTCATTGACTACCCGGCATCCTGATTTCGCCAAGTTGGCCGCGCGCATTGCTGTTTCAAACCTCCACAAAGTAACAAGCAAGTCGTTTTCAAACACGATGAAGCGTTTGTACACTTATGTGGATCCTAAAACAGGGGAAAACGCACCGCTCATATCTAAAGAAACCTGGAAAGTGATTCATGAAAATGCCGCTGAGCTAGACGAAGCGGTGATTTATGATCGCGACTTCAGCTACGACTACTTCGGCTTCAAAACGTTGGAGCGCTCGTACCTCATGAAAATTGATGGTAAAGTAGTGGAACGCCCGCAACATTTGTTGATGCGAGTTGCCGTAGGTATTCACGGAGAAGATATTCCGGCTGCCATCGAAACGTATAATCTTTTGTCAGAGAAGTGGTTTACACACGCTACTCCTACCCTGTTCAATGCCGGCACTCCAAAGCCACAACTTTCATCTTGCTTCTTGCTAACGATGAAAGACGACAGCATTGATGGAATTTACGATACACTCAAACAAACTGCCAAGATTTCACAATCAGCAGGTGGTATCGGCCTAAGCATCCACAATGTGCGTGCAAAAGGTTCATATATTAAAGGAACCGGTGGAACATCCAACGGCATTGTGCCCATGTTGAGAAATTTCGACATGACAGCTCGCTATGTAGATCAAGGTGGTGGCAAGCGCAAAGGCAGCTTCGCCATTTATTTAGAGCCTTGGCATGCGGATGTTTTCGATTTCCTCGAACTAAAGAAAAACCACGGCAAAGAAGAAATGCGTGCGCGCGATCTTTTCTATGCGATGTGGATTCCGGATTTGTTCATGAAGCGCATTGAAGACAACGAAATGTGGTCGTTGTTCTGCCCGAACGAAGCACCGGGTCTTGCTGATTGCTGGGGTGAGGATTTCGAACGCTTGTATGAGAAATATGAAAAAGAAGGCAAGTACCGCAAGCAAGTAAAGGCACAGGATCTCTGGTTTGAGATTTTGGAAGCCCAAATCGAAACGGGAACACCGTACATGCTTTATAAAGACGCGGCTAACCGCAAGTCGAACCAAAAGCACTTAGGCACCATCAAGTCGAGCAACTTGTGTACTGAAATTATCGAGTACACTTCGCCTGATGAAGTAGCGGTTTGTAACCTCGCTTCCATTGCTCTGCCTAAGTTTGTAACCGAAGACGGAAAATTCGATCACCAAAAGTTGTATGAAATCACGAAGGTGATTACGCGCAACTTGAATAAAGTGATTGATGTTAACTACTACCCTGTTATTGAGGCTAAAAACTCCAACATGCGTCACCGCCCAATTGGTATTGGGGTGCAAGGATTGGCGGATGCATTCATTTTATTAAGAATGCCTTTTGATTCAAAAGAAGCGCGTGGTTTGAATAAAGACATTCATGAAACGATCTACTTCGCTGCCATGGAAGCTTCCATGGAATTAGCGAAGAAAGACGGTCCGTATGAAACTTTCAAAGGCTCTCCTATTTCAAAAGGAATATTTCAATTTGACATGTGGGGTGTAACACCTGACAGCGGCAGATGGGATTGGGAAAATTTGAAGCGTGAAGTAAAACAAAACGGTGCCCGCAACTCCCTGTTGCTTGCTCCGATGCCTACGGCATCTACCTCACAAATTTTAGGAAACAACGAGTGCTTCGAGCCATATACTTCAAACATCTACACCCGCAGAACATTATCCGGTGAGTTTATCATTGCTAACAAGCATTTGATGAAAGACTTGATCAATCTGGGATTGTGGAGCGAAACCATGCGCCAGAAGTTGATTTCAACCAATGGATCGGTGCAGGCTATTCCTGAAATTCCACAGAACATTAAAGACATCTACAAAACCGTTTGGGAGATTTCACAAAAGGCGATTATTGACATGAGTGCCGACCGTGGTGCTTATATCTGCCAAAGCCAAAGCTTGAACATCCACTTAACTGATCCGAATTTCGGTAAGTTGACTTCGATGCACTTCTATGCATGGAAGAAAGGATTGAAAACAGGTATGTATTACCTGCGTTCAACCGCTGCTGCTGATGCGATCAAGTTCACGTTGGATAAGTCAGCGTTGCAAGAGCCTACCGTAGCTGCTGCGCCAACTACCGTTGCAGAACCGGTAATGGCTGTTCAATCCGTAGCGGTTGCTGAAAATCAACAAGCGATTCAATACGAGCAATTGCCCCTAGCCGATTACGACCAAAAGCGTGCCGACATGGCTTGCTCACTGGATAATCCGGATGCTTGCGAGGCATGTGGTAGCTAGGAAAAGTCAGAAGATAGAATTTTGAATTCAGAAAAAACCCGGTGATGAGCCGGGTTTTTTATTTTTATTCCAGCAGAATGTCAGCGCTTTTGGGAAATTTAACAGAATAGCGCAGCTTGATCGTTTCGGTCGTTCCGGGTTTAATGGTTTTTCTCCATTTTAATAAACCGGTTTCCTCGTTGTAAGCGGCTTTTGAATCTTCTATTTTGTCAATATCAATTTCCTTGGTATTTGGAATTGGAATTTGATCTTCAATGACGATGGAGATAGAGTTCGCTTTTTTATTACGAACAGAAATATCAAAAGCATAGATCGCCTTTTGATTAGAGCCCACTGTCTGACGGGAAGTAAGCTCTTTCACTTTTTCACGTTTCACTAACACATTTGCATCGCGCCCCAGCGAAAGAGTTAATGTATCGTTGGCGTGACGTGTATCGAGTACCGATTTTCCAATGAATTTACCTTCGAAGAATAAACTGGCTTCACCGTCCAAAAAATTATATTCATCCCAGCTTAAAACCTTGGCAACTAAAAATGCATCCGTATCCAACTTTGGAACACAAAAGTATTCGTAGAGTGCAGGTAACTCGTACTCAATCATATCAGTGGTACGGACTTCGCCATCGGACTTAATTGAAAATGGTTCATCGATGGTAAACTCAAAATTTGTTTGCTTGACAATGGGAGTGGCCACTAAGGTTTTGGTAACACGAGGTGTGTAGGTATAACCATCACTAGTAGATAGAGTAGAGACCGCTGAACCCAATAATCGTTTTTCAGTTTTCACACCATAACCCACCACAACCGCTTCGCTTAGTTGTGTAACATCGCTACTCAAACTAATGTCCAGTTGCCTTCTTCCACTGATCGCCATCTCCTCTGTTTTCATTCCGATAAACGAAAATACCAACCTGCTAGCATCAAAAGGTAATGCGAGGAAGTAACTGCCGCCCGCATCTGTTACCGTTCCAATCGTACTTCCTTTAATCATGACATTTACGCCCGGCAACGGTGTACCATCTTCCGCACTTCTAACAATGCCTTGTACAAATGAATTGGAGTCTGTTCTGATAGTAGAAATGCCACGAATTCGGATGGGTGAATTTCCACTATATGAGTTATTAAATCCAAGCACCCAAGTTTTCAAAAAAGGGCGTTCGCCACCTATGGATGGATCGGCTGATGAAATGGTGAGTTCCACGTTTTCCCAATCTTCGCCAGACTGCTGCGATACATTAGCTTTGTAGGTAATGGCCACAGGCGACTCCACATTTTTAGCTCTTATATCGTACGAAGGAAACCACTTGGCTTCGTTTACTAAGTATTTCAACAAAATGCTCGACTGCGTTGCCACCTTCGAAGAAACTTTTACTGTTATCTCTCCGCTGGATTGCTCTTTTGAAACACTTTGCTCGCGCAATTGCGCTTCTACTTTCGTTAGTTCTTCGTTTAGCTTCCGAATGTTTTTGTCGATATCGAAAAGATGCTGTTTGATATCAATCAAACGCTGACGAAAATAATCCATTGCCACTTTTAGCTGCTCAATTTCAACACCCTTGGAAGTTCCTCCAATGGATTTATTTGTTTTGAGAATGACCTCTTCCTCTTTGTAAACTTCTTCTTGCAATTGTTCTTGTTTGAGCAAACTGTTGAGTCTCTTTCGTTCCGCTTCTAAGCCGGCTATTTTCTCAGGCTTTCTATTTTCTTCAATATGATTTATCTGAAAGGATACTGACAAAATTCTGACACCGCTGGTGCCTTCGGCTTGAATGCTTTGCTCTTGTATGCGAGGCGCTAGGTTTTTAAACTTCAATAAGGTAACACCGGCTGCAATAGGAATCGAGGCCTGCCTTGTTATTTGGGCGCCATTTAAAAAAACGGTAACCTGTTTTACTTTCGAAGAAACTTCCTGATGTTGCTCTTGCGCGATTGCGCTAGCTAAAGAAATGGAGAGAAGGAAACCGAGTAGAGTTTTCATAGTGCCGAAGACTTAAGTTCAGCACTATGATGCAACTCTGTTTAAAATTCCATAAAGGAAAATGAATTAAAACGGCAAGTCATCGCTTGCGCTGGAATCCGGAGTGAATGGTTCATCGCCAACCGGTGGAGCGTCAGAGCGGCCACCGCCTGAGGGTCCTGATCCTTTTGCTACTTTCCATGCGCGCACATCGGTGTACCAGCGGCCATTGTATTCGCGGCTTTCGATATTAACAGAAGCGGTGATTGTTTCACCCGGTGTTAGTTTGATCTCATCCACTTTTTCACCCCATAATGAAAGGCACACTTTTTTAGGATATTGTCCCGGTGTTTCCAAAATAAACTCTTGCTTTTTCCACACTCCATTTTTTCCCTGACCTGATTGCAGCGGGAGAAGGTTGACCACCTTGCCTGTGATGTCCATTGCCATACGTACTTACAATTTATAGTTCAATTTATAGTTTTCTGAGATCGAGCACCAGCCCGGGCATTGCATCTGCGCCATCCAGTTGGTCGTCAAATGTTTCTACGGTTCGAACCAACCCTTGCGAATTGTAAACAAATGCATTTCGTTTGATCGGATCGATGAGCCAGGCCAGACGACAGCCGTTGTTGATCCAATCTGTCATCTTAAGTTTTAATTGGGGAAGGGAATCGGATGGGGAACGTACTTCAATAACAAAATCGGGGCAGAGAGGAGCGAATTTCTCTTGCTGCGTTACGGTGAGGCTTTCCCATTTATCTTTTACTACAAAAGCAGCATCAGCTGAAAATACAGCTCCATCTGGTAGCTTAAACCCAGCGGAGGATTCAAATAAATACCCATACTGCGGATACAGATCGTTCCAGTTACATAACTCACGATTGATGCGCATGATTAAATTCGATGTAAGACTTCCGGATGGTGACATAATGATCAATTGCCCTGATTTGTTTCTTTCAATGCGGAACCAGTCATTGGTAGCACAGAAATCAAACAATTCATCATCCGTGAATTGAGTATGCTCAGGGAATTTTAAGATGATCTGATCCATCAAGGGTAAAGATACTAAAAATCAAATTCGCTACTATCAGCATCTAGGACAACAACCGAATTTACAAAGCTCCTGCTTTAATCTCTTCCACCACAGCCGGGTCTAACAGCGTTGTAGTATCGCCCAAATTAGACGTATCGCCTTCAGCTACTTTGCGCAAAATTCTGCGCATAATTTTACCGGAGCGCGTTTTGGGCAAGCCACTCACAAATTGAATCTTATCGGGCTTGGCAATGGGGCCAATGATTTTTGCTACCACATCTTTAATTTCATTTCGGAGGTGATTCTCTTCGTGAACAGGATCGTACGTAACCACAAATGCGTAGATGCCCTGACCTTTGATGTCGTGCGGGTAGCCAACTACCGCTGACTCGCAAACAGCCGAATGTTCATCGATCGCACTTTCTACTTCAGCAGTACCCATGTTATGACCTGACACAATAATGATATCGTCTACACGCCCCGTGATGCGGTAGTACCCTTCTTCATCGCGCTTACAACCATCGCCCGTAAAATATTTCCCTGGAAAAGTAGAGAAGTACGTGTCTTTGAATCGCTGGTGGTCTCCATAAATGGTCCGTGCCATAGAAGGCCACGGAAACTTGATCGTCAACCGACCTTCAATACCATTTCCCATCATTTCATTTCCGCTCTCATCCATCACAGCCGGCTGTACACCGGGCATCGGCAATGTGGCAAATGAAGGTTTTGTTTTAGTGATTCCGGCAAGCGGTGAAATCATCACGCCACCGGTTTCAGTTTGCCACCACGTATCAACAATTGGGCATTTGCCTTTACCTATATTGTGATCATACCAATGCCATGCTTCTTCATTGATGGGCTCGCCTACAGTACCTAATATCTGCAAGGATGACAAATCGTATTTTTCAACAAATGAAATGGGTGCTTTTTCTAATGATCGAATGGCGGTGGGTGCCGTGTAGAAAATATTGACTTTGTGTTTTTCAATCACATGCCAGAATCGACCCATATCAGGCCAACTGGGAACACCTTCAAACATGAGTGAGGTGGCTCCATTGGAAAGTGGGCCGTACAAAATATATGAGTGACCGGTGATCCAACCCACATCGGCTGTACACCAATACACTTGCCCTTCTTTGTATTGAAAAACTTGTTTGAATGTGTAACCGACATAGACCATATAGCCTCCACAGGTGTGGACCATGCCTTTGGGTTTGCCGGTGCTGCCGGAAGTGTATAGAATAAAAAGTAAATCTTCGGCATCCATTTCTTCTGCCGGACATTGTGCATTTACCTTTTGCATCTCATCATGCCACCACAGATCGCGCGCTGGCTTCATGTTGACTTTTGTTTTGGTGCGCTCAAGTACGATGCACTTTTCTACCGTAGGCGATTTGTCCAACGCCTCGTCTACAATGGCTTTGAGATTGATAGACTTGTCTCCACGGAAAGCACCATCGGAAGTGAGCACCACTTTACAGCCTGAATCATTAATACGATCGGCCAATGAACCTGCGGAAAATCCGGCAAACACTACGGAGTGAACAGCTCCGATTCTGGCGCACCCTAATATTGCAAAAGCAGTCTCCGGCACCATCGGCATATAGATACAGACACGATCGCCTTTTTTCACACCTTGTGCTTTGAGCATGTTGCCCACTTTGCACACTTGCTCGTGCAATTGCTGATACGTTATGTTTCGGGATGGTTCTTTCGGATCGTTCGACTCCCACAGAATAGCTGTTTGGTTGGCACGTTGGGGTAAATGCCGGTCGATGCAATTTTCAGTAATGTTCAGTTTGCCTCCGAGGAACCACTTCACTTCAGGCTTGTGAAAATCCCATTGCAGAACAGAGTCCCACTTTTTCTTCCACACGAAATTGTCTGCTTGCGAAGCCCAAAATTTTTCGGGGTCGGAAATGCTTTGTTGATACTCAGCGAGATAATCTTGAAAATTGTTCATAGTAAAAATCGAATGGCAAGAAATTTAGGCATTCGAGCGAACAAGTCAAAGAAGAATAGTTGTGCGAAATTTATAGAAACAATTCAGCGGCTATGGCAATGGCAGTCGCAAATACGGCAACGCCCATTTTGCGGGCGTTAAATTTATGGTCGGCACTGCTTTCAAAAACAATCGTGGTAGAGATGTGCAGAAAATTTCCACTGACGATGGCAAACAAAATGGTGAATGCCTGAGAAGTCATCCATTGATTGGCCAGCAGATAGTCGGATAAGAAAAGACCAAGTGGTGAAGCCAGTGCGAAAATGAATAAGAAAAAAACAGCGCGTGTTCGGGACTTTACTTCACACAATAAAACCGACATCAGTGCAAATGCCTCCGGTGCCTTGTGTAATACAATACCCCATAACAATGTATTGGAATCATGGTGATGGTTGACGGTGCGCGGGTGCGCCAGTAAGCCTCCTTCCAGAAAGGCATGCACACACAAAGCCAGCAATACAAGTATGGCAGAAGATTCTTTGTGTTGATGATTTTTTTCATGGACATGGATGTGCCCATGTTCCACTCCACTTGACAAAAACTCTAATGCTTGTTGCAAGAAAAAACCGATCAACACACATATTCCCACAATTCCCGGATCCAGACTTTGCGTATACAACTCCGGAAAAATATGAATGATGGTGATAGAAAATAAGTACGATCCGGCAAACACCAACCAAAGTTTGTAGGTGCCTGTATTGAGTTTCGGCACATAGAAAGCAACCGCTCCGGCTATTAGTGCAATAAAAAAAAGAATGTAAATGGAGATGGGCATAGTGGGTTAAAGAACTTCCGGATACAACAAAAATGAGGTGGTCTGTTTTATAACTGGAGAAATCTTAATAAGTACTAATCATTTTTTGGGTGTCAGAACAATCCAATCAATATCGTCTTCCTTTTTTCGCTCCCTACCCGAGGCTCTTTCCAATTGAAGCATCAAATCCATCACATCCAATGCGCGGATCAATGCCTGTTCAGGTGTAAGCGCTTTGAACATTTGCCGCTCCAACTGATTTTTTTCTTCGATGCTGTGATATAAAATCGGCTTTATCATGGCTTCATCCAAAGTTAAAGTTCTACTTTTCTTTGATCTCAATCAAGCTACTCATTCCGGGAGTGATAAATGTCTTTACTCCGTCTGTGGTGTTATAAATAAAAAAAACATCCAACTCCGGATGCGATTTCAGCACCTCCATTGCTTTTTCGTGGCCCATCACCATGAAAGCGGTGGCCCACGCATCGGCTGTGATCGCATCGGCAGCAAAAACCGAAGCGCTTAAAATAGCTCGCTCTGCCTGATAACCAGTTTTCGGATCGATGGTATGCGAATACTTTTTACCATCAATGATGCGATAGTTAAAATAGTTTCCGGAGGTAGTAAACGACTTGTCTTGCAACTTCACATACGCTTTAAAGAACAAGCTGTCTTGCTTCGAATCCGGATCCAAAATTCCAATCTCCCACGGCTTTCCGGATTTTAAATTAATCCCGCATGCCATTCCTTCTCCTCCTAACTCAACCAGCATGTTTTTAATTCCCTTCGCCTTCAAAAATTCAGTAATCACATCGGCACCATAGCCTTGCCCAATGCCACCAAAATCCAACTGAGCACGCGGATCGGTCTTTGTAATTTGTGCCGCAGTCCACTGCACTTTCTCAAAACCTACAAAAGCTTTAATGGAATCAATTTGTGCTTTGATAGGAATCGGCTTGTCTTTCTTGCTTCCAAAACCCCAGGCGTAAACAAGAGGCATCACCGTGGGGTCAAACGCACCGTCTGAACTTTGCGCTACTTCCAACGCTTTTTTGGTTGGCGGTGATAAATAAGGCAAAACAAATTGAAACGAACCAGTACCCTTGTTGAATCGCGACACTTCCGATTCGGGATCGTAATTGTTAATCGATTGATTGACTAACACTAACAACGAATCAACCGATGATTGGAAATTACGCTGTTGCGGATCAAAGTACGTGATGTTGTAGCTGGTGCCCATCGTCTTGCCGCTGATCTTCATAGGCTCGGGAACTGCATTTTTTTTCGGCTGTCGCGACCACCAGATGGAAACGAAAACAACGATCAACAGGAGCGAATAGATTGCGTTCTTCGTACGATTGTTCATCTTTTTTAAATCAGGCGGCAAAATTAGCAGAAGAAAACCCACTTCGCTTGAATCTTGACTGATAAATCTTGAATTTTGAACATGCGTGAAGATTATTTGAAAGCAGATGGCGAAAGTCTGGAGAGTGGCGAAAAAGATGTGGAAAAGGCATTGCGACCCCTCTCCTTCTCCGATTTTACAGGCCAGCAAAAGGTAGTAGATAATGTGAAGGTGTTTGTGCAAGCAGCCAAACAACGAAGCGAATCGCTCGATCATGTGTTGTTGCATGGGCCTCCCGGTCTTGGCAAAACAACCCTTTCATTCATTATTGCTAACGAGTTGGGCTCGAGTATTAAAATTACTTCGGGACCCGTGCTCGACAAGCCAAGCGACCTTGCAGGATTATTGACCAATCTGGAAACCAATGATGTGTTGTTCATTGATGAAATTCATCGGCTGAACCCCATTGTAGAAGAATACTTGTATTCGGCTATGGAAGATTTTCGTATCGACATCATGCTTGATAGCGGGCCCAATGCGCGATCCGTACAAATTGGTCTCAATCCATTTACACTCATCGGGGCCACTACGCGGGCCGGCTTGCTTACATCACCCTTGCGTGCGCGCTTTGGCATCAACGCGCGATTGGAATACTATGACTCTGCGTTGCTATCAACTATTGTGAAGCGGTCAGCCTCCATCTTATCAACACCAATTGTAGACGATGCTGCCTTTGAAATTGCACGCAGAAGCCGAGGCACTCCACGTATCGCCAACAACTTGCTCAGGCGTACACGCGACTTTGCTCAAATAAAAGGAGACGGTACCATTACCAAACCCATTGCGCAAATGGCATTGAAGGCGCTCGATGTGGATGAAAATGGATTGGACGATATGGACAATCGTATCCTTAGCACCATCATCGAGAAATTTAAAGGTGGCCCTGTGGGATTAACTACCATCGCGACAGCCGTGGGTGAAGAGGCTGAGACTATTGAAGAAGTGTATGAGCCTTTCTTGATTCAGGAGGGATACATCAAACGTACTTCACGCGGGCGCGAAGCAACCGAGTTGGCCTACAAGCATTTGAAAATTGTGGCTCCCATTTCGAAAAGACCAGGGTTGTTTGACTGAGTTTGAATCACCATTTTGAGCATAGCATACCATACAAATTTCATTAAGTCAACCGCTCATCGGCTAGGATTTTCTTTTTGTGGGATCAGCAAAGCCGGTTTCTTAGAAGCGGAAGCTCCGAGATTAGAAGAATGGTTGAAGCGCGGCTACCAAGGGAAGATGAGCTATCTCGAAAATCATTTCGACAAACGACTCGACCCTACGCTGCTCGTGCCAGGTGCTAAATCGGTGGTGAGTTTGGTTTACAATTATTTTCCCGAAAAAGATTTGGCTCAAGCCAATCCTGATTCTTTTAAAATTGCCAAGTATGCGTATGGCGAAGACTATCATTTCGTCATTAAAGAAAAACTGAAAGAATTTTTAGAAATCATTCAGCAGGAAATAGGCGAAGTAAGTGGCAGAGCATTTGTTGACTCTGCTCCTGTACATGAGCGCGCGTGGGCACAGCAATCGGGCATTGGTTGGATTGGAAAAAATTCGCTTTTATTGAATCGGGAGATGGGTAGTTTTTTCTTTTTAGCCGAACTGATCATTGATCTGGAGTTGGAGGTTGATGGCCCTATAAAAGATTATTGCGGCACTTGCACAGCATGTATGGATGCGTGTCCTACGGAAGCCATTCCGCAACCATTTGTGGTGGATGGGAGCAAGTGCATCTCGTATTTTACCATTGAATTGAAAGAAGAAATTCCTGCTGAAGTAAAAGGAAAATTTGAAAATTGGATTTTTGGTTGCGACATCTGTCAGGATGTGTGCCCATGGAATCGGTTTGCCAAACCTCACCACGAAAAAAAATTTGCTCCCCATCCGGATCTGGAAAAAATGAAGCCTGCTGATTGGCGGGAGATTACAGAAGATGTTTTCAAAAAATTATTCGAACTTTCAGCCGTTAAGCGAACACAACTAAAAGGGCTTCAGCGTAACATCGCTTTTCAATAAGGGCAATTTCATTGAATTCCAGATTTACAAAAACTTGCAAAAATGGAATTGGATTCCAGATTTACAATAAACACAAATTGCCCGCAGGCGCACACTTTTGCCCGTTTTGTAACAATTTAAAACACTAAAACATCGGAATTTATCGAAAACACGAGGCTTGCTTAGTTTGGAATAGTTGTTGGTAATACAACTTATATCTTACACAAAATATGATTAAGAATTACTTTACGATTGCCTGGCGCAACCTAGTCAACAACAAACTGCACACAGTCATCAATGTGATTGGCCTCACGGTTGGCATCAGTGCATGTCTCACTATTTTCCTGCTAGTCAATTATGAATTTGGCTACAATCACTTAAGCGATGCCGATCGCATTTTTAGAGTTTACTCCAACTTTAGTGGCGCTTTCGATGGTACCAATCGGGGCGTAACCACGGGCGTGCAAGCAATGGTAAAAGATCAGTTCAGTGGCACTGAAGTGGTGGCCCCACTTTACACCTACAGTGCCAAAGTTAAATTAGTTGATAAAAATAAAGAGTTCGATAATCAGGAAACGATTGCCATTGTTGATGAGTCCTACTTCTCTCTGCTAAAAGATTACCAATGGATAGAGGGTTCGCCTTCTAATTCGCTCAGTAAACCTTTTCAGGTTGTTCTTACCTCCTCCAAAGCAAAAAAATATTTTGAAACAACGGAGCCTTCTAAAATTATAGGGCAAGCCATTCATTATAATGATTCACTTGTGCTGACAGTTTCAGGTATCGTGAATGATTTATCGATTAAGAGCGATTTTGACTTCACTGATTTCATTTCTATTTACACGATTGAGCAAAGTTTCCTGAAACAAAATTTAGAACTCAATAACTGGGAAAACACAAACAGTAGTAGTCAACTTTTTATCAAACTCAAAGACCCTTCAACACTTGCTTCGGTTGAACAACAGTTAAAAAAAGTAGATGAGGCCTATGTTGCAAAAAACAAAGATGCCGGCTGGTTTCTCACCTACAAACTTCAGCTACTCGCTGATTTGCATTTCAATGGTACGCTTGGAATCTTTGACAGCAGCAGAACGCCCGCAAGCAAATCTACGCTGGTAACTCTTATTGTTGTAGGGCTATTATTGTTACTAATCGCCTCGATTAACTTTATCAACTTAGAAACTGCACAGGCCGTCAAACGTGCTAAAGAAGTAGGTGTGCGCAAGGTGTTGGGCGGATCGAGGTCGCAATTGGTGGGGCAATTTTTGGGACAAAGTATTTTACTCACTGTTTTTGCCGTGCTCCTATCATTACCATTGTGTGAGCTCAGTCTTATTTTCTTCCATAAGTTTATTCCGGCCGGTGTAGTCTTGGATTTAACTCAATGGCAGATTTTGTTGTTTATCACTTTAGTGATCGTAGTGGTAGGCATGCTTTCCGGGCTTTACCCTGCATTTTATCTTTCTTCATTTTTGCCTGCATTGGCGCTCAAAAATCAAGCGTATGTTAATAGTGCCAATTCGCGCACAGCTTATCTACGCAAAACGCTCATCATTTTTCAGTTTGGATTTGCACAGGTTTTAATCATCGGCACGTTCGTTGTTTTATCACAAATCAATTTCATGCTAACTAAAGATTTGGGATTTACGCACGATGCGATTGTGAACATTCGGACTCCTTGGGAACAGCCTGCTTCAAAAAGATCTGTTTTTAGAAATGAATTGGCAAAACTAAAAGAAGTAGAAGCTATTTCGTTTTGCAGCGGCCCACCTGCACAAAATGGGTATAGTTCCAACGAGCTTACTTACAAAGGCAGCAGTGAAGAAATCAAAACGATGGCTTTTCGAAAATTTGGTGATGAGAACTATTTACCGTTGTATGGGATTCAATTGGTAGCCGGGAGAAATTTGGCTCCATCAGAAAAGATGAGCGAAATAATCATCAACGAGACCTACGCCAAAGAACTCGGCCTAACACCCGAAGAAGCCATTGGAAAAGAACTCATCCAGAATAAAAATACCTACCCGATTGTAGGTGTGGTGAAAGATTTCCACATCATGTCGCTGGTGGCTGAATACAAGCCGGTATACATGGCTTGCGAAACAAACAACTTCTATTCATTTAGCCTGAAACTTCAAAAAAAAGATGGCACCTATCAAGCCGGAATAGCTAAGCTGGAACAAGCATGGAAAAATGTGTATCCCGATGATCCCTTCGAATATGCTTTTGTGGATGAAACGATCAAGAATTTTTACTCCAACGAGCAAAACATGTCGCAGCTTATTTCAACCGCCATGGGCATTGCCATTATCATTTGTTGCCTCGGATTATTTGGATTGGCTTCGTTTACTTCCATTCAACGCACCAAGGAGATCGGTATTCGCAAAGTAATGGGTGCGACCGTTAACAATATTGTATTGCTTCTCTCCACCGACTTCTTAAAATTGGTTCTAATTTCATTTGCCATCGCTGCCCCAATCGCATACTACTTCTCACAGAATTTTCTGGATAAGTATGCTTTTCACATTGAAATGAGTTGGATGCTTTTTGCCGCTGCCGGCATATCGTCTGTCCTAATCGCTTTAATAACCGTTGGCTATCAGGCAATCAAATCGGCAATTGCAAAACCAGTAGACAGTTTAAAGAATGAATAGATGAAAATGAAGCGTGTCTGGTTTTTGTTAACCGGACACGCTTACTTTAATCTTATTTCTTCGGAGGCAATTTATCTTTCAGTTCTTCTTTGTTGATGTATTTGTTATACCACTCCAAATAGCGTGTCAACCGATCTTTCTGATAGCTCGGCACACTGATGCCGTGATGTTGGCCGGGATAAACTACAAATTGTGTCGGCACACCAAGCGTCTTGAGCGCTTGATACATTTGCTCGCTTCCCGCAGCCGGTACATTAAAATCTTTTTCGCCTACCATATACAAAGTAGGTGCTTTGATTTTCTCCACATTTAAAAACGGATACGATACTTTCATCCACTTATCCATATTTTTCCACGGCACACCCAATTCATTTTCATATTGTGCAATGTACTGATCTGATCCATACATGGAAAGTTGCAATGCACTACCCGCACCACTCGCAGCTGCCTTGAATCGCGGATCAGTTGCTGTAACATAATCTGTGAGAATACCTCCATAGCTCCATCCGCCAATGCCCAATTTCGCAGCGTCTACTCGACCAGTGGCAATGAGGTAATCAACGGCTCCCAATAAATCCATCACTTCTTTGTTTCCCCAGTCAGCAAAAATAGCGCGGCTGTATGCCATGCCTCGGCCATTGCTACCGCGATAGTTCACCGTGGCTACCGCATATCCTTTCGCAGCAAAAATTTGAGGAATGAAATCAAAACTAAAATCATCTTGTGAAGTAGGGCCGCCATGGATCCACAAAATCAGCGGAAGCTTTTTGTCTTTGGGTTGATTAGCGGGCCAATACAACAAACCGTTGACGATTGTGCCATCTTTACTTTTAGATGAAAATCCTTCAGCAGTTGCCAACACCAATGGTTTCAAGAAATCGTTGTGAATGTGTGTGAGCCTACGGATCGCAGTGTTCTCCAATACATAAATTTCATTGGGTGTTGCCGGGTCGCTGGATAAGCCCACCCAAGTGTTGTTAGCTCCACGCTGCAATCCGGCAAACGTGCGATCACCGCTTGTGTGCTTCATCATGTTTCCATCCAAATCAAAAGAGGCAACATAACTTCTGCGGTCATCTTCTACCGACACAAAAACAGATCTGCTATCGGCAGCCCAGCGGGGTGCTGATACATCGCGATCTAATTTTGCGTTCAATATATTGGGAGTTCCGCCCTCTGCCGGAATAAGTGCTAACTGGGGTTGATCATAAATGTCATATTCCGGAGTTTGCGATTTCAAATATGCAATCCATTTTCCATCTGGGCTCCAAGCCGGACTCGTGTCTGAATCTTGCCAAGTGGTGAGTTGTTTAATCGTTGCACCTTTCTTCGTTTCCATCACCCACAAGTCGGTATTGCCATTGCGATCGGGGTCGGCTGTGCGGTTGCTAACGAATACGATCTTTTTACTATCAGGTGACCACACCGGATTTCCTTCATCAAAGTCTCCACGCGTAAGCGTGTCAATCTTTTTGGTTTCCACATCAAAAACATACAGGTGATTTCGCTTGCGCTCCATATACCCTTCGCCATCTGATTTAAAATGATAGCGATCAATCATAATAGGTTTAGTTGCTTTCTTTTTCTCAGCTTCATCACTCGACTCCTGATCTTGAATAACCAATGCTATTTTTTTTGCATCGGGGCTCCACACATAATCGCTGATGCTGAATTTCAAGTCGGTTAGTTTTTCTGCTTCACCTCCGCGCCTATCCATACGCCAGATTTGCGATGACTTTGTCTCGTAGCGCGATGACATAAAAGTGAGATACTTTCCATCGGGGGACCAACGTGGCCGGCTTTCTCCTTCTTTGCTAGCAGTGAGTTTAACCGATTCGGTGCCTTCCCAATTGATCATCCAAATATCAGCATCGGATTTATCCTTCGCGGAATCAGGAGTAGACAAAACGTAAGATACCCATTTGCCATCGGGCGAAACTTGGGGATCGTTAATGGATTTTAAGCGATAGATATCCGATGGCGAAATACCGCGTTGGGCCATTGTTACAATGGAAGCAAACAGCAGCAAGCAGGGAAAAATGAATCTTATCATATTTTACGATTTAGGTTCAGAAAGATAGCGAGCGAAAAGCAAATGTTTGATGATGAATGTGGCGATGATCAAAAAATAAGCGCAATAAAAAACCCCGGCAGTTCGCCAGGGTTTCACTTTTTTCTTTCTCAGAACTAAAATTAAGCAACCACAAAACATCGGTTTAAAATTGCCCGATGCTCATTCCCATAATTGGCATAGCACCAATTTCTGAGCTCCTGTATTTCCTCGGCTATCAAAACTTTGATGGCCTTTCTAAGCTCCTTTTCAAAGAGCCGTGCGTCAAAACTCACTCGGCTGAGGATGTTTTTGACATAATTGAGCATTTTCATTCTACTGCTTAACACTTTTTGAATAGTTAGAATTACAACGATGAAATTGGCTGGTAGTTGCTTACGATTACTAGTAATCGACTATCCACCGATTTGTGCCCATTAAAATCAATTTTCCGCCTTCGAAATAGATCATTCAAACTTTACAACTAGTTTCTACATCTTCCGAAAGCGCGTTTGCTGAAACACCAGCACATGAAAGTACAAAACAGGTTTAATACTAGAAAGAAGATTTTAATTTTGTATTGCAACGAGTTGCGATGCTAATTGCAACATTGAAAATTTATGATACGAAGCGGTTTTTTGATTTTTTGCTGTCTTTTGGCCGGCTGGACAATGGGACAAAGTGTGCAGATTGATTTGGGGCCTAACGAAATTGGCGAAAACCAGGCGTGGACCATCACCATTACAGTTAATAATGACCGCCTGAGAAGCTATGACAATTTTCCAGATTTAGATGGATTTCAAAAAAGAGGTACCTCGTCTTCTTCGCAAACGAGTATCATCAACGGGCAGATGAGTTCTTCTCAGAGCATCATTATGACCTACGTACCCACTCGCCAGGGAACGGTCAACATTCCTTCCTTCAAGATGAAAGTAAACGATCAACTTTATTCCGTTACCGGGAAAAAAGTAAAGGTCGGTCCGCCCGTGCAAGTGCAACAATCCGATCCTTTCCGTAGTTTTTTTGATCGCGACTCGCGCGATGACTTTTTTGGCAGGGGAACACCTGAGTTTGTAGACGTAAAAGAAGATGCGCTGCTGGCCTTAACTACCAGCAAAGACGAAGTATATGTTGGCGAAGGATTTACGGCTACACTTTCGTTTTTGGTGGCTGAGAGTAATCGGGCACCCATGCAGTTTCATGATCTGGGGAAACAATTAGGCGAAATCCTAAAAAAACTAAAACCAGCCAATTGCTGGGAAGAAAATTTCAACATCGAGAGCATTGAAGGTGAACCCATTCAAATCAACGGTAAAAATTATACGCAATACAAAATTTATCAAGCCACTTTCTATCCACTCAATGCGCAAGTGGTTCAGTTTCCGAGCGTAGGTTTGCAAATGATCAAATTCAAAGTAGCCAAGAACCCTTCATTCTTTGGACAAAACCGACAAGAAGATTTTAAAACTTTTCACTCCAAACCAAAAAGTGTAAAAGTACGAGAGCTGCCTCCACACCCCTTGCGTGATGCCGTATCAGTGGGTGAATATCGGTTGGAAGAGCGGTTGGCAAAAAATAATTTAGAAACCGGACAAAGCGTGGGCTACGACTTTACCATTTATGGTGAGGGAAATATTTCAGGAATTGAAAAGCCGCAAATTGCTCCGAACAACAGCTTTGATATTTACGAGCCCAACGTTAAACAAAACATAACTCGCGATGCGGGGCATGTTTCCGGTGACAAATCGTTTAGCTATTTTATGATTCCAAAAGAGCCAGGCACTTTCCAATTGGGCGATTATTTTCAGTGGGTTTACTTTAATCCGAATACACGAAAGTACGATACACTCAAATCCAAACAGGTGGTCACTGTCATTGGCGAAAGTCAGAAAAATCAAGCCATTGAAAGCAATAACTTAGGATCATTTTATGATCGGGCCGATGCAGCCGACAATACATTAAAGTCTGCTATTTCTAAAAACGGGCAGAAAATTGCGTTGAATGTTTTTATCTTGCTCATTCTGGGAGCCTCAGTATTTATGATCTTCCGGAAGTAGCATGGGAAATAATTACGGAACTCTATTTAAGATCAGCACTTTTGGTGAAAGTCACGGCCCGGCCATTGGCGTTGTTATTGATGGTTGCCCGGCCGGGTTAACAATCGATGAAGCTTTCATTAAGTCAGAATTAGATCGCAGAAAGCCTGGTCAATCTAAAATCACTACACAACGCAAAGAAGACGATAGCTTTAAAATTCTCTCAGGCGTATTTGAAGGTAAATCGACCGGCACGCCTATTGCCATAGTGATCGAAAATCAGGATCAACGCAGCAAAGATTATAGTCACATTGAAAATACGTTCCGCCCTTCGCATGCGGATTTTACCTACCAGGAAAAGTATGGCATTCGCGATCACCGCGGTGGCGGCAGAAGTTCGGCACGCGAAACCGCTGCGCGCGTAGCAGCTGGTGCCATTGCTAAATTGTTGCTTCGCAAGCTCGGAGTGGAAATCAATGCGTATGTATCGCAGGTAGGAACACTCAAAGCGCCTGACTACACGCAATTGGATCTCCGTAAAACGGAAGACAACATCGTGCGCTGCCCCGATCCCGCCACAGCGGAAAAAATGATTACCCTCATTGATCAGGTGCGCTTAGACCGCGACACGATTGGTGGTGTGGTGAGTTGTGTGATTAAAAATACTCCGGTCGGCTTAGGCGAACCGGTTTTTGATAAGCTGCATGCGGAGTTGGGCAAAGCGATGCTCAGCATCAATGCAGTAAAAGGTTTTGAATATGGAAGTGGCTTTGCAGGAGTAGAGTTACGAGGCTCACAACACAACGATGAGTTTTTAAACGAAGGCGGAAAAATCCGCACGAAAACCAATCATTCCGGTGGCGTGCAAGGCGGCATCAGCAATGGCGAAGACATTTATTTTAAAGTAGCTTTCAAACCGGTGGCTACGATCATGCAAGATCAGACTACGGTTGACAAAGAAGGCAATGAAGCGGTTGTTTCCGGCAAAGGCAGACACGATCCGTGTGTGGTGCCACGAGCCGTGCCGATTGTAGAAGCCATGGCTGCACTCGTGCTGGCTGATTTTTTATTGCGAAATAAGGCTTCAAAAGTTTAGCTTTACTAACTCACACATTATTGATTTATGGAAACCACTTCACCCAAGAAAAGTAAACTGACTCTTTACATCATCATTGCCTTAGTGGTGGGCATTGGTTTGGGCTTCGCGCTCAACAAAAGTTATGTGGCCGATGAAAACACAAAAATAGAAGCCTTCGAACAAAGGTTGCAGCAAACACAGCATGAGCTATCCAAGACCTCCGATAGCGTTGCAATGGTTTCGTTGGAGCAACAAAAAAAATCCATTGTCAAAGAACGTAGCGCTGTTATCTCCGCGCGCGATAAAAAAGTGGAACCCTTCTCGATCTTGGCTGATATTTTTCTTCGGCTGATTAAAATGATTGTCGCGCCACTGGTGTTCACCACGCTGGTGGTGGGTGTAGCCAAGCTGGGCGACATCAATTCTGTGGGGCGCATTGGCGGAAAGACTTTGTTGTGGTTCATTGGAGCATCTTTAACCAGCTTGTTGTTGGGGATGATTTTAATAGGTCTTGCTCACAATAGTCTTTCACTGAAAGACTTTTTATACCACGTGTTTCCCGCCAGCGTCATTGACGCTATGGCGAAAAATGAAATTTTACAAATCGTTGTATTCTCTCTTTTCTTTGGTGTAGCCACAGCCGCCATTGGCGAACAAGGAAAAATTGTGATCAAAGCAATGGATGCAATAGCGCATGTTATTTTAAAAGTAACTGGCTATGTCATGAACTTCGCACCCGTAGCCGTGTTCGGTGCCATGACAGCCATCATCGCCAAGCAAGGGTTAGGTATTTTGAAAACGTACTCCATTTTCATTACTGAGTTCTACTCGGGTTTGTTGATTTTATGGATTGTACTGGCATTGGCCGGATCGCTGATCATTGGCAAACGTGTCATTGCATTGTTGCGCAAAATAAAAGAACCCATTCTTCTTGCGTTCAGTACAAGCAGTAGCGAAGCTGCGTTTCCGAAGACGATGGAGTTATTGCAAAAATTTGGATGCAAAGACAAGATTGTCAGTTTTGTGTTGCCCCTCGGCTATTCCTTCAACCTGGATGGCAGTATGATGTATATGACTTTCGCTTCGTTATTTATTGCACAGTCGTACGGCATTGAGTTATCAATGGCTACTCAAATGAGTATGTTGCTCGTGTTGATGCTGACTAGCAAAGGTATAGCAGGAGTACCGCGCGCTTCGTTGGTTGTCATTGCCGGCACACTAGCCACTTTTAATATTCCGGAAGCAGGACTTGCTCTCTTATTAGGTATTGATCCCTTGTTGGATATGGGGCGCAGCGCTACCAATGTGGTCGGTAACAGCATTGCCACTGCGGTGGTAAGCAAGTGGGAAGGTGAGCTGGTAGAGGAGGAAAAGTAGCCTAAAATTGATCGTAACTAATTGATTATTAATATATATTGCAAATTAGGAATTGAATTCCTAATTTGCATGAATGATATCCAGGGATTCCATCGAGTTACTCAGAAATTTATCGCTTTCGTTTAAGGCGATTGCTATTACTGGGCCCAGGCAAAGCGGAAAAACTACTTTATCAAAATCGATTTTTCCTGATAAGCCATACGTAACTCTTGAAAACCCAAATGATCGAAACCTAGCCTTACAAGATCCGGTAGGATTTATTACAGCATTTCCTAATGGAGCCATACTGGATGAAATCCAAAAAGCACCCGAACTTTTTTCTTATCTGCAAGGCATTTTAGACTCAAGCGATGAAAAAGGAAAATTCATCCTTACCGGATCCAATAATTTTTTACTTCTCGAATCGATTTCTCAATCCCTTGCGGGAAGGGTCGGATTTTTAGATTTACTTCCTTTCAGTATCAACGAAAGTGAAAGGACTCCGCAACCCCCAACCTCAATTGAAGAACATCTTTTTCTTGGAGGTTATCCATCCGTGGTACATGATCGCATAAATCCCGAAGCATGGTTCTCCAGTTATGTACGAACATATGTCGAGCGCGATGTGCGGTTAGTAAAAAATATTACTGACCTCAATACCTTTCAACGGTTTGTGTATCTCTGTGCCGGACGCATTGGTCAACAAATTAACTTGACTAGTCTTGGTAATGATACCGGAGTGGATTATAAAACGGTACAATCGTGGCTGAATATTTTACAAGCCAGTTACATTGTATACACACTTCCTCCGTATTATAAAAACTTTAATAAGCGATTGACAAAATCTGCCAAGCTTTATTTTTACGATACGGGATTAGCTTGTTATTTATTAGGGATCAAAAATTATAGTGAAATAATCAATCACGGATATCGGGGTGCGCTGTTTGAAAATTTTATCATTGTTGAAATGCTCAAAAATCGCTTTAACAAAGGGCAGCGCAGCAACCTGTTCTATTGGCGCGATAGCAGTGGAAATGAAATAGATGTACTCATTGATCAAGGAACTACGCAAATTCCTGTCGAGATTAAATCGGCAGCCACGTTAAACATGGATTTCTTCAAAGGGCTTAACTATTGGCAAAAGCTAACCGGGCAAACCGAAGGGTATATCGTTTATTCGGGCGAAGCCAAAAAACATAAAAACTATTCCATCATTAATTGGAAAACCATATCAGATCTATGAAAATCTTTGCTTCCATTCTTTTCACGCTCATGTGTTACGTATCACTCGCCCAAACTTATTCAGTGATGACATACAACATCCGCTTGGACACCCAGGCCGATGGCGGGAATGCGTGGCCGAATCGGAAAGAAAAATTGATCGGGTTGATTCGTAAAAACAATCCAGATATTCTAGGTGTGCAAGAAGTGCTGCATCACCAAATGCAGGATTTGCAAAGCGGTTTGCCCGAATACACTTTTGTGGGCGTGGGCCGCGATGACGGAAAAGAAAAAGGAGAATACTCGGCTATCTTCTATAAGAAAGAAAAATTTGAAGTGATAAAGCAAAGTACTTTCTGGTTATCAGAAACACCCGATGTGCCCGGAAGCAAAAGTTGGGATGCAGCCATTACGCGTGTAGCCACTTATGCTCATCTAAAAGATAAAACTTCAGGTCAAATCTTCTTGGTGCTCAACACACACTTCGATCACATTGGCAAAGAGGCTCGATTGAAAAGCGCGATCCTTATCAAAGGATTTGTTGAAGGCTACACGCACACCAACAAAACAATGCCGGTCATCATCACAGGAGATTTTAATTCAGAGCCAACCGAACCACCATATCAGAACATGATCAATGAAATCGGTATGAGGTTCTACGACACTCGTCCTGCAGATTCTGCCGTTGGCACGTTTTGTGGTTTTACGGTAAACGCCATGACCTGCAAAACCATCGACTATATTTTTCACTCAGCAGCGTGGAAAACAGAATCGTATCAGGTTCTTACCGATCATGACGGTACGTACTATCCATCTGATCACTTGCCAGTTTTGGTTAAGGTAAGTTTGAAGAACTAATAAATCGAAAACACATACCGGGCTTTCGTCAAAGGAATTTGAGTTCGCGCAGAACTTATTTTGACTAATTTTGTTGCTCAATAAAATTAGAATTATGCTAAAACCTGCTCCCAAAGCCCTTCATATATATTTGGAGTCAAATCCTAACCCCAATTCACTCAAATTTGTGGTGAATGAAATGCTGGTTCCGGAAGGAATGAGTTTCGATTTCCCTTCTCCGGCCGAAGCTGAAAACGCACCCTTGGCACAAGAACTTTTTATGTATCCGTTCGTGGATCGCGTTTTCTATGCGAGCAACTTTGTAACAGTAACTAAAAAGGAAGATGTGGAATGGATGGAAATTCAGGACACATTAAAAAAGCATATTTTGAGCTTCCTCGAATCAGGCAAACTAATTTTAGATTTGAAAGCACCTGCAGCAGAAGAACAAGAAGAAACAGAAACGATCAAGAAAATCAAAACCATTCTTGACGAATATATCCGGCCTGCTGTAGAACAAGATGGAGGTGCCATTACATTTCACTCATTGCATGGAAAAAAAGTGACAGTAACTTTGCAAGGTTCCTGCAGTGGTTGTCCTTCTTCTACAATCACGTTGAAAGCGGGTATCGAAAATCTATTCAAAAAGATGATGCCGGAGGAAGTAGAAGAAGTCGAAGCGTTGGGGTAATTCCAATTCAATAATTATTTTATTGCCTGGATCATCTCGCGCTTGCCGGGTGGTCCGGGCAATTTTTTTACGGTTAGTCCGAGTGCAATCAAATCGCGCCTCAGTTGACCTTTAGCAGAATAGGTGACAAAGATTCCTCTCGGCTTTAGCGCGCTTACTACTTTTTCAAGAACCGGAAGTTCCCACAAGTGCGGTTGCTTATCGGGTGCAAAGGCATCGTAATACACAAGATCAAATTTTTCTTTTTGGAATGGTGCCTTTAACAAATCCTCATTTCGTTTTAGCAAAGTAAAGTTCGGCCGAATATGATTCGTTTCATTCCATGAGGCACTGTGCAAGGCTTCGAAAAGTGGAAAAACAGTTGGGCCTTCTTTGGCGGCTAGCAGTTGTGTATAATTTAATTTAGTTACGATTTCAGATGGCAAAGGATAGGCCTCCAATGTTTCGTAGCTTACATTCACGCGATTTCGTTGTGCTTCGAGTAAAGTGAGCAGCGCATTCAAACCGGTGCCAAACCCAATTTCTAAAATGGAGATTTGTTTCTTACTCTGATTGACAACTTCGGCAAACCCTCTTTCGATAAAAACATAAATCGATTCTTGTAGCGCGCCATGTGTGGAATGATAGGTTTCATTCAGCTCAGTGTGCAAAAGCGAACTCGATCCATCCTTTGTTTCAAAGAGAGTAACTTCACTCATTCTTCTTTGCGAATCAGAGCCACCGCATAGGCATTCACACCTTCTTCTCTGCCCACGTATCCCATCGATTCGTTGGTGGTAGCTTTAATGGAAATATCTTCTTCTGTCAAATTCATGAGTGGAGCCAACACTTTTTTCATTTCAGGAATGTGTGGATTTACCTTGGGATTTTCCAGCGTGAGGGTGCAATCCACATTTTCAATGCGCCAACCTTTTTCGAGCAACATGCGGGTAACATCTTCCAAAAAGAAAGTAGAATTTTTTCCCTTCCAGCGCGGATCTTTGTTCGAATAATGAAAACCAATATCACGCATGTTGGCTGCGCCCAACAGCGCATCGCAAATGGCGTGAATCAACACATCGGCATCAGAATGACCGACAGCCCCTTTGGTAGCCGGAAGCAGTACACCGCCTAACCAAAAATCGCGACCTACTTCTAATTGATGAACATCAAATCCTAATCCTACTCGAATTTTCATTTTTTACTAAACTTTTAGAAATAATGAGTTAGCGCTCTGCCTGATAATACATCACACTCGAGTTCTCTTCCATTAAAATACTTTTCGCTACACGCTGCATATCATCCAGCGAAATCTTTTCCATCAAAGCAGCTTCCTGATTAACCAAATCGGCATTACCTGATAGCGAAGCAAATGCCAGATTCATGGCGCGGTTCAAAACCTCCACTTCGCCAAATTTCAAACTGGCTTCTGCCTGATTTTTTACTTTCTCTAATTCCTCCGAAGTAATTCCGTCCTGCACTACTTGTTGTAAAATCGTTTCTACTTCGGCTTCAGCATCTTTAAAATCAATACCATCTTTCACTCTACCACTCACTACGAGTAAACCCGGATCAATAGATCCCATCACAAAAGAAGAAATGGAAGTAAAAATTTCTTTCTCTTGCACCAACGTTTGATACAATCGACTTGAGTGACCTCGACTCAACACATCACTTAAAAAATCGGAAGCATAATAGTCCGCATCAAAGCGTCCGCCCATGTGCCAAGTTTTGTACAAGGCATTGGCGGGCACCTTCGCTTCCACCGTTTGGACACGTTTCCTCAACTGCACTGGTTCCAACGGTAAATTTCGAGTTGGCTTTTGACCGGGAGGAATAGAACCAAACCATTTTTCTGCCAGCTTGCGAACCTGATCTACTTTCACATTACCTGCTACCACTAGTGTGGCATTACTTGGCACATAATGCTTAAAGAAAAAATGTTTCACATCATCCATGGTCGCATTTTCGATGTGACTGATTTCTTTGCCAATGGTAGCCCAATGATATGGATGTTTTTCGTATGCCAATGGACGGAGCTTCAACCACACATCGCCATAGGGCTGATTAAGGTAACGCTGCTTAAATTCTTCAATCACCACTTTGCGCTGCACTTCTAAAACCTGCGGATCAAAAGAAAGGCTGAGCATTCGATCACTTTCTAACCAAAATCCGGTTTCAATATTGGCGGCCGGTACGGTCAAATAATAGTTCGTAATATCAGTGCTGGTGAAGGCATTATTTTCTCCACCTACCAATTGCAACGGTTCATCGTAGCTTGGAATGTTGGCCGATCCTCCAAACATCAGGTGTTCAAACAAATGAGCGAAACCGGTTTTATTGGGTTCTTCATCGCGTGATCCTACATCGTACAAAATGTTTAACACCGCCAACTGAACGGTGTTGTCCTCATGAACAATCACGCGCAACCCATTGGCCAAAGTAAACTCTTCAAATCGAATCATATGGCATCAAAAATAAGGTTAGTTTTTGGATTTTTGTCTCTATTGAAAAGCTCGCATAAAACATCGGATGGCAAACTCTGTTAAGAGAGAAAAGTAAGTATCTTTGCAGTCTTAATTTAATCGTCATGGCAGAACAATCATTTCGCTTCTCAGAATCATCAGAACCACATCGCATACGCACTAAAGAAATTCTTTCGAAACATCCGGAGGTAAAACAACTTTTTGGCAAAAATCCGCTCACTCTACTGGCCATTTTAGGCTTGGTAGGCGGCATGATTCTGATTTCCTACTTCCTGAAAGATAGTCCATGGTGGTTAGTCGTGCTGGTAGCCTATGGAGTAGGCGCATTCTTTAACCATGCGCTATTTGTGATGATTCACGAATGTTCTCACCATCTTTTGTTCAAGAATAAGAGCGCTAATTACGTGGCAGGCATTATTGCGAACTTGCCGCACACCATGCCTAGCGCCATTTCATTTTTCCGTTACCATATCAAGCATCACTCGTTTCAGGGCGTTCACGAGTTAGATGCCGATCTTCCAGATTTTTGGGAAGCGCGTATGATCAACAATTCCGTTTTCGGTAAAGCACTTTGGCTTCTTTTATTCCCCGTGTTTCAAGTTATCCGCACATTCCGTTTAAAAGAAATCAAACCGGTAGATGGCTGGATCGTGGCAAACTGGGTTGTTCAAATTGCTTTCAACGTAGCGATCTGGATGTTGATTGGCCCGAAAGCGTTGATATTCATGTTACTCAGTTTCTTCTTTTCCGTGGGATTACATCCATTGGGTGCTCGTTGGATTCAAGAACACTACCTTACATTAGATGAAAAACAAGAGACCTATAGCTACTACGGCCCATTAAATGCATTGGCTTTCAACGTAGGTTTTCACAACGAGCATCACGATTTCCCTTCTGTGCCATGGAATAAACTTCCCGACCTCAAGAAACAAGCTCCAGATTATTACGACACATTAAAGTCACACCAATCATGGACTAAATTATTCTTCCGCTTTCTGTTCGATAAAAATATTTCGTTGTACTCGCGTATCACACGCAACGAGCGCGGCAAGGTAAAACTGACAGACGAAAGCAAGCCGGATATAGAGATGGTGAAGGGATAGTATTCCCGATCGATCTAAGTAATTACCTCGGAGGCTGTTTTTGGAGATGAAAACTCCATTAACTTTGAGTGTAATTATATCTCTATGAAATTCCTCCGAAAAAAGCACTCAGACGAAACGCTTCAAAACCTGTATGAGCGGCTTTTAAAGCCACGCATGATTGAAGAGAAAATGCTCATCCTGTTGCGCCAAAACAAAATCAGCAAATGGTTTAGCGGAATTGGACAAGAAGCTATTTCGGTTGGTATTACGGCCGCTTTGGAAAAGGATGAATACATTCTTCCTATGCACCGCAATTTGGGTGTATTCACGGGTCGCGATATGCCTTTCGACAAACTGTTCGCGCAGTGGCAGGGCACAATGAGCGGATATACCAAAGGACGCGATCGCTCTTTTCACTTTGGAACAAACGAACATCATATTGTAGGAATGATTTCGCACCTCGGTCCGCAAAACGGAGTAGCCGATGGAATTGCGTTAGCCACCAAACTAAAAAAAGAAAATAAAGTCACCGTTGTTTTCAATGGAGATGGCGGTACCAGCCAAGGTGATTTTCACGAAGCACTCAACGTAGCTGCCGTTTGGGATTTGCCCGTCATCTTTGTGATCGAAAACAATGGATACGGATTGAGCACACCCAGCAGCGAACAATTTCGGTGCAAACAATTTATCGATAAAGCAATCGGCTACGGCATTGAAGGCGTGCAGGTAGATGGAAATAATGTGTTGGAAGTTTATGACAAAGTAAAATCGCTGGCTGAAAGCTTGCGAAAAAATCCACGCCCGATTTTATTAGAGTGCATTACATTCCGCATGCGCGGCCACGAAGAAGCAAGCGGAACCAAATACGTTCCGAAAAAATTAATGGACGAGTGGGCACAAAAAGATCCACTCGACAATTACGAGAAGTTTTTGGTGAGCGAAAAAATTATCGATCAAAAATTCATCGACACCACGCGTAAAAAAATCAAGAAAGAAATTGAAGACGGGTTGGCGGTTGCCTTTGAAGAAACTCATCCGGTGGCAAGCACTGAAGTTGAATTAAACGATGTGTACGCTCCTTTTCAGCAACAACTTATTTCGCCTGCATCAGATCAAACATCCGAAAAACGATTCATAGATGCCATCAGCGATGGCCTTCGTCAAAGTATGGAGCGTCATTCGAACTTGGTATTGATGGGTCAAGACATTGCAGAATATGGTGGCGTTTTTAAAATCACAGAAGGATTTGTAGAAAAATTCGGAAAAGAACGCGTGCGCAATACACCTTTGTGCGAAGCCGCCATCATCGGTTCGGGGTTAGGTCTTTCGATCAAAGGAGTGAAGGCCATGGTCGAAATGCAATTTGCTGACTTCGTCACGGAAGGCTTCAATCAGATTGTTAATAATCTGGCGAAAATTCACTGGCGCTGGGGTCAAGCTGCCGATGTGGTCGTGCGCATGCCTACGGGTGCAGGAACAGCAGCAGGACCGTTTCATTCGCAAAGTAACGAGGCGTGGTTCTTCCACACACCCGGATTAAAAATTGTGTATCCTTCCAATCCGTATGATGCCAAAGGATTGTTGTGTGCTGCATTGGAAGATCCGAATCCATACCTATACTTCGAACACAAATTGTTGTACCGCTCCGTCAAAGATCAAATTCCCAATGATTTTTACACCGTGGAAATCGGAAAGGCAAAACTAGTAAGCGAAGGCACTCAACTCTCCATCATCACCTATGGAATGGGCGTGCATTGGGCCAAAGAAATTTTACAATCCATGCCCGAAGTGCAAGCCGATGTATTGGATTTGC